>CAWHGX010000057.1:0-58815 GCA_963828775.1 uncultured Bacteroidales bacterium | reverse complement strand
ATCTCTTTCCTTAAATCAAGTGACCGTGATATTGATCTGTCAATCAGCTCTCTGGCATTCATTATCCTTTTACCTGAATTGGCATCATAAACAACAGCCATCCTTTCTGTACAGCAATAACATGGATCCACTCCTGCAAGGGTTATCGTTGCATCAGAGATTGTCTGGCCTATGCAGGATTTCTTAAAAGTGGCAATATTGACATAGCTTGGGGCTCTGATCTTGTGTCTCGCAGGTGAATTTGAACCATCCGACACGACAAAATGGAAAACTTCACCCCTGGGAGCTTCAGCGCGGCCATTACCTGTTCCTTCAGGAATCTCATTGATCTTAACAGTAATATCACCCTCTTTCGTCTTTTCAAGGCCGTTAAGGCACTGTTCAATTATTGAAATGGATTCGTACATTTCAAGCAACCTCACCTGGGCTTTTGCAAATACATCACCTTCCTCTGCTGTTATTACTTTCCAGTTGACGAGAGGGTAAGCAGCATAAGGATCATCTTTCCTGACATCAATTGCCACTCCCGATGCTCTGGCAGTCGGACCTACGGCAGCATAATCAATCACATCCTGTTTTGTAAGTACGCCTACCCCTTTTGTCCTGGCGTGAATAACCGGATCGTCCATAACTGCACCTGTAAGAAGATCAGTCTTGTGTTTAACATCGCTCATGATCTTCCGAATGGCCGCAATTTTATGTGATTCTATATCCCTTCGCACACCCCCGACCTTAAACATTGCATAGCTGTTCCTGTTACCTGAGATCATTTCAAACAGGTCGAGGACTGGCTCGCGGTACTTCCATGCCCACATGAACACGGTATTATATCCAAGGAAATGACCGGCCAGGCCAACCCAGAGCAGATGACTGTGTATCCGCTCAAGCTCCCCGATAATTGACCTTATATATTTTGCCCTGTCGGTAACTTCAATTCCTATTATTTCTTCGACTGCGTTTGCAAAAGCAAAGGGATGAGAACTGGAGCAGATACCGCAGATGCGTTCCACAAGAAAGAATACCTGTTCGTAAGTTTTTGATTCACTTAACTTTTCTATGCTCCGGTGATTATAGCCTGTAACCCATTGGATATCTTTTACGATCTCACCGTCACAGTAAAGCTTGAACAATTCAGGCTCTTCCTGCAGGGGATGATAAGGTCCGATCGGTATCAGTGTCTTTCTGCTCATTTTTTATCCTCTGTAACTGACTTAAATTCTTTACGATATGGGTATACTCCTTCTGCCCAGTTCCCTTCAGAGATCAATTTCTCCTGGTTTGGATGATTGAGGAAATTTATGCCAAAAAGCTCATGCATCTCCCTTTCGATCCAGTTTGTAGCGTTGAACATGTTGGAAAGCGATTCGATCTCCGGATTATTCCTGTCGAGGATGACATGCAGATTAAGTATCAGCCCGGCAGAATCCCTGCTGAAATGATAGTGTATCTCAAAACCTCTCCTGGTATGAACAGCCGATGCAATTATAAACCTGAATCCTGCTGATTTGTAAAGATATCCGGCAACATTAAGGATCGCTGCGGGCCTTATTGTAACAGTAACGCGCTTCTGATTCTTTACCGTTACCTCAATAATATCCGGCTTGAATTCTTCCTTCAGTTTTTCTATGATCGGGTCGTTCTCCATTTATCTTATCCCTCTAATCTTGTACTTTTATCTTTGACTTTTGTCTTTGCTTGTCTTTTGTTCTTTCTTACTCCCCCTGCCCCCTTCAGCTTTATCGTCCGTCCCACGCCTCACGCTCTCACGCCTCACGCCTCACACCTCTACTATGCCTTCTGCACCAGCTTCACAATTCCTGCAATGATTGCCTCCGGTTTTGGCGGACATCCCGGAATATAGGCGTCAACAGGAATAACCTTATCCACCGGACCAGCAAAAGTCAGACTTTCGGCAAAAATACCTCCGGTGCATCCGCAGGCTCCGATAGCTACCACCAGGATAGGTTTGGGAGCCTGCTTATATATCTCAATAAGTCTTTCTTTATCGTGATTATTAATTGATCCGTTCACCAGCAATACATCAGCATGCCTTATACTGCCGACAAGCAGGATTCCAAAGCGTTCGAGGTCGTGCCGCGGCGTAAGGCAATCGAGGATCTCAATATCGCAATTATTGCATGAAGCTCCACCAAAGTGAAAAACCCAGAGTGACTTTTTGAAGCAATAACTTTTAAATCCCACGATTTTAAGTATTATAAAATCAAAATAATATCAAATCAATATCCAAACACTATCAAAACGATTGCAATAACCGCAATCAGGTTCATCCATATAAGGAAGAAATTAACTGCCTGCTTTATCCTTATCCTGGGATTTGTATTCCTTATAAGAGTAAGAAGCAGTACAATTCCTGTTATTTTCAAAATACTCCAGAGGATATGGATCCCATCCAGCCTGAAACCACCCAGTAACAGCGCAATAAGGAAAGACGGCAATACAAAAAGCATGATATATTTTGTCAGCTTGATCAGTGCATAGGCAGCCCCCGAATATTCAATAAAAATACCCTCGGTTATTTCTGTTTCGGCTTCGGGCATATCGAAAGGAACAAGCGCCAGTTTCGCCTGGATACAGAATATCCCGACTATGAACAGCAGGACACCTGAAACACTGCCGATAAACGGTGATGCGGCCTGTTGGGTCCGGATAATATTATTAAGGTCAAACTGCTGACCGCATTTCATGATCACTCCGGCAATAACAAGCAGGAATGTCAGCTCGTAGCTCAGGATCAGCTTCATCTCCCTCGAGCCGCCGACAGCAGCAAGCGGATTGCCAGATGCAAGCGATCCGATTATATAAGAGAATGAAGGTATTGTCAGAAGGTAAAAAATAACCAGAAGGTCGCCTCTGAATCCGGTGGTAATATTAAACAGGGGGAGGAGTATAAAAACCCCTGCCATCGTAGCACCGAAAACTGAAAATATGGGTGCCAGCAGAAAAAGTACCGGTGATCCGTTCCTGGGAAGAATAGTTTCCTTTACCAGCAGTAATTTGAAAAAATCATAAAAAGGCTGCAGAAGGGGAGGGCCTTTCCGGAACTGTACCCTGGCAGTTATTTTCCTGTCGAACCATGAAAGAAATGCGCCGGCAGTAGCGGCAAAAAGCAAACCGGGAAAGACAAGAAAGTAAAAGAGATTTACTGCCATACTCTGTTATTTATGGTTTTTCGGTTGTATAAAGATATTCCCTGACAAGTACCCTGTCGTTAAGCTTGTAAATGTTTTCAGAAGGCGATTCGTCCGATTCAGTGATAGTAACCACACCCGGCGGACAGGCCTTGATGAACAGTTCAAGCTCTTTGCTGTCATTCAGATCATAAAAAAGATCTTTGTTGCGGTGATGTTTGAAAAAATCTGTCATCATTGTTCCGAATGGACAGATTGTGACACATGATTTACAGGAGATACAGAGATTCGTATGACGGGTGACGATCCCCTCTTTATCTTTTTCAAGTGCATCAGCCGGACAAACGCTTATGCAGGGAGCATCTTCGCACTTCCTGCATGTAAATCTGAATGTGGCCAGTTCTCTTATGGTTTTAAATCCATTTGAATTGGGCGACTCATAGAAATAGGACTCCGGAATTGTCATGGCTGAATTTTCAGTCATAACTGATCGCAGTTTAATCATATCCAGAAGTATCTTTTGAGCCATTTTACAGGTATTCTTATTTTTTACAGGTTCCTATTTCCAGATATCCGGTGTGTCCTTTATTTCATTATAGGTAAATACCGGTCCGTCTTTACACACAAAAAACTCACCCATCATACAGTGCCCGCATTTACCCAGCCCGCACGACATATTCTTTTCCATCGAAAGGTATATCTGTTCATCTTTATATCCCATTTCAAGGAGCCTGATAGTTCCGAATTTCATCATAATGGGCGGTCCGCAAACAACTGCCACAGAATTCTTCAGGTTAATCCTGATCTTATTTAGAAGAGTGGTTACAACACCTACCGAACCATCCCATCCTTCATCCGGCCTGTCCACTGTACGGTAAGCTTCAAATTTTTCAATTTTATTAAGCCTTGTAAACAGCGGTTTATAAACACAGTCGGCAGGAGTTTTGGATCCGTAGCATAGAATTACTTTTTCAAGTTTGTCTTTAATATGCTCCAGTGCATATAAGAGCGATCGTATTGGTGCAAGTCCGCAGCCGCCTCCAAGTATTATCACTTCTTTTCCGAAGAATCTTTCGACCGGGTAACCCCTGCCAAAGGGACCTCTTATACCCATGAAAGCACCTGGTTTCAGATTATGCATAATTTCCGTTACATAGCCGGTTCTCATAACTGTAACTTCGAGCTTATCACTAATATGGGGTGATGAAGAGGGAGTGAATGGAGCCTCCCCGATACCATCAACTGATAACTCAATAAATTGCCCGGTGCCAAATGAGAATTTTTCTTCAGGCACCAGAACAAAAGTCTTGATCAGAGGTGATTCATCAATAACTTCTGTCAGTTTTGCCTTAAGTGGCTTGTATATGTTCTTTACATCAGTCATGACCGGCTAAGTTGCCAATTCCATGAATAATTCATTCTTGTTTATTTTTCCGATGCATGCTTCAATGCACCTGCCGCATCCTGTACAGGCTAAAGAGTTGAATTTCTGAGGTTTCCAGACATACTTGCACATATACCTGTTCCTGAACCTGATGGGCAGTTCATAAAGCAGATCTTCTCCTCCTGCAACCCTTTCAAATCCGGGATACTGGCATGCATCCAGCTGTTTGACTTTTTCAAAACCCGGCTTATCAATCAGAAGGAAACAGGTGCAGGTCGGACAGATAGTAGTGCATGCACCGCAGGAGACACAACTTGCAGAATATTTCTTCCAGATCTCTTTATCAGCTTCCCTGACAATTCTGCCCGTTGCCTGGTAATCGGGAAGCCCTTTGTTCGATTCATGAAGCAACGATTCGGTCGCAGTATGTCCTTTGTCAATGGCAGAAATAATATTTTCATCATTGAGAGCCTGTACCAGCGAAAACTGACTGATGAAATCTGTCCCTCTGGGGGTAATGATCCGTAAAACTATCAGATTATCGATCAGTATGACAGACAGGTCCGCACCATCCGTCGCCCACGGTCTGATATTGTATGCAGAACAATGGCAGTGCTCCTGCTTGCCGAAGCAATCGAAGGAGATCAGAATGGTGTTCTCCCGCTTTTCCCTGTAGAAGGTATCATTGAAATCCTTGTCAAGGTAGATCTCATCCAGGATCTTTAATCCCTGGATATCGCAATTAGGTGAACCTATAATGATCCGCTGTTTTTTAAGCGATGGATCAGATGTCACATTTTCCTTTACGGGAAGGAAGAGAGATTTAAGCGGGGTTGCTGGTTTTGGTGTATTGTAAGAGATCTTACCGATATTTAAAGGGCTGATAATTTCATAATCAATACCAAATTCGTTGTTGATCGCCGCGAAAATGGTATAGGATAACAACAGTTGCTCAACCGCTTTATCCCATTCTTCTTTCCTGATGCTTAAATATTGCATTTATGTGAGAAGTTTCACATATAAAAATATATTCAATGGAATTAAATATCAATAAAAACTTATCACTTTTTGAATAAGAAAGTATCCCTTGAAACATAAAAAACTTATTTTCAATCATATATATTTTTTTTCTTCTTAAGAAAAAAAATAATTAAATTGGCGGATAAACTATTTTGATAATATTTGATGTGAAACAAATCACAAAATATGTTATTAAGAACAGCTTAAAAAGGATATTCCTTTACAGGGCTTGTCTGGTCAGACTCAGGATGATGGGTGTCGAAAAGATCTTTTCCTACACTCTGGCCAATGAAACAGGAGTTACATCTGACCAGGTCAGGAAAGACTTTTCCGAATTCGGGATAAAAGGGAATAAACGCGGAGGCTATGATGTGAATGATCTGCTCGGGGTGATGGAAAACATCTTTCACCGTAACAGGGACCACAACATTGTGCTGATCGGAATGGGAAACCTCGGACTCGCCTTATCGAAGTACAGCAGGTTTGTTCAGCGGAATATGAATGTTGTCGCAACTTTTGATATTGATCCTTTCAAGCAGAAGATAAGGTCGGATATCCCTGTTTATTCGATGAACCGCTTTAAGGAGATCATTGACCGGTTTGGTGTGAAGGTCGCAATACTGGCAGTCCCGGAAATCTCAGCCCAGGAGGTCGCCGACGAACTGGTAAGAACGGGCATAAAAGGAATTGTGAACTTTGCCCCGGTACTGCTGAAAGTGCCGCCTGAAGTTGTAATTAATAATGTTAACCTGTGCGATGAACTTGAAAGTGTGATTTATTATGTCCATAAACTGATAAATGCTGACACCTTAAAAACATAGAATTATCATACAAGGATATGAAATAATGATCAGGGGACTGGTTCAGGGTGTCGGATTCCGTCCTTTTATCTGCAGGCTTGCTGTTAAACATGGTCTTTTTGGTGAAGTCGATAACAGGACTAACGGAGTGCTGGTAATTGTACAGGGTGATCCGGATACTATCAACAGATTCAGAAGTGAAATTCTGGAATATGCCCCTCCGGCTTCGAGGATAAAATCGATCGAATTGATCCCGAAACTGGTTTCAGGTTATGACCGGTTCAGTATTACCGGGAGCAAAGCAACAGATGATCAGATAACTGAAATAAGTCCCGACATTGCTGTATGCGATGAATGCCTTGCTGATATGTCATCTGATCCCGGAAGAATTGATTATCCTTTTATAAACTGTACAAATTGCGGTCCGCGGTTCACAATTATTGAGGGACTGCCTTATGACCGCCCTGAAACGACAATGAAGGATTTCAGGATGTGCCGGAAGTGCAGCTCTGAATATAATGATATTCTTGACCGCCGTTTCCATGCTCAACCGGTTGCCTGTAATGTATGCGGACCTGAATACCGGTATAAAGATCCGGAAAAAGTTGTTTCCGGCACTAATAAGATATTGCAGGAGATATCATCAGCTATTTCATCGGGACGTACTGTCGCTATTAAAGGTCTGGGCGGATGGCACCTCATGTGTGATGCCTTAAATGATGATGCGGTAAGCCGGTTAAGGATGAGAAAACAACGGGATGCCAAACCATTTGCTGTCATGTTCGGGGATTTTTCCGGATTAAGCAAATATTGTTATGTTGATAAATCGGAGGAGAGGGAACTGAAATCCTGGCGCAGGCCTATTCTCATTCTTAAACAAAAATCACCTCTTGCCCGGTCAGTCAGCAACGGACTCGACACAATAGGAGCACTGCTTCCCTACATGCCCATCCATTATTTGCTTTTCAGGATCCTTGAAACCCCTGCTGTCGTTCTCACGAGCGGTAATCTGTCGGATGAACCAATCATCATTGATGATACAACTGCTGAAAAACAGTTAATGAAGGTTGCTGATTCCATTGTAAGTTATAACAGAATGATCAGGAACAGGACCGATGATTCTGTAATCAGATCTGCAAATGGTAATATAAATATCATCCGCAGATCCAGAGGCTTTGTTCCGCAGCCCGTAGATCTGAACTTTAACGTGGAAGGGATCCTGGCTGTCGGTGCTGAACAAAAGAACAGCTTTTGCATTGGCAGAAACTACCAGGCAATAATGAGTCAATACATTGGTGACCTTAAAAATGTACCGACCTGTGATTTTTATAGAGAGACTATCGGCCGCTTTTCTGAACTGTTCCGGTTTAAGCCCAAATATCTTGCATGTGATCTGCATCCTGATTACTTTTCAACAACTTTTGCCTCTTACCTCGAAAAAGAGTATAATATCCCGGTTACCAGAGTTCAGCATCATCATGCGCATATCGTATCATGCATGGCAGAACATGGTCTGGATGAAAAAGTTATTGGCATAAGCCTTGACGGGACCGGTTTTGGAACTGACGGAAATACATGGGGAGGGGAATTCCTTCTGGCTGATACCCTGAGCTTTGAAAGGTTCACACATTTCGACTACGTTCCTATGCCGGGGGGCGACAGGGTTGTGGAAGAACCATGGAGAATGGCATTTTCATACTTGTTCAGGTATTTTGGTGACAGTGTTGACTATGATTCTATCCCTGTTTTCAGAACAATTGACCGGCAGAAGCTGTCTTTAGTGAAAGAAATGATACAAACGGGAGTAAACTGCCCGCTCTCATCAGGTGCAGGCAGGCTGTTCGATGCCGTATCGGCTCTCATAGGATTATGTTCCGTCTCAACGTTTGATTCAGAGGCTCCGATGCGTCTCGAATCAGCAATAGAAACCGGTTCTGATTTGTACTATCCTTTTACTCTTGGCACAAGTGTTGTTTTTGCTGAAACTTTTAAAGCAATACTGGCCGACATGCCAGTAACGGAAATTTCGGTTATTTCATCAAAATTTCACAATACCGTGGCAAGGGTCATCCTGGAAGTATCGGAAAAGATCCGGAACGACACTTCAGTTGATAAAGTTGTGCTGTCGGGAGGAGTATTTCAGAATAAATATCTGCTCGAAAAAACAACTCATGAATTAACACAAAACAGGTTTAAAGTATTCACTAACCACCAGGTCCCGGCCAATGATGGAGGAATTTCACTGGGCCAGATGGTGGTTGCCTCAAAAACATTTGGATTATGTGCCTGAGTGTACCTGCACAGATAATAAAGATAGAAGGTCAGATGGCCGACGTTTCGATCGGAGGAGCTTTATTTAAGGCAGGTCTTCAAATGGTCGAAAATGTCAGGGTAGGGGATTATATCCTTCTTCATGCAGGATTTGCAATCCAGAAGATTTCGGAGGAGGATGCACTCGAAACCATAAAGCTTCTGAAAGAGATGAACGACCTGGAGAATATACAGCTTCCATGAAATACATTGAAGAATACCGCGACAGGGATCTGATCATGAAGCTTGCGGATCATATACGGCAGTCTGCTGTCGGCAGATATTCGTTTATGGAAGTGTGCGGAGGTCATACCTCGGCGATCCATAGGTTTGGCATCCCTTCGCTTCTCCCTCCCGGTATAGATCTTATTTCTGGTCCCGGCTGTCCGGTCTGCGTTACTTCAGCTGACTTCATCGACAGGGCAGTTTCGTACTCAAAAAAGGAGAATGTGATAATAGCCACTTTCGGGGACCTGATCCGGGTTCCGGGATCTTCTTCCTCTCTTGAAAAGGAAAGATCAAAGGGCGCAGATATCAGAATAGTCTTTTCGGGACTGGAAGCATTGAATATTGCCCGGTCGAATCCCGAAAAAATGATCATTTTCCCGGGTATAGGATTTGAAACCACTGCTCCGGGTACAGCTGTCACCGTAAAGCAGGCAAAAGAAGCCGGACTGAACAATTTTCTGGTGTTGTCGGCCCACAAAGTCATGCCGCCTGTTATGGATGCTATCGTCAGGGAAGGGATCCGGCTCAATGGTTTTATATGTCCCGGCCATGTGGCAACCATAACAGGGTCAGGTGTTTTCGGATTCCTGCCTGAAAAATATGACCTGGGATGCGTCATAGCGGGGTTTGAACCCTCTGACCTGCTTCAGTCGATTTTAATGCTCTTAAGACAGGTCAACCGGAAGTCTCCTGTCGTTGAGATACAATATACCCGTGCTGTAACTTTAACCGGCAATGCAATTGCACAGCGGCATTTATCGGATGTATTTGAATTCACCGATGCAGAATGGAGAGGCTTCGGTACCATACCTGACAGTGGTCTGCGGCTTAAAAAGGAATTTGAAAATTTCGATGCCGCGAAAAGGCTTCCGGTAACCATAAGTCATCACAGAGATAATCCGTCATGCATCTGTGGTGATATTCTGAGGGGATTAAAGAAACCTTATGACTGTTCGCTTTTCAGAAAGGCATGCACTCCCGAAAATCCTGTCGGAGCCTGCATGGTATCGGCTGAAGGGACATGTAATTCTTTTTTTAAATACGTTCCTGATGAGTGAACTGATCACATTGAACCACGGAAGCGGCGGGAAACAGGCTCATGAACTGATCAGGAACCTTTTTGCCAGGAAGTTCGGAATGCCCGAACCCATGACCGATTCAGCTGTATTAAAGGTACAGGGTATTGAACTGGCATTTACCACTGACTCATATGTGGTTGATCCATTGTTTTTCCCGGGAGGCAATATCGGAAAACTTGCGGTGTGCGGCACCGTAAATGATCTTGCGGTATCCGGAGCAGTTCCAAAGTATATCTCCGCGTCTTTTATCATTGAGGAAGGATTTCCGCTGAAAGATCTTGAGATCATTTCAGATTCAATGGCGGAAGAAGCAAACCGGGCAGGTGTCAGGATCGTTACAGGAGATACAAAAGTAGTAGGAAAGGGGAAATGCGACAAACTCTTTATAACCACAGCCGGAACAGGATTTTTAAGATCCGGATTTGAGCACATAAGCACAGGGAAAAAGATTATAACGGGCGACAGGCTGATAGTCAGTGGCGCTCTGGGTAATCATGCCATTGCTGTGCTTGGTGCCCGCAATAATCTTAGCTTCAGCTCATCTGTAGTATCCGACTGTGCATCGTTGAACCATATGATTCAAAGTGTTCTGGCGGAATGTCATCAGGTTCACTTTATGAGAGATCTGACCAGGGGTGGACTTGCTGCAGTACTTTATGAACTTGTGCAGATCTCCTCATCAGGTTTGATCGTTGATGAAATATCTGTTCCTGTTGAAGATCCTGTCAGGGGATTATGTGAAGTTCTCGGCTTTGATCCGTTTTATCTGGCCAATGAAGGAAAGATACTGATAGTTGCCGGAGAAAATGAATATGAAAAGATCCTGAGAATATTGCGGTCTCATCCGCTTGGTGAAAAATCAGCTATGATCGGTGAAGTAACCGCTCTGCATAAAGGGAGTGTCATCTTAAACACAACCAGCGGGGGGAAAAGAATACTTGACATACCTTCCGGCGTTCAGCTCCCGAGGATTTGCTGAAATATTTCCTAGAACTTAAATCCGAATTTTATTTCCAGACGGTTGTAGTAGTTTTTATACGTGTATAATATATCATTGTAATTCTGCTGTTTATAGCTTGTCTGGGCATAACGGTAGGCAAATGAAAGGTATGTTTCCAGATCCTCTTTTGCCCATGATATACCTGTTCCAACAGCCAGGGAGATCCCGCCTTTGTAATCCTTTGCATAGTAATACTGGTTATAAGGATCACTCTCATCATTGCCTCCGGTATGGATCAGAGCCCCGCTCCTGAAGAAGATGAACGGAGCGGTTTTCTTTTCATTGAGCAGCCGTTTATATTCAAGGTACAATGGCGAAAAAGTCGAACCCATGAACTCAACTCCCGATCCGATACCAAGGATATGTTTTGTCATAGTAGTGTAATTCAAAATTACGTTGAAACTGAATGGAGCATCAAATTCGCTGTTCTGTGAACCGATCAGCAGTCCCGTTTCAACGGCAAAACCGGCGCCGCTTGTTTTTCTTCCTTCAAAACGGGGTGACTCCTTTAAGAATTTGTCTACTTCATCGGATGAATAATTGAAAAGGCTTCCGTCAGATGTCTGGATTTTATATCTGTTCTCAGATATTTCCAATAATTTTCCATAGATAACACTTCCGTTCTTAAGATACAGTGCATCTTTTGTCTTTTGTGCTGACAGCGGTAATATTATTGTAGTCAGCATGATAAGTAATATCAGATTTTTTTTCATAAGTAAATCAGGTTACAGGTTAATAGTTTTGCATGATTTTTGATTGAGCATATATAGCTAAATCTAAACCTAATGAAAACAAAAATCATTCCAATTATTTCAATATTGTCAATAGTCACAATATTATTTTCTTCCTGCGAAGATTCAACATACAGGGAATATCAGGGCAATGCACCTGTATATATGAGTTACTCTGACCTGCGGGAAGCTGTGGAAATCAGGCAGAATGTCGATCTTGAAAATCCCGGGAAGATCTATTATAAAGATAATTACATCTTCATTGTTGAAGAATTAAAAGGGATTCATGTTTTTGATAATACCGATCCTTCCTCTCCGGTTAAAAAAGCATTTGTAACCCTCCCGGGTGTGGTTGACATCTCCATTTCCGGATATATTCTGTATGCCGACAGCTTTGTGGATCTCGTAATTCTTGATGTCCAGAATATAGATAATATTCATGAGGTAGCAAGGGTGAGGGATATCCTTCCGTACACTGTACCACCCACTGACAATGAATATCCAATGGCTTACGTCGACGAAGAGAGAGGTGTAGTCATCGAATGGGAAGTAAAGACAATAAGAGAAAAAATATATAATGAGCCCTATCCATGGCCAATTTATTATAAAGGCGGTATAATGTTCCTGGATGCTGCAAATTCTTCAGGTGCTTCATCCGGAGTAAGTGGCAGCGGAACCGGATTCGGCGGGTCGATGGCCAGATTCGGGATCAAGGATAAAGCCCTTTATATTGTTGATCAGAACGCCCTTAAGGTATTTGATATCTCAAATAAAACAAATCCCATCAAGGTGACTGACTTTTATCCTGGATGGAATATCGAGACAATGTTCCTTTCAGGGGACAATATGTTCCTGGGAACTACAACCGGTATGATAATATATGATATTTCAATTCCGCTGGTTCCAACGTCAAGGGTCTTCTTCAACCATGCCAGGAGCTGTGATCCGGTAATCGTCGATGACACGCTGGCTTATGTAACCTTACGGTCGGGTACTACATGCGGGGGAACAGTGAACTGCCTTGATGTTGTCAATATTAAAAAGATAAGCTCACCAACGTTGCTGGCTACATTTGCAATGACCAATCCTCATGGTCTGGGCAAGCAGGGAGATCTGCTCTTTATCTGCGACGGCAATGCAGGTCTGAAGGTTTTTGATGCCTCCGATCCTAAAACTATCGGGAACAAATTGATCTATACATATCCCAATATCAATGCATATGATGTGATCCCTGTCGGGGATGTACTGGTAATGATAGGCGACGATGGCCTTTACCAGTATAGCTATTCCGATATTAAGAATATCACCCTTCTCAGTAAGATTGAGGTCAAAAAGGAATAAGCCGGTCTACATATTAGTTAAGCGGTCTCAATGGTATTCGGTATTCTGTAATCAGTAATCGGTATTCAGCAAGTCAATGATCGGTAAACGTTGAGAAAAGAGCGTAAAGCGTTTAGCGTAAAGCAGTAGATACTAGAATAACTTATAAGCATAACGCATGACTGCATAACCGCATAACCGCATAACCGCATGACTGCATAACCGCATAACTTCCTGTCCCTTGTTTAGTTTCATTCTAAATTAGCAACTATGACGTATATAAGTTTTTTTTAAAAAGTATTGTTATTATTTTACCGGCGCTTTTTTAAAATAATTTGTAAAAAAATTAGTTTATAAGAAATTAAAAACCAATAAGATATGTATCAAGCAGAAAATCTGGTCAAGGAATTATCCGATAAACACGGGCGGGCACGTCAGAGTCTGATACCGATTCTTCAGGGTATTGTCGCAAGATATAATTACCTTACTGATGAGGCAATGGTTGAAATAGCAAAAGAACTCGAGATCTCGGCCGCAGAGGTTTATGGCACAGCTTCTTTCTATACCTTTCTCGATACTAAAGTGAGAGGGAAATATGTAATCAGGATTTGCAAAACAATCACCTGTTCAATGAAGGGTAAAGGTGAAATAATCCAGACTCTGGAAGATATGCTTAAGATAAAGGTCGGAGAAACAACTTCCGACAAAATGTTCAGCATGATCGAGACCAACTGTATAGGCTGGTGTCATAAAGCACCTGCCATACTGATCAATGAGATCCCATACACTGAGCTTACACCTGAAAAGGTGGTTGAGATAATTAAAGGTTATATGCAAAAATAAAAATCCGGTAACACTATGAAAAATAAAGGATTAAGTAAGGTAGATCTTATATTCGAAAAAGTCAATCCCAAAGAAGTCCTGACTAAGGCCTTTAAGATGAGCGGTGATGAGATTATCCAGCAGGTGCTCGCATCAGGATTGAAGGGACGCGGAGGTGCCGGATTCCCTACCGGACTGAAATGGAAATATACCGCAGCTGAAAAAAGCTCTGAAAAATATGTGGTATGCAATGCCGACGAAGGAGAACCGGGGACTTTTAAGGACCGTGAAATTCTTGACAGGGTATCTTATAAGGTATACGGAGGTATGGCGATTGCCGCCAGAGCCATTGGTGCAAAACAGGGCATAGTATATCTCAGAGGTGAATACAAGTTCCTTTTGCCTCAGTTAATGAAGGAACTGGAATCTTTTCATAAAATAATCACTGAGATCGGATACGATTTTAAGATCAGGTATTGCATGGGCAGCGGTGCTTATATCTGCGGTGAGGAGAGTGCTCTTTTTGAATCGATCCAGGGCGACAGGGGCGAACCTCGCAATAAACCGCCATATCCTACCGCATCCGGTGTTTTCTATAAACCAACTTCCATAAATAATGTCGAGACACTGGTAACCGTGATGATGATCATTAAGCACGGAGCTGAAGCATTTACCCAGTTGGGCACAAAAGATTCGAGGGGTTCAAAGGTCTTCTCTGTTTCAGGTGATACTCCGACTCCGGGCATCTTTGAACTTGAACTGGGTATGACCGTCCTGCAGTTTGTAAATGAGTTCGGAGATGGTGATACAAAGGCAGTTCAGGTAGGAGGTGCATCGGGATTCTGTGTGCCGAGAAAGAAATTCAGCGACACAATTATAGGTTTCGAAGGTGTCCCTACAGGAGGTTCCATGAAGCTTTTTAACAGTTCAAGATCAATGTATAATGTTCTCCATAATTATCTCGATTTTTTTGCTGAAGAGTCGTGCGGACAGTGCACTCCATGCAGAGTCGGCTGCCAGCAGCTTCTGAAAGGTGTTGAAAAAGTCAAGAAAGGTGAAGCTAAATCTACATATCTTAATGAACTCGTTAAACTGGCCGATACGATGAAAGTTGCTTCAAAATGCGGTCTCGGCCAGTCAGTCGGCAATGCCTTCAGAACCATAGTGGAAAATTTTAAAGAAGAGATCATCTATTAATTTATTAAATGAAAATCTGAATATTATGATAAACCTGAATATAAATGACCATTTCGTATCCGTACCTGAAGGAACTACTGTTCTGGCTGCAGCACAGAAGCTGAAAATCAGTATCCCGACATTATGTAATCACCCTGATCTGTGCGTTGCCGGCAACTGTCGTGTTTGCGTCGTGGAACAAAGAGGTGCGAGAACACTGATAGCTGCCTGTGCCACACCGGTTTCGGAAGGGATGGATATCCATACAAACACACTTAAAGTAAGAAATGCAAGGAAACATATTGTTGAACTTCTGCTAACCGAACACAGATCTGACTGTACAAAATGCTACAAAAACACGAAATGTGAACTACAGGCTCTTGCCAATGAATTTGCTTTTGGTGATACCATCTTTCTTGATCTGGTTGAAGACCATCCGTATACTATCGACAGATCTTCCCCTTCATTTATAAAAGATGACAGCAAATGTATACACTGCCAGAGATGTGTAAGAACATGTGCTGAACTGCAGTATATTTCGGCAATAGCTGTGGCGAACAAAGGAGCACACCAGAAGATATCCTCATTTCACGACCGCCCGATGAGCCATGTCGTATGTACAAACTGCGGACAGTGTGTCAACCGTTGTCCTACCGGTGCACTTGTCGAAAAAACATATATTGATAATGTCTGGGATGCTATTTATGATCCTGATAAACATGTTGTTGTACAAACCGCTCCGGCTGTCAGGGTAGCACTGGGTGAAGACCTGGGTTATGATCCGGGCGAAAGGGTTACCGGTAAAATGGTAACTGCCCTCAAACAGTTAGGATTTGATTCGGTACTCGATACCGACTTTACAGCCGACCTGACAATTATGGAAGAAGGAACAGAATTGCTCACAAGGCTTAAGAAAGTTCTGGTTGACGGAGATAAGAAAACGAAAATCCCCATGTTCACATCCTGTTCCCCCGGATGGATAAAATTCATTGAGCATAAATACCCTGAGTACCTGCCAAACCTTTCAACCTGTAAATCGCCGCAGCAGATGTTCGGTGCCCTGGCAAAAACATACTTCGCAAAATCGAAGAAACTGGATCCTTCAAAAATAGTATCGGTATCGGTTATGCCGTGTACTGCAAAGAAATATGAGGCAGACCGGCCTGAAATGAGAGCCAGCGGATATAAAGACATTGACTTTGTTCTTACCACACGGGAACTTGGCAGTTATGATAAAACAAGCCGGCATAGACTTCAGAGTTCTTAGGCCATCACCGTATGATTCTGTTATGGGGGATTCAACAGGTGCCGGTGTGATCTTTGGTGCCACAGGTGGTGTTATGGAAGCTGCATTAAGAACAGCCTATGAAATTGTTACAGGCAGGGAAGTTCCTTTCAGCAATCTCAATATTACTCCTGTTCGCGGACTGGATGGAGTTAAAGAAGCAACAATTAAAATTGAAGGATGTACAGATGAATGGAAATTCCTCGAAGGTGTAGACCTAAAGGTCGCTATTGCCCACGGACTTGTAAATGCCAATAAGATAATGAAGCGGGTTAAACAGGGAAAAGCACCTTACCATTTTGTTGAGATTATGGCATGCCCGGGCGGTTGCATCGGAGGCGGAGGACAACCAATTCCAACCAGCCCTGAAATACGGGAAAACCGCATGATGGCAATTTATTCTGAGGATGAACACATGGTACTGCGTAAATCGCATGAGAATCCCGATGTGATAGCTCTGTACAAGGATTTCCTGGGTAAACCCAACAGCCATAAAGCTCATGAACTTCTGCATACACATTATGTTGAAAGAGAAAGCTATTAGTAAATTTATTATTAATTTGAAGGCCGGCATTTTTGATGCCGGCTTTTTAATTTTATACAAATGAAAAATTTAAAGATTTCCACCGCCCAGTTCGAGAATAAAAGCGGAGATAAGAAATATAATCTGTCGGTTATAGAAACGCTTTCAAAGAATGCCGCTGCAGAGGGATCTGATGTCATTGCCTTTCATGAATGCTCCGTAACGGGATATACATTTGCCAGGAATCTCTCAAAAAGCCGGTTGCTTGATGTCGCTGAGCTCATTCCTGAAGGTGAAAGTACACTGAAACTTCAGGAAATTGCCGGCAGATATAACATAGTTGTTCTTGCCGGCCTTTTTGAAAAAGATAAAAACGACAGAATTTACAAAGCTCATGTGTGTGTAGGTAAAAACGGGCTGATAGCAAAACACCGTAAACTTCACCCATTCATAAATCCGGCAATATCACCCGGTGACAGCTTCACTGTTTTTGACCTTGAAGGCTGGACATGCGGTATCCTGATATGTTATGACAATAACGTTATTGAAAATGTCAGGGCTACCGCACTTCTGGGAGCAAAGATCATATTTATGCCCCACGTTACCATGTGCACTCCATCGCCGAGACCCGGAGCAGGTTTTGTCGATCCGGAACTGTGGAAAAACAGGAAAAAGGATCAGGTTTCCCTGAGGAAGGAATTTGACGGCCCGAAAGGGAGGGAATGGCTGATGAAATGGCTGCCGGCACGGGCTTACGACAATGGCGTCTATGCAGTGTTTTCAAATCCCGTTGGGATGGATGATGACCAGCTGAAAAATGGTTGTTCGATGATCATCGATCCGTTCGGGAATATTATAGCCGAGTGCAGGGAACTGGGTGATGGTTTTGTTCCGGCCACCATCACACCCGACAAACTGACTATGGCAGGCGGTTATAGATATACCCTGGCCCGAAGACCGGAACTCTACAGGGATATTATAGGAAGAGATCATACCTCGGTCCAGAAAGTGGCCTGGCTTAAAGACAAAAGTTGAAATATCACAAAATCCCTCTGAATAAGACTTATCTGATTCACCTATATTGATTAACTTTATCCCTCAGACACATATAAATAACACCCGGATTCAATATGGAGATTCAATACAACTGGAAGACAAGGATGTTCAGTAACAGGTTTGAGATTTACCAGAACGATATGCTGAAAGGGGAGCTGTATAAAGGCGGCTGGTCACGAAAAGTCATTGGAGAATTAAATGCAAGACGTATAATATTTGAGACCAGGGGTCTCTTTAAGTATGACACACAGATAATTGATGCCCAGGGCGAAATGACGATCGGTCAGATAAAGTACACAAGCTGGAAGGCAAAATCAACCATTTTATACCAGAATAAGGAGTACAGGTGGCAATTTGATAATTTTTTGAGATCAAGATGGAGTATAAGCAATGAAAACGGACCCGTGATAAAGTATCATTCCAATGCATTTAGCGGCATAATAACATCATATATAAGAGATGAGATCCTGATCCTTACAGGATTCTATATCAGGAATTTCCTGAAACAAAGATCCTCAGATATAGCTGCTGCCTCCTGAGTATTTTTCTGTGATCAATGCTTCACCTGGCTGGTTTGTATCTAGAATATGCATAATTATGAGGAACTCATCAGGTTGTTAACAGTTCCTTCAATTCTGATGACAGCTGTCCAATGAAATTATTTATCGCCTGATCACTCGAAAATCCGTAATACTCTGATTCTATCTTGCACGGCGGAATTTTATCATGGATCATCCAGGTGATAAAATCAATTATATTGACATAATCCAGGCTGTTTTTCTGGTTAAAAGGAAAATCCTCGATCTGACGGTTATACTTTGCAAGAAAATCATCCAGGAGCAGGAACCTTTTTCTGTGTCGTTCAATCAGCTCTGCATGATTTCCGAATGTTGCTGCAAGGTTCTGGTATCTTTTAAGTGCATTCTCTCTAATCTCGTAACCGACAATTTCCGGCTGTATCCCTCTCACAAGATAAATTTCCATATACCTGTAAATACCGACATATCCGAATGCATCAAGATCGTCAGCGGCCGACAGTATCCTCAGCAAATGATTATTTGTGCTTCCTGATGTTTTATATTCCTTGTCATCATGATGTTCAATTGCATTCAGGACATCAAAATATTCTGATTCAAAAAGGTCAATTTTCTTTAGAAATGATTTGCCAAGTTCCCTGCTGAGAATGCCATGCCTGATCCCCGGATCAATTGACATGCCCAGGTCGTGAATGTAACTGGCAATCAATAATTTTACGGGTAAATCAGGATCGAGCTCTTCTCCGGCTGTACTTATCTCTTTAAGGAGTTCTTTTGCATAATGCCACACCCGGCGGTGATGATCAATGTCGTGGGAATAAAGAACCGTTTCCCCCCAGGTTGCAGTGAAATAATCTTCAAGGAGTTGTTTATATTTTAATTCTGCTGATCTTATTTTTTCTTCCGGATTCATGCCCATGAAAATAAAAAAGCAAAAGACCACGCCTTTTGCTTTTGAACAGGCTTTGGGATATGGTTCAGCCCCTGATCATACTTTCAGCAAGATCAAGGATCGTTGTATCATCAAATGTCACTATTCCGCCTCCCGGCCCCTGCTCAAAATGAATACCAACACACTGTCCTTTCTCAAAATTTGTTCCTCCGAAGTAGTTTCTGACAGTTTCTTCATGCAGATCAAGTTTATCAGCAATCTTTCTCATACTACCGGAGGGTAACTGATCTTTGATCTTCCGGAGTTCATTGAATGTGATTGTTTTTGCCATGATACCATGATTTTTGTTAATATGTTTTTTCTGTTTTGACATCCTGTTACAAAGTTAATGATAATTAATAAACTTAAAAAGATGAATGTTACAAATTCGAAATATCCCTGATTATAAAAACCTTATATTCACCCAAATGCTTGAAACCAAATTTCTTATAAAGATTAATTGCTTTGAAGTTTGAGGAATGAACTTCCAGTTTGACCTGAAATCCCTTTCTCCTGACAACCTGTAAAGATTCCTTCATAAGGATTTTGGAAAGCCCGTTTCCCTGGAATTGCGGCAGAATGCCGAAATGATGCAACAGGATCCTGCGTCCGTCAAAGGTCATCCAGGAAGTTCCCGAGATCTTTCCGGTCCCTTTTTCTTCCATCACCAGCAAAGATCCACCCATTTTTATCGTCCTTTCAATAATTTCCCTGGTATCTCCCCGCTCAGGACTGCCCATATCCATCAGGTCCCAGAATTGGCCAATTCCATCATAGTCATCCTCCCTGTATTCCCTGATGATAAAATTATCCTGTAGATCAGATGCTGTCATGTCCTTTTCAATAAATCAAGAAATAAACCCATAGCCTTTTTTTTCTCATTGTCAAAAAAGAAATCGATGTTCTCTGTCAGGTATTTTCTGAGTTCCATACCGGTTATTGATCCGCTTTTCCCATATCGTTCCGTAACGAGATCAATGTTTTTTACACCAAACGAAAGAGCATTATTAAAATCTTCAATAAAATCAGCAGGCAGAAGTTTGTTTGAGGCCCAGCAGGCAAAAACGAACGGCAGGCCGGAATATTTTTTCCATTCCTCTGCAAGATCGCATCTGTGACTGTAATGGCTTTCGAATTCAAAGCACTGATCACCGATGAGAACAACTGCCTCATTATTCCTGACCGATGCAAAGTCAAATCCTTCTGACGTATCTGTCCAGATGAAATCCCTGTTCCAATAGTGTCTTGCAAGTACCTTAATAAGGTTGACAGATGTCCTGGACCTGTAATCCAGATACACTCTCCTGACATCTTTAAACTCATTGTTACCCATCATCTGAACAGTTCTTACCCTGCCATTTGCGCCGATACAGTAATCGCTTATAATATGGGATTCTTTCATCAGCGGGATAGCGGCAACCGGTATCAGCCCCACATCAGACCTTCCTTCAATCAGCTTTGCTGCGCAATCAGAAGGATGATCAGTCTCAATGATCGCTCTTTCATTAAAACCGCTCTCAGTCAATCCATATATAAAAGGATAAGTATTTGCATACCTTACCGCTGAAATTCTGATTTTCTCCATTCCTTGTTTTTTACTGCATCTAAAATAGTACTTTTGTGTACATAGTTAAAACAATTCTACAGCCAAAAAGGTAATCAATGGAATTAAATAATCTTACAGCCATTTCTCCTCTTGACGGAAGATACAGGCAGAAAGTCAGCGGACTCGATATATATTTTTCCGAGTTTGGTCTCATCAGGTACCGGCTGATGGTGGAAATAGAATATTTCATTGCATTGTGTGATATTCCTCTTCCCCAGCTGTACAATTTCAGGAAAGAGAATTATACAACTCTTCGTTCATTCTATGAAGATTTTAATGTCAGCGAGGCTGAAAAGATTAAAGAAGCAGAAAAGATCACGAATCACGATGTAAAAGCTGTTGAATATTATCTTAAAGAGAAGTTTTTCCAGTCGGGATGGGGCAAATGGTCAGAGTTCATCCATTTTGGATTGACATCACAGGATATTAATAATACGGCTATTCCCTTATCGCTTAAAGATGCACTGACAGAAGTCTATTTTCCCCTTTTGTTTGAATTAAGGGAAATGCTTGCAGGCTTTGCCGAAGAGTGGAAAGACATACCCATGCTTGCCAGGACGCACGGACAACCGGCTTCTCCGACCCGGCTGGGAAAAGAGATCTCCGTTTTCATTGCAAGGATAGATGAACAATCGAAATATTTCGGACAGATACCATTTTCTGCCAAGTTCGGAGGATCTACAGGCAATCTTAGTGCACACAGGGTAGCATTCCCTGATATTGACTGGATCTCTTTTGCCAATAATTTTGTAAATGAGGTGCTTGGACTTCAGCGGTCTTTCCCGACAACCCAGATAGAGCATTACGACAATCTTGCAGCACTTTTTGATAACCTTCGCCGGATAAATACTATTCTCATTGATCTGGCACGCGATATGTGGCAATATATTTCAATGGAATATTTCAGGCAGAAAATAAGGAAAGGAGAAATAGGCTCATCAGCAATGCCGCATAAGATAAATCCCATCGATTTTGAAAACGCGGAGGGGAATCTTGGCTATGCAAATGCCGTGTTCGGTCATCTTTCGGTGAAACTTCCTGTTTCGAGGCTCCAGCGCGACCTTTCCGACTCAACAGTACTAAGAAATACGGGAGTGCCGATAGGCCACACAATAATTGCGTTTAACTCGCTGCTTAAAGGGCTTAATAAAATTCTGGTAAATACTGAAAAGATAAACAGTGATCTGGAAAATAACTGGGCGGTTGTGGCAGAGGCATTGCAGACTATATTAAGGAGGGAAGGGTATCATAAGCCCTATGAAGCTCTTCTGGACCTTACCCGCACAAACCAGAAAATAACCAGGGAATCGATCCTGGGCTTTATTGAAAACCTGGATGTTAGTGAAACTCTGAAATCGGAACTGAAAGGGATCACTCCTTTTAATTTTACAGGTTTTTAATACCTTAGGGGACCTATGAACAAAGCCCGGCTGCTTCTGAAATACATTGAGCCTTATAAATGGTCAGCTGCCAGGAATATTTTATACAATATCCTGAGTGCTGTTTTTGCTCTTATTTCATATACTCTGGTAATACCATTCCTCAAAATTCTATTTAACCGGATTGAATCTGTCCCTTTTCCGGGGGAGTTTCAGCTAAACCTCGATTATCTCGGGTCTGCCGGCCGGTATTTTTTGTACGCTTTTATCGAAAAGCATGGAGAAGCAGGAGCGCTTCTGCTTGTCTGCCTTGTGGTGATAACAGCCAGCCTGTTTAAAAATGGATTTATTTTTCTCGCAAATAACAGTATGGCATATATGCGGGCCTGCACTGTAAGAGATCTCAGGAAGAAAATGTACAATAAGGTTTTACGCCTGCCATTATCATTTTTTACTGATGCACGAAAGGGAGATGTGATGACCAGGATCTCCAATGATGTCCAGGAGATTGAGATCTCTGTTATGTCATCCCTTACTATGCTGTTCCGCGACCCGCTGTATATTCTTATTTTCGTAATATATCTTTTTATTACCAGCTATCAGCTGGCACTCTTTGCCCTGCTTCTTCTTCCCGTCAGCGGATGGCTTATCGGCAGGGCAAGCCGTACTTTAAGATCTTCCTCCTTTGCGGGCCAGCAATACCTTGGAAGACTTCTTTCAGTAGTAGAGGAGACTCTTTCCGGATTGCGGATTGTGAAGGGTTTTAATGCTGAGGAGAAAATGAAGAAGCAGTTTTCCGAAACAAATGAACTTTATTCCAAAGTCTTTAAAAGGATTACACGCAAAGCCTACCTGGCCTCACCAATAAGTGAATTTCTTGCAACAATTGTCCTCATGATACTGATGTATTTTGGCAGTACTCTTGCTCTGAAGGGAGTCGGAAATATGGGTCAGGAAAAGCTTATTGCCTTCCTGGTGGTTTTTTCCCAGATTATACAACCTGCCAAAAACATTACTACAGCCTGGTTCAGCATCCAGAAAGGAATGGCATCAATCGACAGGATCGATCAGATTCTCGAAGCTGAGGAAAAGATCATGGAAAAAGAAAATGCTCTGCCGGTCCATGAGTTTAAAGATGCCATCGAGTTCAAAGATGTATGGTATGGTTATAATAATGAACCGATACTTAAGGACATAAATCTCAAGATACGTAAAGGCCAGACCGTTGCAATTGTAGGTAAATCCGGGGCCGGGAAATCCACACTTGCCGACCTTCTTCCAAGGTTTATGGATGTCGACAAAGGTGAGATCCGGATTGATGGAGCAGATATCCGTGACCTGAAGGTGAAGGATCTCAGAAATCTGATGGGTATTGTGAGTCAGCAGCCAATACTTTTTAATGCGACTTTTAAAGAAAATATTGCATTCGGGGTTGAAACAGCTGATATGAACAATGTTGAAAATGCAGCACGAATAGCAAATGCACATGATTTCATAATGGAGACGGATCTTGGGTACGAGAACAGCGTTGGGGAATCGGGCAACAAACTGAGCGGAGGTCAGAGACAACGGATAAGTATTGCCCGCGCAATTATGGCCAATCCTCCGGTACTTATCCTTGATGAGGCTACGTCGGCACTTGATACTGAATCCGAAAGGCTGTTGCAGGATGCAATACTCAATCTGATGAAAAACAGAACCTCTGTTGTTATAGCCCACCGTTTATCAACCATACAACATGCTGATTTAATTGTCGTTATTGATGATGGTAGAATTGTTGAAACAGGCACACATGCCGAGCTGATGAAAAAAGATGAAGGGTATTACCGGAAACTCCATAGCTTCCAGGCTATTTGAATTTCACGAAATCAAAATAAGAATCGACAGATATGACAGCCCATAGGAGAAATAACTATAAAATACTGTCATTTGTCCTTTTTTTGATTCTTTTCTCTGACCTTGCAGCTCAGATCGAATTCAGTTATCAATCGGAGTATTCTTACCTGAAAGGTAAAGATGCAGCTTCCCTGCCAGGGACCTGGATGAATCCGGGATTTGATTATACAGGATGGACAAAGGGCAAGGCTCCGTTCAGGTATGGAAACGGAGCAGGCGGGACCGAACTTTTGGATATGCAGAACAGCTATACAACAATCTACCTCAGGTCAACTTTTGAATGTTACAATAAAGACCTGATAAAAGAACTGACATTAACAGCTGATTACGATGACGGATTTATTATCTGGATTAACGGGATAATGGCAGTTTACAGCAATACGCCTGCAAATCCTGTATATAATAGTGTCGCACCGGCAAATCATGAGTCAGGCACCGGAATTGAGTTTACTGTCAGCACCGGATTGCTGAACCTGGTGGATGGGATAAACTATATTGCTGTCCAGGGATTTAATGTAAGTCTGACCAGCTCGGATTTCTATCTGGATATAGAAATACATGCAGAAAAGAACCTTCCACAATTAATTGATTCTGTTGGTATTGGATTTTCTGTCAACTCCGGTTTCTTTGAAAATCCTTTCAGCCTGCTCCTTACTTACCCCGATACTTCGGTTCAGATAGTTTATACCCTCGATGGGAGCAATCCTCAGAATTCTGCAACAGGCTTTACGCTTGATCATCCTGCAACTATAGCGATCGATCCGGAAAGTAATGCAGGCCGGCCGGCTACTCCATCAGTAATAGTAAGAGCTTCTGTCAGCAAGCCAGGATTTAAACCATCTGTTCCTGATTCAAGGACTTATGTATTTCCGGAAAAAGTGAAGACTCAGTCATGGCCGGGAGGTAACTGGCCTTCAGCAAGCGTTAATGGACAGCTTATCGATCTTGAAATGGACAGTGAGGTGGTAAATGATCCTGCCTATTCAGGGCTGATCGTAAATTCCCTGCTGGAATTACCATCCATATCAATTATTACAGATCTGAAAAACCTCTTTGATCCGGCTTCAGGAATTTATGTAAATGCATTGGGACACGGGCTGGAGTGGGAGAGGGAATGCTCGGTAGAACTTATTTATCCTGATGGTACTGAGGGATTTAATGTGAATGCAGGATTGAGAATAAGAGGAGGCTGGAGCCGTCATGATGACTTCCCAAAGCATGCATTCAGGCTCTTCTTCAGGGAAAAATACGGGAATGATAAATTGCGCTACCCTTTGTTTGGTGATGAAGGCGTTGATGAATTTGACAAGATCGATCTGAGAGCAGAACAAAACTATGCATGGAGCACCGGTCTTGCCAATAATTCAATGGTCCGTGAAGTATTTTCACGCGACTCCCAGCGGGACATGAACCAGCCTTATACACGAAGCAGGTACTACCACCTTTATCTTAACGGTATGTACTGGGGACTATTTCAGTCTCAGGAAAGATCGGAAGCCAGATTCGCGGAATCATATTTCGGGGATGACGAGGAGGATTATGATGTTGTTAAGGTTGATACCGAAAAAGGATATCTTGTTGAAGCAACCGACGGGACGTTGGACTCATGGCAGGTTTTGTACAATATGTGCCTTAAGGGATTTGCATCCAATGCTGACTATTTCACGATTGAAGGCAGGGATCAGAATGGCAGGCCTGTTAAAGGAGGAGAGATAATGGTTGATATTGACAATCTGATTGATTTTATGACAGTTATTTTCTACACCGGGAATTTTGACTCTCCTACGGCCGTATTCATGCAAAATAAAAAGGCAAATAATTTTTATGCGATCGACAACAGGGAGGATGACTCAAAAGGTTTTACATTTTATGTGCATGACGCTGAACACGCCCTTTTTGATGAAGCTCATAATCCGGGAATCGGGCTGTATGAGGACAGAGTAAACATCGGAACACGGAACGATGCATTGCGGATGGAAGTAAGTGACCTGACCAGGTTTCATCCCCAGTGGCTTCATTTTAAGCTTTCTGAGAATTTTGAATACCGCATCAGGTTTGCGGACAGAGCGTGGAAACATTTATCAGATGGAGGGGTATTTTCACCTGACAATTCCCTCGAAAGGATTAATAAAAGGATTATTGAGGTTGATGCTGCTGTTGTGGCTGAATCGGCCAGATGGGGTGATGCCAAGAGATCAGGAGCCCCCTATACTAAAAACAACAACTGGATACCTGAAATCGAAAAAATAAGAAGCAATTTTATCCCTGAAAGGACTCCTGTTGTTATTGACCAGCTTAAACTGGCCGACCTTTATCCCCGGATAAAAGCTCCGCTGATAAGCTCTCCCACAGGACCGGTGACCGGGACTGATGTTATACTGACTTCACCTCTTTCAGTCGGGATTGAGAATCCAAACAGTTCAGGAACAATCTACTATACTCTCGATGGCACTGACCCGAGAAAAGTCGGAGGTGGAATTAATACGGGAGTTACTTTTTCGCTGGATGATATCAGCCTGGATATAAGCGCTTCGACCTGTATTAACGCCAGGATATTATCCGGAGGTCTCTGGAGTGCCCTGGTGCAGGTTAATTTTATTAATCAGGATGAGGATTATACACAACTCAGGGTCACCGAACTGCATTATCATCCGCCCGATTTTATCTCAGGCTCAGATACAACTGAAGGACAGGATCTGGAATTTATTGAATTTAAGAACACCGGGAATAATGCCATAAACCTTTCCGGACTTGTAATTGATTCAGCAATACACTACACTTTCCCTGTAAACAGCCTGTTGCCTCCCAGGCAATTCTATGTGATTGCATCCAAACCCACAAAGTTCTATGAGTACTACGGAATGCTCCCATCAGGAAATTTCCAGGGGAACTTTTCAAATACCGGAGAAGAAATATTATTGACTGATGCATCAGGCAGTGAAGTATTGGATTTTGTATATGATGATTCATCACCATGGCCATCCGATGCTGATGGCGAAGGATTTTCCCTCCATTCAGCAACAGTTAATCCATCCGGCGATCCGGGTGACTATTCATATTGGACATTGTCGGTTGTTAAAGATGGAACACCCTTTGCCGATAATGTGCTTTCTGAAGATGAAGATCCCGATCCGCCCGGTACCGGGGCACTGGTTGTGTATCCTAATCCGACGTCCGGAATTATTACCGTCCTTCTGGATACCGATGATGCGGTTGAAGATTTGGAGATAATGGTATTCACAACAACGGGAAAAATCGTAAAGCATGAAATAATTGGCAATCCGGGATTATTGGATTTATCTGAATCCGGCCTGCCATCAGGTATGTATATTCTAAAAATAATTGCCAAAAGTTATTCAGCAAGAAAAGCGATCATTTTAATCAAATAATTATTTATATTAAAGTCATGTATAAAAAGCTCATTTTAACCATTTTATCAGTTATTTTCCTGACTGCGCCGGGTTTTACCCAAAAGGCAAGGGCAAAGCATACGTTTGCCCTGGGAACCTCGGAGTTTCTCCTTGATGGGAATCCCTTCCAGATTATCAGCGGTGAAATGCATCCCTCAAGGATCCCTGCCGAATACTGGCGACACAGGATCCAGATGGCGAAAGCTATGGGATGTAATACTATAAGTGTATACATTTTCTGGAACTATCATGAACAGGAAGAGGGAATTTTTGACTTTACTACAGGTAACCGCAATCTGGGAGAGTTCTTCAAAATTGTTCAGGAGGAGGATTTGTGGCTGATAGTGCGCCCCGGACCATATGTATGCGCTGAATGGGAACTGGGAGGGATACCGCCTTACCTGCTGAGGATCCCGGATATAAAGTTCAGATGCATGGACCCACGGTATATGGCTGCAGCTGAACGATATATGGGAAAACTTGCTGCAGAGGTAAAACCTTTTCTTATTACCAGTGGAGGGCCGGTCCTTATGCTGCAGGTTGAGAACGAATACGGCAGCTATGGGAATGACAGGAATTACATGGCCAGGTTAAAGGATGTCTGGATAGAAAATGGAATTGATGTTCCGTTTTTTACAGGCGATGGCCCGACAACCTATATGCTCGAAGCCGGAACTCTTCCCGGATGTGCAGTCGGACTTGATTCCGGCAGTCGTCCTTCTCATTTTGAGCTTGCCGCTAAAATGAATCCGGGTGTGCCTGTCTTCAGCAGTGAGACATATCCCGGCTGGCTTACTCACTGGGGTGAAAAATGGGCCAGACCTGACACTACTGACCTGTTGAATGAGATTAAATTTCTTATGGACAATAAGAAATCTTTTAACCTTTATGTCATTCATGGAGGAACTAATTTCGGGTACACTGCAGGAGCCAATTCAGGAGGAAAGGGCTACGAACCTGATGTGACAAGTTACGACTATGATGCTCCGATAGATGAGCAGGGAAAACCAACTGGAAAATATATGGCTTTACGGCGGCTTATAGGCTCATATCTTCCTAAAGGAAAGAAACTTCCACCTGTTCCGGAGCCTATACCTTCCTACGAGATACCATCAATTGGCCTTTCTCAGTTTACATCTGTCTGGGATAATCTTCCCCAACCGGTAAATTCTGTTCAGCCAAAATCGTTCGAGGCTTATAATCAGGATTATGGTTTTATTCTCTATACAACCGAGCTTATAGGTCATAAGAAGGGTAAGCTGACCGTAACAGAACTGCATGACTATGCGACTGTATTTCTCAACGGAGAATATATTGGATCGCTCGACAGGAGAGAAGGAATTAATTCAATAGAGATCCCTGAGAGTAAGGTTGATAAACCCGTCCTTGAGATCCTGGTGGAAGCAATGGGGCGAATTAACTTTTCCCAGTATCTTGTTGACAGGAAAGGAATTACCGACAGGGTGACCCTGAACGGAATGACCCTCATGAACTGGAAAGTATACAATCTTCCCATGGATGAAAAATTCATCTACAACCTGAGATCCTCCAACAGGAATCCCGGCAAAAAGGGAATTATCTTTAAAGGAAACTTCTTCATAGCCTCAGCCGGCGATACTTTCCTGGATGTGTCAAATTTCAAGAAAGGGGTAGCCTGGGTAAATGGCCATAATCTTGGCCGTTACTGGGAAATCGGACCGCAAAAAAGGCTCTACTGTCCGGCTTCGTTTTTGAGACAGGGTTCAAATGAAATGATGGTTTTTGACCTGTATCAGACAGTGCCGCAGATAGTGGTCGGCTTTAAAACCGCAGAATAGATTTAATTCAATTAAAACCCCCCTTCAGGGGGAAGGGGGGCTACATATAAGGTGTTCAGAAGTCTAAATATCAGACAAGTATCTTTGTCTTCAGATTTACTATACTCGTCTTTATATCATCAAATGGCGTTCCGTTCCTGCTTAAGTCCTGTTCCACGACCATATATTTCATCCCGGCAATATCCTTGACTGCCAGTATAGCCTTGAAATCAATTATGCCTTCACCCACAGGGGCGAAATCGTCTTCACCCACAGTAGTGAAATAAGGCGCTTCGCGGGTGTACATATCTTTCATATGGTAAAGCTGGAACCTTCCGGGGTATTTTTTAATAATATCAACCGGATCACGACCAGCTTTTGTTGTCCAGAACATATCAAGTTCCATTGTCACAAGATCTTTATCAAGCTCTGCAAGCATCACATCGATGTAGGGTATCTTCCCCTCTACGACATCAAACTCAAAATTATGGTTGTGGTACCCGAACTGGATTCCATGATTCTTCATAATGCCGCCTACCTGATTCCAGTCAGCTGCCATTTTCTGGTAACTGGCAATCGTAGTACGAGCCTCTTCAACGATCCATGGCTGAATGCAATACTTGACACCGATTTTGGCATGATCTTCAGCCATCTTCTGGGCATTGTCGAGGGTTATTCCTGCAGCCTCTACCTGGGTGTGACTGCTTAGGATCTCCATTCCAAGGTCATTAACAAGCTTTTTAAAATCGGCTGGTTCATAACCATAGAATTTGCCGTCAGCATATTTGGCAAGTTCAACATATTTATAGCCTGCATCAGCAACCTTCTGAAGCGATCCCGGTACATCTATATCCATAGCATCACGGATAGTGTACAATTGAAGTCCGATTCCGGGCAGAGCCTTCTTACAGCCATATTGTGATACAACGATTGCTCCCAGAGTGCCGGCTGCTGATAATTTCAAAAATTCTCTTCTGGTTTGTGATTTTTTCATAGGATTGATTCTAAATGATTATAGATTAATAGTTTGTTGTTGTTAGCCGAAATTGTCTGATAAAAATAATACAAATCTTTTTTATGTTAACGGCACAATTGAATTTTTGTCATCCCTCATGCCTCATGCCTCACACCTCATGCCTCATCCCTCACGCCTCATGCCTCATGCCTCATCCCTCATGCCTCACTGCCTCACGCCTCACGCCTCACCAGTTCTATGTCTGCTTGGAGTATACCCGAATTGTCCCTTAAACAGCCTGCTGAAATACTTGACATCCGAAAATCCTGTTTTATAAGCCGCTTCAGAAACATTATACCCTTTCTCCAGCAGGCTGGCAGCAACAATTAATTTTAGCCTTCTGATAAACTCCAATGGACTCGATCCTGTCAGTCCTTTGATCTTATTATAAAGGACAGTCCGGCTGACATTACAATGATCAGCAAGAACGTTTATTGACAGATCTGCAGCACAGTTTTCCTGGACAAAGCCTACAATTTTTTTCAAAAATTCATCATCCTTTGAATTGATCCTGACAGTCTCACTCTCACTTGCTTTATTACTGAGAAAATATGAAAGGACTTTTAACCTCTGGCTTAAAAGGTTGGCAGCTACCGTTTTCAGGTACTCCATATTAAATGGTTTGACAATGTACGCCTCAGCACCTGTTTCAATTCCTTCAATCTGATCCTTGAGATCACCTTTTGAGGTAAGCATAATAACCGGAATATGACTTGTGACAAAATCTTCTTTGAGCAGCCTGGTCATCTCCATCCCGTCGATTCCCGGCATTCTTATATCAGTAATTATAATGTCGGGATTTAGCGACTTCGCAAGATGAAGGCCTTCCTCCCCGTTCTTTGCCCCGATAGTGTTGAAAAACGATTTAAGCGACTGGCAGATATAGTTCAGGATCTCATGATTGTCCTCCACGACCAGCATCAGGTTTTTATCGGTGGGATCCGAAACAGGGATCCGCTTGTCTTCATCTGAATACTCAGTATAATCTCTTGTGTGAGTATATTTGGTGACCTTGGAGGTAAGCTCCTCAATGTCAATTCCGGGAGCATTAAGAAAGTGATCACTGCCTTTTAAGAGTCTGATTGTAAACGTACTGCCTTCTCCGACAGTGGAAGAGATGAGAATATCACCCTTGTGCAGGCGTGCAAGTTCATACGAAAGTGATAATCCAATACCAGTTCCGGCAAGATCCTGGCTGCTAAGTATTGTATACCTGGTAAAAATGTCCGAAAGGCTCTTCTGAGGTATACCAGGACCTTCGTCAGTTACAGAAATGTCGATGGAATTGTTTTTCTCCGATTCCTTTATTCTGACAGACACTTTTTTCCCGGTGCTTGTAAATTTCAGGGCATTGGAAATAATATTATAGATCATAATGTCAAGCTTGTTGGGATCTGCATACACTTTAAAAAAATCGAAGTCTGAATTCAAAGTGCATGTTATTCCTTTGTGCCTTGCAAGCGGACCAAAACTCTCGAAGATCTCTTTTGTAAAAGCCACAATATCAATCTCCCTTATCTTTAGCACCATCTTATTGTTCTGGATTTTCCGGAAGTCGAGAAGCTGGTTTGTAAGATGCAGCATCCTCCTCGCATTTTTAAGCATTATTCCCATTTGAAGTCTTCTCCCGGGCGAAAGAGCCTTCTCAGCCATCATATCTTCCAGCGGACCGATAATCAGAGTCAGAGGTGTTCTGATCTCATGCGAAATGTTTGTATAAAACTGAAGCTTGAGCTCGTTTACCTTCTTTTCGATAGCCAGTTCATTTTTGTACCTGCTGATTCTTGTGATAGCGTTATAGATCAATACTGCTATTGCAGCGATCAAAAGAGTATATAGAAAATAAGCCAATGGAGTTTTCCACCATGGCGGAGTTATCCTGATATTTAATATCCGCTCGGGCGAAACTGATTTTCCTTCATTCATGATCGATTTTACCCTGAATGTGTACCTGCCAGGCGAAAGGTTTGTATAGTTTGCCCTGTGCTGATTGCCTATAAAATTCCAGCTATCTTCAAAATTGTCAAGCTTATATGTATATTGAACTTTGTCAGGATCCAGAAAGTCAAGAGCCGAGAAATCGATGCTGAAACTCGACTGAAAATACCTGAGTGTCAGTTCATCGGAGAATGAGATGCTTTTTTCCAGGGGCGAATCTTGCTGCCCGGCGGTTACTTCTTTATTGAAGAGAAGGAACCTGGTCAGTTCAATTTTTGATCCGGTTTCTTTTGGCAACAGTTTCGTTGCATCGACGATTTCAAATCCCAGATAACCTCCGAAAACAAGTTCTCCCGTACTTTTTTTATAGCATGTGTTCTCAGAAAAGTTGTTAAACCCCAAACCGTTATAATTGTTATAAATTTCTGTGTTACCGTTTTCAGGATCCAGACATATAAGGCCATTCTCAGTGCTGTACCAGATCTTTCCCGATCGATCTCCGAGTATTCCGTAAATTATTCCATACCCGGCTTCGGCGTCAGATCCATAGTGCTTAAAAGATGCTTTATCACCTTCATATCCTTCCAACAGATCAATGCCTCCTCCATAAGTCCCAAACCAGAGCCTTTTACGTGAGTCTTCATAGATATGTATTACATCATTGTAAATAAGGCTTTTGTCATCGGAAGGATCTTGCAGGAAGACTTTAAATCTGTAGTTGCCCGATTCTATATCCTTCCTTTCAAGAAGATTAAGGCCGAAGGTAGTTGCCACCCATAGATTTCCTGAAGAATCAACGATCAGATGCCTGATAAGGTTGCTTGATAAATTACTGTTTCCCTGGTTGATCCTTATGAATTTAAGAATATGATTGCCAGGTTCTCTGATAAGGCTCAGTCCATTGCCGTAGGTTCCTACCCAGATATCACCATTTTTATCCTGACATACAGAATAAATATTATTGGTGGCAATACTTGTACTGTCATCAGGAGAATAGGAGTATCGCCTGAAGCTTATATCTGTATAATCTGATGCCAGCTCGTCAAGGGGCCTGGTTGAAACACTTAGTCCATAACCTTTTGAACCGATCCAGAGATACCCAAGTGAATCATTGAACAGAGCATAGGTTATATTCCTGAGCGACTCACGACCTATACCGGGCAGGTAATCGAATACCCTGATTTGTCTTAACGTACTGTCGAATAAATGAATTCTCCCGGCTTTTGTTGCAACCCACAGATACTTATTCTGATCCTCAAGGACTGCTCTCGATACATTGTCAAGCACATCAGCCGGTTCCCTTTCAAGCCGGTAGTGTCCAAATGCCTGATTCTCCTGAATGACTTTTTCAACTCCGCCCAGGACCTGACCTGTTCCGATCCAGATCTGTCCTGATTTATCTTCTGTGATGCAGTTAATATAATTCGAGGAAATAGTATTGGGATCTTTAGGATCATTCCTGTAGAATTTAAAGATATCTGCACTCCTGTCATATAATCCCAGTCCATTCCCATGAAGTCCGAGCCATAGATTGTCATGACTGTCTTCGAAAAACTGAGGCCTCTCAAGGTCAGTTAGAGGCTTGATCTCTTCGGGAGTCAGAATATAGAACCTGCTTTCAAGGCTTTTCAGATCCAGCCGGGTTACTCCGAATTCAATTGCAGTAAGCCACAACTGATCGAAACGGTCTTCATAGATCTTGTCCAGATTTTTTGAATGGAACTTAACGTTGATCCACTGCTTACCGGAATCGCATGTGATCATCAGACCTTTGTCCTTGAATCCGGCAAGGATCTCTCCCGACCTTGCATGATAAAGATGCGTAATTTCATCTGATTTAAGTTCCCGGGTATTCTGAACAGAGATCACTCTGATTCCATCTCTGTGCTTATTGTAAACCAGGATTCCGTTATTTTCTGTCCCAAACCAGATCTCTTCGTTTGTTTCACAAACAGATGTAAATGAAAGATCCAGGTGTCTCCTGGTGAAAGATAGATCAGATTTGTCAGGATTACCGCCCGAAATAAAATTAATACCTTTTTGTGTCCCTATCCATACGTTTCCTCCGGAATCCTTGTGAATGAATTTTATACGGTCATCAGATATCGGATTACTTTCTTTGACAGTGAATGGCCTTATATTATAGGTGTTCCTCTCATCATCATACCTGAGAAGGTATAAACCTGATTCGGCAGAGCCAAGAAAAATAATATCATCTGAGAACTGAAGAAAAACCTTCATGGCCCCGTTATGTAAATTCGGGCCTTCGTACAAAGGAATCGAGTGAAAGATCTCAGTTACCGGATTAAAGAAATGATAATATCCGTCGTAAGTCTCAAGCCAGATAAATCCCCTACTGTCTTCCCAGAGTTTGATTACCCTGTTATTTGTGAAGCTGGAAGGATCGCCGGGGCTGCTTCTGAAAATCTTGAATTCATACCCGTCATACCTGTTCAATCCGTTCCATGTGCCTATCCACATGAATCCCTTGCTGTCGAAAAGAATACTGGATCCTGTATTTTGTGACAGGCCGTCCTCAGATCCGATGTGATCGAACCTGAATATATTCTGCCCTGAACCCTTAATGGGAGATAATACAAGTATAACCGTTATTATAATTCTTAAGGTCCGTTCCATTATCAGGCATTGAATATTCAAAATTAGTATAATAAGAGCCAATTCAAGCATTTTGTCCCCCTAAAACAGATAATTTCTACCCCTCGATTCTGCCTGAAATTTGATAAATTTGGTACAAGCAATTATGACCTAACCTGTACCTGTCGTGAAAAGAACCCTTTCTTTATTGCTCCTGGTTTTATCCCCTCTGGTTCTGAATTCCCAGTCTGTCTGGACTAATATTGTTAATCACGGAGCCGATCCGTCAGGAAAAATCAAGTGTACAAATATTATTAACGATCTGATTGACAGCCTTAACATATCAGGCGGCGGAACTCTCTTTTTTCCGGCCGGTACCTTTCTGACCGGACCAATTGTAATGAAAAGCAATATTACCCTATATCTTGACCCCGGCTCAGTTGTAAAATTCTCAGACGACTTTGATGATTATCTGCCAATGGTCCCTTCAAGATGGGAAGATGTTCGTGTCAGGAACTTCAAATCGCAGATCTATGCATACAGGGCTGAAAACATTGCAATAAGGGGAGATGGCCATTTTGAGGGACAGGGAAAAAAATGGTGGGATTTCATGAGAAGTGTAAACTCAAAACAGCCTGTCGATAATAAATGGCAGGAAATATTTAAGAAGGAAAATGAATCATTGCTTTCATGGAATCAATATATAAAAGGTAAGAATAATTTCTTAAGGCCTCCGATGGTGACGACTTATGAATGCAGGAACGTCCTTATTGAAGGTGTCAGCTTTTCAAATCCTCCTTTCTGGACTATCATGCCGGCTTTTTCGGAAAATATCACAATAACCGGAATTACTATCGAAAACCCCGGTAATTCGCCTAATACTGACGGAATTGATCCCTCATCATGCAGGAATGTTCGTATTTCAGACTGCCACATCACTGTTGGTGATGACTGCATAGTTATTAAATCAGGTCGGGATGAAGACGGACGGGAAGCAGGAAAACCTACTGAAAACATTACAATTACAAATTGCACAATGCTTGAGGGTCATGGAGGAGTTGTTATCGGCAGTGAAATGAGCGGAGGTGTGAAGAGGATCTCTATATCGAATTGCGTGTTCGAGGGTACCGATATCGGTATCAGGATAAAAACGATGAGAGGCAGAGGTGGTGTCGTTGAAGACGTGAGGGTGTCCAACGTAACCATGTATAATATTGTAAATGAAGGGATCCTGATAACCCTGCGTTATCAGCCTACAAAACCTGAACCTCTGTCTGAAAGAACTCCGGCAGTACGGAATGTTCATCTTTCAAATATTAACATCCGCGAAGCCCGCGACCTGTAGCTATCTACGGCCTGGAGGAGAGAGCAGTGTCGCAGGTTTCATTCAATGATATCAGGAGCTTCTCCCAAAAAGGAATCCTGCTCGAAAATGCTTCAGATATTAGTTTCCATGATATGAAAATGGAAATTACCGAAGGAAGTCCTCTTGAAGCTAAAGATTCAGAGGGCATTTCCTGGGACATGGTATCAGTAATATCTCCGGTCAGGGATCTTCCTTATTTGAAATTTACAAACTGTCAGAATGTAAGGATCACTAACTGTTTTCAGCCTGAAAAGATTGGCGTCTACCTCTCAAAAGATGAAAAATGCAATAACATTTATCTGATCAACAATATCCTTCCCGGTACGGATATAACGGAAATAGAGGGAAGCAAAGAAATTGTTTTAAAGAATAATATAACCGCGAAATCACTCTAAACCATTAATTTATGTAGCAACATGAAAAAAAAACTATCTAATCGCATTTTTTTCCTGATGTTGCTGATGTTCTTTTCAGTTTCAGCATTCGGACAGAATGCCAGGACAATAACCGGAAAGGTAACTGACTCAGGGGGAGCAGCCTTACCGGGTGCAAATGTCGTGGTACAGGGGACAACAACAGGAGTCCAGACTGATGCTAACGGCAATTATACCATCACAGTTCAGGACCCTGCCTCTGCAATTCTGGAGTTCTCTTTTATAGGCTACACAAAACTTCAGGTTCCTGTCGGGAACCAGAGTAAAGTTGATGCTGTCCTGAAGGAAGAATATACGGGGTTAGAGGAGATTGTGGTGACCGGTTATGGAACCCAGAAAAAGAGCGATATTACCGGCTCTGTAACTTCAGTTTCGAACGAACAAATAACCGCCCGCCCCGTGAACAACATATTCCAGGCTCTCCAGGGTAAAGCAGCAGGTGTCGATATTACAACCTCTCTTCGCCCCGGTACACTGGGAAGCATTTCAATCCGCGGTGCCCGTTCGCTTACCGCTTCCAACGCACCTCTTTATGTTGTTGACGGTATTCCCCTTTTGTCGAATTCCGGGATCGAAACACTGAACGAGCAGGATATACAATCGATAGAGATACTGAAAGACGCTTCGGCAACCGCCATTTACGGTTCGCATGGCGCTAACGGAGTTGTGCTTGTAACAACAAAACGCGGTACCGAAGGACAATTTCAGCTTAACTACTCGGGTACGCTTACAAACGAACAGATGGTCTGGCGTTCCGGATACATGGACGTTGCGGAATTCATAGAATTCTCGCGCTGGGGCGCATATTATGCATCTTATAATCCAACCACCGGCATATACTCAAGAGTGCCTGCCGGGTAACGCGCCAACCCTTGCCAATGATGGCACTATTAATTATTTTACAGCCGAACCTACTGCCTGGCAAAACATCCAGAAAGGCTGGGCAGGCAGCACATGGGATCCCTCCCTGGTTGAAACATTCGACTGGTTAGGAGTGGTAACACAGCCTGCCTATACCCAGGAGCATACCCTCAGCGCGAGCGGCGGTACAAAAACAATGAAGGCTTACGGGTCCATAGGTTACCTCAATAACCAGGGGACAACAAAAGGTCAGGAATATCAGCGTTACACCCTCAGGACAAATGTCGAGCTTAACCCGAAGGAGTGGATTACATTCGGCGCAGGCATAAACGGATCATGGCAGTACCAGGATTACGGGCAGAGCGCCACGGGAGGAAGCTCCAACGTAACTGGCGACCTGATCGCGGCAGCCGCAAGGATTGAGCCTTATTCCCTTCCTTATGATGCAGATGGAAACCGTATCGTGCATCCCGGGGGAAAGGCACGCGTATGGAACGTTATAGACGAATGGAAATACTCGACCAACCAGCGCGAGACACTCCGTCTTCTTGGCAGCCTCTTTACAGAAGTAAAACTCTTTAAAGGCCTCAGGTACCGTATGAACTTCGGCCCCGATTTCCGCTTCTACAGGAACGGCTGGTATAATGACTCTAAGTCAATTGTAAGGGAACTCAGCGCTTCCAATGCCAGTGTCTCCAATACGAAGGAATTCTCCTACACTATCGATAACCTCCTTTATTACGACAATAAATTCGGAGCCCATACTATTGGAGTCACATTGCTTCAGACCGCATGGAAATGGATCAGTGAGTCATCAAGTATTTCAGGACAGGGTATACAAATCCCGAGCCAGATGTGGTACAATTTAGGTTCCCTTACGAGTTCCCAGCTTTCAGCCTGGAGTTCCGGCCTTTCCGAAGTCCAGCTCGAATCGTATATGGCACGTGTTAATTACAATTACAACAACAAATACCTGCTTACATTATCAGGCCGCTGGGACGGCGCTTCACAGCTTGCTGAAGGAAATAAATGGGCTTTCTTCCCCAGCGCTGCCATAGCATGGCGTTTAGACCAGGAGAGCTTCTTAAACGGGGTTAACTGGATCGACCAGTTAAAGCTGCGTTTAGGCTTCGGTACAGTAGGTAACTCTGCCGTAGACCTTTACTCAACAAAGGGCGCTATCACTCAGGTTACAGTACCGTTTGGCACCGGTACCGAAACAGGTTATACACTTACAAGCTCTGTGGCAAACCCGGATCTTGGATGGGAAACGACAACCCAGTACAACCTTGCTGTCGATTTTTCTTTCCTTAAAGGGCGGATCAGCGGGACCATCGAAGCTTACAGGTCATCCACTTCCGATCTTCTTTTAACTGTAGCCCTTCCAAGCGTAACGGGCTTTACCTCAACAATTGCAAATGTGGGTGAAACAAGCAACAGGGGTATCGAACTCACTATAAATGCCAACCTTTTAAATATGAGCGATTTCTCATGGGATATAAATGCAACCGCGGCATGGCAGAGGGACCAGATAGAATCGCTGATGAACGGCAAAGAGGATATGGTTGCAAATAACTGGTTCATAGGCGAATCGATAGGTATTATCTACGATTACGAAAAGATCGGCATCTGGCAGGATACTCCTGGAGACCAGGAAGAGATAGCACTTTTCAATGCTAACGGATCCCAATTTGCGCCAGGCAAAATAAAGGTCAAAGACCAGAATGGCGACTATCGTATCGACGGTAATTACGACAGGGTTATCATAGGCAACACACGCCCGCGCTGGACACTTGGACTCACAAATACTTTCAGTTATAAAGGTATCGATCTGTCCATGTTCATTACCGGACGCCTCAAATATCTGAGAGGTGTAGGCCAGGGCCTCACAGGCATGTATGGCGACCAGCGCAAGCTCGATTACTGGACGCCCGACAATACCGATGCCGAATTCCAGAGGCCGTTTATGAGCGAGGCAGGCGGCGACACTTATGCCGGCACCTATTATAAAGACGATTCATGGATTAAGATCAGAAACATATCGCTGGGATACCAGCTGCCAACGACCCTGTTAAACAAGGTAAAGATAAACAGCCTGAAGGTCTTTGCACAGGTACAGAATGCAGGTATGCTCTGGTCGAATAATAACTTCATGGATTCCGAATATAACACTCTCTATTATAACCGCGGGTATGTATTCGGCATTAACGTGGGATTCTGAGAAAGTACTGAATGAATTTTACCCATAAAATATAAATACACGAGATATGAATAAGTCTTTAAAAACCATAGTAGCGCTTTGGGCAACTATACTGATTATTTCAGGTATCAGTTCATGCACAAAGGATTTTCTTGACGAAGAGCTGAAGACCCAAAGAAACACCGAATATTTTAAAACTCCCGAGGGGATTGCCGACCTCGCCGACGGCTTGTACAACAACTACAGAAGCTTTTTCATGGGCAGGGAGCAGTCAGTTTCCACTAACCAGTGCGGTACTGACGAATTCATAGTTGGGGGCGACCAGGCTCAACAAACCTGGAACGACTATAACTCCAACCTGGGTTCCATAGTTCCTAATGTTCCAACCGCTAATGTTACAAAAACTTATGAGATATGGGACATGATGTACAAAGCCATCAGCGATGCCAACATGCTTCTTGCAAATGTCGATGCAGCTATTACTGATGCCAATAAAAACAAGCTGTATAAAGCCGAAGGGTCGTTCCTTCGTGCGTTCTCATATTTCAGACTTGTACAACAGTACGGGCCCGTTGTGCTGAAACTGGAGCCATCCTCAGGCGTTGAAAGGTACTTTGAACGCGCAACGAAAGAGCAGTGCGTTAACCAGATAATCGCCGATTTCAGGACAGCATACGCAGGACTTCCTGATGCCGAGGCCCTGGAAGGAAAGCTTTACAAGGATGTAGCAGCCCACTTCCTGGCAAAAGCTCTCCTCTACAGGTGTTCTGAAATAAACGACGACTGGAACTCTTCGTTCAAAACAGCAGACCTTGCAGAGATAATAACACTTACAGACGAGGTTATTGCCCATCACGCGCTTGCACCAAATTTTTCCGATATTTTCGCTTACACGGGACCTGACGGTGCAAACGAGAAACTCCCTGAGGTGATTTTTGCCGCACAGTTCTCCAGCACAACTACCATCGCTTCTGATGGTAACGGGAACTACAACCATCTTCTTTTTCTTTCGGTATATCAAACACTTACCGGCTTTGTACGCGATATAGCAGGCGGGCGTGAATACCAGAGATGCAGGACAAATGAATACGCTTTCAGTGTGTTTGACACGGAGAACGATTCGCGCTTCTGGAAAAGCTTTAAGACAAAGGCAAACCTTAACAATATCTCGAACCTTGCCCAGCTTAACGGAACAGACCCGAATACCAGCACGGCTGTAACTTATGCACAGGGCGACCTGGGATTGATCTACATTATCAATAAGGCGGGCGACACCAGGTTTAGTGATCCTACTGCCGGAGGAACCCCGAAGGTAAAAAGTACACATACCGGGGTCTATTTCAATAACCCTGTTACTGGTAAACCCACACCTCATACCTATCCACGCTACCTTGCAAATGGCAGCGGTTACTTAAAGTTACCCAGCAATGTCAGCAGGTTCCCGGCTCTCAGCAAATGGCTTGACGGATCCCGCCCGGCAGTAGCCGCAACTGCAGGCCGCCGCGATGGAGTATATGCAAGGGTAGCCGAGACATATCTCATTAAAGCTGAAGCTCTTATCCGCCAAAACAAATATGCTGAAGCTATTACGGTTATGAATATTGTCCGTGCACGTGCGCAGTTCAAGGATGGTGAAAACAGGGCTGCATACAAGGATGGTGGTGCCGCAGTTCTTACCAATTCAAATGCACCGCTTAATGCAAACGGCGTATTGATAAATTCATATTGCACTTCAAATTCATACTACGAATCGCTTAATATTCCTGTAACGACTGCTGCTTCGGACATTACCACCGGGATCACCCCGGCAAGCCTTCCGGCAGTGGACGAGGCCATTATAACAACACTCGGCTATACAACAGATTATGACAGAATGATGTGCTTCCTGCTCAACGAGCGTTCACGCGAGCTCTACGGCGAGCTTTTCCGCTGGGAAGACCTTGCACGCACTAAAACGCTTATAAAACGCGCCAAGGCTTTTAATGAGGGATCAGTAGCGGCTATCCAGGAAAAACATTACCTGCGCCCGCTACCGCAGACTTTCCTCGATGCTATTTATAATGCTGAGGGGCATGCCCTTACTGCTGATGAAAAAGCAGCAATGCAAAATCCGGGCTACTAATTCAGAATTATTGGATTAGTTTGATAAAGATGGTATTATCTAAAGGAATTATAGGCAGCTTTTAGTAATACCGGGTTTGAAAAGAGACTCTGGCAGGGAGTCTCTTTTCTTTAAATTTGCCCCCTTCCACCTAAATGGGGTTGAGAAAATCTATTAAGTTACCCCTTCGGGGAAATTTAGGGGCAAAATAATGAAATGAAAATGTCAGGAAAAGATTGTTGATCTTATTATTTATGCTGCCGGCCTGCGGCCTGACGACCCATGAAAACAAAGGTATATCTGCGAACTTGAAATGGTCGGTAAAAATGGCAAATTCGGTTATGAACCGTTCCGACAGCCTGGTTTATTATGTCGACAGAAATCCAAAATGGGCGTATGATGTTGCCTTCCTGGGTATGGCCATTGACCGGCTCGGAAGTATTGATAAGAAGTACTCAAAATATATGGAGGATTGGGTAAACTATTTTGTTCAGCCCGATGGTTCGGTAATTGATTACAGAATTGAGGAATATAACCTCGACAGAATCTTTCCGGGTAGAAATGTGATGACAATATACAAAAGGGATCCACCGGACCTAAGTACAAAATTGCTCTGGATAATTTCATTGTCCAGCTGCGAAGCCATCCGAAAACAAATTCAGGAGGTTACTGGCATAAAAAGATCTATCCGTGGCAAATGTGGCTCGACGGTATATTCATGGGATCGACATTTATGGTGCAGTATGCAAAGGAGTTCAACGCCCCTGAGTGGTTTGATGTCGCAACCTCCCAGACAAAAATGATCTACGATAAAACCCTCGATCCCGGATCAGGTTTATTAATGCATGCGTGGGATGAGAGCAGACAGCAGAAATGGTGCGATCCTGAAACCGGGAAATCGCACTATCCGTGGAGCCGTGCCACAGGCTGGTATATCAATGGCCATTATCGATATTCTCGAATACCTTCCTGACGATCATCCCGACCGTGAAGCCCTTATCACAATTCTGCAAAAAACATGCGAAGCTCTTCTTAAAGTACAGGATCCCAAAACAGGACTCTGGTTCCAGGTACTCAACCACGGTGGGAGGGAAGGTAATTATATTGAGGGCTCCGGATCAGCAATGTTTACTTATGTCTTTGCAAGGGGAGCCCATAAGGGTTACCTTGATAGCAAATACCTCGGGATCGCTGAGAAAGCTTTTGACAGTATAATCAGGGAGCTGATAACCATTGACGAAAATGGATTAATCACAATGCACAATATCTGCGGAGGATGCGGCCTTGGCGGAAATCCTTACAGGGACGGATCATACGAATACTATATCAACGAAAAGCGTGTAGATAACGATACCAAAGGAGTTGCACCGTTTATCCTTGCAGCAATCGAACTAGATAAATAACCGGCAGATGTGCCTGTTGTAGATATTATCGAAGACGCATTCTGAAACAACTTCTTCATGTTCCTCAAGAAGGCTGAAGTAGAGCTCCATTCGCTGTGCTGCCAGCTTATAGGCAACATGAATAAGCTGTCTCATGCTCGGATTATAATCCGGATTGTTCTGCTCATGTCTCAGCGATGATGCGAATTTCTTGCTGTTCCATCCTGAAACCTCTCCCGCAGATGGAAGTGCAGAAACATTGATATCTATAACATCTGCATATGGGGCGCACAATTCATCAATTTTTTCGAGCGACTTTATATATATCTCTTTCACAAAATCAAGAGCTTTGCCTCCGGCCTCAGCAAGTCCGATCACTTCTTCAAGCCAGGTTGTACCGGCAGTCTTCAGGTGAACTCCCTTGTCATGCTTTTTAAGCAGTGAACCTATGCAGGGATAAATGGCAAACTTGTCAGACCCTGAATGAATGCTGATCTTAAGGTTTTCAGGAAGCCCGAATTCATTTATTGCACTGGCCGTGACCATCAGGTCCTCTTCAAACTCCGTGGCAAATTTCAACGGATCGCCGACATAATCGACTCCTTTGTTGAATCGTCCGGAAAACTTCGGGGCGATCGTCTGAAGAGGTATTCCCTCAAGTCCCAGCATGGCTAAAATAAAGAACAGTTCCACAGGTGTCTGTGGCTGGGCAACTTCATCCATTGAAACTTCCGTAACAAAATTTCCCTTTCCCTTTGTTTTTTCTATTTTCCTGTAAATCTCACCTGCCTTTTTTGCAGCGAACAGGTATTTCTCTGCAATATCAATGATCTGTGTCTCTGAACATTTCAATTTTTTTGTGATGCCCGGAACTTCCAGCCGCCCTGCATATTTTCCGGTGGCTTCAAGGAAGCTTTCTATTTCAGACTGGTGAGCCCTTTTTCCAATGTATGAAGCAACATCAACAGTAAAAAAATCGGAACTTTCAATAAACCTGTCAACCGTATCAAGATTTATATGATCAGCGTCGACAAAATATGGCTTTCCAAAACCTGCATTTTTAGTTACGGTGTCAGCTTCCATTCTAACGTCAGACGGCTGAGTTCCGATAATCATATGTTCCCTGTTCGACTTGTTCCAGACAGGTGTAATTTCAACACCATTCTTGCCGGCTTCGATGATCGCTTTAAGCTGGGCATGGCCCTGGTGCCCGAACCTGTCACCCAGCCCGATTGAATATTTTCCGAGTTTTTTCATGAATGAGAATATAATATTAAAAAAATATCACGTATATCAAAAATATATCATAATGATATCAAAATGATATCAAAACATATCAAAATATATCAAAATGATATCAAAATGATATCAATCCAGTATCACTTTCTTGTTCTTTGGTGCAAAGAGAGTCAAAATAATCCAGGTCAGAAGATAAGCGCTACCTGCAATAGTAAACATCACAACATAGCCTGTTTCAATATGTCCAAGATCCTTAAAATGTTGCAGTATTGCGCCTGCTAATTTCGAAATAAAGGCACCGCCGACAGCACCTGCCAGGCCACCGATCCCTGTAATTGAGCTGACAGCTTTCTTGGGGAACGCATCAGAAACAGTTGTGAAGAGGTTAGCTGACCATGCCTGGTGCGATGCTGCAGCAAGAGCAATAAGGCAGACTGCACCCCAGGTGCTTACTCCGGGTGATTGTGCGAATATTATGGGCACGACCAGGAGTGCGAAGATAAGCATGGTCATTTTTCTTGCCCTGAAAGGAGTCATGCCTTTTTTGATCATATATCCTGAAACCCATCCGCCACCTATGCTCCCTATTGTGGTTATCGTATAAATGAAGGCAAGAGGCAATCCGAATGATGATATACTAAGCCCTGCACCTCTGACTGTTGACAGCCAGCCGGGAATCCAGAAAAGATAAAACCACCAGATGGGGTCAGTAAGACCTTTTCCGATAAAGAAGAGCCATGTCTGCCTGTGCTTGAAAAGCTTCAGATAGGAAACCTTTTCTTTGGTTTCTGCCTGTTCATCAGTATCACTGTTTATATAGGCAAGTTCACCTGCCGACACCTTCTTATGTTTTTCCGGTATTTCATAGAAAATAAACCAGAGAATTACCCAGATGAAACCTATTGCTCCGGTGATGATAAATGCTGCCTGCCAGCCCCAGGCAATAAGTATGGCGGGTATAGCCAGGGGAGCCACTATTGCCCCGACATTTGTCCCTGAATTTAATATCCCAAATGCAAGAGCTCTCTCTTTCTTAGGGAACCATTCAGCTATCGATTTATTTGCAGCAGGGAAGTTACCGGCTTCGCTTATTCCGAGGAAACCTCTCCAGAATCCGAAACCCCATACACCTTTTGCAAGGGCATGTCCCATTGCTGCGATGCTCCACAAAATTACAGATACCCCGTATCCTATTTTAGTCCCGTATTTATCGATAAGCCTGCCGGCAAAGAACATTCCTACAGCATATAAAAGCTGGAAGGCCATGATGATACTCGCATATTGTTTCTCACCAATTCCAAGGTCTGATTCCAGAAGAGGTTTTAGTATCCCTATGACCTGCCTGTCCAGGTAGTTGACTGTAGTAGCAAAGAAGATCAGAGCGCAAACAGTCCATCTGTAGTTACTGAATTTTTTTGTTTCTGTCATATTGTTATTATTTTATTTGTTATTTGTATTTGATGCCCGACGCCTGACGCCTGACGCCTGACGCCTGACGCCTGACGCCTGACGCCTAAACATTATAGGTTGTTGAAGCTGTTGTCCCTCCTCGTCCTGTCCAGTTGGTATGGAAGAATTCACCTCTTGGCTTATCGAGGCGTTCATAGGTATGTGCACCAAAGTAATCGCGCTGAGCTTGCAGAAGGTTAGCAGGAAGCTTTTCGCAGCGATAGCCGTCAAAATAACCAAGCGCAGAAGATATTGCAGGAACCGGTATACCGTTAATCGCTGCTGTCGAAACAAGGTTCCTCCAGCCTTTCTGAGCCTTTTCGACTTTGCCTTTAAAGAACGGATCAAGAAGCAGGTTAGTGAGAGAAGGATTGCTTTCGAAAGCTTCCTTGATTTTTCCAAGGAATACTGATCTTATTATACATCCTCCCCTCCACATCAGGGCAATTCCTCCGTAATTCAGATCCCATTTGAATTCTGCTGCTGCTGCCCTCATAAGTGCATAGCCCTGAGCATATGAAACTATCTTTGATGCATAGAGTGCATCTTTCAGATCATTTATGAATTTAGTTTTGTCAGAAGGCAGGGCAGGTGAAGGCCCGTGCAGGACTTTTGATGCTTTAACCCTTTCTTCTTTCACTGCTGAGAGGCATCTTGAAAATACTGCTTCTCCGATGAGTGTAAGGGGAATTCCCTGGTCGAGCGCTGCAACAGCTGTCCATTTGCCTGTTCCTTTTTGTCCGGCAGTGTCAAGTATCTTATCCACAAGTGGTTTACCATCAACGTCTTTGAATTCAAGTATATCTCTCGTTATTTCTATCAGGTAACTGTTAAGCTCGCCTTCATTCCACTCCTTGAAAACAAGATGCATCTCACCGGCGCTCATGTGAAGGAGATCCCTCATTATCTGGTACGCTTCGCAAATAAGTTGCATATCACCGTATTCGATCCCATTATGGACCATTTTCACAAAATGGCCGGCTCCGTTTTCTCCTACCCAGTCACAGCAGGGCGTTCCGTCTTCAACTTTTGCAGCAATTGCCTGAAAAATCGGCTTGACCCCGGGCCATGCTGCTTTCGAACCGCCCGGCATAATAGACGGACCAAGCAGTGCACCTTCCTCACCACCCGATACTCCGGTTCCGATATACAGAAGCCCTTTGCTTTCAACGAGAGCTGTCCGCCTGTTGGTGTCGGGGAAATGAGTATTGCCGCCATCAATTATAATATCTCCCTTTTCAAGATGAGGGATAAGAGTGTTTATCATGTCATCCACGGCGCTTCCCGCTTTGACCATGATCATAATTTTCCGCGGCCGTTTCAGCGATTTTACCAGCTCTTCAATAGAATGAGCCCCTGTGATCTTCTTTCCCTTTGCCCTGCCGGCAAGGAAATCATCAACCTTCTTTATTGTCCGGTTATAGACAGTAACCTGAAAACCTTTGCTCTCCATATTCAGCACCAGGTTTTCGCCCATTACAGCCAGTCCGATTAATCCGATATCTGATAGTGTGTTCATAATTATGTAGGTTATATTATTATAAGTTGTTGCTGGCTGCCAGGTGCCGGATGTTCATAATATCCAGTACCCAGTACCCAGTACCCAGTACCCAGTACCCAGTACCCAGCACCCAGCACCCAGCAACTTATTTATTATAATACTCTTTCACCACCTGGTCCATCACCCAGCTTGTTCTTGCAGCCGAGATGCCGGTGCTCACAACCTCACCTTTGCCTGTGAGCGCTTTCACTATCTGTTCTATAAGGTAGAACTGAATGTTTTCAGGTCTTTCATTAATGAACTCCCGGCGACCGTTCCCGTTCATAAGAACAATAGGTTCGTATGTAAATGTAGATGTTTTTATAATTCCTTTTTCTCCGACGACCTCAAAAGAATCCCTGTTTCCCTCAGGTGAGACGCTGAAGGACCATATACCGGTCGCTGCAATGTTATCATCGAATAAAAAACCTGCTGAGACAAAATCTTCAGCCCTGTAGTTTTTTGCCTGATTCACCACAACTGATGAGACTTTCCGAACCGGACCAAACAGGAAATCGAGGTAATCAAGCTGATGGGCTGCAAGGTCAAAAAAATGTCCGGCACCGGAGATCTCCGGAATAACCCGCCAGGGAAGTCTGCCTGCCTTTTCGTCTTCCGAAGGATAGTTAAATATCTGGAACTGTACAAACCTTGGTTTTCCTATCTCTCCTGCTTCGATCAGGTCTTTGATCTTTAAAAAACCAGGAAGTGTCCTGCGGTAGTATGCAACAAAGACCGGCAGATTATTTTTTTTTGCGGCATCATTTATCATTACACATTCCGTGTAATTAAGCGCCATAGGTTTTTCAATATAAACAGGCTTGCCGGCATTAAGCGTTTTCAGGGCATATTCCGCATGATTCAGGGGAGGTGTGGCAATATACACTGCATTTATTTCACTGTCATTTATCAGATCATCAGCAACTGTATAGAATCTGGGAATATTATGTCTCCTTGCATAATCTTCTGCAAGTTCCGCATTTCTCCTCATTACAGCTACCAGTCGTGAATCTGCTACCTTATTAAATGCCGGACCGCTTTTTACTTCAGTAACATTTCCACAACCTATTATACCCCAATTTATCATTTAAGTTTATCTTTTGCGGCCCACAATCCTACGGCAGGATTGGAAATATAATATATTTCGTCTCCATCAGGCAGTTTATTTATACCCTCGTGAAGCTTTGCCGGATCATATCTCTTCAGCATTGTACTCAGATCAGAATACTTGAAATTGACAGATTCGATTTCTTCCCGTGTAAGATTTCCCGGACAGCAGGTTATCGAAAATCTGCCCTCTGAGCTTCCGTGAATAAGATGTGCCGCAGCGCTGAGATTATTTGTCAGCTCAGCATTCTCATCCACCGCCTTCAAAGTGGCGGGGGTTCCGCGGTAACCGTATTTTCTTATAAGCCTGTCGATCTCATTGTCTTCACCGAATTCTTTCAGCCCGGGTGCAAGAATTATCAGCTCTCCTTCATCCGCCATGGCCATGCGGGTCCTGTAAATACTCTTGTTTCCCAGCCATGTGCTTTTATATTCAACAGGATCGAGATATACAACTGCTTTCTTAAGAGGCTCGTCAAGAACAGTGAAATTTACTTTTAAGGAAAGTTCAGATGCCAGCCTGAATACCTCTTCATCGTCTCCGATAAAGAGACCTCTGATCACAAGCTTACCCGATTCATCCCGTCCGATTACTGTTTGAACATAAACAACGGGTAAATGCGGAATAAAATTTCCGGATGCATAATTGAGAAGTTTCCTTACCGGTGTATCTGCTTTTCCCATGATCCTTTCCATTCCGTAGACAGCACCGACAAAATGGCTTTTATTGATACCTTCGGGACCTCCGGTACCGATAAACAGGTTTTTATTGTAGTTGGCCATGCCTACCACCTCGTGAGGTACAACCTGTCCGACGGAAAGTATAAGGTCGTGCCCTCCGTTCATTACAAGTTTGTTGAGCTGAGCCGGCCAGGAATAATTCAGCCTGCCCCCGGTGATTTCTGACACAAATTCAGAAGGAACAGTCCCCGCAGTTACCACATCATTCCTCCAGTCATGTACCCTGAAAAGTTCCTTTGGCACATCTTTGTACATATCGGAAATCTCTTTTTCAGTCATTGGTGAATGAGTGCCTAGTGCCGGAAGGATATCCTTCAGATTTTCCCTGTAGTAAGCATAAACTAAAGTGGTTATATCGCCTGCCCTAGAATGGAATCTTGTACAATCAGGAGGAACGGCAAGCACCTTTTTCCTCGGTCCAAGCTTTACAAGAGCAGAATAGATCCCGTATTCAAGATCATTGGGGCCTATAACCGTGTTTTCTGAACCAGACTGGTAGTATATCATAGTTTTATGTTTGCATTTTTTATCAGGGGCTTCAGGCGACGGGCATCAGTTCATGTATTGTAAAGTAATCTTGAATAGATGCCTTCAGCCTGATGCCTGACCTGTCGCCTGTCGCCTGTCGCCTGTCGCCTAAACACCACTATACGCGCTGAACCCTCCGTCGATAGGAATAACTATCCCTGTTACAAATTTTGAAAGATCTGAAACCAGGTAAAGAAGAGTTCCTGTAAGCTCTTCCGGAGTACCGAACCGCTCCATCGGAGTGCCGTTCAATATTTTAATTGCCCTGGGCGAGAGATCCCCGGTCTTCTCATCGATCATGAGGAACTTATTCTGATTTGTGAGCAGAAATCCGGGGGCCATTGCATTTACTCTGATTCCGGTTTTTGAAAAGTGCACAGCCAGCCATTGTGTGAAATTATTAACAGCAGCTTTTGCAGCTGAATAGGCGGCTATTTTGGTAAGCGGACGGTAAGAGTTCATCGATGAAATATTAATGATGACCCCTGATTTTTGTTTTACCATATCAGTGCTGTAAACCATCGATGGCAGTAGTGTCCCCTTGAAATTAAGGTCAAATACCTTGTCAAATCCTTCCAGCTTGAGCCCAAAGAACGTATCATCGGGATTTTCAGAATCTGATCCGTCCATCTTCTCGACTTTCGTGGTTGCAGCCGGGGAATTTCCTCCTGCCCCGTTGACAAGTATATCAATAATCCCGAGCTTTTCATTGATGATCTTCTTGGAAGCCTCAAGGGAGGATTTATCAAGAACGCTGGCTGACAGGCCCAATGAAGGTGTTTTAAATTCCTTCTCTATCTCCGTCGCCACCCTGACTGCAGCTTCAGCATTCAGATCAACGATTACAGTCTTTACACCCTGAAATGCAAGAGCTCTGGCCATCTCTGAACAGATCAATCCTGCACCGCCGGTTACAACCGCAACTTTGCCTTTTAAATTCAGTTCGTTCATATTATTTGGTATAAAATCCAAAATACTCTTTAGCGTTCTTATATGAAATGCCTTCTATCAATGGTTTTACCAGTTCATCCTCGTCAGGTATCAGCCCTTTTCTGATTTGCTTTCCGACAAAATTGCAGGCAATCCTCCTGAAATACTCATGACGCGGATATGACAGGAAGCTCCTTGAGTCAGTCACCATTCCGACGAACCTTCTCAGAAGTCCGAGTGCGGCAAGATCCTTAAGATGTTTTTCCATGCCGGTTTTCTGATCAAGGAACCACCATGCGGGGCCATATTGTACTTTCACCGGCATGGTCCCGTCATTGAAATTTCCTGCCATTGTCACCATCAACTCATTGTCTGCAGGATTCAGGTTATAGAGAATCGTTTTTGCCAGCTGGTCTGAGTCATCAAGTGTACTCAGGAATCCTGACATTTTCAAGGCATCCTGGGCGACGCCGATAGAATCCCATCCGGTATCGGGCCCCATCTGCCTGAACATCCTGGAATTGTTATTTCTCATCGCCCCGAGATGAAATTGCTGGGTCCAGCCTCTTTTGTGGTTCATCCTGCAAAGTTCAAGCATAACTGCTGTTTTATATTTCTCAGTGTCACCCGGCGACAGGCTTTCTCCTTTCAGAAGTATTTTAAAACACTTATCTGCTTCACTTGCAGTAAACGGTGAAAAATAGAACCTGTCGAGTCCGTGATCTGAAAGCCGGCCTCCGTGCTGATGGAATAAGTTATGCCTGTTATCGAGTGCTTCAACAAGGGCTCCGAAGTTAGTAATGGTCATTCCTGAGGCTCTTTCAAGCCTTCCAATATATTCTTTGAACTTTAGGGGATCCTCTGTTTTAACAACATTATCAGGCCTGAATGTAGGTAAAACAGTAATTTCGAACGATCCTTTTAGTTTCTGATGATATTCCAGTGTATCTGCAGGATCATCGGTTGTGCAAATGATCTCAACTTTCATCTTTCTTATCAGCGACCGTATGCTGAAATCCTTTGTCTGAAGCATTTCAGAAGCTTTATCGTAGATTTTTCCGGAAGTTGACGGAGATAATAAGTCATAGATCCCAAAGTACCTGGCCAGCTCTAAATGGGTCCAGTGATACAGTGGATTTCCGGCTGTAGCCGGGACGGTCCCGGCCCATTTGTCAAATTTCTCCCGTGGTGGTGCATTGCCGGTGCAGTATCTCTCATTTACACCATTTGTCCTCATAGCTCTCCATTTATAGTGATCACCTTCAAGCCATGCCTGTCCCAGGTTGTCAAACTGCCGGTCCTCAGCTATCATTGAAGGTGAAAGATGGCAATGGAAATCAATAATTGGCTGGTTCTCTGAAAACTCATGAAATAGTCTTCTCGCAGTCTTGTCCTCAAGAAGAAAATCATCATTAATAAATGGTTTTATCATAATCCTCTTAGAATTTTAAAAGATGTGCAGGTCCCGTTGTTATAAAACAATTGGCAAATAAAAATAGCAAATTAATTGACCGGTTTCAAAAATGAGCATGGAATTAACAATTATCAAATTCTAAACTTCGATTTAGTTGTCTTTCCCGGCAAAGGTTGTATTTTTGATATAAAACAAAATCATTAAACTGGATAATATGAAAACAGAACTCAGATATGCAGTGCATCCGGCGGACTTCAAAAAGTATGACACAGAAAAACTCAGGAAGGAGTTCCTTATTGAAAATATTTTTGTGCCCGGCGAGATATCACTCGTCTACTCGATGTACGACCGCTATATGGTTGGTGGAGCCATGCCGGTGAATAAAGACCTGAACCTTGAAACTGCAGATGATCTTAAATCTGCATATTTTCTGGAGCGGCGTGAAATGGGAATAATAAACGTTGGAGGGGAGGCTGAAATTGAAGCTGGAGGGATCACTTATAATATTGGATTCAAAGAGGCATTATACCTCGGTAAGGAAACCATGAATGTGGTTTTCAGATCTGTTGAGAACAAAAGACCGGCAAAACTTTACATAAATTCCGCACCGGCACATCACAAATATCCATCTAGAAAAGTTACCATAAAAGATGCTGAAATCGTAACCCTTGGCTCACCTGAGGCTTCCAATCACCGGACAATTATTAAGCTGCTGATTAACAGCATACTTCCTACATGCCAGCTACAGATGGGTATGACCGAGTTAAAAACAGGCAGTGTCTGGAATACAATGCCGGTTCATACTCACAACCGAAGGATGGAAGCATATTTCTATTTTGAGGTCCCGGAAAAGCAGGGAATTTGCCATTTTATTGGGGATCCGGACGAGACGCGGCATATCTGGATGAAGAATGAGCAGGCAGTCCTCTCACCCTCATGGAGCATTCACAGCGCTGCCGGAACATCTGGCTACACTTTTATCTGGGGAATGGCGGGCGAAAACCTCGATTACAGCGATATGGATGTCAGACATCCCGACACACTTAAATAGAAAGCCCCGGAAGTAAAATTATAATTGAAATGAAAGAATTATTTGACTTGACCGGAAAAGTGGCCCTTGTGACCGGAGGCACACACGGCATTGGATTGGCGATCGGACTGCTGTTTGCTAAAGCTGGTGCAAAGGTATGCGTAAATGACCTTCAGGAGGAGAAGCTTCTTAAGTGCAGAGAGGCATTTCAAAAAGAGGGAATGGATGTATGCACTCTTATTTTCAATGTCACTGACGAAAAAGATGTCGACAGCGGAATATCTCAGATCGAGAAAAATATCGGACCAATTGACATACTTGTAAATAATGCAGGAATAATTAAGAGGATTCCAATACTTGAAATGCAGGTAGCTGATTATAAGCAGGTAATTGATGTGGATCTGGTCGCACCTTTGATAGTATCAAAACGGGTTGTTCCGAACATGATAAAGAAAAGAAGCGGCAAAATAATCAACATGTGTTCAATGATGAGTGTCTACGGGAGAAATACTGTTTCAGCCTATGCCTCTGCAAAGGGAGGACTTATGCTTCTCACCCGCAACATGACATGTGAATGGGCCAGATATAATATTCAGATCAATGGCATCGGTCCCGGGTATATTGCAACATCACAGACAGCTCCGATTCGCGAAAACGGACACCCCTTCAATGATCTGGTTATGACCCGCACTCCGGCCGGACGGTGGGGGGAACCTGAAGATGTGGCAAACGCGGCTCTCTTCCTTGCATCAAAAGCCAGTAACTTCGTGAACGGACATATACTATTTGTCGACGGAGGTATCCTGGCTAACTTCGGATATGTCAAGGGGGAAAATAGTCTTTAAGTCCTGCACGACTGCCCTGACGCTTTCGGTCAGGCTTGCCCTGACAAATGCAATTTCGTCAGGGATCTCCGCTTCGCTACGACATGACTGTCCCGACGCTTCGGTCGGGATTTCGTCCTGCTTCGCAGTACTCAACATGACTGCATGACCATTAATTGTCATCTTCCGGGAGAGGTTTTGAATACAGATCTTCAACACTGACTTTATCATCCCCCTTATCTTCCGGAGCTTCCTGATAATATTTCTTCTCTTCGCGTGCCCTCCCGCTAAAATAAAGTATACAGGCAAAAATTGGCATAAGGGGCATTGTAACTGCACTGATCAGTGCAGAAAGAATAATGTAAAGAGGCTTTTGTGTAATATCCATCAAAGAAGCTGCTTCCCCCGGATCACTAAAAGCTTTGAAGAAACTGCCGGTAAATGGAAGGAGAATGAATCCTGATAATACTGCCGATATAACCAGTATGATAATTACAAATACCGCTGTCCAGCCAATATTTGCCCAGAAATTCCTATGGGCCAGTGTAACTGTCCTGCTTATAGTGTTTGCTATGCTTGGCCCCTCAACCATCATAACGGGAAGGATAAAAAGGTATAGAGAAAATATGTAAATGGCTGCGAATAACATACCAATTACTACCACAAGAAGTCCGAGAAAGAGTGCAAACGATCCCGCAATAGCCAGAAATACCAAAATTATAAGATAAGGGATATAATATCTGAGCGATTTCAGCAAACAGCGGAAAATATTGTCGTTGGGATCAAGTGGATTATAGATAATGTAGTAATGTAAAATTGTGGTGAACAACAAGCCGGATAATGAAACTATCAGCATAGGCCATAAATATTCCCTGAGTTCCAGCATCATTTCATCTATATTAAATGTCTGATAATCTCCGATATCTATTTTTATTAGAGAACCTAAATACTGCAATGCCAACCCCATCACAAACGATATCAAAAACAGTGAAATAAACCTTTTAGTGTAAAAGTCCCATAGTGAGCTCATTGCACTGTCGATGGTGTGAATCCTGTAAAGCGGATGATTGTTTATCTGTTCCATTGTTCTTTAATTATTTTACCACTGTTAAATGTAAAACAAATACTTTTATCTTCAGTCTTCAGTCTTCAGCCCTGCCCTCAGCCTCTCATTTCCCGGTCCTCCAGCTTCTGAGTATATTTGTGAAAGGGAAAATATTACCATGCGTCCTTGGATGGAAAATCCCCTCATTCACAGCTTTCACGTCTTCAATTGTGAAGAATGCCCTGGGATTGAAATCATTAATTATCTCAAGCACTTTTTCCAGCTCATTGCGGTGAACAATTGAATAAACGAGGTTCACCTGCTCTTTTGCTCCGTGGGCTTCAACAGCTGTTGCTCCATAGCCATTTGTGTTAAGGATCCTGACAAGTTCCATCCCTTTTTCATTCGTAAAGATCCTTATCATCTGGATACCCATGGCAAGCTTCTCTTCGATAATCATCCCAACAAAATTCCCGGTTGCGAAACCGGCTGCATAAGCTACATAATTAATGTAGTTATCAAGGTTTTGCATGATTTTGCTGATAGCTATTATCCAGATGAGAACTTCAAAGAATCCAAGAACTGGTGCAATGTCCTTCTTCCCTTTGGAAACAAAAATAATTCGCAATGTCCCGATTGAAACATCGCAAATACGCGCCAGAAAGATCAGGACAGGCAGTATTACATAAGTGAAAAGATCAGTGCTGAAAAATGAAGTTTCCATGATAGTGGTTTATTGAATAAACAAATATACAAATAGTATTTATCCCAGATTCAATCCTTTGCTTCACGACCCACGTTATCTGCCCTCTGCCCTCTGCCCTCTGCCCCCTGCCCCCCTGCCAGAAATATGACTATCTTAGCCAATAAAATTTTACTGAAAATGTCACGATTCAAGCTTACGATCGAATACGACGGCACTCGCTATTCAGGATGGCAGATGCAAAAAGGGGGAAAATCAATTCAGGGCGAGCTCATTGACGCATGCAGGGATTTGTTTGGGGCCGGTAACATTGATCTGTACGGAGCCGGAAGAACTGACAGTGGTGTTCATGCAATCGGTCAGGTAGCCCATCTTGAAGCTGACACTGATTTGCCCCCATTAAGGATCAGGTACGGAATTAACGACAGGCTTCCTCCGGATATATGTATCCTGAATGTCGAAAATGCTGATCCCGGGTTCCATGCAAGGCATGATGCCATTGCCCGGAGCTATATATATCAAATCAGCCGCAGGCGCACAGCCTTTGGCAAGAAGCATGTCTGGTGGATAAAAGACCTGCTTGATATAAATAAAATGAATGAAGCAGCCAGACATTTTGTTGGATTAAAGAACTTTAAATCATTTACAGATGAAAACCAGGAGCAGAGTTCGACAAAAGTTGAAATTAAATTTGCAGTGGTAAAGGAGTTCGGGGATTTGCTGGTTTTTCATGTCATTGGTTCTCATTTTCTGTGGAAGCAGGTTCGTCGCATGACAGGAGTAATTGTAGAAGCGGGACGCGGAAAACTGAAGCCTTCAGAGGTGGTTTCGTTCTTCAGGAATAAATCCGATATACCGGCTAAACTGACAGCACCACCAAGCGGACTATTCCTTGAAAGGGTTTATTATAAGAACGATGTGATAAGTTATGAGACTAAACCTGTTTTTAATACTTAGCTTTTTATTTTTCCCGGTGATTTCGCAGGTTTTCGCAGATCTGATGTTTTTGTACTGCGCTGATCAGCTGGACCTGCGGGAAACCTTATTTTGATAATCCGGAACAATTTGTTATCTTTTATGATTTTAAACGCAGCAATCAAAAGTCAATAATATGAAACGTCGGAATTTTATCAAAACCACCACATTAGCAGCTCCGATAATGAGCCTGTTCCCTGCTGATCTGAGTGCAATAACACGTAAGACCAAACCAGGTAAAACTGAAAAAAGATCTCTCGGCCGCACCGGTGAGATGCTTTCGATGATCGGTTTCGGAGGGATTGTTGTCAGGGATGCAACCCCTGCTGAAGCATCAGCCCTGGTTAAGCTTGCAATCGACTCAGGTATCAATTATTTTGATGTTGCCCCGTCATATGGAGATGCGGAAGTTAAACTCGGACCTGCTCTTGAATCCTTCAGAAAGGATGTTTTTCTGGCTTGTAAAACCGGAGAAAGGACTAAGGCAGGTGCACGCAGAGAGCTTGATCAGTCGTTGAAAAATCTGAGGACAGATCATTTTGATCTTTACCAGCATCATGCAGTTACATCACTTGAGGATGTCGACACCATATTGAGTCCGGGAGGTGCCATGGAAACATTTCTTGAAGCAAGGAAGGAAGGTAAAATCAGATTTATCGGATTCTCTGCGCATTCAGTTGAAGCAGCAATGGCACTTATGAACCGTTTTGATTTTGACACTATATTGTTCCCATTCAACTTTACTACCTGGCATTCCGGTAATTTCGGTCCGCAGGTGCTGGCACAGGCACAGGAAAAGAAAATGGGTATCCTGGCTTTGAAAGCAATGGCAAAAGGTCCATGGCAGAAGGGTGCAGACAGATCAAAATTTCCCAAATGCTGGTACGAACCACTTATAACACCTGAAGACATTAAGATGGGATTAAGATTCACATTATCACACCCGGTCACTGCCGCTATTCCTCCCGGAGAAGCTGAATTATTCAGAATTGCCCTGGATCTAAGAAACGATCTTAAACCGCTTAAGAAAGCCGACATAATAGTTGTAAAAGAAAAGGCTGCTGCAGGGGTTCCTCTTTTTAAATACGAAGGGTCTGCTTAGTCATTTGCTAGGTTTATTTTGCTCCTGCGGTATATTTCAAACGAAGATCGAGTTCCCTGTCATAGACGAAGTAACAGGCTTCTTCACACTGGGTTTCAGTGAATCTGACCCTGGGTGTGGCTGAGTCGACAGCTGTATATGTGTTTCCGTCAATAAAATAGGTTGCTGTCACCGTATACTTTTTATTCAACACTACTGAAATATTGTACACTGAACCAGTGGGAAACACCGAACGGTAAAGGACACTATCCTCAAGTTCTCCCTCATATATATTAAGTTTCACCTGCATTTCAGTCTCTTTGATCTTTACGTGCAGGACAGCATCCCGGGTTCATCTTTTGTGCAGTCAGAACATTCCGTGAACCATCCCTTGTCTTCACACGAAAAACATATAACACAAGTTATAAGGAACAAAATTCTGAAAACGCTCTTCATAAATTTCAATGCCATTTAATAGTTTTACCCGGTGATCTGACTTTACTGATAAAAGAATTATAAGCTATACTGATCCTGAACCAAATCGGTCCGACATGATAAAAGTCCGTATTCGTGTATTCCAGATCAGTTTTGATTGTAACATATTTTTTCTGAAATTTCAGACCCGCGGCGGGCATTATTCTGAATTATCTTTCAGGATTAACGTTCGTTCCCTTGAATTTGCCGCCAAAACTATAGCCAGCTGACAGAGATGTTGAAACTGCAATTTTGATCCCGGACAGATATTCTGAAACCGCAAAGTCCTTAAATATGCCTGCAAATACTACTGAACTTCTATCAAAGTATTGATAATATGAATTCTCACCTGATTCAATAAGGATTCTCGTATATACTGGTTTTATATCACAGCCGGCAATAAATC
>CAWHGX010000056.1:0-145677 GCA_963828775.1 uncultured Bacteroidales bacterium | reverse complement strand
CAACTGCGCCACACCCCGCTTCGACCGCCTACGCCAAGGCTTAGGCGGTCTTAAAACTCCTGCAAATTTAATCAAGAATTCCGAACAGAAAAATATTACTTTAATAACCTGAACGGAAAAACAACCTAACTTTGAATAAATACTTGCTCAGTACCGGGTAAGCTAAATAATTGAATATTAAGTTGAACGGATTAATGATATAAATGCCTGTTAATATAATGATTAGACTAATCCTTCCTGTTTTGCTGCTTTTGCTCATTTCGTGCGATGATAAACAGATTGTCTCAACTCTCCAGGTACCCGGGATGAACCGTTATTGTGAGATCAATATCGATGGCGAAAATGTTATACCCAGCGGCAGAATTGTAAAACCGGAGGGAGATTTTATCCGTATCGCCCCTGATCCTTTCGGATTGGCCTTGTCTCCGGACGGAACCATAGCGCTGGCTGTTCATAATAACCTTCTTACTCTGATAAATACTGCAGATAACAGCAGTGTTGAAGGAGTAGCTCCTTTCCAGGGTAAAGGCTCCTATATGGGGGCAGCAATAAAAAGAGACAATAAGACCGCCTATTTAAGCGGTGGTGATAATGGAGATATAATCGTTCTGGATCTGTTATCAATGGAAAATACAAAGCGCATAACCATTAATGGCATGAGTGACCAGCATTTTTACAATGACAGTTTTACCGGTGATATCCGGATGTCTGATGATGAAAAGATACTTTATGTACTGGATCAGTTCAATTTCAGGATGGTAATATTGGATCTTGATAAGCATAAGGTTTTGCATAGCATCCCTGTCGGCCGGTTTCCTCTTGGAATTGACATCTCTCCTGACGGTAAATATGCCTACATAGCAAATACCGGCATATATGATTATCCTGTCGCTCCAGGGCTGACCGAAAAAAATATCGAGGTGGCCGGACTCGATTTTCCTCCGTACGGAGTACCCTCACAGGAATCAGAAGAAGGTGTTGAGATAAATGGCAGGTTTGTTCCGGGCCTTGGATCACCTCAGGTTAGTGAAGCGGTCTCGGTATGGACCATCAGCCTCGACAGCAATAAGGTAATTTCAAAGGAAAAGACAGGTTATCGCATGGGTGAAATGGTCGGGGGGCTCGAAGTTGTAGGAGGATCAAGTCCGAATTCCATAGCTGCAGGGAAACAACAGGTTTTTGTTAGCAATGCCACAAATGATAACATTTCTGTGCTGGATCCACGGACCGGAAAAGTGGTTGCAGCAATTAAACTTCCCATTGACAGCAGGATTGATGCCTTCAGGGGTCTGATCCCTTTCGGGATTGAGCTTAGCCATGATGAATCGAGATTATATGTAGCTCTGAGCGGTCTGAATGCTGTTGGAGTAATTGACACCAGAACTTTGTCAACCCTGGGATATATTCCTACCGGCTGGTTTCCGACCAAACTCCGGATCTCTCCTGACGACAAATTATTATACGTTGTCACTGCCCGCGGACTTGGTTCGGGACCCAATGGAGGAGAGGACTTTGTACTTACCACGGCGGGTACCTATGTTGGGGATATTATGCTCGGAACATTTGAGAAAATAAATCTTGAACAGGCAGATCTTCATCTTACGACCGGAAAGGTAAAAGATAATACCTTCAAAGAAGTGCAAATACCGGATGATGCTAAAAATCCGCTTCCACCTTCTGCCGGCCTGAGGAAAAGCCCTATAAAGCATATAGTATATATAACAAAGGAAAACAGGACCTTTGATGAAGTTTACGGGGAGCTTGAAAACGCTGAGGCCGATCCATCCCTGGCCAGATATGGAATTAATGCCGATGTGGCCAGCCAGGACAAGACCCGCATGGTAATGAATGTAAATGTAATGCCGAACCACCAGAAGATTGCCCGTGAGTTTGCCGTGAGCGATAATTTTTATTGTGATTCGGACGCTTCTGTTCATGGGCACCGGTGGATGGTCGGAACATATCCGAATGAGTGGGTTGAGATAAACAGTTCGATGGAGATCACGAGGAACCTGTTAAGTACAGCTCCCGGCCGGAAATATGTGGCAGGTTCATCAGGTGCTGTTTATCCCGAAGATTATAATGAAGCTGGCGGGATGTGGGAGCACTTGTCGCGGAACGGGATCAGCTTTTTTAATTTTGGTCAGGGCTTTGAGTTCTCCGGAGCTGAAGAAGAACAATGGCACAAATACACTGGAATTAAAATGGGGGTAATGTTCCCTATGCCCAAACCTTTGTTTGACAGGACGTCCAGAAAATATGCCACTTATAACACCAGTGTTCCTGACCAGTTCAGGATCGACATGTTTGAAGAAGAACTTGAAGAAAAATGGCTCTCCGGCAATGAAGAATTTCCTTCAGTTATAACAATGATCATACCCAATGATCACGGATCCTCAGAACGGATCGATGACGGATATCCCTTCAGGGAGTCATATATGGCTGATAACGACCTTGCTCTCGGCAGGGTCATTCATAAGCTAAGCCATTCAAAATGGTGGCCTGAAATGCTGATAATTGTGACTGAAGATGATGCACAGGACGGAAGAGATCACATTGACGCCCACCGTTCGTTGCTTATGATGATAAGCCCGTGGATCAGGAGAGGATATGTGTCCCACACTCATGCTAATTTCGGAGCGATCCTCAAAACTATTTATAATATTTGTGATATCCCCCCATTAAACCAGTTCGATGCAACAGCAACCCTTTTGCAGGATTTCTTCACGGACAAACCTGATTATACACCATATTCAGTTGAAATGGCAGACAGGAGAATATTCGATCCGCAAAAAGCTCTTGATCCATATGACAGAAATTTCAGGTGGGAGTCACTTGGGGAATCCCCCGAAATTGACAACGAAGATGATTTCAGGGCAAGCCACAGCGAACAAGCCGGAAACCGGTAAGCAGGCCCCCTGCACCTCGAACCACGCACCCCGTACCAAAAATTATTTAACTATATTTACCTTGAATTTTTATTCCAAATAAATATGAAAGGACGAACTCTCAACCGCAGAAAATTCTTCACAATCCTTGGCGCCGGCGGAGCAGCTCTTGCCGTTAAGCCTCTTTCAGGAAAGACGTCAGATCTGATGCAGACCTCATCAAAGCCCGCAACAAATATCAGTGATGCCGTAAAGACAGCCAGAACATCATCCTCAATGCCGGGAAAATTTCCGGGGAAAGTTGTGGTTGTAAAAAACAAGAATGCGGTTGTCGATGATCTACCTGTTGAGGCAGTTGCATACACGATGCTTCAGAAATCGATGCTCGAACTGACCGGTCAGAAGAATCTTAAGAATGCATGGAGAATGTTTGTAAGTCCGGGCGAAAAGATAGGGCTCAAGGTAAATCCGGTTGCAGGCAAGCTCCTTTTTACCAGTCATGCAGTAGTTAAATCTGTTGTTAAACAATTAACAGAAAGCGGTATTGATAAAAAAGATATAATAATCTGGGACAGGAGGGAAATGGAATTGAAGGATACCGGTTTTACCCGGGATAACTACCCGGGCATAACAATCAGAGGGACAGAACTTCAGGATGAAAAAGGCTCATTTACTGATGAGAACGGTAAACTTTACGGAGAAAGGAATATCGACAAGGAATGGTATTACTGGGCTGATGTGGAAGGTGAATATGACGCAGAAACAATGCCCTACATGGTCAACGGAGGGAAATTTTCATATTTCACGAAGATTGTAACTCAGGAAATTGACAAAATTATTAATATCCCAATACTGAAGAATGCGGGAGGATCAATAACAAATGCCATGAAGAACCTTGCGTTCGGATCAGTTTCAAATACCGGAAGGCTTCATGCAAAACTGTGGAACGACACTTGTGCAGAGGTGTGCGCCTTTGCTCCTTTGCGCGATAAGGTAGTACTTAACATCTGTGATGGATTGAGAGGCTGTTTTAACGGAGGGCCAGGCGCAAATCCGCAGTTTATTTGTAACTACAACTCAATGCTTGTCTCTTCCGATCCGGTTGCAATGGACAGGATCGGTTACGATATAATAGCTGAAAAAAGAATAGCCGAGGGTCTGCAGAAAGCTCCTGTGCCTGAATCACTGACATTCCTCACAATGGCAACCGATCTGGGACTGGGAGTATCCGATAAAACTAAGATCAACCTCAGAGTAATCGAAATGACATAGTATCTTTGGAAGTGATTTTCTACACGATACCACGTACCTCGTACCTCAAACCAAATTTGTCTATGATAAAAAACTTCTTCATTTCAGTAATTTTAGTTCTGGGCTTTCCGGCTTGTTTTTCTCAGTTGCCGGATGATTTCCCTGTTATTGATAGGAATGATCTGCCGGACGGAAAGTTTTCTCCTTCAAGGATATTTAACGGCACTTCCCTTTTTGGTTACATCAACGGCGGCGCTGAACTTTACCTTGAGTATGGTTTTTCGGCAGTATCTGTGACAGAGATAGATTATTCAGGTGGAATTTATAAGACAGAAATATATAAAATGACCGGACCTGAAGCAGCTTTCGGGATTTTTTCAGTGTCAAAATACCGTTGTCTCGATATGCCTGCCCTGTCAGAGTTTACCTGTCGCACAAAGTACCAGCTTCAGATATGCAAAGGTCCATATTATATAAGCATTATAAACAGAAAAGGTGCCCTATCCGACAGCATTGCCTCAATCAGGATCGGAAAGATCATAACGGATAAAATCAAGGAGGAGGAAATTGATTTTTCCGGTTATCTGCCGGGTATTCAGGATGGTTTGCTGAAAAATACATCAGAATGTTTCCTTGCAAAAGGAAGACTTGGAATTGTTAATGGTTCATCCTGATCTTGAGGATTATTTTAAAGGAATCGAGAGATTATACCGCAGTCATTGTGAAAGGTGAAACAGGGACAATTCTTTCAGTGAAATTTAAAAATTTTGAATCTCTTGCAGAATTCGCCAGTCGTCATAACTGGAATGCAGATGACTTTTCTGCAACGGGATCCGGAGTTCCTTCGGGTGAAACTGTAAAGAAATTAGCTGAGAATCATTTATATATCGAAAAATAGCAATGGATAGTTGTTTTGTCTTTTTATTCTAATTTTGTAGCTCAAAAGCAAGCTTTTTATGGAAATCTTTAAGCCTCTCGATCTCTCAAAGGATACTCAGCAACCTGATATTGGAAATGTTGAAAGAATCAAATGTTTGATAATTGGTTCAGGTCCGGCAGGCTATACTGCTGCGATTTATGCAGCAAGGGCGAACCTTAGACCGATACTCTACACTGGACTGCAGATGGGAGGACAGCTGATGACAACAACAGAAGTTGAAAATTTCCCGGGGTATCCTGACGGGGTTACCGGACCTGTTATGATGGAAGACTTTAAAAAACAGGCCGAGCGTTTTGGAGCCGAGATCCGTTTTGGTATAGCCACTAAAGTGGATTTCTCAGGTAATATCCATAAAGTGATTATCGATGACAGCAAAATTATAGAAGCAGACTCAGTGATAATTGCTACCGGAGCAACAGCCAGGTATCTTGGACTTGAAGCAGAATCGCGTTTTTCAGGGATGGGTGTCTCAGCATGTGCTACCTGTGACGGATTCTTCTATAAGGGGAAAGATGTGGCAGTTGTTGGTGGCGGAGACACAGCGGCCGAAGAAGCTACCTACCTTGCAGGTTTATGCCGGAAGGTCTATATGATAGTAAGGAGAAATGTTCTCAGGGCATCCCAGGCCATGCAGAAGAAAGTACTGAACACGCCTAATATAGAGATCCTCTGGGAACATCAGGCTGTTGATCTTTTTGGGGAAAGCGGTGTTGAAGGCATGGTACTTGTGAAGAAAAAAGGCACACCGGAGGAGGAGATCAGTAAAAGTGAAAATCGATGGATTTTTTCTTGCTATCGGGCACACACCAAATTCGGATGTTTTTAAAGATTTCATTGATATCTGCGAAACAGGTTATATCAGGACGCTTCCGGGCTCCTCTAAAACCAACATTCCAGGAGTTTTTGCTGCCGGCGATGTTCAGGATCCGGTTTACCGTCAGGCTGTGACTGCTGCAGGATCCGGTTGTATGGCAGCAATCGACGCTGAACGTTATTTATCGGAGCAGAAAGCCTGATATTTATAACCTCTGAAATGAAAACATTCAAAAAGATTTTCAAAATAAACGCTGAACCATCCGATGTTTATGCGGCATTGACGAATCCTTACACAATTGAACTCTGGTCAGGCTATCCGGCAAAAATGTCAACCGAACCCGGTTCAGAGTTCTCCCTGTGGGAAGGTGATATAACAGGAAGGAACATTGAATTTATTCAGGATAAGAAAGTTGTCCAGGAATGGTTTTTCGGTGATCAGACTGAAAAGTCAATCGTCACAATTGATATACGTCCCGATGGTGAAAACTCCCTGGTTACTGTTGAACACAGCAATATACCTGAGAGTGATTTTGCTGATATTTCTGAAGGATGGAGGGAATATTATATTGGTGCAATAATAAATTTTTTCAATCCTAATTTCTGAGCCCGGAGCTGAAATCAATTTTCGGAACAGAATCATCGAGAAGGTCAAAAACATCTTCACAGCAAGCATATATTAGTGTGGCAATAGCTTTATAACCTGGAGTAACGGCGTATTCCTGCATCCGTTCATTCCATTCAGGGAGCCAGGATAATATATGGAGCCTGATGAATCTCCTGATTTCATTTCTCATCTCCCGGCGGCATGCTTTGTCCTCAAGAGCAATATACCTGTCATTCAGCAGGGTAAGGAAAAGTAATTCAATTCCCAGATTATCGTCAGGAATATTATACCGGGTTCTTTTATACCATCCATATGAATTATAAAAATCACTTACATTTTCTGCTTCTGAACCATTTGATACCGGAATGTCAATGTAGTTGGATTTCAACGGTGGAGCGAGTGGCAATCCTGAATCTGAAAAGAGTCTCCTGAAATCCTCCTGCAGCATTCTTCTGCACTCAGTCTTATCCTCGCAGGAATCTCTCAGTTGTGAAGCTGCTTTAACAAATCTCGGATTACTGCTCTTTACAGGCAGTGTTTTCAAAATTCCTTTTGACCAGAAATCAACCACGCATTCCTCAACAGGTTCATACATAATCATACTGCCTGCAAAATAGAGCAGCATATTATAGCCCTTCAAAACAGAATTCTGTTCTTTTACTTTAATATATTCCATAAACCGGCAATCAGTGTTTGCGATGAAATAAAGTCCACGAGATAGTGTTATGCGATCTTTAAGGTATAAAACAGAATCGGGCTGATATTGTTCAAGATTTTAGAAAAAGAGGCTGTCTCATAAGGCATGTTTACTGACTTGAATCCTTTGTGCTACTTTGTGTTGCACTATTGTGATTCTTTGTGCCTGCCTGCCAAGGCAGGTTCATGTTGTTAACCACAAAGTCACTCAAAGGTTACACCAAGGTTCACAAAAGACTTTTAGGACAGCCTCTTTAGGATTGTATATCTTTTACTTTGTAAAGTCAGCCATTTCGTGGGGATACTCATCGTGGTCAATTTTACGCTTGAGTTCCCTGAAAGTATTCACAGTGTAATTCACATCTTCAAGTGTGTGTCCCGCTGTTGGTATAAGACGAAGCATAACTACATCCTTTGGAACCACCGGGTATATGACAACTGAACAGAAAATATTATAATTTTCCCTGAGATCATAAATCAACTGAGTGACCTGTGTTAATGCACATTTGAAGAAAACCGGGGTAACAGGTGATTCGGTTTTTCCGAGATCAAGTCCGGCTTCCTTTAAACCTTTTTGAAGAGCCCTTACGATGGTCCAAAGATTTTCCCTGTATTCAGGGTGTGCCTGAAGGATCTCCAGCCTTTTAATGGCCCCGAGAGTCATTGCCATCGGAAGTGCTTTTGCATAGATCTGGGAACGAAGGTTATATCTCAGGTAATTTATGACTTCTTTGGAACTGGCTACAAATCCTCCGATGCCGGCCATCGATTTGGCAAAGGTGGCAAAATACACATCTATCTGATCCTGAACTCCAAAGTGCTCACCCGTGCCCCTGCCATTAGCTCCCATTGTTCCGAATCCATGTGCATCATCGACCAGGAAACGGAAATTATATTTCTTCTTGAGCGCTGCTATTTTATCAAGTTTCCCAAGATCACCTGCCATGCCGAATACTCCTTCGGTAATTACAAGGATCCCGCCTCCCGATTCCTCGGTGAGCTTCGTAGCGCGCTGAAGCTGTTTCTCACAGTTATCGATATCATTATGGGGATAGACGAATCTTTTTCCGAAATGAAGCCTCAGTCCATCCATGATACATGCATGTGATTCGGAATCATATACAATCACATCATGCCTGTCGACAAGCGCATCAATAATTGAAACCATTCCCTGGTAACCATAGTTAAGCAGGTAAGCATCCTCTTTCATCTCAAACTCAGCTGCCATCTTCTCAAATCTTTCATGATTGGTGGTATGTCCCGACATCATCCTTGCACCCATCGGATAAGCAAGACCATACTTCCCGGTGTACTCGGCATCAGCTTTTCGTATTTCAGAATTGTTTGCCAGACCAAGATAATTATTAAGACTCCAGGTAAGGACCTCCTTGCCCCTGAATTTCATCTTTGGAGCTATTTCTCCTTCAAGTTTCGGGAACATAAAATACCCGTGAGCAAAATCGGAATACTGACCTAATGCCCCTCTGTTTGATTTGAATTTGTCAAAAATATCCATTTTGAGATGCTTTTAAAAAATTTGCACAAATGTAAGTAAATGGGATCACTAACTCATACATATTTATACCTAATTTGTCGGCGAATAGTAAAGTGAAGATAAATATTGTGTTTTCATGCCTGTATTCAAAAAAAAATAGTAATTTTGCGCAACATTTTTTTGTATGAAAGTCAGGCTACAAATTGTAATCATTATATCTGTCCTGGTTGCTTCATGCGGGGAGTATGAAAAGCTCCTTAAAAGTACCGATTATGAACTTAAAAAGGCCAAAGCCAGAGAGTACTTTGATTCAAAGCAATATGTAAAAGCATCTGAATTATTAGGTCAGGTAATACCCCGTTTCAGAGCGACAGACGAAGCTGAAGAGCTTAACTGGCTTAATGCCCAGAGCTATTATGGAATGAAGCAGTACGATATGGCCGGGACTTATTTCAAATCACTTGTGGAACAGTATCCATTTGGGAAATTTGCTGAAGAGGCAACATTCCTGGGCGCAAAATGTGACTATAACCTTTCCCCCAGGGCTGAGCTTGACCAGCAGGATGCCAGAAATGCAATTGAAGGATTTAACGTTTTTATAAACAGATTCGCTCTCAGTCCAAAGGTGGAAGAGGCGAAGAATTATTTGAAGGAACTTCAGGACAGGCTTGTTGAAAAATCCTATATGAATGCCAGGCTCTATTACAATATGAAAGAATACAGGGCGGCTATTACTGCGCTTTCGAACAGCCTTAAAGAATATTCTGATTCGAAATACAGGGAGGAAATGATGTTCTTAAAACTGAATTCCCTCTTCCTTTATGCTGAAAACAGCTATGCTGTCAGACAGAAGGAGAGATACCAGGCGACACTTGATGATTATTTTTCTTTTATGGAGGAATTTCCGGAAAGTAAATATTCAAAAGAAGTAAAGAAAATTTACCAGGAAACCGCGGCTTATCTTAAGCTTGATGATGCTGCCAGCCTGGAAAACATACAATAAGTTTATATGGATTACAGAAAATCAATGGCACCCTCAACAACAGTAACCCGCAATCTGGAGATGATGACAAAAGATACGGGCAACATCTACGAGACTGTTATCATAGTAGCAAGAAGGTCGAATCAGATTTCAGTCGAGATGAAACAGGAGCTCAATAAGAAGCTTGAAGAATTTGCATCATATACCGATAATCTGGAAGAAGTGTTTGAAAACCGCGAACAGATAGAGATATCAAAATTCTACGAACGGCTTCCAAAACCGGCGCTTATAGCTCTTCAGGAACTTGAGGAAGGTAAAATATTTTACCGGAATCCCGAATCACCTTCCGGTAAAAGCAAAGTTTAGCTTTAAATGCTGAAAGGCAGAAAAATACTGATCGGAGTAACCGGAGGTATTGCAGCCTATAAAACTGCAACTGTGATCCGGTTGCTTATCAAAGAGGGATGCGAGGTAAAAGTGATTATGACTGACCATGCAAAGGAGTTCATTACACCGCTTACCATGGCGACTTTATCCAGAAATCCGGTCCTGACAGATTTTTTCAGCGCCGAAAACGGAAACTGGAACAGTCATGTAGAACTTGGAATCTGGGCCGATCTGTTCCTTATTGCTCCTGCCACTGCAAATACAATTGCCAGGATGGCGCATGGGATTGCTGATAATCTTCTCCTGACAACATACCTGTCATGCCGCTGTCCTGTTTTTGTGGCTCCTTCGATGGATGTCGATATGCTGAACCATAAGGCTACTGTAAAGAATTTAAGCACATTAAGATCTGCCGGAAATCATATTCTTGATGCTCCGGCAGGGGAACTGGCCAGTGGCCTGACAGGCAAGGGCCGTATGTCGGAACCCGAGGATATAGTTAAAGAGATAAAAAGCTTTTTTTCAAAAAAAAAAATATAAGCCTCTCAAGGGGAAACGTGTCCTGATAAATGCAGGTCCCACACAGGAACAGCTCGATCCTGTTCGCTACATCAGCAATTATTCTTCAGGAAAAATGGGTATCGCCCTGGCTGAAGCTGCCGCAGAATACGGGGCTGAGGTAGAGCTTGTACTTGGTCCGGTCAACAGACTTCCCGAAAACAAAGCTATTGAAATCATCAATGTAATATCGGCCGAAGCGATGGCGACTGAATGCATCACCAGGTTCAGCAATTGCGATATAGCGATTCTGGCAGCTGCAGTTGCTGATTTCACTCCTGAGAAAGCTGAGGATAGAAAAATCAAAAGAACAGGGGATGATATTTTTCTCAGGCTTAAACCTACAAAAGATATAGCCCTGACTATCGGAAAGATGAAAAAGAAGTCTCAGATCCTTGCAGGCTTTGCTCTTGAAACACACAATGAAATAGCTAATGCAACTGCGAAACTTAAGCGTAAAAACCTTGATATCATTGTTCTGAATTCGGTGCAGGAGAAAGGTGCCGGATTTGGTTACGATACAAACAGGATCACTATTATTGACAGAAACAATAATATTGATAAATTTGAGTTGAAATCAAAAGAAGAAGCGGCCAGGGATATTCTGGATAAAATTGTTTCAATGCTAAAAAATTAATCCTTATGGGATTATTGAGATCATTAAAATATTATCTTCTGGTAATTCTGTTCCTTAGTGCTAAAACAGTTAATTCACAGGAACTTAACTGTAATGTACAGATTTCAGCCCAGAAGATTCAGGGGTCCAACCGTCAGGTCTTTGAGTCGATGCAGCGTGATATTTATGAATTTATGAACAACACTGTCTGGACAAATCATGTATTCAGCTATGCAGAAAGAATCGACTGCAACATTATTATGAACCTGACCGAACAGCTTTCAGCTGATGAATTCAGAGGAACAATCCAGATACAATTGCGGCGTCCGGTATTTAACACAACATATAATTCGACAATGCTGAATTTTATGGATAATAATTTTCAATTCAGGTATGTCGAATTTCAACCGCTGGAATTTGATCCGAATTCCTACAGATCCAGCCTTGTGTCAGTCCTTGCTTATTATGCATATGTTATTCTTGGATTTGACTATGATTCTTACTCATTTGAAGGAGGCAACGAGTTTTTTCAGGTAGCCGAAAAGATTGTCACCAATGCCCAGAATGCTGCAGAACCAGGCTGGAAGCCCTATGACGGATCAAGAAACAGAAACCGGTACTGGCTGATTAAAAATATCCTTGATAAAGAGTATGAAGGAATCAGGCGATTCATATATGAATATGACATCAACGGCCTTGATAAAATGGAATCAAAAATTACCGAGGCCAGAGCCAGCATTGTCGAAAGCCTGAGATTGGTTCAGGAGGTATACAGGGCTAAACCCGATCCATTTATGTACCTGATCCAGATTATTATGGAATCAAAAGCCGAGGAACTGATAAACATTTTTTCAGATGCATTCGCTGAGGAGAAAAGCCGGGTTATGCAAATTCTGACCGAGATAGATCCGGGAAACAAGTCAAAGTATGAGAAGATTACTGCAGCCAATTAATCACATCAGCCGGCTATGCTTGTAAAACTTACCGTTCATAATTATGCTCTTATCAGGGAACTTGACCTTACACTCGACAATGGGCTTACCATTATAACCGGCGAGACAGGAGCAGGTAAATCAATACTTCTTGGTGCACTTTCACTGATCCTTGGTTCACGGGCCGATTCATCAGTTCTTCTCGAAAAAAACGAAAAATGTATCGTTGAAGGGACTTTCAGAATTGAAGAATACGACCTTGAAGACTTCTTTTCTGCAAATGATCTTGACTATGAGAGTCCGGCTATTCTCAGAAGAGAGATCAATACTGCGGGCAAATCGAGAGCTTTCATAAATGATACACCGGTAACTGTTAACCTTATTAAGGAACTGGGCGACAGGCTTATCGATATACATTCACAGCACCAGGTTCTGATGCTCAACGATAACGCATTCCAGCTTAACATAATCGATTCTTTTGCCGGAACAAGCCCTTTGCGTATTAATTACAGGACTGCTTACAGTAACTTTAGAAAACTTCAAAAAGAGTATAACGAACTGAAAGAAAAATCTGACAAAAACAAAGCCGATCTGGAGTATTATCAGTTCCATCTTACACAGCTTGAAGAAGCAAAGCTTGAAAAGGGCGAACAGGATGAGCTGGAAAAGGAACAGGAACTTCTGGAGCATGCTGAGGAAATAAAACATGCACTTTCAAATATCTCACATCTGTTTTCGAGCGACGAGACATCAATACTGGCGATGCTCAGGGAAGTAAAAACTGTTGCCGGTAAGATCAGCATGTACCTGCCCGCGGGACAACATATTCCTGAACGGATAAACTCCTCCCTAATTGAGCTTGATGATCTTGCCAACGAAATCGAACGGCTGGAACAGGATACTGAAGCCGATCCTGAAAAGCTGGCAAGGATAAATAACAGGCTCGATAATATATATATGCTCATTCAGAAACACAGGCTTAAAAGCCTGGATGAGCTGATCCTGAAAAAGGAAGAAATAGCTAATATCATAAAATCGATTGTGACTGGTGATGAGAGGCTCTGTGAGCTGGAATCTGTCCTGAAAGCTTCAACAGAATCGCTCGCATCTCTTGCACGACAAATCTCAGAAAAAAGAAAATCGTCAATACCTGATATTGAGGAAAAGATCACTGACCTGTTGAAACAGCTTGGGATGCCGAATGCCAGATTCAGAATTTCACTGTCCGGGTCAAAGGACTTTACTTCATCCGGTATTGATAGTGCCGATTTCCTGTTTTCCGCCAATAAGCAGACGGATCCTGAAAATATCGCCAGGATTGCGTCTGGTGGTGAATTGTCAAGGGTTATGCTGAGCCTTAAATCAATGCTGACAAAAAATAAGAATCTGCCAACGATTATTTTTGACGAAATTGATTCCGGGGTATCAGGTGAGGTCGCCGACAAAGTTGGTCAGATACTATCCGGCATGGGTAAATATATGCAGGTAGTAAATATAACACACCTGCCACAGGTTGCTTCAAGGGGGACGAGGCATTACCATGTCTATAAAGAAGAGTCAGGTGAGTCAACAATTACCAGGATAAAATTGTTATCTCCAGGGGAAAGGATTCAGGAAGTTGCCAGACTGCTTAGCGGGAGCGAGGTAACCGAAACTGCGATCAGGAACGCAAAAGAACTGATTAAAGCGGGCGTAAGATAAATTGAACTCCATCCAATCGACAGTATCAATAAAAATATTATTAAATATGAGATGAAGGTCTTTTAAAAGGTAAGAAAGGAATTATTTTCGGAGCGCTTAATGATAAATCCATAGCGTGGCATGTTGCTCTTAAAGCATGGCAGCACGGGGCTGAACTGGTTCTTACCAACTCTCCGGTGGCAATCAGGATGGGTACAATACACGAGCTTGCCAGCCTGACCGAAAGCAAAATAATCTCTGCTGATGCAACCAGTATGGTCGATATTGATAAACTGATAGCTGAAAGTATGGAAATATTCAGCGGACGATTTGATTTTATCCTTCATTCAATCGGAATGTCGCCAAACGTAAGAAAGGATATTCCATATGAAAAGACGAGCTACGAGAATATGCTCAAGACTTTCGATATTTCTGCTCTCAGTTTTCACAGGATACTTCAGACAGCTTATAAATATGATGCTATAAACGAGTGGGGATCAGTGGTTGCTTTATCCTATGTAGCCTCTCAGAGAACCCTGTCCGGTTACAACGATATGGGCGACGCAAAAGCCTTACTTGAATCGATTGCCAGATCATTTGGCTATATCTATGGCCGCGACAGGAAAGTCAGAATTAATACAATTTCGCAATCTCCGACACCAACTACCGCCGGAAGCGGAGTTCACGGAATTGAATCGCTCATAGATTTCTCCGACAGGATGTCTCCTCTGGGAAATGCTAATGCCGATGAGTGTGCCGATTACTGCATAGCGCTCTTTTCTGATCTGACCCGAAAAGTCACAATGCAGAACCTGTATCATGATGGAGGTTTTTCGAGCATGGGGATGAGCCTGAAAGCTATTGAACAATACAGGAAGAGTTTTGAGGAGTGTGATTGTGATGAGAAGTAAATAAGTATAAATACCTATTTTTCAAGCGATTTACTTGTTGGTAAATCGCTTTTTTTATATTTGGTATACCTAAAACCTGACTTATGATCAAAATGATTCTGCTCGTCTTGTTTTACCTGTTATTTCCCCTGGTAATAATATCTTTATGCAAAAAGTGGAGTCTTCTCCGGAAATTCGGAACCATCGTTATGGCCTATCTTTTCGGCCTGATTATTGGGACAGCAGGGATTTTTCCAGAGGGAAGCGATGGCTACAGATTAGAATTACAGAATGAACCATATCTTGAAAAGCCGGTCCTGGAGGCTCTTATTGCGGAAGGAAAAGCAGTTTCCGGAGATATAATGGTCAATAATATCAATGAGCTCCAGGACACTTTGTACTCATTTGCCCTGCTGCTCGCTTTTCCTCTGCTACTTTTTTCATTGAACATAAAGCGCTGGCTTAAATTTGCAAAGAAAGGATTTCTCTCAGTCGCGCTGGCTCTTGTTGCAGGGATCATTATGGTGACTACGGGATTTTTTATCTGGAAGAATGCCTTTCCGGATGCATGGAAGCTCGCCGGAATGTTTGAAGGTATCTATACCGGAGGAACACCTAATTTTGCGGCTCTTAAGCTGATTCTTGATGTTGATGCCGACCGCTTCGTTGTCCTGTTTACCTATGATACAGTAGTTGGAGCATTCCTGGTCTTATTCTTTGTCTCGGTTGCACCCCGGATATTCAGGGCAATCCTTCCAAAGTTTGAAGAAAAAAACGGAATTGCTGTTGATGAAGATCTTGTCAAAAAAGAAACAGAAGGTCTTGACGATTTCTCGGGGATGTTTACAAAAAAGAACTTTTTCCCGTTGCTTAAGGCACTTGGATTAAGTATTCTCATTGGTGGAATCGGAGGAGTCCTGTACATGTTTGCTCCGGTTAAGGAAGAGTACAGGATGGCGGTTATGGTGCTTTCGGTTACAACGTTCGGAATTCTTGCCTCATTTATAAAATCGATAAATAAGACTGAAAAGACATTCCAGCTGGGAATGTATTTGATTCTTATCTTTTCCCTTACTGTTGCCACGAAATCAGACCTGAGAACCATGTTTGGGCAAGGAATGTGGGATCTTGTCTTTTTTATTTCATGGTGTTACTGGGGATCACTATTATTGCATCTCATCCTTGCGAAAATCTTCCGTATCGATGCAGATAATTTCCTGATCACTGCGACGGCATTTGTCTTCTCTCCGCCATTCGTGCCCCTTGTTGCCAATGCACTCAGAAACAAGGATGTCATTGTGACGGGGCTTACAGGAGGTGTTATTGGTTACCTGCTCGGAAATTATTTTGGTACTACGCTGGCGTATTTACTGAAGGGATTTTGACCTCACCCCACACCCCTCTCCCGGGGGAGAGGGGCTAAATATTGTTTATCAATTAAGAAGCCCCTTCTCTTTCAGGCGAAGGGGTTTGGGGATGAGGCTAAAACAAATAATTCAGTCCGAATGCAAATCCTATATTCCCATCCTGGGCATTAAATGCTTTCCCGATGTCAATTGCAACGACAAAATTCTGACCCCAAACTGGCATTATACTTATACCTGCGCAATGATGAAGCTTTTCTTCTCCCGGCTTAAAGAAATCGGGGAAATTATATTCTGACATCCGGCTGTTGAATGTAGATTGAAGAGTACCCGGTATCTCAATACCTTTTGTAACAGTTCCAAAGTCATAAAACAGATTAAGACCAAGATAGCTGTCCTTATTGAATAATTTAAAATGTACTGGTTTCCAGCGCAGCTCAACATTTCCCAGAACGAATGCATCCCCGATAACCCTGTTCTTCAACACACCCCTTAAAGTACTCGATCCGCCAAGTCCTTCACTTGAGTAGCCGGTGAGCCTGGAAGTTATCATTTGTGACTGATAAAAGAATGGAACCTCTCCGGAGAGAGTTGTCTGGTATCCAAGGCGGTAAACAAGTGAGAGGTCATTTTCAACCAGTGTAAAATATTGTCTGTGGGTGATATAGAATTTCGAGAATCCCCAGTCATTTCCCAGAAATTTGGGCGAGATCTCTATGCCAAGTTCGGTCCAGATACCCTTCATTGGATTTGGCCTGTTATCCCGGCTGTCCCAGGCCACACCTGCCTTGATAGTATTTACCCAGCCGCCGTCAGATTCATTGGCTGATATCAATCCCAGGGAGTCGCGGTACAGTTCAAAAAGACCAGGCTCTTCAGTGACAGAGGGTAATAGGTTTTCATCTTTACCTTTGTTTAGTTTGTCAATATTGACCGAACCGACCTTGAAATTCTGAAAAGCAAATCCGGCGCTCCATTTTATATGGTCTCCCGACAGTCTCCCCTGGAAATCGTTTTTGAACCTGAACTGGTTTTTTTCGAACCGATAGAACATCCTGGTCCTGTAACCTTCAGCTTCATCATCCATCCAGTCATTATTAAAAACTGACTCATAACCGTTAAATCCGTAAAAGTGATTTGCCAGATCGGGAAGATAGCTGAGATCAACCACCCATTCCACTTTTGGAATAATATGATTTGATTCGAACATTAACCTGTAAACCCCGCTTCCTTTTGTATAACGTGATACTTCAGTATATATGTGATCATAATATTCAGGATAAATGCTCGGATCTCCGTAGTTAAAAAAGTCAACCAGAGCTCCGTACTGAAATCCCAGATTTGAGTCAAATGAGACTGCCGGCAGAGCCCCGCCAAACCTCCATCCGGTTTTTACCTTCTTTTCCTGCGCAGGTAAAGTCAGTACAACAGATACTGCAAAAATTAATGTAAGTATTTTTTTCATAGGTTACAGGTTTGGTTAACAGCGCTAAAGATAAAGAAAAATGGAAATCATAAACAGTTTTTTCAATATTTGCTACCTTAGGCTTCAGTTTTTAAGACAAAATACTTATATGTCCTTATTAATAAAAAATATAAAGGAACTGATTGGTACAGAAGATAATCCGAAGCTTAAAGTAAGCGGAAAGGAGATGGCAATACTGAATACTATTGCTGATGCATATATTATTATTGAGGATAAAAATATTGCCGGATTCGGAAAAATGAGTGAACTGCCGAATGGTTTAATGCGGTCGCAGTCCACTCGACAGGAGGTTATCGATGCCACAGGGAAATTCGTTTTTCCGTCTTTCTGTGATCCTCACACTCATATTGTATATGCCGGAAGCCGCGAACAGGAATTTGCCGACCGGATCAGGGGATTGTCTTATGAAGAGATCGCCAGGAGGGGAGGAGGGATCCTGAACTCTGCAAAGAAACTTCATGAAACATCTGAGGATAATCTGTTTGAACAATCGATGATCAGGATTAACGAAATAATTGGGTTAGGAACAGGTGCGGTCGAGATAAAAAGCGGATACGGCCTCAACACTGAAGATGAGCTGAAAATGCTAAGGGTAATAAAGAGGATCAGGGAGAATGCCATGCTCGAAGTCAGATCCACATTTCTTGGAGCCCATGCTGTCCCGGAAGCCTACAGTAAAGAACGGGGAAAGTATATAGGATTGATAATCAATGAAATGATCCCAATTGTGGCCTCGGAAGAGCTTGCAGATTTCATCGATGTTTTTTGCGATAATGGATTTTTTACTGTTGATGAAACAGAGCAGATATTAATGGCAGGGATAAAGTATGGCCTCATCCCCAAGCTTCATGCCAACGAGCTTGGTAATTCCGGAGGTGTCCAGGCCGGGGTAAAGTACAATGCCCTGTCGGTTGATCATCTTGAAAGTTCGGGGGATGAAGAAATTAAGGCACTTCTCGATTCAGAGACCATGCCAACCCTTCTTCCCGGATCGGCTCTTTTCCTGGGATTACCGGATCCTCCGGCCCGGAGAATGATCGATGCGGGTCTTCCTGTAGCCCTGGCTTCCGATTATAATCCTGGTTCATCTCCCTCCGGAAATATGAAGCTGATGATGTCGCTGGGATGCATTAAGCTGAAAATGACCATTGAAGAGGCTGTCAATGCAGTTACTGTCAATTCAGCCTATGCAATGGGTATTTCTGAAACTCACGGTTCAATTGCAAGGGGCAAGGTGGCGAATCTGTTTATCACAAAGGAAATGCCATCATACAGCTTTTTCCCGTATGCATACGGAAGTAATCTAATTGATAAAGTAATACTTAAAGGAAAAGTAGTCCTCTGACTCTGTGGACCTTTGTTTAAGCTCTTTTGACCTCTCCCCAAACCCCTCCCCCGGAGTGGGAGGGGCTTTAATAACAGCAAGTTAAGTCCCCCTCTCTCCTGGGAGAGGGGGATTTAGGGGGTGAGGTCAAAATACAACAGAGGAACACAGAGAAGTCACAGAGATTTATAGAGGCTAATAAATCATATTGTTTATGGAGAAAGAAATCATCGAATGTGTGCCTAATTTCAGCGAAGGCAGGGATATGGGGATAATCAGGCAGATCACTGATTCCATCGAATCAGTTGAAGGTGTCAAATTGCTTGATGTTGATCCCGGCAAGGATACAAACCGCACTGTTGTAACATTTGTCGGTAATCCTGAAGCGGTTTCCGAGGCTGCTTTCCGGGCTGTAAGAAAAGCATCAGAGCTTATTGATATGTCAAGGCACCATGGGGAGCATCCGCGAATGGGGGCCACTGATGTTTGTCCGCTTGTTCCAATATCGGGGATAACAATGGAGGAGACAGCTGAATATGCACGTAAGCTGGCAAAACGTATAGGGGATGAGCTCTCAATCCCTGTTTACTGTTATGAAAATGCTGCTCTTGAGGATAAACGGAAAAACCTTGCTAACTGCAGAGCCGGTGAATATGAGGGATTAAGAAAAAAACTGGCAGATCCTGACTGGAAGCCTGACTTCGGACCAGCGGTATTCAATGAAAGATCAGGGGCCACTGCGGTCGGGGCAAGGGATTTCCTGGTAGCATTTAACGTTAATCTTAATACCACATCATCCAGAAGAGCAAACGCTATTGCATTCGATGTCCGTGAAAAGGGCAGAACATTAAAGAATGAGAATGGAGAAATAATAAATGTACCAGGTACACTTAAAAGTATTAAGGCAATCGGATGGTATATGGAGGAATATGGAATCGCTCAGATCTCGATGAACCTTACCAATATTTCCGTTACACCAGTCCATGTTGCTTTTGATGAGGTGTGCAGGAAAGCTGATGCAAGAGGAATAAGGGTAACAGGTTCCGAACTTGTTGGTCTGATCCCCCTGAAAGCAATGCTGGATGCAGGACGGTATTTCCTGGCTAAACAGCAGCGTTCAGCAGGTGTGTCCGATGAAGAGCTTATTAAAATTGCTGTAAAATCCATGGGACTTAATGATATACATCATTTCAAACCAGAAGAGAAAATTATTGAATATGTTATGAAAGAAAAGAATATGGGAAGGCTCGCTGCATTGAGTCTCTACGAATTTATGAATGAAACAGCTTCAGAATCACCTGCCCCTGGCGGAGGCTCGGTATCCGCGTATATTGGGAGCCCTCGGAGCTGCTCTGGGAACAATGGTAGCAAACATATCAAGCCATAAAAAAGGCTGGGATGACAGGTGGAAAGAATTCTCCGACTGGGCCGAAAAGGGCAAGGAGATACAAAATAAGCTGTTACGGCTTGTTGATGAGGACACCGAAGCTTTTAATAAAATACTGTCATCTTACAGGCTTCCAAAAAAAACAGAAGAAGAAATCCAGGCAAGAAAATCAGCTATACAGGAGGCTACCAGAAATGCCGCTCTTGTACCTTTCAGCATCATGGAAACAGCTTTTCCGGGTTTTGCTCTGATCAGGGAAATGGTTGAAAAGGGGAATCCTAATTCTGTAACTGATGCTGCCGTTGGTGCTCTGGCTCTCAGATCATGCATAAGAGGTGCATTTCTGAATGTAAAGATTAATGTTTCAGGTCTCGATGACAGGGAATTTGCGACCGGGCTTCTGAGGAAAGGTCAGCTCATCGAATCGGAAGCCATCAGTGAAGAAGAAGCTATACTGAAAAAAACAGAAGAGATAATTAATCCTGGTTGATAGTTACTTGCCCTGTGAAATAACGTGAAGCTATTGCACTGACCATATTTCACAGGGCGGGGTTGTCAGTTGCTGGTTAAATCATGACATTTTTTAAACATACTATCTAAGCCGGACACTAGTGATAAAAAAGAGCAATATTTCGCCAGGTATGTTAAAAAAATTTAATTATGATTATTGTCATTACAATTAATTGAATATCTTAGTCGTCCATTTTCTAACCTAAACCAGTTTATTTATGAAAAAAATCCTTATGATTTTCACACTGTTTCTTGTAACAGGAGCGCTTGTTATGAGTCAGACAGTGCAAATTACGGGTACTGTCACAAGTTCGGAAGACGGACTTGCACTACCCGGGGTTAACATTACTGTTAAAGGAACCACTATCGGAGCAATATCAGGAAATGACGGCAAATATGTCATTTCAGCTCCTGCGAGTGCACAGGCCCTTGTGTTCAGTTTCATAGGTTTCATTACACAGGAGGCACCGATCCAGGGCAGGAGAAGTATTGATATTGTCCTTAAGCAGGACCTATATAACGTCGATGAAGTTGTAGTAGTCGCCTATGGCACTCAGCAAAAGAGTGATATAGCCGGTGCTATTTCAACTGTTGATGGTGAAGCTATTTCCAAAATGAACCTGCAAAGCTTTGACCAGGCTCTTGCGGGCAAAGCTGCCGGTGTAGCAATTACGCTCCCCAACGGTGTGCTTAACAATCCACCCGTCATCCGTATCAGGGGTTTCAACTCGATCACCTCAAGTTCAAATCCGCTCATTGTTGTTGACGGTGTTCCTGTATTTACCGGTAATATCGGAGGTACTGCCATTCAGAACTCTCTGGCAGATATCAATCCTTCCGATATTGAATCTATGGAGATCCTGAAGGATGCATCGGCAACGGCTCTTTATGGTTCCAGGGCTGCTAACGGTGTCATAATCATCACTACAAAACGCGGCTCCGGTGCGAAGACAAAAGTGACCTACGATGGCTTTACCGGATGGACCGAGCCGTACAGACTTTTTGACCTTATGAACGCCGAGCAGTATCTCGCGCACAAGAACCTTGCATATGCAAATTCCGGTTCAAGTGTTGTACTGCACCAGGTTAATGATGCCAACGGCGATCCTATCGATACCAACTGGGCAGACGTTGTCTATCAGAAAGGTTTCCAGCAGAGTCATGCGATCACGGTATCCGGCTCATCCCCCACCACATCATACTTCCTTTCTGTCGGTTATACGGATCAGGATGGCATGATCAAGAAAAACTTCTATAACAGAAAGAATGCAAGGATGAACGTTGATCACAAGATCAATAAGTATATCACTATAGGTGCGAATGTTGCATATACAAATGGCTACACTGAATCACCGAATACAGGATCGAGCTTTGCCACGGCAGGTGCTGCACGCCTTGCGTTCGTTCTTCCTCCGATCATAGCTCCGTTTCTCAACGATGGTTCCTATAATATTTATGCAGGAGGCATCGGCGGTATGGGGACAGGGCTGGCCGCAGGGCTAGGCTATCACAATCCCGGACAGATATTTGAGACCAACAAGCATACCACTGAATCTGACAGGATACTGGCAACAGTTTCGGGCAGTATCGAACCCATAAAAGGACTGATGCTTAAGACAGTATACGGTATGGATAATCTGGCAAGAGAGACAACGACTTTCTGGTCACCTATAGGCGGTGATGGTTATGGTTATGGCGGCTATGCTTACAACTGGACAGGCAAGGACAAAAGGTGGACATGGACCAATACCGCCAGTTACAACATGACACTTAAAGAAAAATTGAACATCGGCCTTCTGGCAGGAATGGAACAGCAGAGAACAGTTGGTAGTAGCTGGAATGCTACTAAAACAGAGGTCTCTGACCCCTTCTTCGAAACTTACGCGGGAGCATGGTCAACCGGGTACGGCGTGCCTGGGGGCGATTATGGTGAAAACTATTACATGTCATATTTCGGACGCGTCAATACCAACTGGAATAAGAAATATTATCTGGAGGGAAGTTTTCGGCGTGATGGTTACAGCGGTCTTTCAAAGGAGAACAAATGGGGAAACTTCGGAGGTGTATCTCTCATGTGGAACATATCAAATGAGGGCTTCATTGCAAACTCAGGCCTTAATAATGTTTTTTCCGATATGAGATTCAAGGTCAGCTACGGACGTGTTGGCAATATGTTCGGCATTGGTAACTACAGTTCACTGTTCCTCTACAATGCGAGCCTTTATGGAGACGAGCCTACCCTGGCTTTTTCACAGGCAGGCAATGCTGATCTTAAGTGGGAGACCAGCGACAAGTATGATGCAGGACTCAGTTTCGGACTCCTGAATGACAGGCTGCAGGCTGATATCAACTACTTCTATAACGATGTCAATAACCTTATCCTTAATGTGCCTCAGTCTCCGTCAAAGGGTATCCCGGGCAACTCTATTCCGGCGAACGTTGGGTCGATGTATAATACCGGTCTTGAGATTTCATTGACCAGTTATAATATGACCAAGCCCAATTTCACCTGGACAACCAACTTCAACGTTACCTGGCTGAAAAATGAAGTAACGGAACTGGCGCCGGGTGTGAAAGAGATACGTACATCAACAGGCGGCCTTGAAACAACAAACATTACCGTAGTTGGGAAGCCTGTCGGTAACATTCTGGCTGTTGAAACACGCGGCGTTGATCCGACAACCGGAAGGAGAGTATATGTTAATGCTGCAGGCAAGGAAGTATTGTATGACCATTCAGCCGCCAGTAAATGGACCTACAAATCAGACGGGGCAGTGGCACCGGCGATAAACACGGCAGCCGATGGTGTGCCATTTGCTTCACCTCTTCCGAAATACTACGGTGGTATTGATAATAGTCTCAGCTATAAGAACTTCGACTTTGCGCTAAACCTTACCTATGCTTTTGGTTATTATGTTTACTGCGGATCAAAAGCAGGCATAAGAGACCAGAGATGGTGGAATAACTCGGTTGAAGTATATGAGACAGCCTGGAAGAAACCCGGAGACATAACCAATATACCAAGACCTGTAATGGGTGATAATGTCTCTAACGGATCTTCATTCGCCATCAGCGAGAATATTGAGAAAGGTGACTACTTGAAAATAAGAAACATATCTTTAGGATATTCATTTAAGAATATCTGGCCGAGTGTTCTGAATATTGAAAGAATCAGGGTTTACGGACAGGTCTTTAATGCCTACGTCTTTACCGGTTACTCCGGTTCTGATCCTGAGGTTTCAACGAACACTGACTCCAACCTCGCACCTGGTATCGACAGAAACACCGCGCCTCAGGCAAGGACATATACCTTCGGGGTGAATGTAAGTTTTTAACTAATAAATAAAGAAACAGATATGAAAAATATATTCAAGTGTTCAATAATATTATCGTTAATATTATTGATAACCGGATGCACCAAAGATGAGTGGATGAATCCGGCACCGATAACTTCGCTCTCAGATCTAACCGTATTCGACACCAAAGACAGGATCGAGAGCACAGGTTAATGGTATGTATACTTCCCTGAAGAGTGGTCAGCATCTGGGCGGAAGATTCCAGGTGTATAATGATGTGAGATGCGAGAATTTTCTGCCTAACAGCTCCAACCTGGTAACATGCTATGCGACATGGAACCATACAGTCATAAGCTCCACAAACGAAGTTCAGAACTTATGGGGTGCAGTCTATCAGACAATTAATGTTGTCAACGTATTCCTCGAAGGGTCTGACAGCTGCGTGGGACGAAGGCAAGATCACGGATTTTGTCTCACAGGATGAATATGATCAGTACAAAAGTGAAGCATTGACCATCAGGGCAATATGCTATTTTGACCTGATGCAGATGTATTCAAAACCATATCATATGGGTAATGGCGCAAACCGGGGTGTACCCCTGAGGCTTATTGCAAATAAGTCAGCCGAAGGGAACGACATGGCACCGAGTACCGTTGCGGAGGTATATACACAGATACTCAAGGACCTGAATGATGCAGAAGCATTGGCGGTCTCAGACTATGGTGACGGTCATCTCAACATCACAAGGGTGCATAAGAATACTATAATAGCCTTTAAAACAAGGGTTTACCTGCACATGCAGAACTGGGGACAGGTAGTGTCAGAATCAGCCAAGATCGTACCTGCAGCTGCTCCTTTTACCGCTTCAAGCGGAGTGGCACATGCGCTGAATACCAATTATGCTGGCATTTTTACTTCACCTCACAGCACGAAGGAATCCATCCTTTCCATGCCGCATACAGCCTCCAGCAATCCAGGAACACAGAATAACCTGGCCCATTATTATTTCTCGGGATCAGGGGAATCATACTATCTTGTAACGGCTCCCGGTTCTGTTTATGCTACAATGGATGCTACTGACGCAAGAAAGCTGATGATGGCAACCGTTGATGATCAGGTTTACCTTACCAAGTATATTGATCAAGCCACCAGAACAGATTATTCCCCGGTGATAAGGTGGGCAGAGGTCCTTCTGAACCGTGCTGAAGCTATTGTCAGAGCAGGTAGTGCAGTTACCCAGGAAGCCGTTGACCTTTTGAATGCCGTGAGAACACGCTCATTCCCGACAGGTGCATATACTGTTGCAAGCTTTGCAGCAGCTTCAGATTTCTATAATGCAATCCTTCTTGAAAGGAACATGGAATTCCTTGGGGAAGGCATCCGTAATATGGATCTCATGCGCCTTGGTCTTACCATACCAGGTAAAGATGGTTTTGGATTTGGATCGGTTGCACCTATTCCGGTGACTTCTCAGTCATATTTCTGGCCGGTTCCTGATAGCGAACTCAGCTATAACAAGCTTATGACGCCATAAATAATAAAAAATAGTTGTATTGAAAAAGGCTGATCCGCCTGATGGCGGACAGCCTTTTTTTCATGGATTGTCTTCAGACAAATTATTATTTAGAATAATTCTTAAAAGAGAATCATTATCATTAGATATTTATATCAAATGATAATAATTCATATAATATTAGTATCAAATATAATAAATATCATTTGATACTGAAGCTCTTTTGATAATGAAAATTACCCCGGGATCAGACTTACTTGCTGATAATCCTCCTGATGGTTCTTAGTTTATGCGAATACCCTTTGATCTCATTCTTGTAAATACCCTGATGATCAATAGTGTCAATCCTTACCCTGCCCGATGCATGGATCACGAGTCCCCTGGAGAGTATCATCCCTACGTGTGATATCCTTCCCCTTTCATTATCAAAGAGCACCAGGTCACCGGGCACTGTCTCCTCAATAAAACTGATGTTTTCACCCGCTTCTGCCTGCTGCCAGCTGTCGCGCGGGATCTTTATTCCATGTATCTTATAAACCAGCTGTACAAACCCCGAACAATCAATTCCCGATGGTACCCGTCCTCCCCAGATATATGGACTGTTGATGAACTTCATCGCTGTATCAGTCATCGAATCGCCGGCAATAAGATATGAGGAGCTGAAATCAGGACCCGCAGAGAATTTATCTTTGCCAGCCGAAAACACTTTCTTTTCAATATCAGGATCATAAATTTCGCATCCGGCTTCCAATACCAGTTTCGTTTTATCATTTTTATAGCAGAGAAGGGATCTGTTCAGGACCTGACCATGTAAATCACCATGATCTTCCGTATGCTGCAGATGATTTATGTCAATCCACCCGCTATAATTGTCAAAAAGTGTTTCAATTTTATACCAGTGACCAATCTTATCAGTAATATGGTACTTTTCACCAAACAGTACCTGGCTGAGCATTTCCGACCTGTGAGACGGACCGGAACGCAACGGTACAAAGACATTCTGACATATAAAGATTTCCATCTGAGAGGTTTTCTTCAAAATTACGAAATTAATTGTGAAATCTGTGCTCTGTATCCTCTGTCTCTGTGGATCTCATGTGATCCCCCTAATCCCCTCTTGCTACGCAGTGAGACGGCTCGCAAATCCCTGAAGGGGACTTTAAAGTTAGCCCCCTTTAGGGGGTTGGGGGCAAAAAACGTACAAAGAGATCACAGAGGTATGCACAGAGTAATAATAGTTGCATGTTCTAATCACATATTAAAATTATCCCTATTTTTGCCTTTGATTATCAGGCATATCTAATACAACCGATAATGGCCGAATCCAGAAGACCTCCGGATATCAAAACCAATAAGAAGTATCTGTACCACCTTATACTTTTTATTGCGAGTATTATAATTGTTGTTGCAGTATCACCCCGCGAAGGTAAATTCAGATATGAATTCCAGAAGGGCAAACCATGGCTGAGTTCATCAGTAATTGCTCCCTGGGATTTCCCGGTGCTTAAACCTGACTATATAGTCGCACGCGAACGCGACAGCATTCTAAAGAACTTTGCTCCATATTTCAAATTGGACCCTGAAGTTGAAAAGAAGGAAATCGGGGATTTTGACAAATACCTGAATGATCTTTTACAGAAATATGAATCGGCATCACAACCGCTTGCCCCGATGGGATTTATTTCAGTAAAACGGGAATTAAATTCTATTCTGTCAGAAATTTATCAAAGAGGCGTACTGGAAAACGATGAATCAGTATCACAGGAAAAGCTCCCGGTTGAGATCACAGTTGTCAGCGGAAAAATAGCTGAACAACGACAGGTAAGTACTCTGTTCATGGAAAAAAGTGCTTACCAGTTTGCTGAGGAGAAAAAAGCAGAACTTGAAAAGCAGTATGCTTCCGGATCAGGAAGATCTTTAAGCGATTTTGTTTCGAGGATTGCATTATATGATTTTATCGAACCAAATCTTATCTACGATGCTGTCACTTCCAATGCCGTTAAAGACAAGATGATTGAAGAGATCAGCATAAACAGGGGATTGGTACAGGAGGGTGAACTTATTATTTCACAGGGTGAGATAGTAAATGAGGATAAATTCAATATCCTCGAATCAATGAGGACTGAATATGAGAAAAGACTTGGCAGAAATGATAAATGGCTTATTTTAATTGGCAGATTTATCCTGGTATCAGCTTGTTATATTGCACTTTATCTTTTTATGTACAACTTCAGATTTGATGTACTGAGTTCAACGCATAAGACATTCTTCATAATCCTTATAATTCTGTTATTTGTCATTATTACACGTCTTGTAATCTATATACCGGGAAATATCGTTTTTCTCGTACCATTTGCAATCATACCAATACTGATAAGGACATTTTATGATTCAAGGCTTGCGCTGTTCGTCTATCTGGTGGCAATCATGCTCGCCGGTTTTATCGTCCCGAATTCCTTTGAGTTTGTTTTCCTGAGTTTCATTGCCGGGGTGATTGTAATATTTTCCCTGACAAATGTTTACAGGCGGGCAAAGCTCTTTTTGGCTGTTTTAATGGTATTTCTGGCTTATTCGGTGGTATATCTCGGAATTGGATTAATGCAGGAAGGCAGTCTGGCAAATATGAACTGGAAAAATTATATCTGGTTTGCCGGTAATGGTGTCTTCCTTCTGCTGAGTTATCCGCTGATATTCGTTTTCGAAAAGACTTTCAGATTCTTATCCGATGCGACCCTGTTTGAGCTTTCTGATACGAACCAGCTGTTGCTCAGGAAACTGGCAGAGGAAGCTCCAGGATCATTTCAGCATTCCCTCCAGGTAGCCAATCTGGCAGAAGAGGCAGCAAGGGAAATCGGCGGGAACAATCTTCTTGCCAGGACCGGAGCTCTTTATCATGATATAGGCAAGACTACTGATGCTGAATATTTTATTGAAAATCAAACTGAAGGATTCAGTCCTCATGATCAGCTTGATCCCCTGAAAAGCTCAGAGATCATCATTGATCATGTCAGGAAAGGAGTTGACCTTGCCAAAAAATTCAATCTTCCCACTCCCATAGTTGATTTTATCCAGACGCATCATGGTACAACCGTTGCATATTTCTTCTACAAGAAATACCTGGATAAGGATCCAAAAGGGACTGATATGGAAAAGAAATTTTCCTATTCAGGTCCCAAACCTTTCTCCAAAGAGACTGCAATAGTCATGATGGCTGATGCTGTTGAAGCATCTTCAAGAAGCCTTGCTAATTATTCGGAAGAAAACATAAGCGAGCTTGTTGAAAGAATAGTGTATATTCAGGAGCAGGATGGACAATATTCTGAAACACCGTTGACATTCAAGGATATATCCGACATCAAGAATGTTTTTATTAAACGGCTTTCGAATATTTATCATGCAAGGATTGCTTATCCTAAAAGGGAAACCGCAAGAGGTTAACGCATATCGATAATTTCAATCCCCTTATATTTTTCCGACGGAAAAATAAATGCTGAATTGTCAGGATTCTGTTTCAGGTCGTACTCCTTTACGTTAAGATTTACTGTCAATCCGTTCTTGTATTTATACTCAATACTTTTAAGATCGAGCGATGGCTTTCCTATGTTTATTCTTATCCTGATATGATCGCTGTCCAGATCATCGGGATAGAGGTCAATCAGATATGAACCGGCATTTTCTTCAAGAAGCCTTGTTTTGTAGCCTTTTTTATATACCGAAAAAACAGAAGATGGCTTTGACTGAAAGGAATTATCTTTTTTATCCGGTTTGGCGATAGTAACCTCCTTTTCAGCCGGAAGATAGCTCCACGATGTTTCCCCGTTGAACCATATAATATTGTCGGTCAGGTCAAGACGGTATTTATCCCTGCTCAGAATTATTGAACCGGTAAGACTGTTGTTTGTACCTTCCACCTGATCGATGGTCTCCAGACTGAATTTCATTGAAACTGAAGGAGCGGAAAGAGCAAGTGCAGAAAATCTGTCGAGTATCTTTACAGCCTCAGCATCATTCTGGGCAATTGCAGTCAGGAAGATAAAAACCAGGAAAAAGCCAATCAGAAATTTCTTCATTACATCTGTTTTAATCCAGACCCTTCAAAATCTGTTCCAAATGTGTATAGTCGGAAATAAGAACATCTCTTGCCTTGCTTCCTTCGAATGGTCCGACTATTCCTGCCGCTTCAAGCTGGTCAATTATTCTTCCGGCCCGGTTATAGCCTATAGACAGTTTCCTCTGGATAAGAGATGTTGAACCTTGCTGATGCTGTACAACGAGGCGGGCAGCTTCATCAAACATGGCATCTCTCTTGCGGAGGTCAACTTCCTGGGTTCCTGTTTCACTGTCGTCGATATATTCGGGAAGGTGCATGGCATCGGGGTAACCCTGCTGTGAACCAATAAATTCTGTAAGCTCTTCGATCTCGGGTGTGTCGATGAAAGCACATTGCACCCTTACAGGTTCAGCGCCTGAGGACACAAGCATGTCTCCCCGGCCTACCAGCCTGTCGGCACCGGTTGCATCGATTATTGTTCTTGAATCAATAGAGGAGAATACCCTGAAAGCTATCCTGGTAGGGAAATTGGCTTTAATGAATCCGGTAATAATATTTGTTGAAGGCCGCTGTGTTGAAATAATAAGGTGAATGCCGATAGCCCTGGCAAGCTGAGCCAGCCTGCCGATCGGAGGCTCAATCTCCCTTCCGGCAGTCATTATAAGATCAGCAAACTCATCGATGATAAGTACAATATAAGGCAGATACCTGTGGCCTTTTTCAGGATTAAGCCTCCGGGAAATGTATTTTTCGTTATACTCCTTAATATTACGTGACTGGGCATCTTTTAAAAGCTCAAGACGGTTATCCATCTCGATGCATAAGGAATTCAGAGTATTAATAACCTTTTGGGTATCAGTTATTATAGCATCATCTTCTCCGGGCAGTTTCGCGAGGAAATGACGTTCAATCTTTGCATATAAGGGCAATTCGACCCGCTTCGGATCAATAAGTACAAACTTCACCTCCGACGGGTGTTTCTTGTAAAGAATTGAAGTTATGATTGCATTGATGCCGACCGATTTTCCCTGACCAGTAGCTCCAGCTACAAGCAAATGGGGCATTTTTGTAAGGTCAATAATAAAAGGATCATTTGTTATAGTCCGGCCAAGTGCCAGGGCAAGATCATATTTTGATTCCTGGAACGCCTTGGAGGTGATCAGTGATTTCATTGAGACAACCTCCGGATTTTTATTCGGGACCTCAATGCCAACAGTTCCTCTTCCCGGGATTGGTGCAATGATCCTTATACCAAGTGCTGAAAGGTTGAGTGCAATATCATTTTCAAGCGACTTAATACGTGCGAGCCTGACCCCTCGTTCCGGTACAATCTCGTAAAGAGTCACCGTAGGACCTACAGTAGCCGAAATCTGCCGTATACTTATCTTATGATCACCCAGGGTTTTGATAATATTCTCCTTGTTCTCAAAAACCTCCCGGTCGTCAAAATCAATACCCGATTTATGATCGGTGAGTATTGAAACAGGAGGGAACCTGTATCTCGAAAGATCAAGGCGGGGATCATAATTCTCCATGATCTTTTCTACCTCATGATCGGGCAGAATATCAGTAGCCTCAGGTTTTTTAATATTTATCGGGACATTGTCAGGAGCTTTTTTGGAGGATTCATCCTTATCGATCACATGAATAATTGACCCTGGATTGATGTTGTCATTGTCATCGTTGCCGGTTGTCCGTTTTACGACAAACGCTACTTCTTCTTCAGCCTCTTCATCAATCTCATCTCCTTCATCAGCTGAAGGTTCCGCGGTGTTTGATCCATCCCCTCCTGTTTCAGCTGATACAGAACCAGTTTTGATTCCGGGTATGACTTTTTTAATTGAAGCAGGTATGTCTCTTGTAAAAGTTTCAGGTTTGAACCTGAGGGCGAAGATGAGATAACCAACAGTAATCAATGTTAGTATTATTCCTGTACCTATCTTCCCGGTAAAAGAATTCAGCCATTCAGTGATTTTAAAACCCTGGGCACCTCCGGGCCCGCCTCCAAGATATCCGTCAGCTTCGCCAAAGATGAAACCAAGGATCAGGGAGAGAATGATTGCAGCAAAAGTGAATTTCGTCACAAGTTTCCAGAGGTTGATTTTTGGAAAATTCAGGAGATACAATCCTATAGCGCCAAAAATAAGAGGAATGAAAAATGCCCCGTATCCAAAACCATAACCCATCATCATCTTAGCCAGAAAATGACCGCTTTTCCCTGACCAGTTCCTGACATTCACATCAGCATTTGAAACCACCTGGGAATCAGACAGGCTGAGGTCGGTTTTCCACCAGAAAAGATACGACACACAGGCAAGAAGAAGGTAAAATGCGAAACCTGAGATCAGAACTCCAAATATGAATTTAATTCTTTCATCAGTAAAAAAAGATCCGGATTTCGATTTGCTCTTTACTGTCTTTTTCCCATTATTCTCTTTCTCTTTCTTCATTTCAGATCAATTATCCTTCAGGTAATGCCTGAAAAAGCACCTCAAAGGTAATAATTTTGATAAAGATCGGATAGCAGTGGATAATCTTTAAGGATGACTGGTTGCAAAGAAGATTCATTTTAACAGCCCGATATCCTTCTTTAGATCGTATTTGGATTGTTCTTGCCCCTTGCCCTGTGCCCCTTGCCCTGTGCCCTTTACAGGCTTACCATTTTATTGATGAACTTGTTTAAATCATTCTTTGAAACCCTTTTGAATTTGTCCTTCCTTTCAAATGTCCTGTCAGGAATATCCTTTTTGTAGATATTCTGGGCTTCAAAATGAAACTCCGAGTGGCCAATGAAAAAGAAAAAGCTCATAAGGACCCCGTCTATCTCATAAAAGGGAGTAGAAGCATTCGGATTTTTTACAGGGATCTCGTCGGTGTACCAGACATTATATATTTTGGAACGGTCGGATGGAAATGTAACTTCAGCATGCTTGCATTTAAAACCACATATCACTTCTGATTTTGGAGTCTTTTTAATTTCAATACCGTGCATTGCTTCAAATCCGGGATAAATTTCGCCAGGTTTTGATGCATAAAAATATCTGATTGTGAACAAGCTCAGATAAGTGTCATATATTTCCTTTGAAGGATTCGACAAATTAGTTATTCCTGAGTTGCCCAGGGGGGAAATCAGCTCGTACATAATATTATTATCCTTAAAGGATACCACGAGATTCTGAGGCATAAGTTCTTTTGGCATCCTCGAAACCTGACCTTCATATTGAACATTATAATGAATCTCCCCCTGATTCATTATCCTGCCACCGTTAATATTGCAGGAGGAACAAATAAATAAAAATATAAATGTAAAAAGGAGTACGCTTCCCGATCTCACCAACTTCGATTTTACTTGAATGATGTAAAATTAATTAAATTTTATTGACTTGTATCAGGCTCTTTCAATAATATAAGCAAATAACAAAACTATGTTCTTTAACATATCTTTAATACCCATGCTCTCAGAATCCTGTCTTAGCTTTTTTTAGAAATTAATAGCTTTGCATCGTGATGAATATATATTTTTTAGTATTCTGTTAACGGAGATCTTGATCAAACAAAACACATTTACTGGTTTATTATGAAAAAGAAGCTGGCAGTTGTTGCCCTTGGCGGGAATGCTCTCCTGCGCGGAGACCAGATCGGAACTATTGATGAACAGGAAGAAAACACTACCCTTACACTCGAAAACCTGGTTTTCCTGATTAATGAAGGTTACAATCTGGTTATTACACATGGCAACGGCCCTCAGGTTGGAAACATTCTGATGCGTAATGATGCAGGAGAGCAGCTGTATAATATTGCACAGATGCCCGTTGATATTTGTGTTGCTGATTCTCAGGGGGGAATTGGTTATATGATCGAAAGGATGTTCAGGAACGTGCTTAACAAACATGGTATAGATAAAAATGTTATCTGCATTGTCACACAGGTCATTGTGGATAAAAATGATCAGGCTTTCGATGATCCGCAGAAAAGGATAGGAAAGATATACACCAGGGATGAGGCTGATAAATTGTCAGCAAAGAAAGGCTGGATATTCAGGGAGGAAGTGAAAATGGATGGCGGCTTCAGGCGTGTGGTACCATCTCCGGTTCCTGTTGATATAATGAATCACTCAATAATCCGCGATCTGGCAATGCAGGGGAATATAGTCATCGCAGCCGGTGGAGGCGGAGTTCCTGTTTACATTGATGAAAAAAAGGATGTCAGGCCAGCAGAGGTTGTTATTGACAAGGACCTTGCATCGTCGCTCCTTGCATCACTGATAGGTGCTGATGAATTTTACATACTGACCGATGTTCCTTACATATATATTAATTACAAGAAACCTGACCAGGAGATAAAGGAGTTTCTCAATTATGAGGATACTCTTAAGTACCTGAACGAAGGTCATTTTGCAAAAGGGAGTATGGCACCGAAAATTGAGGCATGTCTTAACTTTATCAAAAAAGGCGGAAAAATGAGTGTGATCACTGAAGCCTTCAAGCTGGCGGATAAAAAATACGGTTCGAAGATCACTATGGAATATGAGAAGTAAGGCGGCAGGCATCAGGCGACAGGCGGCAGGCGATCGGTCTTCCTTCTTCTGACTTTAAAAAAATATTCACTACTTTTAAATCAATTTTAAATCAATTTTATATCAATATTTAATTTGGATTATCATGTCAATTAACCTCCGCAACAGACACTTTCTGAAACTCCTCGATTTCACACCTGAAGAAATAAGATACCTTCTTGATCTTGCTGCTGACCTGAAAAAGGCTAAAAAAGCAGGTAATGAACAGCAGTTCCTTAATGGCAGGAACATAGCTTTGATCTTCGAGAAATCATCAACCAGGACAAGATGTGCATTTGAAGTGGCGGCTCTTGACCAGGGAGCGCATGTTACATATCTCGGTCCGAGTGGTTCACAAATCGGACAAAAAGAGTCGATGAAAGATACTGCAAGGGTGCTTGGCAGAATGTACGACGGGATTGAGTACCGCGGATATGGTCAGGCTATTGTTGAGGAACTTGCCAGATATGCCGGTGTACCTGTATGGAACGGACTTACGAATGAATTTCATCCCACTCAGGTGCTTGCAGATCTTATGACAATTATAGAGCACAGCAATAAGCCTCTTAACAAGATCTCGTTCTGCTATCTTGGTGACGCACGATATAATATGGGTAATTCACTGCTGGTTGGTGCATCCAAAATGGGGATGGACTTCAGAACTGCCGCGCCTGGAGCTTTTCAGCAGGGTAAAGATCTGGTTGAGACCTGTAAAACAATTGCAAAAGAAACAGGAGCAAGGATCAATATTACTGAAAATGTTGATGAGGCAGTTAAGGGAGCTGATTTTTTATATACCGATGTATGGGTATCGATGGGAGAACCCGATGCTGCATGGGAAGAGAGGATCAGGGTTATGAAGCGTTACCAGGTAAACATGCAGGTTATTAAGAAGACCGGTAATCCGGATGTTAAGTTCCTGCATTGCCTTCCGGCATTTCATAACCGGGAAACAAAAGTCGGAGAGGATATTTATCAGAAGTTTGGTCTTGACGGTATGGAAGTTACTGAAGATGTTTTTGAATCGAAGCACTCAATAGTTTTTGACGAGGCAGAGAACAGGCTGCATACTATCAAGGCTGTGATGGTGGCTACCTTATCCACTCTCTGACGAAATAGAATGTTATAACGAAGGAACTGGCCAGCTTCAGACCGACTCCTGTGAGGAATCCAAGAAGACTTCCGAAGCCTGCTTTAATGGCGTATTTCATATCATCCTTGAAGATAAGTTCTCCGACAAATGCCCCGATAAAAGGACCGATAATTATGCCCGGGGGACCCAGAAAAAGACCAATAATAAGTCCGACTGTTGCACCCCTGGTACCATATTTTGATCCGCCGAATTTTTTGGTTCCCCATACAGGAACCACATAATCGAGTATCGAAACGACCACAACTATGGCTGCAAGAATGATCAGGAGGGTATTTGAGAAATCAGCAAATTTTGTAAGATGGAGTAAAAACAGGCCAAGATAACTTAGTGGCGGACCTGGTAAGACAGGTGCCAGACAGCCGATTATTCCCAACAAAAGAAGAATAATTGCCAATATCAACAGGATATAATCTAACATTCAGAAAAGGCTTCTTATTTTTTACCAAGGTCGTCGAAGTCAACATTTGTAAATTCCCTGGCAGAAAGATCAACAGGTTCCTGTTTTTGTTCTTCTTCTGAATGTGTTATTTCTGCATTCAATTCATTCCTGCCGTTACCAATGAATGTAACAGCATCTTTCAATCCTTCAGTAAATTTCTCAAAATCTTCTTTGTATAGAAAGATTTTGTGTTTTTCATAAAAGATCTTACCTTCTTTTCCAAGACGTTTTTTGCTTTCCGTGATGGTCAGGTAGTAATCTTCTTTACGGGTAGCCTTGACATCAAAAAAATAGGTCCTTTTCCCGGCTCTTACTACCTTTGTGTAGATTTCTTCCCTTATGGTTTTTTCATCATTCCCGTTTATGACCTCCTTTATTCCGGCTTCTTCTTCCATTTCTAAGTCAGTTTAGGTTTAGGTTAGGCTAGTGTTTTGATTGTCAAATGTACAAATATTTTTCAAATCAAAACAATGCCCTCCAAATGTACCTAAATTTTGCAGTCTTGTTTTGAGGGTAAAGGAAAAAGGTTATTTTTGCTGCCAATATCTGAGGTTCTTTATTAATGATAAGCAGAAGATTATTGCGCATAAAAGCCCTGATGGCATTATATGCATTCAACCGCAGGGAGGATGATAATATAGCACAGGCTGAGAAAGAGCTGGTATTCAGCATTGAAAAGACATACGACCTGTATCATTACCTGCTACTCCTGGTAATCGAAATTGCTGACATTGCTTCGGAGAAGATCGATCAGGCTCTGCAGAAAAGAATGCCAACACAGGAGGACCTTAATCCCAAAAGACGATTTATTGATAACCAGATTATTGCACAGTTAAGAAAAAACAAGGCTTTTAATGGCTATGTGTCTTCAAGGAAGCTCTCCTGGATAAATTATCCGCATGTTCCGAGATTAATGTACAATAAAATGATCGCCTGGGATAAGTATGAGAATTATTTGTCATCGGATGTTCATGGTTATGCCTCGGATAAAAAGTTCATTGTTAATCTTATAACTAAGCTTTTTGCAGAATCAGAAGACCTTGAGGCTAACTTTGAGGAACAGAGCATCTACTGGAATGATGACACAGAATACGTAACAGTGATGATCGAAAAAACCCTGAAAAAATTCAAATCAGAAAACGGTGAAAATGCCGGATTGATGCCTCTCTATAAGAATAAGGAAGATGAGGATTTTGTAAAGGTATTGTTCAGGAAGGCGATCCTTCACACCAGCCAATGTTCGGAACTGATAGATAATAACACAACCAACTGGGAGGTTGAACGTATTGCGCTGATGGATATTCTGGTAATGCAGCTGGCAATCACCGAGATACTTGAATTCCCCGAAATTCCGGTAAAGGTTACTTTGAATGAGTATATTGAAATAGCTAAATACTATTGTACTCCAAAAAGCAGTACATTTGTCAACGGAATTCTTGATAATATTGTAAAAGCCATCCGGGAAAAAGGACTTTTCAATAAAACAGGGAAAGGCCTTATCGGTGAGGATTACAATAATAAAAACTAAATGGATCTTAATGTTTCTATGATATGAAATCGAAAGCAATTATATATTTTATCCTCTTATCTGATCTTATTGATTGCCTGCAACTCACAAAAGGAGAATAGAATTGCAGATCAACCGGGATTGCCGGCTGATAATAAACCTGCAGAGATAAGTTTCAGGGAATATGAACATGATTTTGGAAAGATCGTGGAAGGGGAGAAGGTGGCTCATATCTTTGCTTTTGAGAACAAAGGACCTGGAAACCTTGTAATAGCTTCAACTTCAACAAGCTGCGGGTGTACTGTAACTAAATATGACCGGAATCCTATTGCAGCCGGTAAAGGAGGTACACTGGAAGTTGTTTTTGATTCAAATGGCAGAAACGGGATTCAAACGAAGACTATCTCGGTGCGGTCAAATTCCAAAACCGAAGTGGTTGTGCTGAAGATAACCGCTGAAGTTGTATCCGGTGACCGGTAAGAATCGGTAATCGGTAATCGGTAATCAGTAATCAGTAATCAGTAATCAGTAATCAGTATTCGGGAACCAATAAACCAGTAACCAGCAACCAGCAAACCAGCAATATTAACCAATCACAAAAAACCAATAATTATGAATTATTTAGCCTTTATTCTTCTTATGGGACAGCCCTCGGGCACAGGTTCCGGCCAGAGTAATGCCCTGGTTACCTTTTTACCATTGTTACTTGTTTTTGTTGTTTTCTATTTCTTCATGATCAGACCTCAGATGAAAAAACAGAAAGAAATGACAAACTACAGGAACTCTCTCAAAAAAGGAGACAAAGTCATTACCACAGGAGGTATTTATGGCAGGATCTATGAAGTGAAAGACAATTTTGTCATGCTTGAAGTGGGAGGAGATCTTAAGCTCAAAGTAGACAAGAGTGCCCTTGTCAAGGATCCCACAGCTGATCAGGGTTAATACTGAACATTAACTGCTTTGAGTGAAATGGATAGGTAGCATATGGCTGCGAAAACTTAAGGAAAAGGGAGGAAGCAGAATTGACAGGGATGCTGTTATTTTTTCTTTTTTTCTTTTGCTTTCTTTCGTATTCTGGTATCTGAATTCTCTCGAAAAGGATATTGAATATGGCCTAAAATATCCGGTAAGGTATATCAATCTTCCGGAAGAGAGAGTTCTTGCGGAGGACTTGCCTTCAAAACTGGAACTCTCCCTGAAAGGTCCTGGTTATTCAATACTTAAGCTTAAGCTTGCCGGAAACCGGACACCTGTGATCCTTGATGTTGCAACAATCAATTACAGGAGAGTTCCCGGGAGCAGAACACTGGACTATTATATTATAACGACAGGACTGATCCCAAAGCTTAAAAGCCAGTTAAAGTCCGAATGTGAAATAACCTCAATAAAACCTGATACCCTCTTTTTCTCCTTTGACAGGATCGTTACCAAACAGGTTGAGATTATAGCTGATGTTGATGTTATAACTGAAAAGCAATATCTGGTAAGGGGAAAAATAATTGTCAACCCGGATACTGTTACAGTAACTGGTCCTAAACGGATCCTTGATACGATCAAATCCGTAAAAACCAGGTATAAAAAACTCAAGGGAGTAAATGAGACCATTACAAAGAGTATCCCGCTTAGTGTTTCAAAAGAACTTGAAGTATCAGAAAAAAAGGTTGTTCTTACAATACCGGTAGAACAGTTTACTGAAGCTGAGATCCATGTACCTGTAAAAATAATTAACAGCCCCGACTCGATCAATATTAGAATTTTCCCGGATGTCGTAACGGTTAAATACCTGGTTGCCATCAGCGATTATAAAAAAATTGAAAAGATCCCTATTGAAGTAGTTCTTGATTTGTCGAAAGCTGACCTATATTCATCCGAGAAAATTCCGGTAGGATTCCGTAATATACCTCCTTTCGTCAGCTCCCTGAGAGTTACGCCTGCGAAAGTTGATTTTCTTATTGAAAAGAAACTCAAATGAAAATAACGCAGAACCAAAGTTTAAAACTCGGTGTAACCGGAGGCATAGGAAGTGGTAAAACCACTGTCTGCAAAGTGTTTGCGGTTCTTGGCATTCCGGTATTTTCAGCTGATACAGAGGCAAAAAGGATCCAGGACAACGACAGGGATCTGCAGATAAAAATAAATTCACTTGCAGGAAAAGATCTTTTTGCTTCAGGAAAGCTTGACAGGACCGAAATGGCAAAGCTTATCTTCAGAGATTCAGATCTACTCGCAAAAGTAAATTCCATAGTTCATCCCGCTGTTTTTGAATATTTCAGGGAGTGGTTAAAGAAACAGGATTCGCCTTATGCTGTTATGGAAGCTGCAATCCTATTTGAAAGTGGAGCTTACAGGATGATGGACAGGATCGTTACCGTGGTCACTCCCATGGAAGAAAGGATTGAACGACTGGTAAAGGGTAATAAGCTGACGAGGGAGCAGGTCACTGAACGGATTAAAAATCAGATTGATGACGAATCGAGGATAAAGCAGTCAGATTATGTCATTTTTAATTCAGAAAATGATACGATCATTCCGGCTATTCTTGGGATTCACAGGGAGATGCTTAAGCTGTACAATAAAACAAGATAATATATGGGAAGTCTTGGAAAATGGATTGGCGGCGGTCTGGGTTTCGTTATGGGAGGACCTATCGGGGCTGTGCTGGGTTTTCTCGTCGGATCAATGGTTGACAATACCACTATTCAAACATCAACATATACTACATCTGCGCGGCGCACAACTCCTGGTGATTTTGCCATGAGTCTGCTGGTTCTTGTCGCAGCGATGATGAAAGCCGACAATAAAGTATTAAAATCAGAACTGGATTATGTTAAGCAATTCTTTTTGCGGCAGTTCGGTCAGTCAACTGCCCGTGAGGCTCTTGTGATGCTCAAAGATATACTTAAGCAGGATATCCCGGTACGAGATGTATGCCAGCAGATCAGTATAAACATGGATTATTCATCACGTCTTCAGCTTTTACATCTCCTTTTCAATATTTCCCAGGCCGACGGTACCATACATCCTTCCGAACTTGATGCAGTAGAAAAAATGGCAGGATATCTGGGAATAGCATCATCCGATTTTCTTTCAATAAGAAATATGTTTGTACCTGAAACCGATTCTTCATACAAGATACTTGAAATTGAACCGGCAGCGACCGATGAAGAAGTTAAAAAAGCTTACAGGAGGATGGCAATGAAATACCATCCGGATAAGGTGAGCCACCTTGGTGATGAGTTCAGAAAGAGTGCCGATGAAAAATTTAAAAAGGTAAATGAAGCCTACGAAAAGATTAAGAAAGAAAGGAATATGAACTGATACCCTTTAGTAAAAAAGAAGTCATTCAGAACATACTTTCAGCGACAAAAATTAAATTTGCAGACAAAAGTTATTGGTATGGTATTAAAGGACATATTGGCAATTTCAGGAGAACCGGGTCTTTTTAAATTTATTGCCCAGGGCAAGAATGCAATCATAGTCGAACATCTTGAAACCGGAAAAAGAAGCAGCGCATTCAGCTCAGCAAAAGTAAGTTCACTGGAGGATATTTCTGTTTTTACGGAAAATGAGGATCTCTCTCTTGGTAAAGTATTCGATAAAATTTTTGAGAAAGAATCAGGTGGTCCTGCTATCGACTCAAAATCAGAAGCAGAAAAACTGAAGAAATATTTTGAAGAAATCGTTCCTGATTATTCGAAAGAAAGAGTCTATTTAAGTGACATTAAGAAAATCATTCTGTGGTATAATCTGCTTCACAAAAAAGAATTACTTATAAAGGAAGAACCGGAAAAAACAGCTGATTCGGACACAAAAGAATCCAAAACCGATTCAGCCCCTGCTTCGGAAAAGAAAAAGAAAAAAAGCACTCCCGGAACAAAGGAATAATCCTGTGGGAGAAATAACCTTTTGAGCATGAATTTTGGAGGTAATGAAGTAATCTATGATTATTCTGCTTCCCGAATAATCATTATTCCCGTTCCATATGACGAAACCAGCACCTGGATGAAGGGTGCGGACAAAGGCCCTGATGCTATTATGGAAGCATCGGTTAACCTGGAGTTTTATGATGTGGAAACGGATTCCGAAGTCCACCTGAATGGCATCCATACTATTGACGCAGTTAAAGGAAAAAAAATTCCGGAAGCACTTGTCCATGAGGTGTACAATACAGTGTTGAAAGTTTTGAATGACAAGAAGTTTCCGGTGATTGTGGGCGGGAACCATACAGTAAGTATTGGGGCGGTCAGGGCTTTTTCAGGGTGCTTCAGAGATCTTTCTGTTCTTCAGCTCGATGCCCATTCAGATCTAAGGCAGGAATATGAAGGTTCGCCGTTTAACCATGCATGCACGATGGCCAGGATCCGTGAATCAGTTCCCATAGTACAGACGGGCATCAGGAGCATGTCGAAGGAAGAGGTTCCATTTATCGACAGGGAAAGTATCTTTTTTGCTCATGAACTGTACGACGATAAATCAAAATATTCAAAAGCTATAGACAGGCTGACAGAAAACGTTTACATTACTATTGACCTTGATGTGTTTGATCCTTCATTGATTCCATCGACCGGTACTCCTGAACCCGGAGGCCCCGAATATTTTGAGATCATGCATTTCTTAAGGGATGTCATCCGGAAAAGGAATGTAGTAGGCTTTGATGTTGTGGAATTATGTCCCTCCACGGCAAATAAAGCTCCTGATTTTATTGCGGCGAAAATCATATATCAGCTGTTGAGTTACAGGTTTGCTAGCTCGCATCCCAGTTATTCACCTCTTCCCCACCCCTCTCAGAGAAGGGCTTTTTACTAATTTACAAAATATAGCCCTCCTCCTGAGGGGTTGATTCTCTTTTTTGCTTCTTCCCAGATCACATTCATTTCATCAAGGCTCATATCATGCAGGGAAATGCCTTTTAAAAGTGTCTCTTTCTCAAGGTAATTAAACCGCTTAATGAATTTCCTGTTAGTTTTTTCGAGAGCTGCTTCGGGATCAATCCCATAAAGGCGGGAGGCATTGATCAATGAGAAGAACACATCGCCCAATTCTGATTCAATACGATCAGTATTATGATTATCAATCTCTTGCTTAAGTTCTGTAATTTCTTCGAGCACCTTATCCCATATCTGGTCGCGAACCTCCCAATCGAATCCTACGCCCCTCACTTTCTCCTGGATCCTGTTTGCTTTTACAATTGCAGGAAGTGAAGAAGGAACTCCGGACAGAACAGGCTTGTAACCTGAATTCTCTTTTATTTTAAGATGTTCCCAGTTTTTTTCCACTTCCGAAGCCCCGGAAACCTTTACCTCGCCAAAGACATGAGGATGACGGTAAATCAGCTTTTCATTGATGCCTTTAAGGATATCTGTCATTGAAAAGAGCTTCTTTTCCTTTCCTATTCTGGCGTAGAATACAATGTGAAGCATCAGGTCGCCCAGCTCATTTTTTATTCCGTCATCATCACCGGAGAAAATTGCATCGGCAAGTTCAAATGTCTCTTCAATTGTCAGCTTACGGAGGCTTTCATTGGTCTGTTTCATATCCCATGGACATTTAACCCTGAGTTCATCAATAATATCGAGGAGTTTTGTGAACTCCTCACAGCTTTTTTGGTTATCAGTCATCAGTAATTGTATTTAAAACAACTGGTTAGATGGTGCAGTCTTGTTAGTTGTATCTACTCTGACAACGGAACCGACTTCCAGACCAAGCAGTTCCGACACATCAGCACCATTAATTGAAATTTCAAGAAGATCGAGTGAATTAAATCTTGCAAGCAGATCACCCACCGGTACATCGTTATATGAGCTGGAAATATGTTCTGTATAGTTTTTATTACTCTGAACAGATATCCGGAATTCCCTGTTCTCAAATACCCGGTAAAAGATCTCCCTTGTTATATTTGAAATTGCATTGCCATATGAATCAATAAAAATGATGCTTCCAATAATTACTTCCTTGTCTAAAGTTGCTCTGAGAGGCACTCTTTCACGGATACTCTTCAACGGCTTGCCAAGCTGTGCGGGATTTTTCCCCGCAAACAATCCGGAAGCAGCTTTGGCAAATATTTCCAGCTCATCGGTTGTACCTTCATCATCAATCCTGATGATCTCATCAGGATCAGAATTGAGGATCAGGTTAAAGATGCCATTATCGGTACCGATGAAAAAGTGATCCCTTGCCTTTACAATCAGGTAATCTTCACCTTTTTGTGCTTCAGTGTGCACACAGATTATATGTACAGATCCCCTGGGGTAGTTAAGAAATGTATTCCTGATAATAAATGATGCATGCGAAATGTTAAAAGGCCGGATGTTGGATGCATTGTCAATTACCGTAGCTCCCGGACACAAACTGTATAACTTTCCTTTAATGATACCGTTATAAATATCATCAGACTTCCATTCAGTTGTAAGTGTAATTACCGGCATGTGGAAAAAACTTAAGACAAAGATAATCTTCTAAAGAAAAAATAAGCTTACTTTGTGAGGTTCCGGAGATCTTTTTTATGTAAAGTATCTTAAATCTTCTATCGCCCCCTTCCCCCTAAAGGGGGTTAAAAAACAATTGCAAAAGAACAAGTCCCCTTTAGGGGATTTAGGGGCGGGTAAAAAAAGATTTTTAAATTAACGTAATAAATCTTAAAGTAAGGAGATTAAAATTGTTGAAGGATTCAATGACAGAGATCGTAATATTTCTTGAGGATATTGATCCTGTAGTTTTTTGTGGTGCAAATAATTCCCTTCTTGATAAAATCCGCGGATTTTTTCCTAAAATAAAAATTATTGCCAGGGGCAGTGAAATAAAATGCATGGGAGAGGAGGGAGAGATCACCGTATTTGCTGAAAAGTTCAATGAAATCATAGAATACTATCGGAAGTATCACAGACTTGATGAGCAAGACATTGAAAAGTACTTTTTCGATGCCGGCCATATGAAAAGTGCTTCAAACGGGGAATTTGAACAGGTGATCGTATTTGGCACCAGCGGCAAACCTGTCAGGGCAAGGACTGTAAATCAGGTTCTCCTGGTAAATGATTATAAGACGAACGACCTGATAATTGCTGAAGGTCCGGCCGGAACCGGGAAAACCTATACTTCTATTGCATTAGCAGTGAGGGCATTAAAAGAAAGGGAGGTAAAGAAAATCGTTCTCGTGCGACCTGCTGTTGAAGCTGGTGAAAGGCTCGGCTTCCTTCCAGGCGATATGAAAGAGAAGCTCGATCCATACCTCCAGCCTTTATATGATGCACTTCATGATATGATCCCATTCAAGAAGCTTGAAACATGGATGGAAGACGGAACAGTACAGATTGCTCCTCTTGCTTTCATGAGAGGAAGAACGCTTGAAAATGCTTTTGTGATTCTCGATGAAGCACAGAATGCTACGATCAGTCAGCTTAAGATGTTCCTTACAAGGATGGGTATAAGTTCCAAATTCATCATGACAGGAGACACAACCCAGATAGATCTTACCTCGAAATCTGAGTCAGGACTGCTTCAGGCAATGAGAATTCTGGCTAATATTGAGGGAATCTCAATTATTAAATTCGATGAGAGGGATATAGTCCGTCATAAGCTTGTTAAGAGAATTGTAAGGGCCTATGAACAGGAAGAAAACAAAAATAAAACTAATGGTAATTAATTTATAACGCTGTGTTAAGAACAATTATTTCCACCGATTTCAATTTCCCCGGACAAAAGGGTTTTTATAAAGGGAAAGTAAGGGATGTATATAATATTGATGACAAGTATCTTCTGATGATAGTATCGGACAGGATATCTGCCTTTGATGTTGTTTTGCCCAGGGGAATTCCCTATAAGGGACAGATCCTTAATCAGATAGCAACTAAATTTCTGGATGCTACAAGCGACATTGTTCCTAACTGGAAAATTGCAACCCCCGATCCGGCTGTGACAATTGGGTACAAATGCAAACCATTTCCGGTTGAGATGATAGTAAGGGCTTATCTTACAGGAAGTTTTTGGCGATCTTACAAAGCAGGAGCCAGGGAGATCTGCGGAATTAAACTACCTGACGGAATGAAAGAGCATGAGCGTTTTCCGGTGCCTGTAATTACACCAACCACAAAAGCTGAGCAAGGCCGGCACGATGAGGATATCTCAAGGGAAGAGATTATTAATAGAGGGATTGTTTCTGAAAATGAGTATGCAATTATTGAAAAGTATACTATGGATGTCTTTCTGAGAGGCTCAGAAATTGCCGGACAGCATGGTCTGATTCTTGTAGATACCAAGTATGAATTCGGTAGTAAAGACGGAAAGATAATGTTAATTGATGAAATTAATACTCCTGATTCCTCACGTTATTTTTATGCTGATGAATACCTGCCGCGTTTTGTTAAGGGCCTGCCTCAAAAGCAGTTATCAAAAGAATTTGTAAGAGAATGGCTTATGGAAAATGGATTCCAGGGCAAAGAGGGACAAAAAGTACCTGTTATGACTGATGATTTTGTTAATCAGATTTCCGAGAGATATATTGAACTTTACGAGAAGATTACCGGGGAGACGTTTGTCCGGGCTGATATAACCGATGTCAGGGAAAGAATTGAAAAGAATTGCATGAAATTTATGGAAACCTTTAAATCAATATGATTTACCGGATGATTAAATTCAGGTCATTAGCTGTACTTTTTGTTATACTCACCTTCAGCCTCCGGAGCTGGTCGCAGGTTACTGTTGAACGGTCAAATGATAAGGTAGTAATCTCCGGAGTCTCCTATTACCTGCATTTAGTTAAAAAAGGAGAGACCATCTACTCGATATCAAGAGCCTATGGTCTTACCACGGGAGAACTTATAAGAGATAATCCGTCTGTTGCCAGTGGCCTGAAGGAGGGCCAAAGCCTGAGGATAAAGGCGAATCTGGTATCACCAGATTCTGAAATCCGGCCTGCCGTAAGTACCGTAACAATTCGTGACGAAAACAAATTTATCTACCATAAGCTTCAGCCGGGGGAAACTATCTATTTTTTATCAAGGAAATACAGCGTTTCCGAAAATGAAATCATTCAGAGTAATCCGGGAATTGATATCAGTAAGCTCCCGCTGGGTTACGAAATTGCGATCCCCAGAATAGAGTTCATGAATGAGAAACAGTCATTTATAAATCAGGATACAAAAGCTTATTATCATAAAGTGACCAAAGGCGAGACCATGGCTTCCATCGCACGCCAATATGGATTGACTGTCAGGGAGTTAAGGAGAGAGAACAGGGATATCCGTTTTCCGCAGGTTGGCGATTATCTCAGGATACCGGGAATGAAGGCCCCTGCAGAAAAGCCTGGTTTGCCGGTTGCAGCAGATACACTTCCGGTTATTCCGGATGACCAGGTCATTTATCTTGAAAGACCAGCTGAATATACTCCTGTCACAAGTCTTTCAGGTTCTTTTGACGTGGCAGTGCTTCTCCCTTTCCACCTTGCAGAAAATGCCACACGGACTGAAATTGATTCTTCAAAATCACTTAAGGGGAAGAAGATTTATAAGGTAATCGACCGTTCTGACGACTGGATATATCCCCGCAGCCTTGGTTTTGTTGAAATGTATGAAGGAATTTTGCTCGCGGCTGACACATTAAGAGCACTCGGCCTGAATATTAACATTCATGTACTTGATATAGAGAGTGATACAGTCGGAGTGACCAGACTAATAAGATCAGGCAGACTTGACAGGATGGATCTTATAATCGGACCGGTACATTCCAATAACTTGTCTATTGTAGCTTCTTATGCAGGTGGTTTGGGAATCCCGGTGGTGTCTCCTGTCCAGCTGAGCAATAATTCAGTTTTGGCGAATAATCCTTTGCTTTTCATGGCAAGTTCCTCGCTTGAAGTCGCACAAAATGCCATTGCCGGAAAGATGAGAGATTATTATAACAGCAACATTGTTCTGATCCATTCAGATACAAGTGGAGGGTATCAGGATATTGACAGGTTCCGTGATATGATCGTGAATGAGCTTAGCTCTATCATGCCTTTTGAAGAAATCAGGTTAAAAGACATGGTGTTTTACAGCAGGTCGGTATTTGGCAATGATTCAATAAACCGTTTGGCTCATGCACTGTCTGAACGGACAGGGAATGTAGTTATAATTGCTTCTGAAGATGCCCCGGTTATGAGTGAATCACTTACAGATATCCATACATTAACCAGAAAATTTGATCTGACTGTTTTTGGTTATCCCAGCATGAGATATCTCGATAATTTTGATCATAAAATATGCTTTGATCTTGGTCTTATGATATATTCGCCATACTGGATCGATTATGCACAGAAGGATGTAATGCAGTTTAATTCAGATTTCAGGGCAAAGTTTATCACCGAACCATCTGAAATGAGTTATGCATGGCAGGGATATGATATTGTATATTACTTTTTATCGGGACTGGCATTACACGGGAAGGAGTTCTTGTCACATCCTGAGATTCATAATCCCGACCTGCTGCACACTGAATTTAATTTCCGCCGCAGAAGCAATTATGACGGATTTGAAAACCAGGAGCTTTTTCTGATCAGATATTCGAACAACTATGATCTGGAGCTTTTAACTGATGATGAATCCTACTGACCGGCATAAATGTATTTCCATGGCCGGACCTGTCATTGGCATCAATTGTTAACAAAAATTAACATAAGGGAATATTACACCTGTTTTAATTGTCTATAAGGAGTATGATTAAAGAATCGTACAGGCAGAAGAGCGAAAATGAACTGGTAAAAGCATCGCTGGATGGAGATAAGCAGGCCTTTGGCGAGATTGTAACACGATATCAGAACATGGTAGCCCGGACAGTTAAAGGTATGCTTGGCGATTCGGTGTTCTCGGAAGATATTGGACAGGAAGTTTTCATTAAACTGTTCTATTCACTTTCCGAATTCAGGGGCGAGGCAAAGCTGTCAACCTATATACAGAAGATAGCTATTAATCTTACCCTGAATGAAATAAAAAGAAGAAAAAGGTTCTTTTCAATGTTTTCGCAGAAAGGGAATAATGAAATGTTTGAGTATGAGGTAGCTGATCATGAGACTCAGGAAAAAAAAGAAGCTTCAGAACTGGTTAGTAAAGCTCTGATGAGTATGGATCCAAAATTTCGTATAATAGTAGCAATGAGAATGCTTCAAGGGTTATTCGACCAGGGAAACCGCCGAAATACTGGATCTGCCACTTGGCACAGTGCTTTCGAGGTTATCGAGAGCTCAGGAACAAATGAAGAATATTTTGGGAAAATTATAGTTGACATGAAAGTTTCAGATTTAAAAGAATTATTAATCAGATCGCTCGATAAGGAGAGCGACGCTGAAGCAATATCTGGAAAAATTGAGGATGCCGGAGCAGTTCTCAGATTCAGTGAAGGATTTCAAAGCAAAGTCCTTGAAAAGATTTTCTCTTCAGGATCTGCAGTGATACGCAAAGTTGAATTTGCAAGAAACCTGAATTACGTTTTCTACCGGATTGCATTAACCGGTGTCGCTGCCATTGTTTTATTGCTTATCTCAATTTTTATGATGGAGGGCTCCCTGTCCCTTGATTCTTTTCTGGGATTGGGTGGCGGCGATGATGAAAGCATTTTATGTCTTTTAACCGGAAATTGACATTTATATGAAAACACGGCCGATTTTGCTAGGTATAATTACTCTTATCATAGGATTTGTTATAGGTATGCTGACTTCTGCACAGTTGCGTTTGCACAGGCTTCAACCCGTAAGGATGTATTTTTCACAAGAACGTTTCAGGGAGGGATTTTACAAAATCATTCAGCCTGATGAAGAGCAGAAGGCAAAAATTGATCAGATCCTCGATAAGTACGCCAAAATGAACAGTGAAACCCAGGGCAATTTCAGAAAGGAACTGGATGCAAATGTCAGGGCAATGCGGAAGGAGCTTGATTCTAATCTGACAAAGGAACAGCTGGTCCGGTTAAAAGAGATGGATGAGCGTCGTCAGGAAATGATGAGACAGGAAAGAGAAAGACATAAAAACGATACAACAAATTTCAGAAATGGCAGAAGGCGACCTCCGGAAGGATCCGGCGAACGGAGACCTGAATTCCAGGGACCTCCGCCTCCTCCGTTCCCTGAGCGGGATACGAGCTGGTCACCCGACAGAGAATAACAGGTAATCAAGCAGTATTGGAAGATCCTCCTGGTTGACTCCCAGCGAAAGTAAAAGAGGCTGATCTTCTTCAAAAATTGACATAAATTCCTCCTTTGATATCTCACCTGTGTTAATACCCAGCCGGTAAAAATCTATAGCCTCCTTTTTCTTTCCCCTGCACAGAGCCAGATGGCCTTTATTAATATAATCATGTGCATTGAGCTTCCCGGATGATAACCGTTCATAATATTTTTCAGAATCCCCAAATCTGCCAAGTGCAAAATAGCAGAAAGCTATCGGTCTCAGGATCTTCAGATTCCCGGGATCAGTGTATTCAACTCTGAAATAGTATTTCAGAGCTGTTTCATAATTGCGAAGATCAAGATAACAATGACCTGTCATTATTGCAGTATGTATATCCTCAGGATCCATGATTCCTGCCTGAAGATAATAATCAAGAGCATCCTCTTTTTTGCCCATACGGCGCAGGCACAGACCAATCTTCTTCAAGGTCCATACTTTCCTTTCAATTACATCGGCCCTTTTATAATACCTGAGTGCTTCCTCATAGTTTTCTTCCTGTTGATAACAGAATGCAATTTTTTCATATAACTGCGGCTCATCAGACTTCTCTTTTACCTGCCTGAGGAATAAGCCGAGTGCATCGGAATAATAATTCTTGCTGAAGAAATAATCGGCCAGTCCGGCTTCAGCTTCTGATGAATTGCATGTCATCCTGAAGAATTCTGAATTATAAATATCGAGTTTTCCGGAAAACAGATCTTCGAATTCCTTTCTGTATGGAGAGAGCTTGAAAAACCGGTAAATATCCTGCAGGTACTGGGTGACATTTGTCCGGAAGCTCCTGAATGGATCAGCTGCTGCTTCCCCGTCTTCAAGCTGCTGAAGTCCGTCAAGCTCCATCCTGAACACCTTGAGCATCATAGTCTTCTGGGACGAAGGCAGATATTTCAGATTAAGGAGAAGAGAATATTTATCGGAATTGCAAATGAATGGTGTTTTATAGAGAGCTTCAGCCAGTTCATTGGTGCCAGGCCCAAGTATTTCATCCTGGAATATCTCATTGATAACTTCATGATCGGGATAAAACGGAACAAACCAGTTCTGGAAATCTTTAAAAAAGTCAAAATGCTTAAGATTGGCAAATGCCGACATATAAACATCAGCACCCTCCATCTGGAGTTTTGTAAGCTCCTCCATGGTCTTGAATATCTCATCTGAATCACTGAACATCTCCGACCAGTCTGGATTCTTTTCTCCGTATTTATCCTTTGGCAGTATATTATCCAGGTCAAGCTTCTCCTCAATCCTTGGTTTTAGCTTTGCTACTTTGGGAAGGATCTCATCCTGCAGTTTTTTACTCAGGTTTTCGGTTTCACGCGACCGTATAGTCTGCAAAACTATTATCCTGCAGTGTTCTCTGAACCTGGTGTCTTTGCTTATGCCCTTTATCCTTGAAGTTATTTCCGGGTAGAAGAGGACTCTGTCATTATAGTAATGAAGGTTAAGGATCAGACCTGAAAGTGCTCTTTCCATAACCTGTTCCTGTCCGGCTTCATAAAAACCGAGGAGGTAAAGAAGTTTTTCTGTCTGAAATGTTCTTAAAGCACTTAAAGTTATTGCACTTACAAAAAGACTTGATTCAAACCACCTGAACTTGCCGGAACTTATGATTATCCTCACCAGGCTGCTTTCAGCTTCACCGTAATAGTCGGTTAACCATAAATGATTAAAAATCTTTCTGATAAGCTGCTTATACTTAATTGAGATCTTCGACTCCGGATCAGAATTTATTTCGCTGCTCAGTTTCAGCCATTCGTCAAGTTCTGACTTGAACATAAGATCGTCGACCGTTTCAACCAGTGTTTTACCGGCCAGCTTCTGTTCTTTCAGGGTCTGTTGCATTACCCAGTACGTGTGCCATCCGGAATAATGTGACAATATGTCCTGTCTCAGGCGGTCTGCAAGGCCAAGTATTGACTGAATCAGTTTCAGATAAACCCTGGAACGTTCAGGATCATTTATGCCTTCAATAGTGTAACTCAGCATATTCCTGTATGTCAAAACAATATTGTTATACTCATCGGGGAGATCGCCAAGAGAGGATATGGAGATCATATCCTGCAGTATATCAAGACTTTGTTTAATCCTCTTTTCTGAAATTAGTTTGCAGAGCAGCTTATGCTGCACCATGATTTTATTCGCATTCACCAGCTAAATCATTTAAAAATATGAACAAGCATTTCTGTCAATATTATTATATTACAACAATCAGGCCGTTAACAGAAATCAACGAAAGCTTTGATTATCAGTATTTTCATTATGCCATTATTTCGGATCATCAAACTTAATCAATCAATTGCTATAAGCCGAATCCGATGCTTATGAAACCCTTGAAACTGCTGAAATATCTTTTGTATTTGCTTATCCCCTGCATGAGACCAATTCTGACAGGTCCGATAATGGACATATATCCGATTTCAAGTCCATATCCGCCAAGGATTGATAGACTCTTATACTGTCCTGCTTCATGGGCAAGGGCAAAATTTGTCAGCAGACTTATATGAAGATCTTCATGAAATTCCAGATCAGCATTAAGTCTGATGCCGGCATATCTGTCAACTGCTATCTCGCCGGGATGAAATCCTGTCAGCGGTATTGATCTGTTGAAGGCATTTTCCTGTCCTCCTGCGAAGTAATAATTATGCGGGGATGTAGTTGAATCTTTTGTATGGGTTAACAGGGCATTACAGCCTGCCTCAAATGTAAGTTTCCTGTTTGGGGAGAAATATCGTTTAATATCACCGGTAACGGAATATGTACTTTTAAAAAGGAAATCGTGAGGAAACGAAGGAGTATAGGTATTCCTGGAATTATCTGTCTGTATTCTACCCGACAGAAGTCTGGTAGCATTAACTGATAGCTGAAATAATACTCCTTTATTGGGAAAACTCTTGGTATCAATTGTGTTTATTTTATATGAATAATTTCCTGACATATACCTGTATGATATTTTTCTGAGCTGGTCGGCCGGGATAAAATCAGGAGTAAAAGAACTTTTTTCCAGTCCGAAGGAAACATTCATCAGGTGATTCAGTCCAATATACTTGCTGAATGAAACTCCGGCATAGCCGGACCGGAAATATGCAGCACCCATTTCGTTCCTGATCTCAAGAATTGGCAGACGGGTATAATCTGTATGAAAAACTGCAGAAAATCCGAATTTCTGATTCCGGTCAATATATTGAAGTACAGAGAGTTTAAACCTGTAGAACTGCCCAATGAATGAATCAAAGTCGATAAAGGATCTCTGATAGATGAGATCCTTAAAAGTCGCCCTGAAGATTATTCCTGCCCTGATATTGTTATCATAAAAGACTCCCCCGTAGAGCATCGATTTAGGTTGTTCAATACAATCAATAAATAAGGTAAGTGAATCATTACGCGATGTTATCCTGTACTTGACTTTTTCAAACCATGTTTTGCCATAAAGAAGATCTATTTTCTCCCTTATAAGATTTTTATCAATTTTTTCCCCCGGCGAAATTCCAAGAACTCCAAGTATTTGATAATCAGTATATAATTTATTGCCTGTTATTTCAATCCTGTCAAATGCAAAAACCTGGTTATCAAGTATGTTATTAATCGGTTTCTGCGGACTGATCATATTAAGAGAATCTGCAAGCCTCCTGAAATATTCACTATGGGGCGTTGCCGCTTTATACCCTCTCGCAACAAGAGTGTCGACGTTTGTAAAGACAGCAGAAGAAAACTCCCTGACCTTCGGTTCAATCAAAAGGTCGGTAATTTTCTTCTGAATCATGTAATCTTCATGGCTCCTCTGGAAAGCGATCTGCTTAATAATCCCCGGAACTGATTGTAATTCATCTTCTGAATAAGTCTGAAACCCGGTGTAGGAACCTATTATAATATCGGCTCCCATGCTCCTGGCCTCCTCAGCTGCAAAGTTCCTGAGTACCCCACCGTCGATAAGCAATGCAGAATCCAGCTTGATCGGGGTAAAAATTGTCGGTACTGCACTGCTGGCTCTCATCGCATCCGAAAGATATCCGCTATGCAGCTCAACTAATCTGCCTGTCAGCAGATCTGTTGCAAGGCACATAAATGGTATAGGAAATCGGGTAAAGTCGTTTATTCCGGCAGCCGGCCATGTATAGTAACTGAGCATATTTTCAATCTGCTGGCCGTTTATCATACCTGAAGGAAGCTTGACCTTTCTTGATGTCAGCGGAAGAGAAAATATGCTGTTGTTAAAGTGCTCCTTCTCAGGAAAAATAACTTTGTTTTCTTCGATATTGTTGGACAGGCTGAGATCCCAGTCCATCCCTTTCAGGATCTTATGGAGACTGTCAGCTGAATAGCCCAGTGAATACATACCACCGATGATACTGCCCATGCTTACACCGGTAATTAAGTCAGGCCTGAGTCCGGCTTCTTCCATAACCTTAAGCACTCCGACATGAGCCATGCCCAGCGATCCCCCGCCACTAAGAACCAGACCTACCTTTGGTCTGATATTAACTTCCTGGGAGAAAACAACCTGTCCTAAGTGAATCAGCACAAGAATTATAACTGGTATTTTTATGATACTCTTCAAAATACTATTTATCTCCGGAATGCAGTATTTATATCAATTGACGGTATTATACGGGGAACAGCATCTTGTTGACAATTGTAAGCAAGATACTAAATTTAAGTAATTTTGCCAGGTGAGTTATCCAACAAAAACGGAGGCAAATTATTTACCAACCACCTGGAAGGAGATTGAAGCATTAGGTTGGGATCAGCCCGATGTGATCATTTTCAGTGGAGACGCATACGTGGATCATTCCTCATTCGGCCCGGCAGTGATAGGCAGGGTTATTGAGGATGAAGGATTCCGTGTCGCCATTGTTCCTCAGCCAAACTGGAAAGATGACCTCCGGGATTTCCGCAAGCTCGGAAGCCCGAAATACTTCTTTGGTGTAACCGCCGGCAATATGGATTCGATGGTCAATCATTATACTGCTGCCCGCCGTCTGAGGTCAGATGATGCATACACGCCCGGAGGTAAATCGGGATTCCGGCCTGATTATCCCACAATTGTGTATACCAGGATCCTGAAGGCCATTTATCCTGAAGTCCCTGTTGTAATCGGCGGCATTGAAGCTTCAATGCGCAGGCTGACCCACTACGATTACTGGAAAGACAAGCTGGAACCATCAATCCTTCTCGGAAGCGGCGCCGATATGCTGGTCTACGGGATGGGGGAGCAGCCTGTAAGGGAGCTGGTCCGGCTGCTAAATAAAGGAGTACCGTTCGCTTCGCTTTCAACAATTCCCCAGACAGTAATCGTCAAAGCGAAAAATGCTCCGCTCCCGGTGAATAAAAACTGGAGTGATATCCTGCTTAGCTCCTATGAAAAGTGCCTGACTGATAAAAAGATCTATGCTTCAAATTTTGTAATGTTTGAGAAGGAATCCAACAAGATTGAAGCCGCAAGACTCATTGAACCTTCGGGTGAAATGAATGTTATTGTCAATCCTCCCTTTCCGCCGATGAACGAAGACGAAGCGGACCGCACTTATGCTCTGCCTTACATGCGCACGCCTCATCCAAGATACAAAACCAGGGGACCTATTCCTGCTTATGAGATGATAAAATTCTCGGTGAATATCCACAGGGGATGTTTCGGCGGTTGCAGTTTCTGTGCAATAGCTGCCCACCAGGGAAAACAGATCATCAGAAGATCGGAGAAATCAATAATTACTGAAATAGAACAGATTACAGAGATGCCGGGATTCAAAGGTTATCTTTCTGATCTGGGAGGTCCATCAGCTAACATGTATTTAATGAAAGGAAGGGACTTTGAATTATGTCTTAAATGTTCGCGTCCTTCCTGTATCTGGCCCGGCGTATGTAAAAACCTCGATACTGATCACAAGGGATTAACAGCCCTGTACCGGAAAGTGAATAAGATGACCGGAATAAAGAAAGCATTTATCGGGAGCGGGATCAGGTATGACCTTCTGTTTCCTGAGTGGAATAAAAGTGCAGGAAGGAACGAGAATGAATACCTTAAAGAGCTCATTGTAAATCATGTATCAGGCAGGTTGAAAGTTGCTCCCGAACATACCTCCCCGCATGTGCTGAATCTTATGAGGAAGGTCCCGTTCTCACTTTTCCGGAAGCTTATGCAGCAGTTTGAAGGGATTACAAAAAAGGAAGGTCTGAGGTATGAGATTATTCCTTATTTTATCTCCTCACACCCGGGATCTACCGAAAGTGATATGTCGGACCTGGCAGGGGAGGTGAGGAGTCTTGGGATCAGGCCGGAGCAGGTGCAGGATTTTACGCCGACGCCGATGACGTTATCGACAGCGATGTACTATTGCGGATTTGATCCTTATACCGGGAAAAAAGTATATGTAGCGAGAGGGATCGGGGAAAAAAGAAGGCAGAAGGGGTATTTCTTCTGGTACAAAAAAATAAGCCGGGATCAAGTTAATCCCGGCCACAGTTACCTATAAACTATTCATCTTGAAAACCTAATCATACTCCTTGATGATATTCTTCACATCGTCAGGGGCTACCCTTCCATATGTCTTATCACCTACAAGAACCACAGGTGCAAGCCCGCAGGCACCTACACACCTCAGACTTGAAAGCGAGAACTTCCCGTCGTTGGTGGTCTGTCCTACCTGCAACCCCAACTCCTTCCTGAATTCATCAAGTACCTTCTCAGCACCGCGTACATAACAGGCTGTGCCCATGCAGATACTTATCGGATGCCTGCCTTTCGGAGTCATTGTGAAAAATGAATAAAACGTAACAACTCCGTAGATCTTTGCAACAGGAACACCCAGCTCCACCGATACTACTTCCTGGATTTCAGCAGGCAGATAACCAAAATGCTCCTGGCATTTATGCAGGACATTTATCAGTTCCTGGGGATCATTATTAAAAGAAGCGCAGATCTCATTTATTTTTGCGACATCCTCCTGCCTCAATTCTATTTTAATACTTGACATAGCATTGATTTTTATTTCTTACAATACGAAATTTTATTGTTTAATAATTATTTTCTTCTTTTTTTCAAAGTAATGTGTATGAAGCAGATGATGCGCTTTCTCACTGTTAGGCTTTTCAAGGAACTCTTCATACAGCTTTATTATGAAAGGATTTTCATGGGATTTGCGAAGCGGTTTCTTTCTGTCTTCAGCGTAGATTGCGGTAGCCCTCGCTTTTATTATTTCAGAATTCCCATGATGCCATGGCTGACCACCTCCACCAATACAACCTCCCGGACAGGCCATAACTTCAATGGCATGGAACGTGGATTTACCGGATCTGACATCATCAAGAAGTTTCCTGGCATTACCAAGTCCGTTGGCAATCCCTATGTTCAGCGCCAGTCCGTTGAAATCGATGGTCGCTGAACGAACTCCTTCCAGTCCTCTTAGCTCCGTGAATTCAAGCCGGTCAAGCTTTTTCCCGGTGTGGATCTCATAGGCAGTACGGCAGGCAGCTTCTATTACGCCGCCTGTTGCCCCGAAGATAACACCGGCACCAGTCGATTCGCCCAAAGGAGCATCAAAATCATCGTCCTCAAGGTTGTTCAGATCAATATTTGCCTGTTTAATGAATGCTGCAAGCTCCCTTGTTGAAATTGAAAAGTCAACATCCCTGTTACCATCAACAGAGAATTCTGCTCTCTGGCACTCATATTTCTTTGCAAGGCATGGCATTATCGAAACGACCACCAGGTCCTTTCTGTTTACTTTTATTTTGTCAGCAAAATATGTTTTGGCTATAGCCCCGAACATTTGCTGCGGCGACTTGGCAGTTGACGGGACATCCTTAAGATCGGGGTAATATTCTTCAAAGAAGTTAACCCAGCCCGGACAGCATGATGTCAGAATAGGCAGTCTGGCGGTTTTATCTCCTTTAAGATGCCGGTTGAGCCTGTCGAGGAGCTCAGTGCCTTCTTCCATTATTGTAAGATCGGCAGCAAAGTCAGTATCAAACACATAATCGAATCCAAGAACCCTGAGTGCTGCTACCAGTTTGCCTGTGACGAGAGTGCCCGGTTCCATCCCAAACTCTTCCCCGAGTGCGGCGCGAACGGCCGGGGCAGTCTGTACAATGACTGTCTTTGAAGGATCAGCAAGCGCTCTGAGAACATCAGGGGTATGATCAACTTCAGTAAGTGCTCCGGTGGGACATACTGCAACGCACTGTCCGCAATATGTACAGGTTGAATGTTCAAGGTTCTGCTCAAATGCAGGAGCGACTGCTGCCATAAAACCCCTGTTCACTGCCGACAGTGCTCCGACAGTCTGGACCACGTTGCACATCATCTCGCATCTCCGGCACATGATGCATTTGTCAAGATCACGGATAATTGAGGGTGAAGTGTCTTTCTTATAGGTTGACATAGCGGCATATTCAGCACCTGGTATATCTCTGATTCCAAGTCTGTGAGCCATGCTTTGCAGTTCGCAGTTCCCCGATTTGGGGCATATAAGGCAATCTTTCGGGTGATCCGAAAGAATAAATTCCATCACTGTCCGGCGGGCATTAAGCACCCTGGTTGTATGTGTTTTAACCACCATGCCCTCTTCACATCTCGTGGCACATGACGGAGCCAGATTTCTGCGTCCCTGAACCTCCACAACACAAATCCTGCATCCTGCAGGTTTATTTTCAATCTGCATATCATGAAGCTCCATATAACAGAGAACAGGTATATCAATACCTAATTGTCTGGCTGCCTTATTTATTGTAGTCCCTTTTGGTACTTCAACTACCTTATTATCTATTGTGAGTTTTATTGTTTCCATTTCCAGCGCTTCTTTATTATCGGATTATAATGGCATCGAATTTGCATTTTTCCTTACAGGCACCACATTTTATGCATATTGAAGGATTTATAAGATGTGGTTCTTTACGTTCACCGGTAATTGCATTGACCGGACAAACCCTGGCACAGGCAGTGCATCCGACACAATTTTCAGCTATGATAAAATATTCCATGAGGTCGCGGCATTTGCCGGCAGGACATTTCCTGGAAATTACATGTGCTTCATATTCTTCCCTGAAATTATCGAGTGTGGAAAGTACGGGATTAGGCGAACTCTGACCCAGACCGCACAGGGAGGTGTCTTTTATTACCAGGCTCATGTTCTTAAGTCTGTCAAGATCAGCTAATGAGCCTTTGCCTTTGGTAATATGTTCAAGCAATTCATCGAGCCGTTTATTGCCGATTCTGCATGGAGAACATTTTCCGCATGATTCCTCAACTGTAAAGTCGAGAAAGAATTTAGCCATTGAGACCATACAGTCATCCTCATCCATCACAATAAGTCCTCCGGAACCCATCATCGAGCCTGCTGCAACAAGGTTGTCGAAATCAATAGGGGTATCAAGATGTTTCTCGGTGAGGCATCCTCCTGAAGGGCCGCCCGTCTGGGCAGCTTTGAATTTTTTACCGTGCCTTATACCACCTCCGATCTCGTAGATGACTTCCCTTAAAGTTGTTCCCATGGGAACCTCAATAAGTCCAACGTTATTTATTTTTCCGGCAAGAGCAAAGACTTTTGTGCCTTTTGATTTTTCGGTACCTATGCTGCTGAACCACTTTGATCCTTTTAGAATTATTGGTGAAACACAGGCAAATGTTTCAACATTGTTTACATTGGTTGGTTTTCCCATGTATCCTGATTCGGCCGGGAATGGAGGTTTTAAAGTGGGTTCTCCCCGTAATCCCTCCATTGAGTGGATCAGCGCAGTTTCTTCACCGCATACAAATGCACCGGCGCCGAATCTGATATCAATGTCAAAATTGAATCCGGTACCCATTATATTTTTACCGAGCAGTCCATACTCTCTGGCCTGGCTTATGGCTGTTCTCAACCTGGCTACAGCGAGGGGATATTCGGCACGAACATAAATCAGCCCGTTATTTGCATCGATACAATAACCGCAGATGATCATTGCTTCGAGCACCGCATGAGGATCACCTTCCAATACCGACCTGTCCATAAATGCTCCCGGATCACCTTCGTCGGCGTTACAGACAACATATTTTACATCTGCTTTATTTTTACGTGCAATCTCCCATTTTATACCAGTGGGAAATCCGGCACCACCTCTGCCGCGCAGACCGGAATCTTTTATGATTTTGATGGCATCTTCAGGTGTCATCTCGGTAAGTGCTTTAGCAAGAGCTTCATAAGCATCATGCGCAATTGCTTCTTCGATACTTTCAGGATCTATAATCCCACAGTTTCTCAGCACTATTCTGATCTGTTTAACATAGGCTGACATTTCAGAAGATGCAGACAGTGTCTTATGAGAAACAGGATCTTTGAAAAAAAGCCTCTCTACTTTCCGTCCTTTAATTACATGTTCTTCTACAATCTCTTTTGCGTCATCAGGTCTTACTTTTGTGTAAACCACATCTCCTGGTAATACTTTTACAATCGGTCCCAGACTGCACAGACCGAAACAACCTGTTCTTATAACCTGTACATCATTTTCGAGGGCGTTTGCTTCAAGTTCGAGTTTAAGGTTGTCAAGGATAGCTTCACTCTGCAGACCATTGCAACCGGTTCCTCCGCATACCAGTAATTGCATTTTCTTTTGTGCCATGGTTTTTCCTCCCCGGTTGTTTTTATTTAATGGTTTGATAATTAACCGGCAAGATACCATCGATATACTCACCGTTCTTAATATATTTCTCAATAATCTCGTCTGCTTTGAGCTTGTCGACATTACCGAATACAACAGGTTCTTCGCCCGGACGGGTCACTTCAATTGTTGGCTCGGCAAAACAATATCCCAGATCTCCTGTTCTTACCACCCTGGCATCTATATTTCTCTTCTCGAGTTCCTGGGTAATAAAATCAAGGATCGCTTTTGCGCCGGAGGCAAGCCCGCTTGTACCTGAATGCACCCTGATCCTTACTTTTTCTTTGGAGCTGATCTCTTTACCATACATTTTGGTCTTTAGTTCCTCTTTGAGCTTTCTGAGGTCGGCCGGTGATTTAATTATTTTCATATTTACTTGATTTACAAGCGTATAAGAATTTGTTAATTGATTTCCTATCTGGTTTACGAAAAATATGATACAAAAATAATATTTTATTTGTTAATAAAATAACACTGTTAATAAATTAACAGTAAAATAGAATATTTCTAAATAACTTCATTACTCTGGTCAGGTCAGACGTTACTAAATTGCCAAAGAACCAGCAAAATTCCAATTTCCGGTTTCATAATTCATAATCTTTTTTGGCTTTCATGACTTTATCTGAAAACAACATTCCACAACAACGCTCTTCCGCTCTTCCAGAAGGCTCTGTAATACGGATCATCCGTAATATAAATCACCTCACCTTTGCCGACACGTTCCGATCCGATAACCATTGTATTTTTGATCAGTTTTTGAAATTTATAACCGGCAAAGCCTGCAACTGGTTTATTGTCAAGTATATATCCTATATTGCTTCCATTGGTCAGAAATGGATAAGCCTGCGAGCGTTTCATCAGGAACCATTCGTTACCCAGACCGAATCCAAAGGGATTTGTCGTATCAACCATCACTCTGTATATACTGCCGGCTGATCGTTCAGAAAGCAAATGTCTTCGTTCATCCCCGAATTTTTTCAAAAGCGAAAGATCATCACTTTTCTCCTTTTTTTCAGCAGCTTTCAATTCGGATGTACGTGTCTCAACAGCTTTAAACAGTGATGTCGACTTCTCTGTGGCAAAGACTGATATGGCATTCTCAATAGCAACAACCCTTCCGCCTTTCCTGGCAAAATCAACTATGGTATCTTTCAGTTTTGTATAACTTCCTGATGCAAGTAATAAGACATCATAATCATTTAAATCGACGTTTTCCGCATTGGCAGTATTTAAAAGAGAAACAGGATAGTCAAGCTCCCTTTCGAAGAAATACCAGAGCTCTCCAACTATCCCGGCAGATGTGCCTTCACCACATAAAAGGGCAACATTCTTCTTTTTCGTGAGCGGAGAATATCCTGATCCAAAGTCTTTGCCTTTTTCTACAAAACCTGATGCTGCCGGTATAAGTTTCACCTGGAATTTATTTGCCAGTTCAGTAACTGTCTGATCAAGTGCCTTTTCCGCATCAATGTTATCCCCCCGGGTAATTATAAAGCTGCCTCTGTTAAAACTTGTGCCGTTAATTGTAAAGGATTTTAAGGCATATCTCGTTTTAATGTTCTTCAGGTAAAGCGCTGTTATAAGTTTAAGTGTGTTAAAACCTTTATTTTCTGCTATATACCCATAAGGTTTTTTCTCCTGCAATTCATTGGTTAACTTTTGTGATTCTATTTTTTCATCATGCGGTTTTATCTTTTCAGCAATTGCAAATGCCTTTAAATTAAATACATAGGGTAATGCCCAGGCTGTCAGGTCGTAACTTAGCGAATCGGAAGCTTTACTGTCAGGTTCAAAAAGAACCTGGACAAAACGGGACTGAGGCTGATAGGCACTTACCAGAATATCTCCCTTTTCAATGGTTGTCTCGCCTTCAGTATTAGCTGAATAGTCGAATCCTTTAAACTTTCTCCCGGTATTTCCGGCATAAGAATACTTTATCTGGTTTTTCCTTAATAGTTGAAGAAGATCATCCAGATCTGATTTTTCATTAGATCCCTTTATTATGACAGATTTATATTGAAAAGACGGATTGTTATTATTTTCTGAGAAGAACTTGTTGAACTCAGTTATTAATTTCTCCCTGTTTTCATATGATACTTTCAATGTTGCCATTGATGCAACAAAATGACCATCTATTCTCTTTTTAAGTGTCAGTGTATCACCTGATTCCTGTCTGTAAGCAAGTCCCGAATAACCGCTTCCGCCCTGTTCATATGTAAAGCCGATAGCTCCATTGAAAAGGGGCCAGGTGTCGCCGAAACTCGGACAGAACAGATCATAGCTCTCCCTTGTAAAATAGAGCTTTGATTTTTCGTCGAATAAAGCCGCGTTACCGGTACCCATAAGGTTATGAAATTCATGCTGCCACGGAGTGATTACTTCGTGCCATGGATTTGCACCGGGAGGGAAGAAAAATGTTGATTCAGCTCCCATCTCATGGAAATCAGCATGAACATGGGGCATGAACTGATTATAAAACTCAATCCGCTGAGATGTTTCTGCCTGTGTCTGCCAGGTCCAGTCGCGGTTGAGATCGAACATATAATGATTTGTCCTTGCGCTGGGCCAGGCCTGATTATGTTCCCATGTATTCCCGTCTGGATTCGGTATCAGGTTTTGAGAATTTCTGAACCTGTTTGCATACAGGTCACGCCCGTCAGGATTCTGACATGGATCGATGATGATTATGCAAGTTCTCAACCAGTCGCTCACACCGGGATATGATCCGGTAACGAGAGTATACAGAGTTTTCATTGCAGTCTCCATTCCTGCCGATTCATTTCCGTGGACATTATACGAGAGCCATATAACAGGTAATTGCTTCCCTGTAAATTCGCCCTCCAGAAGGCCGGTTTTTATGAGATTGTTTTTCCTGTATTCCTCAAGCTTTGCCAGATTATCCTGGCTCGAAATTATGCATACACCCAGAATCCTTCCCTCATATGAGCTTCCATATTCGCGGAAAATTGCCAGAGGTGAATTGTCAGCTATATATCTGAAATATTCAACAGCCCTGTAATGATACGTAAACCTGGTACCCAGTACGTAGCCGAGAAATTCATCCGGCGATTTGACTGACTGGCTGTTACCACTGGTTAAGCTCAGGAAAATTACCGGAATCAGGAACAAAAATCGTCTCATCGAAAACTTCTTATTAGGTTAATCGGCTAATATAATATTTTTCATGACCATAGTTTCAGGTAAACCAGGAGAGATTATGTTTAAAATGCAAATACAGAAAAGTTCATATCTGAAAATCACTATTTTTGCTAACCAGTAACTTGTATTCTTAATGTTAAATACTTATTTTATGAAGAGATCTTTCTCCCTTAAACTATTAGGTATCATTTTATTATGCACCCTTACCCTGAGTTATCAGCTTAAATCCCAGATGCCCCAGCGTGGCGGTAACCAGGTACGGATAACAGGCTGGACGGATGATACTCATTATCTGATTCAGACTTTTGATTCTGAAAAGAGACCGGTGATCAAAAGTATTGATGTACGGACTGGCAAAAGTGTTGTTGTTGTTCCGGCAAAATCGGCCAGAGAACTTCTTTCAGAAACACTTCCGTCAGGTGTGGTAATTGGAATGAACGATGTTATTAGTCCTGATATGAATAGTGTCATAATAGTGAAGGATAATGACCTTTATTATTTTACAAAGGGAGGTAAAGAACTTCGGAGGCTGACAAAAGATGATATACCGGAAGTAAATACCCGGTTTTCGCCTGAAGGTAAAAAAATAGCCTATACAAAGAATAAAGACCTTTATGTTTTCGATATTAATAATAACAAAGAAACAAGATTGACCTTCGATGCATCCGACAGGATCTACAATGGTTATGCATCATGGGTTTATATGGAAGAGATCCTTGGACGACCCAGCAGGTACGCAGCTTTCTGGTGGTCACCCGACGGCAGTAAAATTGCGTACCTCCGTTCAGATGAAACCGATGTCCCGCTATACACACTTAACCGTCTTGATGAGCCGGATGGTATACACGGTTTGCTCGAGCAGGTGCCTTATCCCAAATCGGGCGATCCTAATCCAAAGGTCAAGATGGGGATTGCGGATATTTCCAGCGGAAAGACAGCATGGGTAAAAACTGACTACACTATTGATCAGTACTTAGCATGGCCTTTTTGGACACCCGACAGCAAGAAGCTTGCTATCCAGGTCCTTAACCGTGATCAGAACGATATGAAATTCATCCTTGCCGACCCTGCCACAGGTGATTTCAATATGATATATAATGAAGCAAGGAAATCATGGGTGGAGTTCTTTGAAGATATCCATGTCATGGATGACGGAAGCGGATTTATCCTCAGAAGCTGCATGAATGACTGGCATAACCTCTACTATTATACCTGGGACGGGAAGTTGATCTCCCGGATTACAGACTTCAGCTGGAAAGTTAACAGCATTGAAAGAATTGATGAAGTGGCCAGGATTGTTTATTTTACCGGTACCGGCACTGAATCGACTGATAATCACTTTTTCAGGGTCGGTCTGGACGGAAAGAATCTTCTCCAGATAACAAAAGGGGCCGGGACGCACAATGTAAGTATCTCACCTAAAGGCAGCTATTTTATTGACACATGGAACAATATCACAACTCCTGGTTCTATGATCGCTTATGACAGGAAAGGGAAACAAATCAGGGAAGTCTATAAGTTTGAACAACCTGCTTTTGATCCTGCAAAAAATGCAAAAGCAGAACTTTTCAGGATTAAAACCTCTGATGGTTTATTCGACATGCCTGCGATCATAACTTACCCTCTTAATTTTGATGAGACCAGGAAATATCCTGTGATCTTTACAATTTACGGTGGCCCTGATTCAAAGAATATCTCCGGTAACAGATGGCAGGGAGACAATGCATCATGGTATTCAGAGAACGGGATAATTACCTTCGCGGTCGATCACAGGGGATCGGGTCACTTTGGGAAAAAGGGCCTTGATTACCTGTACCGTTCGTTGGGTAAATGGGAAATCCTTGATTATGAAGATGCTGTGAAATGGCTATTAACAAAGCCATATGTCGATGGTACAAGAATTGGTATCACAGGAAGTTCCTACGGCGGATACATGACATGTCTTGCTCTAACGAAAGGTGCTGATTTCTGGACTCATGGATTTGCAGGATCTTCAGTGACTGACTGGCGTCTGTATGATAATATCTATACCGAACGATTTATGGATACACCGAAGGATAATCCTGAAGGTTACAAGGATGGCTCTGCACTTACATTTGCAAAGAACTACAAAGGAAGACTCTATATGACCCATGGAGACCTTGATGATAATGTCCACATGCAGAATTCCATTTACCTGATCTCAAAACTCCAGGATGAAGGTAAATCATTCCAGTTCATGCTTTATCCCAATGGACGTCATGGCTGGGGTGGCGCAAAGGCCAGTCATTCCCGGAATGAAGCAAACAATTTCTGGCTGCAAAATTTCTTTGAGAAAAACAGATAATTGTTATTATATTGGTATTATAATTTGACACAAAACTTCAAACTTCAAATTCAACTTCAAACTTTCGAAAAATGGTTATTGGCATTTTTAAAGAACAGGGAGCAGAAAACAGAGTAGCAATGCTTCCGGGTGAAGTTGCCGTTCTCAAAAAACTGGGTGTTGAAGTTGTTGTTGAACAGGGTGCAGGAAAAAATGCCTTCGTTTCCGATGAGGAATATATTTATGCAGGTGCATCAGTATCCGGCCGTAAAGAATTAATAGCAAAATCCTCTCTATTGCTGTCTGTAAATCCTCCTCTCCGGGAAGATATTAATTCCTTCAGCGCCGGGCAGATTCTGTGTTCTGTTATTAATCCTGCCGAAAACGGCAAATGGCTTGATAAAGCAAGGATTCATGGGCTTACTGTACTGGCACTGGACCTCATTCCGAGAACCACCAGGGCTCAGTCGATGGATATACTTTCGTCGATGGCAACAGTTACGGGGTATAAAGCAGTGCTTGCCGCAGCTTCAATCCTGCCGAAATTCTTTCCGATGTTTATGTCGGCCGCAGGGACGATCAAACCTTCAAAAGTGCTGATACTCGGTGCAGGTGTAGCCGGCCTTCAGGCTGTTGCAATTGCAAAAAAACTTGGGGCTGTGGTTGAAGTCTTTGATGTAAGATCAGCGGTTAAGGAAGAAGTGAAAAGTCTGGGAGGAAAATTCATTGAGGTGGAAGGAGCAAAAGAAGATTCAGCAGCAGGCGGATATGCAATCGAACAGACCGACGAGTTCAAAAAGAAACAGCAGGAGCTTATTCAGAAACGGGCAATTGCATCAGATGTAATTATTGCCACTGCACAGATACCAGGTAAAAAAGCACCGGTTCTGATCCTCAGGGAAACAGTCATGGCTATGAAGCCCGGTTCAGTTATCGTCGACATTGTTGCATCAGCTGGCGGTAACTGTGAACTGACGGAAAATGATAAGACAATTAAAGTGAACGGCGTGACCATTATCGGAAAGTCCGACTTCCCGTCAGACATGCCTCTGGATGCAAGTAAAATGTTCGGATCAAACATAATTAATCTCCTGAAGATAATGATCAGCAAGGATGGCAGTCTGAATCTTAACATGCAGGATGAGATAATCAATGGAACAACGGCAGTTTATAACAAAGAATACATATGTCAGAGAGTCAGGCAGATGCTTGATATTAAATAATTCACCACATGGAACAGGTATCAGATTTTTTCTTGCAGAACCGGGAGGCGATCTTTATTGTCATCCTCTCCATATTTCTCGGCATAGAGGTTATAAGCCATGTCCCTGCAATACTGCATACACCCCTGATGTCGGGAGCCAACGCGATCCATGGGGTTGTGATCATCGGGGCCATAATTGTTATGGGGCATGCTGATACTACAGGATCAATGATTCTTGGATTTCTTGCAGTTGTCCTTGGCACACTTAATGTCGTTGGCGGATTTGTAGTGACCGACAGGATGCTGGAAATGTTCAAAAAGAAAAAGTAATCAACCGGTATTAAATTATTAAACTGATCGAGAATGAGCGGGATATCTCAATTTCCATACGGAATCACGATACTGGAAATTACCTATATTATTGCTTCTATATTGTTTGTTCTCGGACTTAAAATGCTCAGCCATCCACTCACAGCACGGAGGGGAAATATACTGGCTGCTTTCGGAATGGGTTTTGCTATTATTGCGACCATCCTGTTTCATAAGAAAGATGGTGAACCCATCGGAAATATACCTTTAATACTGACCGCAATTGTTATCGGAACTATAATTGGATGGGTGATTGCTAAAAAAGTCAGGATGACCTCCATGCCCCAGCTGGTATCCTTTTTTAACGGGATGGGAGGAGCTGCAGCGGCACTCATATCGATGATGGAATTTCCACATATCAGCCCTGAATTAATAGCCAGAACCGGTATGGCAAATGGGCACGTTCTGGCAATTCTTCTCGGATTAATGATTGGAACAATATCCTGGGCAGGAAGTATGATCGCATTCGGAAAGCTTGACGGCTGGATAGGGGATATGAGGATCAAAGCGATGAAATATGTCAATCTGACCATCCTGGCTGTTCTTATCGGTTTTATTGTCTTTGTCATGACACGCAATGTGACGGCGAGTGCTGAACTGACACCTTTTATTTACATAATGTTCGCAATTGCTGTTTTATATGGCGTCCTGTTTGTCATGCCTATAGGGGGTGCCGACATGCCGGTTGTAATTTCACTGCTCAACTCATTTACAGGTGTTGCCGCGGCAATGGGAGGGTTCCTCTATAATAACCAGGCTATGTTAACGGGAGGCATACTTGTTGGATCAGCAGGTACGATACTGACTATTCTTATGTGCAGGGCGATGAACCGTTCATTGCTAAATGTGATCGTTGGTGTTTTCGGAGGAGGAGGGCAGACAAATGAAGCCGCAGGCGGCGCAATTAAAGAAATTACTCTCTCTGATGCAGCAGTCCTTCTGAGTTATTCGAAAAAGGTTGTAATAGTCCCGGGTTATGGTTTGGCTGTGGCCCAGGCTCAGCATATCTGTCACGAACTTGATAAGCTCCTCGATGAAAAGGGCGTGGAAGTAAAATATGCGATACACCCTGTTGCAGGAAGAATGCCCGGACATATGAATGTACTTCTTGCTGAGGCAGATGTGCCTTATGAACAGCTTATAGAGAGCGATGTGATTAATCCCGATCTTCCCAATACAGATGTTCTGATCGTAATTGGCGCCAATGACGTGGTAAACCCTGCCGCTGAGGACGATCCTTCAAGCCCGATTTACGGAATGCCCATTATTAAAGCACGCGATGCAAAAAACATAATTGTTATGAAACGCGGTATGGGCAAAGGATATGCCGCCATTGAAAATATGCTCTTTTTTAACAAAAAGACCAGAATGCTGTTCGGTGATGCAAAAAACACATTGCAGAACCTGGTAAATGAGATAAAGAACTTATGATTTATTCTGCCCAAAAACTGGAATTTCTGCGTGCCGCCCTGAAATATAAAGGCATCGATACCTATATTGTTCCCTCAACCGATCCTCACCTTGGTGAATACACACCTGATCACTGGCAGATAATCAGATGGCTGACCGGATTTACAGGATCAACTGCAACTGTTGTAGTGACTGATAATTTTGCAGGATTGTGGACCGACTCAAGGTATTTCATACAGGCTGAAAAGCAACTTACAGGTTCGGGATTTGGATTTGTTAAACCCGGAGTGTTTCAGAGGAATGACTTTATGGATTTTATTTGTGAGAATGCCAGGCCGGGACATGAAATTGGCATTGACGGCAGAGTAATTTCAACCGCTAATTTCCAAAGACTTGAAAAAAGGCTCAAAGATAAAAAGGTATCAATTCACGCGGATTGTGATCTTATCACCGGCATATGGGACGATCGTCCTGCTCTGCCTGTCTCTGTCGCTTTTGATCACCCTGTGAAGTTTTCCGGCAAGGAAAGATCTGTCAAGATCAGCGATGTAAGGGAGCAGATGAGGAAACAAAATGCTGATTATCACCTTCTTACTGCCAGTGAAGATATAATGTGGCTTCTGAATATTCGCGGCAATGATCTTCAATACAGTCCTCTGTTGTTTTCATATGCCCTGATCGGTAAAACACAAATTCTGCTTTTTATTGATGATGCCAAAATCCCTTTGAAACTTGCTTCAGAATTTGACAATCAGGGTATTGTAATAATGCCATATAATGAAGTTACAGATATTGTATCATCTGTTGCGAAAGGATTCTCTGTTTTAATTGATCCTGCGACAACATCTGTCGCCCTGTATAATTCAATAAGGGAGAGATCAAAGATCATCGAGAATATCAGTATTCCGGGACGGCTTAAGTCAATAAAGAACAAAACAGAAATTGAGAATCTTGGCAATGTTATGATAAAAGACGGAGTCGCACTTACCAGGTTCTTTTACTGGTTTGACAATAACCATGGTAAATTACCGATGACAGAGAGTTTCCTGGCAGATAAGCTGGTTGAGCTCAGGGAACAGCAGGAAGATTTTATTGAACCATCATTCGCAACTATCGTAGCTTTTAATGAAAACAGTGCATTACCTCATTACACACCGGAGACTGGTGCAGGTGCGGAAATCGGGGAGAGAGGCCTGTTGCTTGTTGATTCAGGGGGCCAGTATATGGGAGGGACAACAGATATTACGAGGACAATACCTGTCGGGATCACGTCACCAGGGCAGAAAAGAGATTTTACCCTGATACTTAAAGGTCATATTAGTCTTGCCCTCGCAAAATTTCCGGAAGGGACAAGAGGTTACCAGCTGGATTTCAGCGCAAGAAGAGCCATGTGGGAAGCAGGCATTAATTATGCTCATGGAACCGGGCATGGTGTGGGTTATTGCCTTAATGTTCACGAGGGACCTCAGAGTATAAGTCCTGCTGATAATAAAACTGTTATCGAATCCGGTATGCTTACTTCAAATGAACCGGCAATCTACAGGGAGGGAGAATACGGGATAAGGATCGAGAATCTTATTCTCTGTTATGAGGATGAAGAGACTGAATTTGGTCAGTTCCTGAGATTTGATACTGTCTCATTGTGTTATATCGAAAAATCACTGATCGACAGAACATTGCTGGACCGGAAAGAGATTGACTGGCTTAATGCCTATCACTCGCAAGTTTATGATAAGCTGAGCCCTTACCTTTCAGGTGAAGAAAAAGAATGGCTTAAAGAAAAAACAGATCCATTAGATATTTCTACCTGATCACATCAACCATCTGAGTCAGATCGATTACCGGGAATTCGGTAATCCTTAACCTTGCACATCCGTAAGGAACAAGTTGAATTACTTCGGTTGTGCCTTCCGGTCTGACCGGACTTAAAGGCGGAGTATCTGCCGAGTTGTCTTTCAGTGTCCAGCCGGGGATCTTCATTCCGCGGGTTGTTATTACAACTGGCGCATCTCTGTCCCAGGGAATATATTTTGCTGAGTCGGCTGACCAGATCATATCGCCCCTGTCTGCAAACGGATACCTGTTAACCTCATTTTCTGCCAGTTCCACACCCCGGGTCAGATCGTTACTGTCGATCATGAGGCCATAGTTCCAGGGGCTCCCCGGATGGATTTCCCAGTCGACACTGCCTTTATAGTTAAAATTATCATAATTTATTACGACATCCCTGTATTCTTTGTCAATCCTCAGCGAAAAATAAAGCGGACCCCTCAGTACTGATAGTGAATTATTATATCGTTTTTCCAGCCTGATATTCATAGGTATCTCCATTGCAATAACATCACCAGGATCCCATCGGGCATAAAGCCTTACATTTGAGCCTCCCTTTTCTGTTATTGTTTTTCCTTTATATGTTATTGCTGCATTCTCCGCCCAGCCTGGTATTCTCAGGTAAAGAGAGAACCTGACCGGTTTTTCAGACACGAAGCTGAACCTGATCAGTCCGTTAAAAGGATAATCTGTCTCTTCAAGAATTGTCACCTCATCACGGTTCCCGACTTTGGCCGTCACCTTTGAAGGGCCATAAGCCACCGCGGCGAGCCCGTTGTCATTTGTTGCCATCCAGAGACTCTGGGTAAACTTCGGCCAGCCCTGGTGCATATTTGCCAGGCAGCAGGCAAAATTTGGCATAAGTCCGTAAATGTTTGAATAGTTTCCATTGGTGCTCCAGGCTCTTTTATCACTGTTTACAATAACCTGGTTTGACTGCTGGTCATACTGGTGTGCCCACAGGTCAGGTGTTGTGGTTCCCGGCAGGGCATTGAATGCAAGCAGTTCAAGCCGGTCAGCCAGCCGGTTGTCGCCGAATATTTCGTAGAGTTCTTCGAGCGAAAACATATATTCAACAACTGAACAAAGTTCAGTGCCGCGATCGGGTGATTTCCCCGACAGATGCTCGTCGCCTGAAAACCTTCCTCCTGCCTGCCCATGGTTAAGGTCGTATTTGCTGATCCCGTCAAATACTGCATTCTTAAATCTATTATCACCTGATTGCTGGAACCAGAGCCCCGGATATTTAATTGCCATGGCGTTGTTCACCACATGGGCGGTCAGACCATCCGGTCCCCAGTTCAGTGGAATTTTTTTTCCGGCAGAGGCTGCAGAATCCCATGGAAATTTCTCATAATAGGTTGTCCAGTCGGAGCTGTTCTCCTGTATTGATTTAATTACATCAAGGATCCATTCCTCTTTTGTCTGCCGGTAAAGCCAGTAACCTGTTACGGCATTTTCCATTGCCCGCACGCCGCGCCAGTCCTTATCGGGCCAGTCAGGCGGGGTTTTGTGCAGATACCTGAAATAGTTTTTCAGAACTTCAATCGCCCTGTCATCGTTGGTTGCTTCATAGTACTGCATCAGAACCTTATTTGCTACTGCCAGGGGCCATCTGTCCTTATTTTTTGCAGGGCCATACCATCCTGTATCACTGCTGCTGGCGATTATTGGTCTCGATCCAGCTGTTCACTTTCTTAATAAGGTTTTCATCATCAAGGAGATAAGCCAGAGGAACGAGACCATCAAGGTAATAGGGACCTCTTTCCCATGCTTCTCCGTCGCCACCTCTCCATGAGGAATTGACAAGGTCGGGCCAGAAGTCATCAACGTTACCTGTAAGACCTTCTGCCTGTGCTTGCAGCTGCGATTTCAGCCAGCCTTCCGGCTTTATGGTGCCCAATGGCAGTTTGATGTATGCATTCTGCATTAAAGGCTGCAGGATTTCCTTCATAATTAGTATTCATTTTTCTACCCTGAACAACGTTAGTGTAAAACAATGCAGGATTACTCCAAAAAAACCACAGTAATAACTCCTTATTCATACCAAATATTATTTTTCAATCTCCGGATTAATGCTTCTGTTTATATCCTCAGCTTCAAAGACCTGGATCATATCGAACCAGGCAGTCCCTTTTCCCGGCATTCTGAGGATGGCATTAACCCTGGGGGAAGGGATCGTGTCAGCGGGAATTGTAACAGATGTTACAAATTGCTGCCATTCATTCCCCGGATAGAACCTTGTCCTTCCAAATTCTCCCAGTCCCAGTTCGAAACAGGGTGCTTCACCTTTCAATTCGGATCCGGCATCTGATTTTGCCCGGATTGTCAGCATATATGACCTGCCCTTCGAAATATTTACAGGGAAAAACCGCAACCGTATGCCTTTATTTGTCTGAGGTGTTATCAGTCTTAGCGAATGATTTCCTTCAAAATGTTCCCTTGAATCAAGAAAATATGTTGCCCCCCTGTCACCTTCGTTCCATGCATAACATGATGCCGGTACGCCTGTACTCGATATATCCTCAAATCCGGGATCCGTTACAAGGTTGTCTTTATAAGGTTTTACAGCTTCTCTGACAGGCCGGGTATTGATCAGGTAAACCTGCGAACCAAAAGCTGGCAGGTAATCTGAAAATGTTCCTGAATAGACTGGCACTGAGCGATTCTCAAACAAAACCCTGGCTGTGCTTAATGTTGGTCCCGTAACTTTTATATCGATTTTTTGCGGTGAATTCACTTTGTTGACAGCAATTATTAAAAGTTGTCCGTCATGAAGCGCCGAGGAGATCATAACATTTTGCGAAAATGTTGTTACAGGCAATGTCTTTTCATCCGACAGAAGCCAGGGAGTGATCTCTGCTATCTCCAGTGCCATTCTTCCGCATTCATTCCATGTGGAAGTTGATTTTGGGAATGAGTTAAGACCATGCCTGATAAAATACTGAATTCCTCTTGCTCCGTTTACTATTGCCTGGTATGTCATACTTCTGATTTCCTGGATGGTCGGTTCGCGGCTCCACCATTCAGCTCCACCAAAAGCCTGTGGAACGATCCATACGGGTTTTTTCCCTTCAAACTCAGCTATTAACTGTTTAGTGATCTCTCCAACCTGCGATACCGGCCCGTTAGGAACCGGGTACGGATCGGCCATAACAATATCCATGGCATCAGCATATTTTTTTGAAACCAGAAATGGAGCCATGAATACCACCGATACCGGATGCCATGGGTCAGCATTTTTAATTAACCTGTAAATTTCTTCAAGCTGTTCAGGAGGTATTTTGTGCCCATTTGGTTCGTCCGAGATATACCAGGCAAGTAATGCAGGATGATCCATAAAAGCTTTTATTTCAGCGATCAGCCGCTCCCTCTTTTCTGATTCTGAGATTCCTTCAATCTGTGATGAAACACCTCCTCCTCCCGATACTGACAGAAGATTATAATGCACCTTCATCCCAATCTGAGCACATCTGTCCATATAGGCTTTCCTCTCTTTCAATGTTTCAGGCGATATTTTCTGGTATGGGGATATCATGTTGAATCCCTTAACTGCTTCTTCTTCAGGCAATGCAGGGTAAACAGGGGAATAGCAGTAAAATCCGAACGGGAATAATATCCTTCTGTTAACAATCATCCCTCCGGTCAGCCTGTCGGTTTTTGTTTCATTTGCTTTATAATTCAGTACTGTTAAAACTGCAGATGTTTTATAAATTATCCCTTTCGATGATTTTATTTCGGCAATAATCTTGTGAACTGCCGGGATCAGATCAATATCAAATGTAATGCAGAGCAGTTTCTTTCCCGGAACACCTTTCCAGACAGTGAGTTCTTTATCATTGATTTTAAGTGAAATGTTCAGGGTATTCCAGATTAGCTTTGGAGGAATGTGAAGTATCATTTCACCGCTCTTCTCGTACGAATAAAAGCTAAGCCTGGAATTCATCTTAAAGGATGTTGTATCAACCGACTGACAAAATGATTCCGGAATTGGGGCAAATGCTAAAAACGAAAACAGGCAGGATGATCCTTTTAAACATATAATGAGGCAAAGAATAAAATAATCCAAATCAATGCAGATAAATGTAATGACTTTTAATAACTGAAAAAAGTAATGCGAGAAATAAAATAAAGGAAATGCTATTTGCCATTTTCGGTTGCACAGAGGTTGATCCCTGACCTTATTTGTCGACCCCCTAAATCCCCCATATGGGGGACTTTAAAAATCCGTTATTTATTTTAAGCCCCCCATTTGGGGGGTTGGGGGGTTGATCTTCGATGTGAATGAAGGTCTGCTGTCTGTGAAACAAAAACCAGAATAAATCATTTAAAAACTATTCTTATTCTGACTTCATCGTTAATGACTTTCCCGTTTTCCTCAGCAGGTTCCCATGCCGGACCTTCTCTGATCAGCCGGATCGCTTCATCAGAAAATATCTTCCCGGGACTTCTCATAACTATTATACTGTCAATTTTGCCATCAGGATTTACTTTGAAATTCAGAACAACGACAACTCTCTGTCCGGTTGTAGCCGTATCAGGTCTTCTGATGTTATTCTTTATATAATTGTCAAAGTCAGACCCTGCCATTTACCGGACGTGGCGGAATATAATCTGTAACAGTATCTTCTTTTTCGTATTCAACGCCTTTTGTTTCTTTTACCAGAACCGATTTTGGAGTCATGACTCTCTTTCCGGCGATTTCATTTTCCTTCTCTTTTACTTCTGCTATGATTACTGCATCCTGATTATCAGCAGAAATAACCTCTTCTTTTCGTACATCATTTTCAGCGGATCTGCTTTCAGGTTTTTGAGTTTCACCGGGTGTTTTTATGCTTTTTTCAGGAATTACATCAACCGGCCCCTTACTCTCGATCATGTCAGGGGGTTTTATCTGCTCAGGGGTGGTCTGCAGATCTTCTAAAGGAGCCTGAACGGGAGCATAAGCAATTTCTCCGGACGGTCTTCTATTATCAACAATTATAAAAATTGAGGATATTATCATCAATACTGCAACAGATGCTGCAATCCGGTAACGGAGAACAATTTTCTTCCTTAAAGCTCTCTTCTTAACCTGCTTTCTGAGTTTCAGAATATCTTCTTCGGCAAGTCCGGGTTCGATCTCTTCAATACCTTCTGATGCCTCTTCGGCAAAAGGATCTTTCTCCAGACCTCTCTCGAAAGCATTTTTCTCCTTATCCGTCATTTTATTCCGTCTGTAACGGAGTAAATCAGAGAACTGATCTTTTTCGTTTTTATCTTTTTCTGACATTTTTCTCTTTAAGACAAATTTTCAGATTTCTTTTCCCGTTCTGAAGATAACTCTTCACTTTTTTCACATCAAGAGCAAGATTTACTGCGATCTCACTATAGCACCTGTTCTCAAAGTAGAACTGCCGGATACAATTCTTCTGATCGGCATTCAATCTTTCAATGCAATCCTCCAGGGCTTTATCCATTAATCCTGAATCTTCATCGTTATCTAATGGATGCAAATCTGTGACTGTTTCCATAAAAACAGCAGGGTCATTTATCCACTCGCTGAATTTTTCTTTCTCCGATTTATCAGATCGTAACTGCATCAGGCAATAGTTCTTTGTTACAACATGTAACCAGTTTTTGTAGTTCTCTATTTTGTGTTTTGGAATTTCAATTATCAACTTTTCAAATATCTGCATTACTCCATCCTTCGATTCCTCCCTGTTTTTGAAATATTTGAGGCAAACTCCGTAAACCAGGTGTACATACCTTGAATAAAGTTCCGCAAGAACCTCAAGATCACCTCCTGACCTGAATTCATTCAGGAGTTCCTCATCAGCTTTATTCCTGGTTTTTTTGCCTGGTGTCTTAAATAACATTTTAGATATTCTGATTAGATAATCTTATCATATTTCTTTTGTTACACCGGGAACCACAGAGGATCACAGAGGTACACAGATGTTTTTCTCTGTGACCCTCTGTGCCTGCTCTGTGTCACTCAGTGCAACTTTTAAAAACATCAAATAATTTTTATTTCTATTTAAAGATAAAACAATTGTAAAAACTTTTAAAGTTTTATGGAATTCCGGAAATCCCTGCATCCTATGGGAAATTATAAACCATTAAATCTTTAATTATGAAAAACAAATTATCAGTCTTGACAATATTGGTTCTGGGAGCAATAATGATTGCATTTACCCAATCCAGAACTATTACCGGAAAAGTAGCTGACAGTTCAGGTCAGCCATTGTCCGGAGTTAGTGTAATAATAAAAGGCAGTATCACCGGAACAACAACTGACCGTCAGGGGAGCTATAAAATTGAGGTCAGCCCCACGGATAAGATCCTTCAATTCTCGATGGTTGGCTTTGTAACTGTCACCGAAAAGATCGACGGAAGGAATACAATTAATATTATAATGCATGAAGATATTGCTGCACTGAATGAGATGGTTGTTGTCGGGTATGGGGCAAAGAAGGATATAGATTCAAAATCCTATTCCATGGCCGCGCCTTCATCAGTCGGTTATGGCGGAAGACACTCATTCCCAAGGTATAATAATAATTTTAATACCGAAGGATATGCCGGGATAGATGAAAATGGATTTAAGAGTGTATTAAACAATCCGTTATCGACTTTTTCGATCGATGTTGATAATGCCTCATATTCAAATATCCGCAGATTTATCAACAGCGGAGTCCTGCCGCCTCCGGATGCTGTCAGAATTGAAGAAATGATCAACTACTTCAGGTATGACTACCCTGAACCCGAAGGGGTGCATCCCTTCTCTGTATATTCCGAACTGGCAGACTGCCCATGGAACAGCAGACATCAGTTGCTGCTGGTGGGGCTGAGGGGAAAAAGCATCGATAAGTCATCACTCCCGTCCTCAAACCTTGTCTTTCTGATAGATGTCTCAGGATCAATGAATGTTCCAAACAAGCTTCCTCTGCTTAAATCAGCTTTTAGTCTTCTGGTGAATGAACTCCGGCCGCAGGATCATGTCGCGATTGTCGTATATGCAGGCGCAGCCGGGCTGGTACTGGAATCGACTCCGGGTAGCAGGAAGGAAGTCATAATGAATGCTATCAATAACCTGGAAGCAGGCGGTTCGACAGCCGGTGGTGCAGGTTTAAGACTGGCATATTCTGTCGCTTCTGAGAATTTCATCAAGGGTGGCAATAACAGGATCATACTTGCAACAGACGGAGATTTTAATGTGGGAGAATCGAGCAACGGCGGAATGGAACGACTGGTTGAGGAAAACCGTGACCGTGGTATTTTCATGACTGTCCTTGGATTCGGGATGGGAAATATAAAGGACGACAAGATGGAAATAATTGCCGACAAGGGGAACGGGAACTATTCGTATATCGATAATCTTCAGGAAGCCCGAAGGGTACTGGTAAAGGAATTTGGAGGCACACTGTTTACCATAGCAAAAGATGTAAAGTTCCAGGTAGAGTTCAATCCGTCAAAGGTTCAGTCCTACAGACTTATAGGGTATGAAAACAGGCTTTTGAATGATGAAGATTTCAATGACGACAGGAAAGATGCAGGCGAAATGGGATCAGGTCATAATGTGACGGCCCTGTACGAACTGGTTCCGGCAGGCACGGATGAAAAGATACCTTCGGTTGATCCGCTTAAGTATCAGGGTGCAGACAGGACTAATGTCACGGCTGCAAATAACTATCAGAATGAGTACCTGACTATTAAAATACGTTATAAGAGGCCTGACGGGATTACAAGCATGTTGCTCGAAAAACCGGTAAAGAACTATATTAATGACATGGAAGATACATCTGATAATCTCAGATTTGCTGCTGCTGTTTCGGAATTCGGAATGATACTCAGAAACTCTGAATTCAAGGGGAACGCTACTCTTGAAGAGGCAGCAAAACTTGCAAGGTCAGCAAGGGGCGATGATGAGGAAGGCTACCGTGGAGAGTTCATAAGACTTATTGATACTGTGAAAGGCATAAAAGTCCTTGCAGATAAATAACCACGGCCTTGAGGCCGTGGTTATTGGACTAATATAAATCCCGGGCTTTAGCCCTTGATTTTTTAATATCTTAGCATCATAAGAAATTAAACTTACGGATTTATAATGGAAAAACCATCAAATCTGATTCTTGTGATTTTTGGCGCCACGGGTGATCTCACCTCCAGGAAGCTTGTACCTGCACTCTATTCGTTAAGGAATCAGGATCTGATGCCGGAGAAATTTACCCTTCTGGGAGTCGGACGCAGTGCAAAGACCACTGAAGATTTCAGGATCGAAATGGCAAATGCGATCACAACATCTTCTGAAGAGAAAGAGTCTGACTTCAGCCATGTTACTGACTTTACAGGGTGTTTTGAATATCAGAGGACTGATTTCTTTAATCCTGTTGATTATGAAGAGCTTAAGCTTGTCATTGAGAAGCTTGGCGTAAAATACGGCACCGGCGGCAATGTCATCTTCTATATGGCCACTCCGCCCAGCCTGTACGAAACAATCTCGACAAACCTTTCAAAAGCAGGTCTGGGCGTTCAGACTGTCGGTTTCAGGCGGTTTATTATTGAGAAGCCTTTCGGGTATGATCTGGAGACAGCCCGGCAACTTAATAAAACACTGCACAAGCTGGTCCTGGAAGACCAGATCTTCAGGATCGATCATTATCTCGGAAAGGAGACTGTCCAGAATCTTATGGTTACCAGGTTTGCAAACGGGATATTTGAGCCTCTCTGGAACAGGAACTATGTGCAGTGGATCGAAATAACGTCAGCTGAAAACATTGGTGTGGAGGAGAGGGGTGGGTACTATGATGCCGCAGGAGCCCTGAGAGATATGGTTCAGAATCATCTGCTTCAAATGACCGGACTTACAGCAATGGAGCCTCCCTCCTCACTTGACGCGGATGCTATCCGGAATGAGGTACTTAAGGTTTTTCAGTCATTTCAGCCAATAACGGAAGAGGATGTTGAAAAGCAGGTGATAAGGGGTCAGTATACGGCTTCGAAAATCAGGGGTGAGTGTGTTACAGGGTACAGATACGAAAAGGGTGTTGACGTTCATTCGCGTACCGAAACCTATGTTGCGATGAAGTTTTTCATAAATAACTGGCGATGGGGCGGTGTGCCTTTTTATATACGTACCGGAAAAAGACTGCCAACCAGGGTAACTGAAGTGGTAATACATTTCAAGCAGACCCCTCATCATTTGTTCCAGAGAGTGGTGGGAAAGCTTTCAGGAAATCAGCTGATTATCCGCATACAACCCGATGAGGGAATATTGCTTAAATTCGATATGAAGGAACCCGGAGCAGGGTTCAAAGTGAAGAATGTAAATATGGATTTTCATTACCGCGATCTGGCTGATATCAGGGTCCCTTCAGCATATGAACGGCTCCTTTATGACGTCATGCTGGGCGATTCAACCCTTTTTTCGCGTGATGATGAGGTGGAAACCGCATGGAAATTCATTGAACCGATACAAAAGGCCTGGAAGAATAATCCTGCAATAAAGGTTTATGGATATCCTGCCGGAACATGGGGTCCTGAACCATCGAACAGCCTGATTGAAGGAGAGGGATTAACATGGAGGTACCCCTGCAGGAACATGGCGGATGAGGAACTATACTGCGAGCTCTGATGTTTACCTCTCCCCAACCCCTCCCCCTTCGCCTTCGCGTAGCCGCTTCGGCGGAGCAAGGCAGGAGGGAGGGGCTATAATTCTGATACTATGACTATTACCCCCTTCTCTCCTGGGAGAAGGGGGATAGGGGGATGAGGTCAAATAAATAGAAGAATATGGATAATACAATCAAAATATTTCCGACACCGCTGGCGCTGGCTGAATCATTGGCTCATGAACTGGTTAATCAAATAGAAGAAATAGAAGAAACTGGTAAGAGGATATCTCCTTTTACAATAGCGCTTTCTGGAGGTAGTACTCCGAAACTCCTTTTTTCCGTTCTTGGTGATCAATATGCAAGTTCAGTAAACTGGAGTAATATTCATTTTTTCTGGGTTGATGAAAGATGCGTACCTCCTGATAATAAAGAAAGCAATTTCGGGATGACACAAAAGGTTTTCCTGAGTAAGATTAAGATCCCTGAAAGATAATATTCACCGGATCAGAGGTGAAGATGACCCTGAGAAGGAAGCCGAAAGGTATTCAGAAGAAATAAAACACTTTACGACAAAAAGAAATGGGATTCCATTTTTTGACATAATACTTCTCGGACTTGGTGAGGATGGGCATACAGCGTCTGTTTTTCCGGGTAATGAGAAGCTTTTCCAGTCAGAAAGCATCTGTACTACGGCACTTCATCCGGAAACAGGAAACACGCGTTTAACGATTACCGGGAAGGTGATCAATAATGCACGGCAGATCATTTTTATTGTGACCGGAAGGAACAAGACTGAAATTGTAAGGAAAATCATTGACGGGAAAGATGCTGAAAAACATTTTCCTGCATCATACGTTATTCCGGTTGATGGCAGTATAATCTGGTACCTCGATGCACTGGCAGGTTCGCTGCTTAAGCCGGGACCGGAGGTGATGAAAATGTGATTTGAATGATTTTTTATATATTTGAATCTCATGTTTAATTTTTAAATCTTTAAGTCATGTCACACGAAAAAGCAAAAGAACAGGCTAAAGTTAAAAAGCAGCCAGCAAAATCGCTGAAAGAGAAACGTGCTGCAAAAAAGGCAAAAAAAGCTGAGAAGAGTAAATAGTGGAGGTACAGGGGTTGTCTGAGAAAGGTCAGCTCCTTTTTTGTTGCTGGGTGCTGGTTACTGGTTGCTGGGTGAATTAAAATACTTATCTTTAAGTTTCTTACTCGCTGTAATTTTTTTAATTGCTAAACTTACTGAAATGAGTAGTTATAGAGACCTGGATATATATCAGATTGCTTTTGCATTAGCCAAAAGAGTTCATACTGCTTCATTAAAATTACCTCCATTTGAACTCTATGAGCAGGGTAGTCAGATTCGTCGTTCTTCAAAAAGTATTAAAGATCAGATAGCAGAGGGATATGGGAGAAAAATCAATAACTATATCCAGTACGTAGAAACCAACTGGAAGACTTAACACCCCGCACCGAGCACCCAGCACCCAGTAACTAGCACCCAGGAACATCTCAGATCAACTAACTGCATAAAAAAAGGAGGTCATGTAGACAACCTCCTCATAATAAGTTTTTAGTGTGCTGAAACTATGCTAATTTTACATTAATAGCATTTATACCCTTTTTACCTTCAGCGAGTTCGAATGTTACTTCGTCATTCTCTTTAATCTTGTCAATCAAACCTGTGGCATGTACGAAATACTCATTGTCTGAATCTGCATCTTTAATGAATCCGAATCCTTTTGATACATTAAAAAATTTAACTGTTCCTTTGTTCATTGTAATATGATTTTAAAATTTAAGTTGGCAAAGTTAAATAATTAATTCAAATTACCCAAAGATAATTTATTATTAATCTCGACAATAACCGTCATGATCCAGCATTATTTACCTGTTAAAAGTAAGTTATAAACCACGGAGTTTCATGGTCCCGGGTACCCGGGATCAGGGAGTTGGACTGTTATTATGCTCCGTGATCTACTCCGTGTAACTCAGTGTAACACATGGTTAATAATAACATGGCTATTTATTAACCAATATTGCAATTCAGATTTAATTTTCAATATTTTGTATCTCACATAAGAAAATAAGCTATTATTGCTGTGCTTTAATCATAAGTTAAGAGATGAAAAAGATATTAGCCGTCACTATGATTTTGATTTCTTCAGTCTGTCAGGCCAATGGTCAGGTTAAGCCATTAACTGCAGCTGAAAGATCTGATTTTAAGTCCACATCAAATTATAATGATGTAATGATATTTATAGATCAGCTCAAAAAATCCTCAAAACTTATAAGGGTTGAGACAATTGCCAGATCGGTTGAGGGAAGGGATGTGCCCCTTCTTATCATTGGTAATCCTCTTCCGAAATCGCCTGCCCAATTAGCAGGCGACAGCCGCATAGTCATTTATGTGCAGGCTAACATCCATGCCGGCGAAGTAGAAGGGAAAGAAGCTGTCCTGATGTTTGCAAGGGATCTTCTGGCCTCAAAGGATCCGGAACTTCTGAAGAACATTGTATTTCTCCTGTGTCCGAACTTTAATCCTGACGGGAATGAGCAGATATCACCCTCGAACAGGACCTATCAGAACGGGCCGGTAAATGGTGTGGGGGTAAGGCATAACGGCCAGCTCCTCGACCTGAACAGGGATGCAATGAAAGCAGAATCTCCCGAGGTAAGGGGAGTGATCTCCAGCGTGTTCAATGAATGGGATCCTGCTGTATTTATGGATTGTCATACTACAAACGGATCATATCATGTTGAACCGGTCACATTTACCTGGATGGTCAATCCAAACGGCAATAATTCGCTTATCAGGTATATGCGCGATAAGATGATCCCCGAAATGTCAGGGACACTGCTTAAAAAATACAAGGTTGAGAATTGCTATTACGGGGAATTCAACGATATGATGAAACCTGAGAACGGTTGGTTTTATGATGCATCTGATCCGCGGTACATGAGCAACTATTATGGTCTGAGGAACCGGCTGGGGATCCTGAACGAGAATTACGTCTATGCTGATTATGAATCACGGGTAAAAGGTTGTTACTGGCTCATCAGATCACTGGCTGATTATGTATCGGTTCATAGATCTGAAATTAAGAATATGCTTGGTGAAGTTGATGATGAAACAGTTCGTCGCGGACAAGATCCTGCAGTAACAGATTCATTTGCAATTGAATATAAGGTCAGGCCTGCACCCGAAAAAGTTACTATCCAGACTTATGAAGCGGAACTTGTCACTGACGCGAACGGAAGAAGGAGGCTGCAGAAGAGCGACAGGCAGAAAACAGTAACTGTTCCGTATTTCATCGATTATTATGGTTCAAAGAATGTCAGATTCCCGTTTGCCTACCTGGTTTCAACGCACGACCCGGAGATAATAAGTCTGCTTAAAACACATGGTATAGTGATTGAAGAGCTGAGCGAGGCTTCAAAAATTGATGTTGAACGGTTTGAGATCACCGAGCTGAAGGGATCTGCCCGGTTGAACCAGGGACATTATACAAATAGTGTAAAAGGCAGGTTTGTTAAAGGAATCCCGTTGAATTTCCGGCAGGCACGATTGTTGTCAGGACTGCCCAGCCTCTGGCAAATCTTGCAGCATACCTGCTTGAACCCCAGTCGAATGACGGCCTGCTGACCTGGAATTATTTCGACCGCTATCTTGTACCTCAGTGGGGTATGGGATTTAATCCATATCCGGTTTATAAGGTCATTGAAAAGGCTGATATAAAAACACAAAAAATATTATAGCGGAACTTCAATCCTTTTAACCAATGAGCCATACGGAGTTACAAGGTGTAACACTGTTCTGGTTCCTTGATCACTAAGTATAATCCAGTGGTAAATATAAAGTATTTGATAATCAGGCCTATAATTAAGATCAACGTATTAAGAATGCGCTGATCTAATTGGTAAAGAAGTTATCAGAATTTCATTAATTCCATGATTATCAAATAATTAATGAGATTCCTCACTTCGTTCGGAATGACAACGCATTTTAGGTTGCAGGAGGGAGGGAAGCAGGGGCGTTTCGGACAAGATTTGAAGGAGCTAGAAAAAAAACTTCTACGAAACGCCCCTGCTTCCCTCCCAAATCCATAAAAAGCAACCTTGTCATCCCGAATCCCGGAAACCGGGATGAGGGATCTCTTCGTTATATAAACCAATTGGTTAAGAAATATGGTCATTAAGGTGTGCCTTGCCAGGGCTGAAGTGATGGAAAAAGATGGTATGAGGAATCTCCATCTGATATGCGAAATTGTCCTTGGGAAAGATGATTTCAAAGGATTGCTTTTATGAAAGGGAGGAAAGACAGTAATGATTTGTAATTAGGATCAACGTATTAAGAAACGTTTTTTAATACGTTGATGTTATTTTTAGGATCCCCTCCTTTGGAGGGGTTAGGGGTGGGTTAGCCTGGCTTTATTAATGCCGTGTGTATTTATCAAACACCGTTATTACCGGCAATACATTACCGTTTTCATCGAAAATGTCGCGGGTGGACCTTCCCCCGTAAGTTGCCGGTTCCCACCAGAATACACCTCTGCCAAGATTGCCCGGCGTTTCAAGCACAATCCTGTTAACCTCATCAAGAAACTCTTTCTGCCCCTCGGGAGTTTCAGGGAAGGGAGCAGGTTTTTTCCTGTATTCGGTCGGGGAGGAGCAATAAGCCACTTCAACCAGGATTATTGGCTTTTTATAAGTCTCTGCCATAAAGATCATATTCTCACGCAGATCCAGAAGAGTGCCATGCCACCATGGATAATAGGACTGGCCGATATATTCAAAATCAATTCCATATGATAAGAACTTGTCGAAGAAATATTTGGTTCGTTCCCTGTTCCCTCCCTGATCGATCTGTATCATTATCTCAGGCCTGTTAAGCGTATCGCACCCTGCATTCACTCCGTTGATCCCGGCCTGTACCAGTTCCGCAAAATTATCCCAGTTCTCCGGGATCCTGCCGTCGGGCCAGAGCATGCCATTGATAATTTCATTCCCTGGCTGGACCATATCGGGCATTACACCTGCTTCCCGGAAAGCTTTAATAGTCTCCCTTGAATAATCGAATACTGCTTTAACCAGTTGTTTATGCGGCATCCCGTTCCATGCCTTTGGGGTATACTGTTTCCCCGGATCGGCCCAGGTATCTGAATAATGAAAATCGAGTAGAAATTTATATCCCTCCAGCTTTGCGCTCTTAGCCAGGGCAATCGTATACTCAAGATTATTGGGAAGCTCAGTTGGTGAATGGAACAGCCTGAGCCTTATCCAGTTATATCCGTGGTCCCTGAATATCTTCAAACCAGGCTTCGCTTCATTATTCTCTTTGAATTGAAAGCCTCGATCTTCGGCACTCTTCAAAAATGAAAGGTCGGCCCCGATCGCATATTCCTGGGCGGATAATTCTGAAGTTAATAATACTATTATGAAAATAATTCCTGAGAGACTGATAATTCTACTGACAGACTTTCTTAGTGTTCTCATTTTTTATGAATTAATCATTCACAAATCTATGTATTTGCTGTTATTTTAATAACATTGCAAAAAATTTTATTCTTTAATTAATTGCGGACCCGGATAAACTGTCAGAAATGAGAAAATGGAGAATAGAAGACTCTGCTGAGCTTTATAATATCAATGGCTGGGGTGTTGATTATTTTTCAATTAACCAGAAGGGAAATGTGGAAGTCAGGCCGACCAAAAATGGTGTCGCCGTTGATCTGAAGGAGCTTCTTGACGAGCTGATCCTTTCAGATGTATCAACCCCGGTTCTGGTGAGGTTTCCGGATATTCTTGATGACCGGATCATAAGTATCTCGAAATGTTTTAAATCAGCTTCTGAAGAGTATGGGTATCAGGCTCAGAATTTCATTATCTATCCCATAAAAGTCAACCAGATGCGTCCTGTTGTGGAAGAGATAGTGAGCCATGGAAAGAAATTCAACATTGGTCTGGAAGCCGGATCAAAGCCTGAGCTTCATGCTGTGATTGCCATAAACACTGATCCTGAGTCGCTTATAATTTGCAATGGCTATAAAGATGAGGATTATATTGAGCTTGCACTGCTTGCACAGAAAATGGGCAAACGCATATTCCTTGTTGTGGAGAAGCTTAACGAACTTAAGCTCATAACCAATATTGCCAAAAGGCTTAAAATAAAGCCTAACCTTGGAATCCGTATTAAGCTGGCAAGTGTTGGAAGCGGAAAATGGGAAGATTCAGGCGGTGATATAAGCAAATTCGGGCTTACTTCAAGTGAACTGCTCGAGGCAATCGATTTCATCGAAAAGAACAAGATGAGAGATTGCATCAGACTTATTCATTTTCATATAGGGAGCCAGGTCACCAAGATCCGCCGGATAAAAGTGGCTCTGAGGGAGGCTTCGCAGTTTTATGTCCAGCTGCGCAAGATGGGATTCAATGTTGAATTCGTGGATATAGGGGGAGGTCTTGGCGTTGATTATGATGGGACCGGTTCATCAAACAGCGAAAGCAGTATGAATTACACTATCCAGGAGTATGTGAATGACTCTGTAAGCACATTTGTCGATGCCTCCAACAAAAATAACATCCCGCACCCGAATGTAATCACCGAATCTGGAAGGTCTCTGACAGCTCATCATTCGTTGCTGATCTTCGAGGTTTTGGAAGCCACGACTGTGCCATCGTGGGATGATGAAGAAACAGTCAGCGAAAATGACCATGAGCTTGTAAGGGAATTGTTCCTGCTCTGGGATAATGTAAATCAGCCCAGGATGCTCGAAACCTGGCATGATGCCCAGCAGATAAGGGAAGAAGCCCTCGACAGGTTCAGCCTGGGCCTGATTGACCTTAAGACCAGGGCACAGATTGAGAGGCTTTTCTGGTCAATCGCACGGCATGTTTATCAGCTTGCCAACATTACAAAACATGTACCTGAGGAGCTAAGGCAGATATCAAGGATCCTGTCGGATAAATATTTCTGTAATTTTTCTCTTTTCCAGTCGCTTCCCGATGCATGGGCTATTGACCAGATATTCCCGATAATGCCGATTCACAGGCTTAATGAAGAACCTTCAAGGACGGCAACCATCCAGGACATGACATGCGATTCGGATGGTAAAATCGATAATTTCATTTCGACGCGGAATTCTCCATACCACCTGCCGATACATCCTTTGAGGGGAAAGGAGCCCTATTACCTGGGAGTCTTTCTTGTTGGTGCTTACCAGGAGATACTCGGGGACCTTCATAATCTGTTTGGCGATACAAATGCCGTCCATGTATCAGTGGATGAGGAAGGATATAAAATTGACCAGGTAATTGACGGCGAAACAGTGGCAGAGGTGCTTGAGTATGTGCAGTATAACTCAAAGAAAATGGTCAGGACCGTTGAAACCTGGGTCACTTCGTCAGTTAAAGCCGGTATCATAACACTGGAGGAGGGAAAGGAATTTCTTTCAAATTACAGGTCAGGACTGTACGGATACACATATCTCGAATAAATTCCGGGTAAAATACTTTCAGAATTTATAATTCCGGTTAAAATTTATTTCTAACTTACACTATTGTATTCTAAAATTCTGATCATAGTAATTTTAACCTAAAACTTTCAACATTATGAGCGAATCAACTTCTTTTGATTTTAATGTATTTTTCAAGGAATCTAAAGAGACCCTGTTAAATCCAAAGGCTTATTTCTCAACGATGAAGACCTCAGGAGGGATAGCTGAACCCGTTATAAAAGCATTGATCTATGGTATCCTTGCCGGAGTAATTGCTTTTCTCTGGGGTGTTCTTGGCCTGGGTGGCAGGCTTGGAGTATTCGGTGCAGGGATAGGCGCAATGGCGCTCTTCTATACTGTTGCCGGAGCCCTGATCATTTTATTTATTGGTGCTGTAATACTTCTGATCATCTCCTCAATATGCAAGGGGAGTACTGATTTCGAAGCTAACCTGAGGGTGGTTGCTGCCAGCCTGGTAGTGATGCCTGTCAGCGCCTTGCTGGGATTTACAATGGGAATAAGCTCAGTCTTTGGAGCAATTATTGCACTCTGCGTCAATCTGTATGCTCTCTACCTTTTATATTACGGACTTACAGAAGCTCTGAAAGCAAATCCTGCAACGACTAAAATTGTTATGTATGTGCTGGCTGCTCTTTTGGTGATTCTTATGCTTTTCGGTTTCAGGACACAGAAGAAATTGAATAATTACATGGATGATTTAAGCCGGGCAGAACCCCGGGAAATGTCATCTTAGCTGGTCAATACTAGTCAATCTATTCTTATATTTGGCATACTTTGAAACTTTCTAGTTTGCCAGAGCTGTATGAAACGACTTCCAGGATCAGGAAATATCTATATAGTTCTGCTTTACAGGATCTTCCTGGTCATGCTCCTGTTCTCCATTTCCAGGGTAGGATTCTATGTCTTTAATTTCAGAATGTTCCCGGATATACCATTTCCACAGCTTCTGACAATCCTGAGAGGAGGACTTTTATTCGACATTTCAGCAACTGTTTATATCAATCTTATTTTTATTTTCTTTCATATTATACCTTTTGAAATAAGATATAATAAGATATACCAGGAAATCCTGAAATACCTGTTCCTTATTACAAACGGGATCGCCATTGCCGTTAACAGCGCCGATTTTATTTATTACCGGTTTGTACTTAAAAGAGCTACAACCGATATTTTTCAGACTTTCGAAAATGAGGATAACCTGGTGAAACTGTTTTTTAAGTTCCAGATAGATTACTGGCAGGTTGTTCTTTTCACATTATTACTGATCTTCCTTCTGGTTCTGCTCTACAACCAGGTAAAGGTGGCAAAACCAGAGGTAAAAAACAGGATCCTTTATCATGCGCTTAATGTGCTCCTGGTTCCACTGATTCTAGGACTGGTCGTTATCGGAGCCAGGGGTGGCTACAAACATTCAACCAGACCTATCAGCATAAGTAATGCCACCAGGTATGTAGAGAATCCCCGCGATGTCGCAATTGTCCTTAATACTCCTTTCAGCCTGATAAGGACCATTGATAAAAAAACCCTTGTCAGGTATGAATTCTTTGATGATGAAAAGCTTGCTGAGATCTATGATCCTCATTATAAACCGGTACCAGGAGTACCATTCATGAATGACAATATTGTAATAATAATCCTGGAAAGTTTTGCCAGAGAATATGTCGGATCACTGAATAAAGATCTTGATAACGGGACCTACAGGGGATATTCTCCCTTTCTGGATTCGCTTATCAGTAAAAGTCTAACATTCGATGTCACCATAGCCAACGGAAAGAAATCAATAGATGCATTGCCTTCAATATTTGCATCCATTCCATCACTCGAGACCCCATATACAATTTCTCATTATGCCAATAATGCAATAAAAGGACTTCCGGCTTTGCTAAAGGACAAAGGATATTATTCTGCTTTCTTTCATGGTGCACCTAACGGCTCCATGGGTTTTGATTCTTTTACCAGGATGGTTGGATTTGACGATTATTTTGGCCTTGATGAATATGCTGATACAAAAGATTTTGACGGTATCTGGGGCGTATGGGATGAGCCGTTCCTGAATTTTTTCGCCAGGAAGCTTAATACTTTCAGGCAGCCTTTTATTGCTTCGGTATTCACCGTTTCGTCACATCATCCTTTCAAAGTGCCTGAAGATTACAAGAATAAATTTCCTAAAGGTCCTGCTCCGATCCTCGAGGTGGTTGGTTATACTGACTATGCACTGAGGAACTTTTTCAGGCAGGCTGCCATGCAATCCTGGTTTAAGAATACCATATTCATCATTACTGCTGATCATACAAATGAGTCGATCCATAAGGAGTTCCAGAACAATTTCGGCTCCTACTGCGTTCCGATAATATTCTTTAAACCCGACAGTGATATGCAGGGAATCAGGAACAGAATTGCCCAGCAGATAGATATTATGCCATCGGTGTTGAGCTACCTGAATTTTGAAGGTGAATACGTTGCTTTTGGAAACAACCTTTTTGACGAATCGGAGGAGTCATTTGCGTTTAACACTTCCGGGAGCACTTACCAGCTTTTTATGAAGGATCACATGCTCGAAATGGTCGAAAATGAACCTGTGGGCTTCTATAATTTTAAAACTGACAGATTGCTCGGGAAGAATATTGTTGGTAAAGATACAGGCATCCAGAAAGCCATGGAGGAGAAGCTGAAAGCCATCATTCAGGCCTATAACAGCCGGCTGATTGATAATGATATGGTAGTAAAGTAATGCAGGGGGCAAGGAGCAAAGGGCTGATAAATAATTTCCTGTTCCGGGTCATTATTCCAGCCTGGATTATCACTAATTTACACAATCTAAAAATAGGCCTGTCATGAAAATCAGAAAATACGAGGGACTTGTAGCAGCGCCCTTCACCCCAATGGATAAGAATGGCAATCTCAATACCGGAATGATACCTGAGTACTATGATTTCCTTCAGAAGAACGGAGTTATCGGGGCATTTATTAACGGATCAACCGGTGAAGGTCCCTCTCTGACAATGAGAGAAAAACAGCTTCAGGCAGCAAAATGGGCAGATTGTCTGAAAGCCGGGGGGAAAGTGAATATAATAAATCTGGTTGGCGGGACCTCATACCAGGAATGTATTGAAAATGCAATCTTCTCTCAGGAAACAGGTTTATCGGCGATAGCGATACTGGCTCCATACTATTTCAAGCCGGCTGATGAGACCAGACTGGCTGAGTTTATAGCAAGAGTAGGTGAGTCAGTGCCTGACATGCCCGTATACTTTTATCATATGCCTGCGCTGACCGGTGTGAATATGCCGATGATCGGATTCCTGAAGAAGATCACAGGAATGCTTTCAAACTTTGCAGGCATCAAATATACCCAGGAAGATTTTATGGATTTCTTTTCCTGTCTGAATTTTGAAAACGGCAAATATGATCTTCTCTGGGGAAGAGATGAGTGCCTCCTGTCAGCAATTGTTCTGGGATGCAAAGGAGCAGTGGGCAGTACCTACAATTATGCTGCACCCCTCTATCTTGCCATGATGGAAGCATTCAGCAGGGGAGATCATGATAAAGCCAGAAAATTACAGTTGTTGTCGATCGATATAGTATCATTGCTTGGCAAATACGGCGGCATCGCCACAGGTAAGGCTTTCATGAAATATGTCGGTCTGGATTGCGGAAAATTCAGATCCCCGGTGAAAAATATGACGGATGAAATGTACATTGATTTTGCAAATGATGTCAGACAGCTGAAAATTGACCATTGGTTTTCGAGGATATTATGATTTGCCATGGAAAAGATTGCAGCTGTAATTCTTGAAAACGACAAGGGAGAATTCCTGCTCTACCTGAGAGATGGAAAACCCGGAATTCCGTTTCCATATCATTGGGATCTGTTCGGAGGTCATATTGAGGAGGGAGAGACTCCCGAACAAGCGCTTGTAAGGGAAGTAAAAGAAGAGCTGGACTATGATCTGAAGGAATTTAAGTTCTTTAAGGAATATCTGTGCCTTGAAGGAGATGCATATCCGAATATAAAATACATCTATTCGGGAAAGATAAACCTGCCAATCGAAGAAATGACTCTTCTGGAAGGTGAATACCTGCAATATTTTTCGAAAGAAGAAATACCAGATGTTAAATTTGCCAATATTCTTAAAACGATAGTTATGGAGTTTATTAATGCAAAATGACTGTTTAAGACTCTTTCTTTTATCCTTTTAACACCATGAAAGCAATAAAGACTTTTTTGTTATTTGTTTCAACTATCACGGGAGTTTTTACACAGGCCCAGGATTTTTCTGTTAAATCGCCTGATGATAAGATTGTTGTAAATATCGGTAACAGCGAGAAGCTGACCTATTCCGTAATATTTAACGGGCAGACCATTGTGGACCGGTCTTCATTGGGTTTTGAGTTCAAGGATGAAGAACCCATGACCGGGAATTTTACCGTAATTGATCAGAAGAGGACCAGCCTCAACGAAACATGGTCACCGGTTGTGAAATCGAAACATGCAACGGTCATTGATAGTCACAATGAGCTGCATTTATTTCTTAGGGAAAAACTGGCTCCCATGCGGCAGATGGAATTGATTGTCAGAACCTTTAATGATGGAGCGGCATTTCAATACAAGTTGTTGCGGGCTGCCAGGATAGGAGAGAGGCAGATCATCAGGGAGCTGACATCCTTCAATATTCCCGGTGATCCCAAAGCCTGGATCGTAGAATACGGACGTTATTCCACGTCGAATGAGGCTGAGTTTTTTGAACATCCTTTAAGTTACCTGAATGAAAAGTCAATAGCCGGAATGCCGCTTTTGATGGAATTTAATAGCAAGTGCTGGGTTGCGATTACTGAAGCCAGGATTGATAACTATGCAGCATTCTATATCGGTACCAATGGGGTTACCAATCAGCTTGCTACAAAGCTGGTACCTTTGCCAGGTGAGCCTGAGCAGGGCGTTAAGGTCCGGTTTAGTGATGAGATTTATACTCCATGGCGTGTGCTGATGATAGGAGATAATCCCGGGGTACTTATTGAATCAGAGATCGTCCAGAATCTGAACGATCCGTGCGCAATTGAAGATCCCTCATGGATTGAACCGGGAATAAGTGCCTGGGACCACTGGTGGAGCGGGGAGGTGAAAATGGAGATACCGGTTATAAAACAGTATATTGACCTGGCCTCCGAAATGGGATGGCCCTATATGCTCGTCGACTGGCAATGGTATGGAAAGTTCAATTCCCCCGAAGCAGACATAACAAAATGGGCGCCGCAGATAAATATCCCTGATATTATTGATTATGCCCGATCAAAAAATGTAAAGATCCTGCTATGGCTTTATTCCAGCGACGTGAACAGGAATGGTGCATTTAAGCAAGCTTTCCCGGTTTACCGGAAATGGGGAGTTGCAGGGATTAAGATTGATTTTATGGACCGTGATGACCAGCAAATGGTAAACTGGTACCATGACATAATTAAATCTGCCGCCGAGAATCATCTCCTTGTTGATTTTCACGGAGCTTATAAACCTGACGGAATTATCCGGACATACCCTAATATGATAACCAGGGAAGGAGTAATGGGCAATGAATATTATAAGTTTTCAGACAAAATGAGCCCGGAACATAATGTAAAACTTGCATTTACCAGGATGCTTGCAGGACAGATGGATTATACTCCGGGAGGATTCCTCAATGTGACAAAAGAAGAATTCAGACAGCAAACTCCGGCACTTGTGTGGAATACCAGGGCTGCAGAGCTATCAAAATTTGTGATTTATGAAAGTCCGCTCACAGTAGTATGCGATCATCCGGATAATATACTGAATAAAGCGGGTTCTGATTTTCTTAAGATAGTTCCGACAGTATGGGATGACATAAAGTTTATAGGAGGTTATCCCGCAGATTATGTGGCAATTGCAAAGAAAAGTAACGACAGATGGTTCCTTGGAGTGATGAATAACAGTGTTGGCAAAAGTATTGAGATAAGTCTTGATTTTTTACCTGCAGGTAATTATAAGGCAGAAATGTGGGCAGATTCAAAAAAATCGGACCAGGAACCGATGGATCTTAAGAAATCGGAGAAATCAGTTAAGCCGGGAGATAAGATTAAAATAACAGTGGCCGGAAACGGAGGATTTGTTGCGGTTATTAAGCCTGAGTAGACCAAAGACCGAAGACCGTGACGAGACTGAAGACTGAAGACCTGACGACCGAAGACTGAAGACCTGAAGACTGAATTTCGCATTTTCCGAATGATTTCTATCCGAAATATCAGCCAGTTAGTCAAAATCAGGATTTTTGGTTTTTCTATAAAAAGAAGTGATTTTAAATATCTAATTGTCTGAATATTAAGAGTTTCATTGAAAACAAGCAGATGAGTTATAAAAAACAGTTGATTTTTCTGTAAATTTTATTGTCTTTTTGACCAACTGTCCCTGTTTTGTTATCAACAGACGAAAGTCGAATGCAGAGGTTCTGAAATCATTGACAAACAATTTAAAAACATGCGTCATTTCCCCATTAGATGGGCTCCTGACGCTTGTTATATATATGTGTGTGTGATATCTTTATCTCATAATCTGACACTTGAAATTATGAGAAAAAAGAGATTTTCGGCATACATGAAAATTCTATTTCTGACATTATTTTTCATGTGCCTTGTTCAACTTGTTTCTGCACCCACAAAAGATTTTACTTTGAGGACATTGATGATAAGAAATGCAATGAAATATCTCGAGAACAGACACCATGAACTGGAATTCTTAAGGTTTATTAATGATCTGGGTCGCAGGGAATCAGGAAATAACTGGCAATGTGTTAACATCATAGGTTGTTTCGGGGAGTGGCAGTTTGCTGAATCAACAGTTCAATTCCTCGGATTTAAGAATGTAACCCTTAAGAAATTCAGGGCAAATCCGTACATTTTCCCCAGAGAACTCCAGTGGAAAGTGCTGGAATCGCTGATAAAGGTCAATCTGGTTTTGATGAAGGATTACGAGCATTTCATTGGTGACACAATAAAAGGTGTGCCAATTACAAAATCAGGTATGATTGCCGCGGCACATCTGGGCGGGGCGAGGTCAGTGAAGCTGTTCCTGACTTCAGATGGCAGGTTGGACAAGGAGGATGTTCTGGGTACTGCAGTCAGCAATTACATGAAAAGATTCAGTTTTTACGACATAGATTAATAAAAATACAAGGTGGGAGTGTTTCCTGGATCATTGCATACAGGAAACCGGAAAAAAACCTGATGTGTGGGATCATCAGGTTTTTTTATTCAATGTTAAAAGTCTTATTGTATTCCATGCCATTTATTTGACAGGGATGCCAGACCCTGGATAAGCTTCAGTACACGCCAGGATGTATCAGGAATAAGGTAATCGGGAGAAGGCAATTTCGGAATATTCCGGATGTGTTCCCTTATCGCAATTTCTATAGAATTCAAAACGATTTCCGGATCAAAGCCTGTAAGTATAATTGTTCCTGCATCCTGCGATTCAGGTCGTTCCATAGATTGCCGGAATGAAATAGCCGGGAAACGCAAAATAGCAGATTCTTCACTTATTGTACCAGAGTCGGACAGAGTGCATCTGGCATTCATCTGAAGTTTTATATAATCGAGGAATCCAAATGGTTTATGAAACCGGATCAACGGATCCATTTTAATGTCCTTTATATTCTCAAGCCGCTTATGTGTCCGGGGATGGGTTGAAACAATAACGGGGATCCCATATTTTTCAGCCAGTTTATTTAAAACTGCCAGTATTTTAATAAGATTGCCCGGGTTGTCGACGTTCTCCTCGCGGTGGGTAGAGACGAGAAAATAGCTGTCAGCTTTCAGGTTTAAGCTGTCAGTTATTTTTGAGGCTTCAATGTTTTGCCTGTAATAATTTAATACCTCAAACATCGGTGAGCCTGTAAGGTAAACGCGGCGATGGGGCAGACCTTCGCTTATTAAATGCCGGCGTGCATTTTCGGTATATACAAGGTTAAAATCGGCTATATGGTCGATGATCCTTCTGTTTATTTCTTCAGGGACGTTAAAATCAAAGCATCTGTTCCCGGCTTCCATATGGAATATCGGAATATGAAGGCGCTTTGGCCATATATGCCGAGAGACATGAATTTGTATCGCCCAGGACGAGCAATGCGTCAGGCTTTTCTTTCCTTAATAATTCACCTGACTTATGGATTATATCTCCTACTGATGCTTCAAGTGATGAGACATCGACATTCAGAAAATGATCGGGTTTCCGCAGCTCAAGATCTTTAAAGAATATTTCATTCAGTTCATAATCGTAATTCTGTCCGGTATGAGCGATAACATGGTTTACCTGTTCATCCAGAAGGGACATGACTCTTGAGAGCCTTATTATTTCCGGTCTTGTTCCGACTACTGTAAGTACTTTGAGAGATGATTTTTGCATAAAGGTGGGGATTAGCTACACTGATTCTAAAAATGTATCAGGATCGTTTGCATCGAAAAACTCATTAATCCAGAAAATAGTATACAGGTCTTCATTACCTGTATTGGTGATATTATGCGTATGCCATACCGGCATGTCGACGTATGAAGGTTCACTGCCATCAAGCTCAAAATTCAGAACCTTATCTGTTCCGATGCGTCGTAACTGAATTAAGGCATTACCTCTGATAACAGCAAATCTTTCTGCCTTTCTTGTATGGAAATGGTTGCCCCTGGTTATTCCCGGTTTTGTAGTTGAGAATGACACCTGTCCACCGCTTTTAAGCTTCATTGTTTCGACAAAAGAACCTCTTTCATCAGCGCTTTGCTTCAGCTTCACAGGAAAGTGACTTTCAATATTTGTATAGCAAAGAAATGTATTGAAAAGGTTCCGTACAAACGGATCATCCAGGTCAGGGAGGAAACCCTTCTCATAATAATTTGATTTAAAGCCCTTTAGTAATTCAAGTATCTCCGTTACTTTTATTTCCCTTGTATGAGGCACCCTGAATTCGGAGCTGGCCGTTTTATTTTTTATCAGGTCATAGATTATTTTTACCAGCTCTCCGACGTAGATCAGCTTCAATTGTGCATCAATCTCTATTTCTGGTTCTTCGTTATGTGTCAGTTGATGTGAAAAGGTAGCTATAACTGAATTATAATATGGAGCCCCAAAGGGTCCGAATACATTTGGGATAACCAGCCCTGTAAATGTAGAGTTATTATCTTTTGACCAGCCGGACAGGAGTTCTCTGCCTTCACGTTTGGATCTGCCAAACATATTGTCTCTCTCTTCCTGGGTTGATGAAGAAAACAGGATGTGTGGTCTTGATCCGGTTGAATCAAGTGCTTTTAAGAGCTTTTTAACCAGCTGAATATTCGTATCGTAAATAGTCTGCGGATCATTATGGCGGTTCAGTGCAGCAAGATGAATAATGACATCGCACTGCCTTACAAATTCCTCAAGCTTTGTATTGTCGCTGAAGAAGGTATCCTCAAACGGGATCCTCACAACCTCATCTTTTTTTAATCCGAAGAAATTATAAAGATGTGTTCCTATGAAACCTGCCTGACCTGTGATACCGATATATTGCATTTTCGCTTTTGGCAGCAAAATTATCACGATTTTTTTAGAAATAGCTGTGCCAGTGCACTAATCTAATGCTTTTATCAGGACTTTTTAACGGAAAACAGCTAATTTTTGAGAGAACTGAGTTTTATTGTCTGATCCAATTTGAACAACATAAATGCCAACATGCAAAAGATTTACCGGAATCTGAAACTCCCTTACATCCGGATTCACAATATCATGTAAAACTTCAACTCCTAACAGATTAATGATCCGGATAAAATCGGGTACCAGGGCAGGGTCAATTATTCTGATGTTAATAAATTCATTGGCAGGATTAGGAAATATTTTTATTGCAGGTGCATCAGGATCTGCAATATTATTGATTACTGTTTGAGCGCTTATTGTGGCAGCCTGCCCGCCTGAGGTTGTCTGCAACGGATTTGCTGAAGGCTTTGTGTAAGCCACTGTTATAACATCACCATAAGCTACCGGAGAGGCCAGGGTCAACAGGACCTTTGTTCCTGATATTGAAACCGAGTTAACGGCACGGGCTGCAGAATTAACCATAACAGTAAATGCGGAAGGAGAAGGTATAATATTGGCCAGGGCAAGATTGTATGTTATTTCAAGGATGGTGGGAGCAACATTCTCAACAACCGAGCTGACATAATCCGGAATTACAACTGCAGCCACATTATTCGTCACGGGCTGGGCAGCTATGCTCGCAGCCTGTCCCCCTGATGGTGTCTGGAGGGGATTTACAGACGGTTTGGTATAAGCTACTGTGACTACATCGCCGTACACTACCGGGCTTACCAGTGTTAAAAAGACCATCGTTCCGGAGATGCTGACAGAGCTAACAGCTCTGGCCGAAGAATTGACCATAACCGTGAATGCAGAAGCAGGGGGTATGATATTGGCCAGATTCTGACTATAGGTAATCCCGATCACATAAGGAGCAGGATTTGTTACAGCAGAACTGACATAAACGGGAATAACTCCGGCCACATTGTTTGTTACCGGCTGGGCACTCATACTTGCAGCCTGTCCCCCAAAAGTTGTCTGGAGAGGATTACTGGACGGTTTGGTATACGCTACAGTGATCACATCACCTGCCACTACAGGACTTGAAAGTGTTAACAGGACCTTTGTTCCTGAGATGGAAACTGAGCTGACGGTCCTTGCTGCAGAATTGACAAGTACTGTGAAAGCAGATGCTTCAGGTACAATGTTAGCAAGGTTCAGATCATAGGTCATCTCAAGCACAGAAGGAGCGGTACCTGTGATAACAGAACTGACATAGACCGGATTAGCAGCAACCACATTATTGGTTACCGCCTGGGCAGTAATGCTTGCAGCCTGATTCCCCGATGTTGTCTGGAGCGGATTAATGGAGGGTCTGGTATATGCGACTGTGACAACACTACCATATCCCACAGGGCTTGAAAGAGTTAAAAGCACTGTTGTCCCGGAAACGGAAACCGAACTGACTGCTCTGGGGATAGAATTAACTACTACGGTGAATGTTGAAGGAGCGGGTACTATGCTGGCCATACTCAGATTATAGGTCATCTCAAGTATTGAGGGTGTGTTATTTTGTATTACAGAGCTGACATATACGAGGTCGGGTGGTACTCCTGCCGATCCGTAACATCCGATATTAGGAGGGCTGGTGAAAGCATTGCCTTCGTAATCTGTTGTCACTTCCGGAATTGAAACACCTGTACCTAAAGCAGGAGAACCTTCCTGTAAATGATAGTCATTTAACGAATAAAACACCGGATTGGCTTTTTTCCCATTGGTCTCCCAGCCTGTCGGAAGCGGGAAAGGGGTATTCATATAATATATTCCCGTGTTTTCTTTCTCAATAATCCTCAGGTCGTTATTTACACGATAATATAAATTGTAATTTGCATCCACGTTGGCAGCAGCTGTTCCGGACCTTACAAATAATTCACGACCCCGGGTATCGAACAGATTCATGTTGAGTAAAAGATATTGTTCTTTAATTCTTACAAGTGCATTATTATTATCAACCCATATATGAGCAGCTGATCCATGGATGTTATGATTGATAGAAGGTATTGTTGTAAATATAATACACTTTGTGTTCCTTCCAGATTAATTGAAGCTCCACCGCAAGGAGTTATGAAAATATTTGAATATATATAAATATTTTTTAGCTGCGACTGAAGGGAGGATTATATAAGATAATTTTGCAGAAATATCTGATCAGAATAGCCAGTGCCTCTTGTCTGAGGATCGTAAATCATATTCCTTCTTACAATTGCGCCATCAATGGTTCCCCCCGGATAAAGGCCAACACTAAAATCGGGACCGTTGTATGCCATCCATCATGAAAATAATTGTCTTCAATAATGAATTGGTTACTTTATGTATACCATAAAAGTGCAAGGATATCTTTCTTCTGCCGCAATCATGTAAGTCACAATGCCTTACTATCATATCACTGTAAATAACCTCTGTGCCATATCCGGCTTCAGAATTCTTGGTTGAAACATATCCTATTTCCAGAATTCTCAATTATCAGACCGGTTTTGGTCGCCATCGGAACAACTCCTTCGCACTGAACGTAACTACCGGTTTCTCCGCAGTAAAATATATCAATACCATCGATATTGATATAATCCTTTTATAATTCAGATTTAAAATGTAGGCTCTTTGAGGAATCTCCACAGATGTATATCTTGTATCGGGATCTGAAGCAGAATAAACATATATTTTACCGGAACTATAGGTCCAGTTATATTCGGCAGTAAGGGAGCCTGTTCCCGGCTTTAGAACACCCCATGACACTGAACCATCATATTTTCAAAAAATACTTCTGCGCCATACTGTCCTACCGAGTAAGGATTGGTAAAAGTACCATCCGATACCCATACATTACCGCTTACGTTACTCCAGGTCGTTGTGTTTGAGCCAAGTATCCTGGGATTGTTCACCTGTTCCATAGTTGGTAAATTTAAGATATGCTCCGGCTGATCCTGCAGATGGGACATTCAATAACTCTCTCCATGTATCACCACATTTAAAATGAATAACATCTCCGGCATTAAATGTGGCAGAATTGACCTTGGAAACAGTAGCCCATGCAGTAGCGTCAGATCTCCCGTCAGCACTATTATTGCCTCCGTTCTTAACATAATAATCTGTGGCTGATACTACTGAATTAAGAGTTAATAAAACTGCTATAAATAGTAACCTCATCTGCTTAAAAGTTAATGGACGAAAATATGTATTAAACTGACTAACAAAATTATTGACGAATATACTAATAAATTTGACCAAACTACCGTTTTTACGTTGGAAAAGACTTAATTGTTGCACTGGCTTTAAATACAGTAAAAAACAGTGTATTGACTAAGAACATAAACCAACAAAATAAATGAATAACTCTTTGGATTATAATGGATTACCAAAACATTTCTCATTAATGAGATTTTGTAATAACAGGATGGGAAAAAAGGGAATCCGGATAGGGATTTCGGAATTCTGTTATATGGTCAGAACTTGTACTCTCGGCAATAATTTATATTTTTGTCCGTTAAGTTTAGACAGTATTTAAATAATCAGTATATTAAATTGGGTTAAAGAGATTTAATATGAAAATATATAAGTCATTACAAAAATTGTCCTTGCGGGAGGTCTGATTTATATTATTATAATTACCAGTTCATGTGTCCAGGCAAGAAGCTCAGGTATTTTAACGATATCGATACGATGCAGGCACATATAGTTAATCCAAGGGAACATAAACTGATTATGCCGTTTGACAGAATAAATATCCAGGTATTCAGTATCGATGAAAAGACAAAAGAGTTATTTTCAGATATTAATACGCAGACCGACAATTCGTATATTGTTGATAAAAATGGTGACATTGACTTTTCCCCTGGCCGGAAAAGTTAATGTCAGAGATCTTACACCTGAACAAGCAGGCATAAAACTGGAAGAAGTTTTGAGCTCATATGTTTCTGATCCCACCGTAACGATCAAGATCGCTGAAAATAAGGTTACCCTATTGGGCGAGGTGAATAGCCAGGGAAGCTTCACATTTAACCAGGACAAATTAAATATTTATGAAGCACTGGCTCTTGGTGGAGGAATCACCCAAACCGGCAACCGAAAAACTGTAGTTCTGATCCGGCAGAATGGGAACGACATTATGCGGTATAAACTGGACCTTTCAGATTCCAGAATCGCCGAAAAAGATGTATACTATATAGAGTCTAACGATTTAATAATAGTGGAACCATTAAGATCAGCTTCCTGGTTCAAAAACCAGGGTGCTTTTATGAGCCTCTTCTCAATTCTATCATCCTTTCTGGCACTTTATACCATGTTTTCTTTAAGATACTAAGATATTATTACCTTTTTGATTACCTATGAAAATAAAAAACGAAACTGATCAGGTTAAAGCTCTTATTAAAGGTCATATTTGATAAGGTATTTGCATTCAAGTATATTTATCTTGCATCCTTTGTCTTATTTGGTGCTACTGCTTACTTATATAATAAGTATTCCATCAAAGTGTATGAGTTATCTACTACAATCGGACCCGTAAAGGACGCCCGTTCCGCAACAGTTGTATCCAATGATATGTGGCAGCCAGGGGTAGTACGGGAAGAGTTTTGGAGGAAGCCATCAATAGCCTTAATTCATTTGATTTGATCTACAAAAACTATTGAAGACCTGAACCTGGATATTAGCTATTTTGTCGATTCGAGTCATATTATCAAACGATTTACTGAAATTTATCCTCCAGTCCCCTTTCATTGTTAACGTTGATAAATCACATATACAGGCCATTAATACCAAATTTTATGTCACTATTTTGAGTGACTCAACTTTCAGGCTGAAAGCATCAGAAGACAAAAGCATACTGTTCCATTATTTTAATAATGAAATACTAGCCGCTGAACAGGTTGTAGAAATAGATTCTGTTTTCAAATTCAATAATACAATAAGTAATGCGAAATTTAAGTTCACAATTTATCCCAGTGAAGTATTTTCGCATAAAGCTTCATCCAAAAAGAAGCTTTATTGTTTTGAGCTTTACAATCCCGAGGAGCTCACAAAATCTTATATGAAAGCATTGATCAATCCGGCCTTTATCATATTATGCAGTAATAATCAAAGTGCAATTCAGAGGCGCCAACCTGAGGAAATCAATAAGTTTTCTGAACAATTATGTCAGTGCTTTTCTTCAAGATAATCTGGCAAAGAAGAACAAAATCGCGTTAAGCACAATTAATTTTATAGATTCACAGATTTCCGAGATGTCTGATTCCCTGGTAACATCCGAATCTGAATTAAGCAGTTTCAGATCTAATAATCAGGTCACGGATCTTAGTTATCAGGGTCAGCAAATTTATCAGCAAATGGCTGTGATAGAAGCTGACCGGTCAAAACTTCGAGGATCAAAACCGGTATTACAATTATTTATTAAACTATTTTAAAGTAAATCAGGATATTTCAGGAGTCACACCTCCTTCATCTGCAAATGTCACGGATCCGATAATGACTGATCTTATTTCCAATATGCTTGATCTGATCCGTGAAAGATCAGCTATTACAAATTCGAATGAAAAAAACGTTTTCTTAACTCAGGTTGATAACAAAATAAGATTACAGAAGCAATTAATAATTGATCATGCTACGAATAGTATCAATACATCAAATATTACGCTTAATGACCTTGACAACAAGGTTGCAAAACTGAGAAGGAGATATCTCAAGACTTCCAAGGCAGGAAATGAATATGTTCAATATGCAGCGTAAATATGATTTGAACAGTGAGCAATATAGCTACCTTCTTCAGAAAAGATCAGAAGCTTCAATGACACTTGCTTCAACATATCCCGACTTTGAAGTTTTAGAACCAGCGCGTGAAATCACATCAAAAGAAATCAAACCCAGGGGGAAAATTAATTACTTATTATCATTATTCATCGCTGTATTACTTCCTTCAATCTTCTTAATCATTCGAGGTTTATTATACAGTAAAATAGTTGGCACTGATAGCATTGAACGCATACTTGATCGTTCAGTTTTTGGCGTTATATACAATAATCCCGGAAAATCTGAAGCAGTTGTTACAGAATCCCCCAGGTCCGCGATTTCAGAGTCATTCAGAAATCTTAGAAGCTCTTTATTCCTAAAGCTTGGATCGGAGCAATCAAAAGTTATTCAAATAACCTCTGCCCAGCCACGTGACGGGAAAAGTTTTGTTTCTTATAATCTGGCGTGTTCTATTGCGTCGGTTGAATTAAAAACAGTTATTATCGACTGTGATCTGCGCTGCCCCGTATTGCATGACAAGTTTTTTGTGGCAAATTCCAGGGGTATTTCCGACTACATGGTAAAAAGGGCCAAAGCTGACGAAATTATACGTAAGACTTCTATTCGGACCCTTTCTTTTATACCTGCCGGAACTATTATATCAAATCCGGCGGAATTAATTAGTTCGGGAGCTCTTGATGATCTGTTCTCTTTTCTTAAGGAGAGATTTGATTTTATTATTGTTGATACACCTCCGTTAGGAATAGTAGCTGATACTGTATTATTAACAAAATATGCATCCCAGATACTTGTTGTCACCAGAAATAACTGTACAGAGAAAGATGCACTGGTAAATGCATTGGCGGTTCTAGATCTAAATAAAATAAACAATTTTGAGGTCATTCTTAATGATATGGATATAGCAAAAAGTCCATATTCGGGTTATAGTAATTATTACCATAAGGAAAAGTTTGTCAAATGATCCTCATAACTTTATCTTTTCATAAGGTTTATTGTTTATTTCTGCTTCCAAAAGGCCATTTAGCACGGCTATTCCAGTAATATTATTTATTCTGATGTTTTGTTCCTCTAATGCGGATCCCCTTTAAATAATTTTAAAGATCCATGCGAAGGATTTGGATATAAATTTTTCACCTGCCCCGATGTATCAGGTACATTATCCCTAAACTCGCATGCCCCGATACTTGGGGTACTGCTATTAAATTTGTTACCATTGAAATCCGCAGGCAGATCTAAATCAACGCCTTTACCAATAGCCGGAGAACCTGCAGTCAGGGTAAAATCACCATTAGCTGCGTCTGTAAATTTTGGATTGGCAGGAGTCGGAGAATTTGTTTCCCATACTAATTCCAGCCTTAAAGATGCAATGGAATTCATATAATATCTTTTCCTGTTTTCATCTTCAACAATTCTGAGACTATTATTAATTCTATAATATAAATTATGATCCACTTTCATGTTAGTGATATTCCTGCCAAAATTTCTTATGAATAACTCTACACCACCAATATCCCGGGCAAAATCCGTATAAAATATATTATTCTTAATATGAATCAGATCATTATGCGCGTCGACCCATATATGGGCATCAGACCCTGTATTATTACTATTATAAAAAGTATTGTTATAAATATAAACACTTTGAACTCCTTCCATATTTATTGCTGCACCTGAAGGAGATATAAAAATATTTGAATATATGTATATATTTTTTAGCGATGACATAGATGGATTATTGAAATGATAGTTTTGCAGAAATATCTGATGAGAATAACCAGGACTTGTTGGCGGATCATAAAATAAATTCCTTCTTACAATTGCTCCGTCAATATGCATACCGACTCCATTTCCGACACTAAAATCCGGTCCTGTCGCATGCCAGCCATCATGGAAATAGTTATTTTCAAACAATAAATTTTTGGCAGTATATTGACCATAAGATGCAGTGAGATATTTCTTCTTCCGCAATTATGAATCTCGCAATGTCTTATTATCATATCATTATATACAGCCTCGGTTCCATATCCGGCTTCGGAATTTCTGGTTGAAACATAGCCTATTTCCGAATTCTCAATAATTAATCCGGTTTTAGATTGCCATCCACCACCACTTGAACTATAAGTTACAGCAGTCTCTCCGCAATAAAGAAAATCGATGCCATCGATATGTATATAATTTTTGTAATTCAAATCAAAAATATAAGCTCTTTGAGGAATCTCTATCGATTTATATGTTGTATCCGGATCCGAAGCAGAATATATATGGATTTTACCGGAGCTATAAGTCCAGTGATATTCAGAGGTAAGAGATTGCGTATTTTTTTATGAATACCCCATGATACATTACCATCTGCTGTTTTCAAAGAATACTTCTGCTCCGTACATTCCAACCGAATATGGGCTTAGCAAACAGTACTATCGGATTTCCATATTTTATCGCCCTAGGTCTGCTCCAGGTTGTTTTGTTGGAACCAAGTATTCTTGGATTATTTGCCGGTTCCGTAACTTGTGAATTTCATATATGCCCCGGATGTAGCCATCTCTTGATATAGATAACATTTCCCTCCATGTATCACCTTTCCTAAACAAATTACATCGCCTGCTGCATAAGAAAATCCGGGATTATTTACCTTGGAAATTGTTGCCCATGCAGTTGCTTCACTTGTTCCTGCAGCTTTGTCATTGCCACCATTTTTTACATAATATGTTTTGGCTGAAACATATGAGTTAAGTAAGAAATAAAAATGACAGCTACTGTAATTACTTGTTTACCCATAACTTTACTATTTTAGATAAAAATGGAACTCAGTATAAATCAATTCATTTATTATTCCGGCGAAAAATAGTACCATGATCTGGCAATACGCTTTATTCTGTATGGAATAAGGTTCTAAGACAACTTTTTTATCCCGGTTTTCAATTGTTCATTCGCGATAATATCAATTAAATACAATCCTATTGCCTGTACAGTAAAAATTCCATTACGGAAAATTTCCTCATTTGTAAATGAGACAATAAATAAATACAAGAAATAGAAATTCAAATAAAGCCCGTCCCTGGGCAGCTTAAAAAACATAGCTTTAAAAGTGTACCAAAGCAGGCCTAAAGTTGTAATACCTCCAATTATAATATAAAATCCAAGAATTCCTATGTCGACCCAGACAATATTATAATTCAGATTTTTACCCGATCACCGTCTGACTCCCTCATTCTATTTATCACAGATTTTCTCCAGAAGGTTTTCCTGAACCAATTATAAAATATGAAATATTTTGTAGGGAATATTTTATATAAATATTCCAAGTTCCACAAACCGGATGTATTTATCACCTTCGTTTATATCTTCCTGAGTTTTGATTACCATACGGTTTATTACTTTTGTAACTCCCTGGTACTGAGTAAATCCTATAAGCATCAGACCTACTAAAAACCATAGTAACTATATCCCTTAATCTGCGAACAGTTCTAAAAACCATCAAAACTGTAACTACGACTGCTCCAGCAATAAGTGTTCTAAAATCGCTCTTAACCAATACATATAGAAATCCAAGGGCCATGAAATATATATATCAGTCTGCGATTAAGAAGGTATCTGTTTAAAGACCAGAAAATAAGCCAGCATTAAAAAACCATGTCCTAATATTTCAAATTGCCAGCTCCATTCAGCTGTATTCGGATCATCGATCTAAATATCAGATTCGGATAGATCCTGTACTGATATATATAAAGGAATGAATAAATGACACCAAAAACGATGACGACATTTTCCATGAACTTGCGGTCAATTCTGAAGAAGTGCAGCAGAAAATAAATAAGAATAAACCAGTAAAACTCAAAAGACAAAAATGTTGTGACTGGGTTCTGGCCAAGATTAATATAGGCAGCCAGAGCATTTAATACAATGCCGGCTATGAATACAAAAATTGCCCACTTAAATCGCAAATTGTCCTTTTGAATGACCATTATTAAACAAAATCCGCATAACAGCCAGGTAAGCAAATTCTCAATGTTAATCATCTGGGGGATATACCTCAGTTCCCAGAAATGTATAGAAAACAAAAGAACGACTATGAAAACAGCCTTTTGTAAATCAATGATCTGTACTGAACTTTATTTCAGTTTTGCTTTGCATATATTTTTACATGATCTTTCCGATACCTGTTAAAGATTGTTTAGCTGCCGAAAGCAGGTCTCTTCAGAAATAATAATCAATTCACTATCGGGTAATTCTTTCTGATTCAAACAGGTAACAGCCAGCGAAGCACTGCCCTGATCCCGCTGAAGCCGCAATAATGAATATTTAAACCAGAAGCCCGGCTTTTTATGTTTCCATGAGCCACATTCAATCTCTGCTATTTTGTTTTCTTCAGAAATGATAAATAACCGTGTTTTATCATCCTTCTCACTCTTTAATCCTTCCCGGTCAGTACTGAGTACCACTGTTCCATTTTTAAGCCGTGTCCCAAAAAAAACTGCACCGTCTACCGTTTGCAGTTTCTTACATTCATCACTCTCTTTATCCCATCTGTATATTCCGGCTTCATATTCTGATCCGGTATCTGTACCCCATAATATTGCATCTTCAGTAAATACCAGCTGACAAACACGATACAACTGACTTCCGGCAGATAATTCACGTATTGTCTTAAATCCGTCATCTGACCAGGCAATCATCGATTCTTCATCTGAATCACCAGTACATATCCATGTTTTTCCGGTGAAAGGATCTTTCTGGATGGCATGTATATGCCTGATCTGACCCGGTGGAAACTGATATGCAACTGTTACAGAGTCTGATATTATTTGAATATTTATAAACTTTCACCACATCCCTGTTTTTATTTTCAAAATATTCCCCCAGATAAATGGTATGATCATCATAGTTTAAAATACCAGTATTTCTGATGCCCTGATCACCAAAACCATAGTGAAGAAGTTTAAACAGCTCTGTGAATTTTCTTTTACCCTTGTTCATAAGCCATAACCTGCCTGCTGACAGCGCATAAAAATCTCGTTTGCCGGTAACGACAAGTTCCACACATTCCGGTCTGATTGTCAATTTGCGTATAATTGAAAAATTACGTAACCAGTAAATTGTGCAACCTGTCGGAATGTGGGCGATCCTGTCAAACCTGCTGCCATCTTTTTCTAAACAGTAGATAATCATTCCACGTGTCGCCCACAAATTACCTGAGCTATCGTATTCCTGCACAACCAGATCCCTGGCTCTGAAACACTCAAGACCAAAAGTTGTATCATTTCTGAGAACAATGCTTTTCGGGCCTCTGTAATCAATAATAAGATAAACCACAAATGCAAATGCAAAAATAAGAATAATGCAGAGTATTCTCTTTTTTTGGCATTTAAGCTTTCCCCGGAAAGTCATTATATACGCGTTATAATAAAACTTCAGGCCTCAGGTTATCAACAAGTTTATTACAGGAACCGGAAGGTATTCCTCTTAGTAAATCTCATGAAGCATTCAGGATCTTCGAAGATGTTTTACTAACAGATATTACATCCATCATGGAGTAAACACCAATTATTGCCGCATGGAAAGACCACTTTTACTGAAAGCACCAATAACTCTTTTTAGTTTATTTATGATTCAGATCATAAATAAGGTTTTTGAGTAAAATGTACGATTTCTCTCCTTCAGTCAGTGCAGACTTTCCTTTCATATACTTAAAACCGGAATTAATATGAATTTTGATTTCTTCGTAGGTAATGTCCGGTTTAACAATCATAAGTCCTTTATTGACCAGGTATTTATCGACACAGAGCAATTCTGAATGATAAATCGAAATAACCGGAATCTCCAAAACTGCCATTTCCCTGGTCATTGAACCCCCTGCTCCGATAAAAAGGAGGCAATCAGCAACAATGTCATCAAGTACAAGAGGTTTTTCAGAAACAGAAAGAGTAATGAATTTATGCTGCCTGAAATGTTCTGTCTGCTTTTTGTCCCTTGGGAGTACAACCACATTATATTCTTCGGATAGTTTCAGTAATATATCGTCAAAAAAATTAAATGGCCCCTTATAATATTGAGCAGACCATGGTTCTGGTCTGAAATAGATCCTGCTTTTTGGTCCGGCAGCCAGAGACTGCAATTCATGAAACTGTGAGAGATATACTGCCTCCTTTACGCTCGGATAAAATGAAACCTTGGATTTCAGCGGAAAACGCTTCGTAATTTCCAGATTTTGGAGTGCCATGGGTAAGACAACTTTGTCAGCGAAAAGAAATCCAAATAAATTACCTTTTGCATGCTCATTGTCGTTTGTATACAGACATGGAATTCTGAGCAGTTTTGCTACAAGAGGTTGATAAAAACTGCTCTGACTGACAGCAATATCGGGTTTATGCTTTAAGATAAAGAAAAAAAGACTGACCAGTCTGAGGGGGAATAGCACTATTTTCTGGATTGTCCCTTTTCCAACTTTCTCACCAACAAGATAGTAGGGTAACTGGTGCTGTTCGAGCAGATCAATGGTATTTCCGGAGTCACGGCAGGTCAGCAATATCTCATGGTTATCATTTTTAAAATCCCTTATAAATGGAACAAAAAATGTAACCTGAGGCGTGTTAATATAATCAATCCAGATCTTCATCAGAATATTTAAAACGTATTCAAAATAAGTATATTATGCTTCCTTACCTTTTTTGATAAATATGCTTGTTCAGAACACCTGCATTTTTATTATCCCCTGTTTCAGTTAAATATCTGCACAGAGCGTAAAACATCCACGCCTGCGACCAGCGCATATATGGTATTTTTGATGTAAAATATTTATTGATCTGGTAATAAAAAAATCCTTTTGGAGATTGCATATGTTTTATTGTATAATCCAGAACGCTGTTCACCAGTTGCAGATTATCATGAAATTTTCCGAGTTTTGAGAGAGTAATAATGAATTGAGCGGGAGCATGAATATCGATGGGATATGTCGAATTATTATAGTACTTTGCCACACCCTCAGGTGTAAAAAAGGTATTTATATAGTAGGTAAATCCTCTCTGCAAAAAAACATTAAAAGTCTGGTCGCCTGAATATTCAATAAAATCTGATATGCACTCAAGATTAAAACCTGTATGAAAATTATCTGTCCATTGATGGAAAGGCAGATTGCCATAAGACCATGAACCGTCACTTCTTTGAGCATTGCAGACATATACAACTGATTTTCCGGCTTCTTCCAGCAGAAGATCCTCACCTGTCAGCGAGTAAACTCTGGCAAGGAGCCTGCTTCCAAGCAGTGATGCATTAAAAACAGGGCTTTTATCAAGCTTTGAATATGAGAAAATAAAATTGCCATTTTCGTCATAAATTCTGTTAAGGTCCTTCAGGATAAAATCACAGGTACTTCTTGCCGCAGACAGAAGCCTGTCATCAGAAATTATCTCGTATGCATCAAGCAAGGCATTGGCAACATATGATGAGACGACAATGGTCGGAGTATATTTTGGGAGAAAGAATGCCCTGGATTCCCAGTCAAAATTGTAACCCCAGCATTTCCCGCAATAACCAGCTGAGGAGAGTGACTGAATCTTTTCAATAAAGAAACTTATCCTGTCTAAATAATCGTTTCGCTGATCCAGTCTGTAAAGCAGAACATATCCTGAGAGGAAAAGTCCCAGAGCCTTTGGATTATAATCTTTGCTTATTCCAACTAATGGTCTCAGATTAACAGGTGACCTTTTAAAGCTCTGGATCCAGATCAACCTGGCTAAATTGTTTTTGTTGATAACTGGCAGAGTTCTGAAAAAGCGGCTGGTCAAACCATCGTACGGATCATAGCCTTTAAATTCCTGAGATTCACAGAAGGCCTTTAATTCTTCAAATGACTCCTGTACTCTGTTTTCCATCTTTATTGATTCTTTTGGTTTGTGCAGAATATCAGACCCTTACCATTTGTAAAGCTTAATCCGGTGCATAGCGTCAAACAGGATTCTCCATTCCATACAGGACTGCCTTTTCAAAATTATTGACCATATTGCTTAAAGAAGCTCTCTCCACGATAATCTTTCTGCTGGTGTTCCCCATTTCCCTGAGTTGAGACTTACTATTCTGAAGAGCTTTTTTGCAGACTTCAAAGATATTGTCAAAGTCAGGGATATCTTTTAAATAATAGCCATTCTTTCCCTCATAAACCAAATCAAGGACAGTACCGTCAGCTACTGTTGTAATGACAGTTAATCCATAGGCCATTGCCTCGTTAACTGCAAGTCCACCTGTCCCCGGAAGAAAGAATATATCAGCTTCATTGAAGAAAGCAGGTATTTCCTCATCTGAAATATATCCCAACACGGAAATGTGATCTTCCATTTTCTCATCCCTGACCAATGATCTGAGTTCTTCGATCATTGCTCCGGCACCGATTATTCTGAATTTAATTTTATACCCCTCACTGATCAATCTTGCAATTACCCTGATGGCCAGATCAAGGTTTTTTCCTCCTATTAATGCCCCGACAAATAAAAAGTTGTACTGATCTTCGGAGGTGACTTTTTTGACCTCAGGATTCTGAGCTATGATTTTTTCAATATTAATGGTGTTTTGAGCCACAAAAATCCTGGACCTGTCATATCCTGCTGCCAGCAGCTCTTTTTCATACCTGGTCCCGTAGCATATATGAAACTGTGCACGGCGTGTGAAGAAATTCAGGAAAATACTTCTGATTTTTCTTTTCAGACCGGTTATCTCATGTCTGACCGATCCATTGCTCCATAAACCTAATTTAATGCCCTTGAAATAACAATATAACTGGACAAGCCAGAATGTGATATTCCCGGGGCAGAAGAGAATTACTATCACCTCAGGCCTGATATTTTTAATTTTCCTGAAGATGCCACTCCATAACACGATCCTGTAACCAAAAGGACTATACTCTTTTGTTATCAGGGGGTAAGTTTTGTAGTGCGGATCTTCATCCGGTTTTATTGATTTCTTAAAGAAGCTTGTACCATGGATTACAATCAATTCAATATCTTTTTGCATTAATTGATCATTCAGCTTCTCAAAGAAATCTTTCCTGTACGCAGGCAATGTAGGATGAAGGATCACCAGTTTCATATATGAACAATTAGAGTTATCAATTCAGAGATCTCCCTTATTCCTTCAATATTCGTTGTACCTTAAACCCAATAATCCTTTAATTCCTCCCCATCCCTCATACAACTTAAGAATCCCCAGGTATCTTTTTCTGATAGGGAAGGGGATAAGAATTAAGCTGAAAAATCCCTGGATAACATATAAGAAACTGATAATCAGTTTTTTTATTATTCTTTTGTAATTATTCTCAATCCTCAGGATGTATGAATATTTATTGGCTCCGTTATAAAACCTCCTCGCTATCCATGAAATATTTGCTCTGTCATCCGGCACTGTTTCATAAACAATTGCCCTTGAAGCCCAGTAAACTGTTGCACCTTTTTTAAACATCTGGAGACCAAAATATGAATCCTCACCTCCGGTGTGATTAAATCGCGGATCGAACCAGATTTTTTTTTCTGACAGTGATTTAGCCCTGATTATAAGATTACCTGTCCTGATGTAATGCAACATTTCATTGTCAGCATGCGCGGGGCGTTTAAGCCAGTAAGAAATATACTCCGGGATTTTTTTACTGACGAGTGAATTTACAGGTCCCATAGCCATATCACCATCGTTCCTGATAATGGTCCCAACAAGCTCATTTAGCCAGTTACCCGAAACAAATTCATCATCATCCACAAAGACCAGGAAGTCGGGGTTCAGGTCCAACCCGATTTTTAACAGCTCATTCCTGACATTTGAAAGTCCCTTTTGCGGAAAGTGGCAATAAGTTATTTCATGATCCCCGGTATTATTCTGTTTCAACTCGCTGACAACAAGCTCCGCCGTTTTACAGGCATCATTATCAACAATTATTATCCTGACATCTTTGATCAGTGATCTGTCTATATTGCATTCTAAGATACTAATAACCAGCTTTTTAAGCATTTCAGGCCTTTTATAGGTCGGAATGCAAACTATTATCTTATTCATTTGAATTAATAGTCAATCCTTATAGAACCGGCTTAATTTTCCAAAGAAGAAAGAGAAACCTCCCACAGCATTGACTATCTTGATCAGTCCTTTTAATTTATCTTCTTTTGAAAATATGTAATATGGAATTGCAATAATCAAACCATAGAAAAATCTCAAGGCCAGCTTAGGCAATTCCTTTACCGGTTTGTTCCCCATATTTTCTATTGAGTTTATCAACATCCTCGAGTTTGACCTTCTGAAAACTCTCTTAATTACGAAATTAACAGTCTCCCGGTCTCCTGGGATGTTTTCGTATGCAACTGCATCAGGATTATAGCGTATCACTCCACCCTGGTCGGATATTTTTTTTGTTAAATAGGCATCTTCGCCTCCGGAGAAATTAAACCTGATATCGAACGGCCCTTCAAGCATATCGAGGTACTTCTTTCTTAAAAGCAAACAGCCTGTAAAGGCTTTTTTGACAATTGTACCATAAGGGTGTATTTCAGGCTGGTGAAATTTTTGAATAGAGGCAGGGACCTTTCCCGTGAAAACCGGCATGGTTGGACCAGCCACACCATCCGAGTCAAATTCGTGCTGACATTTCAATAGCTCGGTCAGCCAGTCGGGTGACACAACCTGGTCATCATCGGTGAAACAGCAGAAATCGCATTCTCCTGCCTCTGCGACTGACCTGTTTCTTGCATAAACTATACCCTGCCTGGATTCCAGGAAGTATTCTATTTTGAGTTTGTTATGTAATGAAATCTCTTTGATCAGACCTTCACAAAAGTTCACTGTATCATTTTCCACCAATATGACCCTTAAATTAATATCAGGCGGAATGATCAGACCGGACAGACTATCCAGCAGTTTTCTCAAATCCTCCTGTCTCTTTCTTGTGCATATGCACACAGCAATATTCATAACTTCTGTGTTTTCAGGCAATACCAAATTGCTACCGATCTGATATGATTCTTCCCGGACCTGACAAGTAAATATTTATCGAACCAGCTTATCACGTATCTCGCGCCAGGTAATGAGTTTAATGTTATTATCAATAATCAGCTGACGACAGGCATTACTGGTAAAGAAATCAAAATCAGCCTGTCTCCAGGCGGCGCCATCATTAACCTGATTCCTGGTTATTTCCATCATTTCTTTGTTGTTAAATGCAGGATGGATCAGGATGCTGTTCAATCCCGGTTCCAGTGATTCCAGCGTATTGCGATAAAACTTATCGAGCCCCCCGGCATAGTCTTCCGGTTCTGCATAAAATAACTTATCAACTATTATTGAATCCCTGGCTAACAGGTAACATAGCGGCAGTTTGTTAGTGAGCAGTACCGGAAGCTTATACTCCTTACCGAGATCTGAGTAGGTTTTAAATACCTTTGGAGAAAATGCAATGAACATATGTGAGTCGATATGAGTAACATCAATTCCGGCTTTTAATGCAAAGTCAATTTGTGCCCGGAGCTCTTTTCCGATTTCCGGCAGAGCAGATTTATTTTGGAGGCTTCTTTTATCTCTAAGAAAGAAGCCTTCTTTATCGACGAGGCTTCTTACTTCACCTGTTGGCATCACGGGTTTCCATTTATATGAGATCCACTCATTAGTAAGAGTCAGATGCACTCCAAGATCCGCTTCAGGGTGATCCCTGGCATATCGGGCTATTTCATCGAATCCCGGGCATGGCACCATAATACTTCCGGAATTTACAATACCGCTTTTAAAGGCTTCGATGGTGGCTGCATTTTCGCTGGCTGATAATCCCAGATCATCTGCATGAATAATCAACAGTTTAGTATCTTTTGAATAACCCAGGCGCTTCTGGATGCAGGTCGAAGAAAGCTTCTTATAAGTCAGGAGGAATGCTTGCTTTAATGTATTGCTTATTCCGCTCATAGGTTTACAATAAATAACTGCTGCATTAAAGCACTTCTCATCTACCACAGGATCCCCTCATAACCCTTCATGTTCATGAATTCCGGGAATCTGACAAGGTCAATAATTGTCTTATGCCGGTTTAGTTTTAATTCGGAAAATAACCTGTCGTTGTTGGTGAGAACGATCAGATCGGCCCAATCAGCAACCTCCTGCATATTGTTCTTAAGGAGATTATTTAAATGCGGCAGGTATTCTATTATATAACTTTTATTTTTCCCGACCAGGCGTGAGAAATTTACATTCTGGTCGAACACCTGTACTTCATAACCTTTTCCAATAAGTTTTTCAATTACCTCAACAATCGGGCTGTAACGTAAGTCATCAGTTCCTGCCTTAAAGCTGATACCCATTATTCCAACTTTCAGCTTTCCCTTGCTGAGGATCAGATTCAACAGGTAATCCTTGATACTATTATTGCTTTTTTCGATGGAATGCAATACAGGAACATCGATGTATAAGTCGTGGGCTATTGTTTCGAGTGCTTTCAGGTCTTTAGGCAGGCAGGAGCCACCGTAGGCAAATCCTGGTTTAAAGTAGCCGGGTGACACATTAAGCTTGGTGTCCATGCAGAAGAGCCTCATTACTTCATGCGAATCAATACCAAGTTTCTTACAGATACTGCCTATCTCGTTCCCAAAAACCACCTTAAGTGCATGATACGAGTTATTAACATATTTGATCAGCTCAGCTGCTTTAATATCCACTACCTCAAATTTGCCATTGACCTGTGAATAGACCTCTTTCATAATAGCGATAGCCTGATCGTTGTCAGAACCAACTATAGTATATGGGGGATTATAGTAATCAGCAACTGCAGTTCCCTCACGTAAAAATTCAGGATTGGAAACTACCGAGAAATCAGTGTTCCTTTTCTTTCCTGAGGCTTGTTCTATCATTTGTCCTACTTTCACATTTGTCCCCGGCAATACTGTTGAACGGATAGCAATGACATGAAAGTCGTTCTTCCCCTTTAAAGCTGATCCTATTTGCTGAGCTGTATTGAATATATATTCAAGATTCAGATGTCCTTCCGGAGCTGAGGGGGTACCGACACATATTATGGACAGGTCTGAGTTACTGACGGCATCTTTTGTGTCTGTAGTGGCCCGGATCCTTCCGGCTCTGTGTTGTTCGGCAATAATCTTATCAATGTCTTTTTCGATTATTGTAGCTTTTCCCTGATTTATCAGGTCCACTTTTGAGGGTTCGATATCCACACCGATAACATGGTTGCCGTTTTGTGCCAGGCAGCCAAGGCTGACACACCCGACATAACCAAGACCAAAAATGCTGATTTTCCTGGAATTCATAAGATTTGTTAAAAACTGGTTTAACGGAATTAATTTGGTCAGTTAATTTACTTTATATTCCGTTGACAACTATTTTTTTTCTTGCATTTAAAAGGAAATACTGTATAATTTCTTTGATTTTTGCATTCTCTTCAAATGTCAGCACAAAATATCTTCCGAGCATTATCAGCGACAAAGAGGTAAAAATGCATACAATAATAAGCCTCACCATCCCTTCATCAATCAGGAACCGGAAAAGTACTGCAATCAGTCCTGTCAACAAGGCGGATGCTAAAGAGTAGAACCAGGTTTTTACCAGAAAGTCTTTCATATCGAGACCTGCTATTGTGTGAGCGAACCAGGTCCTGATAATTCCTGCAATAAATTCCAGAATAATTGCACCTACAAAAACTGAATATACAGGTAATCCGAATTTCAATAATGCCCAGGCAACAGGCAAATTAAGAACTTCAAAAGCGCCAACGGCAATTTGAAATTTCTTGATATTGCCAACTGAGGTTACAGCAGCCATTGTACCTATTGTGATCTGGTATGCCAGGCTTAATATCAGTATAAGCTGACAAAAAATTACCGCGTGTTCAGGAACTGTCTTAAGCCAGATCTTCAATATATAGGGAGCTTCGATAATTATTGGAACTGCAAAAAAGGCCAGTAAGAAAAACGACATTTTACTTGTAAATACGGAAAGTTTCAGCATCCGTTCACGGTTCCCGCTTCCTTCGCTTTTTGTGATCTGCGGCATTGTTGCCCTTATCATAACTGCCGAGAAGTGACGTATATTGGAATTAACGGTATTGGCAATTCCATATGCAGCATTAACCAAAATGCCAAAGAAAAGGTTCAGCAGGATGGCCAGCCCCTGGTTCTTTAATACACCACAGAACAATCCAAACATATTCCACCATGCAAATGAAAGCATTTCCTTAAACAGTGGAATCCGTACATGTGACTTTATGTTAATCCGGCATTCTTCATATTTCCGGTGGCAATAAATGCTTTTAACAATCCTTGCTCCAATGGTCATGCAGGCCATCAGGAAACCATAAAATACCAGTTTGTCAATGTTCGTATAGATAAGCCATACTGCGATCCCTAACTTTAAAAATGATTCGATGATCCCCAGTACTGCATCAAAAAGGAAGTTTTCGTGCGCCATTATTGACGCATCGTATGGAACGGCATTTATTGTGAAAAAAGTACTCACAACCATGAAATGGAAAATAATTTTTGCAGTATGTATTCGCTCGGCAGGGATATTCAAAGCACCATCAAATAAGAAAAATCCGGCGATCTCAAGAATTACGACAATTATTAAACTCAGCATTAAATGAAGAACCACGCTTGAGCTGAATACCGATTTCACCTTATCAATGTCACCTGAACCCAGAGAAATGTTAAGATATCGTGAGGAGGCCAGTGTCATTGCCCCGTTTATAAACATAAGCATCGCAATGACACTTCCTATCAGGTTGAAAATACCATAATCCACCTTGCCAAGTGCATTTAGTATCAGCCTGGTAGAAAGCAATGAAATTAAGATCGTAATCAACATTCTCCCGTACAGAAAGAAAGTGTTCTTAACGACTCGTTTAGCTGGATCCATATATAATATTATAAAACAATAAAAGAGAAAATATTCTCTTTGTTCAGGTGGTGAAAATCGTATGAAACCTGGCGTGGCACGGCCAGGCTAATGTATGAATTACTTATTTTCTTTGAGTAAACGAAATATTCAGTGAGTTTTGTGTCCTGTTCAACAGCTGTTAATAGTTTTGAATCAATAAAGTTTTCTGTTTCACCTACTTCTATTTCTAACAGGTTATCAGTAATGCCTGTGCCGAGTGCTTTAAGAAGAGCCTCTTTGCGTGTCCATAAAAGAAAGAACCTGTCCCGTTCTCCCTTTCCCTGATTAAATATATAATTATGTTCTTTTTCACTGAAACATATTTTCGCAACAGAGTGAATATCTATATGCTGCTTAATATCCTCCAGATCAATTCCGACACAAAAATCTCTGGAAACTGCAAACGCAAATGCATTTCTTGTATGCGTCAGATTGAAATAGACCGGATCACCGGTTAAACCGGGTTTGTTGTTCAGGCCGGTTTTATATGTAATCTCCGGAGGATTTACATTAAGACATTGCGCAAGCTTTAACCGAAGCAAAGCGTGGCATATAATGTATGTTTCCCTGTCTTTTTCAAAATGGAACCTGTCTGCTCTTGATCGCTCATCGTCAGTTAAATAATTTTTTAATTCTGAGCACTCCGGGCTCAGGTCTTTGGTTTCTGCATAAAAAACATCCAGTTTACCTGTATTAAATATAGATGCTGCCTCATGCACTGAACCAAAGCTACACTTTATATATTCCGGACAGGAAGTGACTGGCATACAATGTAATTACCTTAAAGATAATTCATTAACCGATATCAAATGTTTCTCGATTTCTATACAAATAGTGTCGGTTCTGTTTTTACCTTTGAAAATGTCAAGATGCTTCCCATCAATTTCGACCATCCTGATCTCATCAGCAAGCGTCTCCCACCCAAGCATTTCAGGATAATGTGAATTCCCGGTTGTTTTGAATAATAAAATATCCCCATCAAATTTCCCCGGCGTGTATTTGTTAGTGAGTGCTTTGTATCTGAGCCATAAATAATTACTCCTCCTTCCAACCGGGATTGGCCTTTTTCTTATAATATAATAGTTGCAGATTAACAATTTGGTTTTATGCCTCCTCATCAAATTTATCGGATGCAGGATATTTAACCGGATTCCTCTGAAGACATTACCATTCCATTTCATTGGTTTCTTAATCAAAGGACTGAGAGAATCGATCAGGGCAAGAAATGGAACCTTATGTCCTGACTTCTGCAGTTGGACAGCCATTTCAAAAGCAAGAAGCCCGCCAAAAGAATAGCCAATCAAATAGTAAGGACCTGAAGGATAAACGGCTAAAATCTTATCCAGATATGCTTTAGCCATTACTTTTACACTTCTGTACGGGATCTTCTCACCTTCGGACCCGGGATGAAAAAATCCATATACCGGTTGATCCGGACCGAAGTATTCACTGATGATGTAATTACTGTTATCTCCGTGTACAATAAACAATGGTATCCTGCTTCCTTCGGGATTTATCGGCATTAAATTACCAAGTTCTTTGGGCCAAAAATGCTTTATGAGTTTCCCCTTGTTTTTCTTTAAACTGTCAATCAGATCAGGAGTAATATTTTCCTCACGGCCGGTATATTTCAGCTTACCGCCGGAAAATGAAATTTCTATTTCCCTTCGTGTCAGTTCCTCTATTAAATCACTGAATCTCATATCTCTCCTATAATGATCTTTGAATCTGTTATATTTTCTTTAGCGTCATTTGTTTTTTTGGATGTCTGCCGTAATCTTATATCAATAGTTTCTGCCAGATCTGAAATTACCGGGCTGTCAAAGAAAGTCTTCAATCCCAGCTCTACGTTGAATTCAGACTCAATCTTTGACATTATTGAAATTGCCAGCAGCGAATTTCCTCCTATTTCGAAGAAATTATCGGTTCCTGAGACATCCTCTGTTTTTAAAGCTTCGCACCAGATCTTATGAATCCGGCTTTCAGTAGGCGAGAGCAAACCGGGGTCTGTATTTTCACGTTTTCCTAATTCCCTGGTATCAAAGGTCAGGGCCTTTCTGTCGGTTTTACCATTGACGTTCTTCTGGAATCCGTGCATGAACTTAAATGCTGATGGTATCATATATCCCGGAAGCTTTGCCCTGATCTGCGCCAATATCTCTTTTGTCTCCATGGTGAAATTCTCCGGAACATTCAAAAAGGCGACCAGCCTGTAATCCCCTTCTTCAACCTTGACTGGTTTTATCACGGTCTCAATAACGCCATCTATCTCTGATAATATGGATTCTATCTCTTCCAGTTCCACCCTGAAACCCCTTATCTTTAACTGATTGTCAATCCTGCCTCTGAATTCTATATTACCGTCGGGCAGCCATCTGGCATAATCACCTGTCCTGTAAAGCCTCTCTCCGGGTTTATGGGGATTATCTATGAACTTCGTACTGTTAAGATCGTCCCTGTTCAAATAGCCTTTCGACAGACCATCGCCTCCCACATACAACTCGCCAACTACCCCGATAGCCTGGTAATTCATATACCTGTCGAAAATATAGGCAGTAGAATTACTGATTGGTTTACCGATAGGGATATAATTATCATAATCCCTGTCAACAATGTAAGTCGTTGAGAAGGTGGTGTTCTCTGTCGGGCCGTAGCAATGTATAAACTTTAAGTCAGGATTGTCTTTTCTGACCTTATTTATATGTGGTGCGGACGGGACATCCCCTCCTGAAAGCAGGTATTTCAATTTTTTGAAGATATCAGTACGCATCTCTGCTATCTGGGTGAAAAGTGAAGATGTGATCCACAAAATTGTGATGTCGTTCTTTATTAATTCTTCCCCCAGGAGCTTTGGATCAAGAATAGTCTCTTTTTCGACAATGTGAAGGGTTCCTCCGTTCAGCAGGGCACCCCAGATCTCGAATGTAGTGGCATCAAATACAATAGCGCCGGTTAAAAGTATCCTGTCTTCAGGTGTCAGTTCGATATAGTTCATGTTGCGCACCAGCCTGACAACACTATACTGAAGGATCAGGCTTCCCTTTGGCTTGCCTGTGGTTCCTGAGGTATACATTATGTATGCCAGATCGGAACTTGTATTAATTCCTTCAATATCCGACTTATCCTGGCAGTATGAATCCGGAGAGTTCAGGCTGATATTTTTGACACCCTCAAAAGTTATATTATTGTACTTATCCTGTATAAGGAGCACTTTGCATCCCGCATCATTGATCATGTAACTTTTTCTCTGATCGGGATATTCCGGATCGATCGGAACATAACCGCCTCCTGCTTTCAGGATCGCAAGGGTGCCTGTAATTACATCCAACGATTTATCAGCCAGGATCGCGACGGGTGTATTTCCAGTTACTCCTGAATCTCTTAAAGTACGGGCCAGCTGATTTGCCTTTTCATTCAATTGCTGATAGGTGAGAAAACTCTCCTGAAAAATTATAGCTGTTTTTTCAGGGTACAGTTTAACCTGTTCCTCAAAAAGCTGAACTATGGTTTTATCGCTGGGATATGGAGTTTGTGTGTTGTTAAAACTTTCGACAAGGATCTTTTCTTCTTCTGATATCATTGGCAGTGATTCAATCGGACTGTCAGGATTCTCAGCCAGCTTCCTGATTGTGTTCACCAGGTTATCCCTGAACCTCCTCATCGTTTCCTGCTTCAACAGATCGGTGGAAAAATCAATTTCCCCTCTGATTATGTCTCCATCTTCCCTCATAAATATGAGAATATCGAAGATCGCAGCTCTTATACTCCCGGTAACTGATTCACTTACAACTCCGTCGAGATTTATTGGTGCTTCCAGGTCATTTTGCCAGGCAAGTGCAACCTGAAACAGGGGATTGGCATTTGAAGAGCGATCAGGATTTACAATCTCAACAACGTTCTCAAATGGCAGATCCTGGTGTGCAATTGCATTCATAGCCGCATCATTCGACTGCCTTATCAATGTTCTGAATGTAATACCTTTTTCATATTTCAGGCGAACCACCACGGTGTTCACAAACATCCCGATTATGTTCTCAAGTTTGGAATGGGGTCTGTAAACTACGGGCAAACCTATATTGAGATCATCCTCGCTGGAATAAATATGCATCTGCACACCAAAAGCAGCCATCAATGCGGTGAAAAGCGATGCCCCCTCTTCTTTGCTGATATCCCTTAATATATCTGATAAAGTCTTTGTTAACTGCAATGTTTCAAAACTTCCGCCGCCCTTCGAGTTTCCTTTCCGCGGGAAATCATACGGGAAATTAAGGACCGGTGAGCATCCCTTTAGATTTTCTTCCCAGAATGCAGCAGAATCTTTCGTATGGTCCGGGTCAGCTGTGACGGTTTCCCATTGTGCAAAATCGTATTGCTGAAACTCCAGATCCTCCAGTTCAATCTTTTTGTCCTTTAGCAGACTGTTATAGATGGTACTTAAATCATTGGTCAGTACGCCTTTAGACCAGCCATCAAATATGATATGATGAATACTGATGTGGAAATAGTATTCATCCGTTGATGTCTTTATCAGGTAAAGACGGTATAACGGTCCATGCCGGAGATCAAAAACCTTTCTTGTATCAGACTCCATTATCTCTTTAACCCTGGCCATTTTCTCTTCTTCGGACAATCCGGAATAATCAATTAACGGTATCCTGACTTCCGTCTGAACTATATCGCAGTAAGGTTCTCCCTCTGACTCGTTAATTACAGAAAAAACTATATGATGCCGTTGGAATAGTATATTTATGCTTCTTTCAAATACTTCCAGGTTAAGCGAACCGGTGAACTTAAAAGTTGAAGGAATAATATACAAAGGATCGTCAGGCTGTAACCGGGATATGATCCATATCCGCTTCTGGTTCCTTGTAAGAGGCAGATGTTTTGTCTCTGTCAGATGGACTAATTTGATAACCTCTCCTTTTCTGCCGTTCTGGCTGTCAATCAGGAGACCCAGTTTCTCGATTGTAGAATTTCCGAGAAGATTCCTGAATGTCAGCGTTACTCCAAGCTCCTCCTTGATCTGGTTGATTAACCTGATACCCAACAATGAATTGCCTCCTGAATCAAAAAAGTCATCTTTTATTGATACACCGTCAGCTTTTAGTACATCACTCCAGACTTTATGTATTGCCTTTTGAGTTGGTGTATGGGCTTCTACTTTTTCTTCAGTCTTCTCACGTAAGGTTTCAAGCATATTTTCTGACCGCAACCTGAGATAGTCGGAAAGCAGTACTTTTGTGTTGATTTTCCCATTGGATGTTACAGGAAATTCCTTGTAATGAATTATGTCAATCGGGATCATGTATTCAGGCAGGCTTAAACGAAGTTCCCTCCTGAGATCCTTAATGTCCGGCTTAATATCATTGTGGGTCAGAATGAACAGAATTACCTGAATGTTGTGAAGGTCTGATTTATCAGGAACAATTACAGCCTCCCTGATCGCTTTATTATTAAGGACTGCATTCTTTATTTCACCCAACTCAACCCTGTAGCCCCTGATCTTTACCTGCCCGTCATCCCTGCCCAGGAATTCAATATTGCCATCACTCATCCATTGGGCCTTATCTCCTGTTCTATAGAGTTTAGAGTCAGGATTAAACGGATCCCGGATAAATTTCGAATTTGTAAGTTCCGGATCATTAAAATAACCAAGGGCAAGACATTCACCTCCAATGTACAGGTTACCCGGTTTCCTGATCCTGCAATGCCTGAAATTATCATCCAGTACGTAATATCTGGCATTCTGAATAGGTTTACCATATGGAACACTCTTCCACTCAGGCTTTATTTCACCGATAATGAAATAATTTGACCAGATTGTTGCCTCGGTAGCTCCTCCCAGTCCCACTACTACGGCAGATGGAAAATTTGAAGTGACCGCCCCTGGCAAAGTGAGAGGGATCCAGTCACCGCTTAAAAATACAAGCCGCAGGGAATTATATTGAGGGTCGTTGCCACCATTCTTAAAGAACGGAGTGATCTGTTGAAGGCTTTGCGGAGCAGTATCCCAGAATGTAATGCCCTCCCTTAACATTATATCAAATTGCTTCCGGGGATCCAGCCTGTCTTCATCATTAACTATCCTCACGGTTGCTCCGGCGGCCAGAATTCCAAAAATATCATAAACCGAAAGGTCAAAACTTAAATTGGTCACCCACAGTAATTTATCAGCGGATAACACATTAAAAGTAATATTTACCCACTCAATAATGTTTATAACTGATTTGTGGTTAACCAGCACACCCTTTGGAGTTCCCGTTGTTCCGGAAGTAAAAATAACGTATGCAGGATCAGAGGAGCTTGTCAGTGGTTTGTTAAAAATAATCCCGGGGTCATCAAGTTTTTTAAACAGGTCTTCAATATTGAGCTTCAGGCATTTCCCTGTCAGATCTGTTCCATTGTCATTATTGGCAATCACGAACTTTAATCCCGCGGCATCAATAATTGACATTGTTCTGTTTTCAGGATCGGTAAGATTCAATGGTACATAGGCTGCCCCGGTCTTGAAAATTGCGAGCAGACATATTATCATCTCGGGAGACCGCCTGATTAGCAGTCCAACGAAATCTCCCGGCCCGATATTACAGGTTTGAAGCACCCCTGCAAGCCGGGTGGCTTTCTTATCAACTTCATAATATGTAAGTATGCCGCCATCAAATGCCAGTGCGGTTTTTTCAGGATCAAGAGCTGCCCTTTCTTCAAATAAAGCAAGGATGGTCTTTTCTCTGGAATAGTCAGCAGAAGTATCATTTACGGTGTCGATCATTGCCAGTTCTTCCCCGGTGATCAGCGTCAGTGATTCTACAGCACGATCCGGATCAGCAACCAGGTCATCCAGCAAATTCACGAAGTGGTTCCTTAACCTGACAATTGTGTCCTTCCTGAGGATATCTACGTTGTATTCTATTCCGCCTTCAATGCGGGTGCCATTTTCCCACATATAGAAACAGATATCAAAGATAGATGTCCCTTCCTGTCCTGTTATCCTTTCACTCCTTATACCTTCAAGTTTTAATGTTTCATCCGAAGTGTTCTGCCATGTAAAACCAACCTGGAACAATGGATTGGCGCTGGTGGAACGTCTTGGATTTACGATCTCCACGATTTTTTCAAACGGAAGATCCTGGTGAGCAATTGCATTAAGTGCTGCTTCACTGGTCATATGGATTGCCTCCCTTAATGTAAACTCATTTTTGTACTGCAGGCGCACCACAACAGTATTGACAAACATACCGAATATATTCTCAAGCCTCGAATGCGGCCTGTATGCCACCGGCAATCCGATATTGAGATCATCCTCTCCTGAATAATTATGCATTTGCATTCCAACAGCACTCAGGATTGTGGCAAAAAGGGAGGTATTCTCCTTTTTGCTTATTGATCTTAGTTTGTCCGACAGCTCTTCAGAAAGCCGGATTCTCTCGTACCGGCATCTGCCTGATGGCTCGTCCGGGCGCTGGAGATCATAAGGGAAATTCAATATGGAAGAGGCGCCCAGTAAATTTTCTTTCCAGAATTCAATTGATTCAGCCTCATTCTTTGAGCCAACAGTACTTTTTTCCCATTGAGCATAATCATATTGCTGAAATTCAATATCCTCAAGGTCTGCCTTTTTATCATGCAACAGACTGTTATAAATATTATTTAAGTCCCTTGCAAAAACAGACCATGACCAACCATCAAAAATTATATGATGAAAGCTTGTACGGAAGAAGTATTCCTCCTTACCTGTCATAATCAGATATAACCGGTATAACGGACCATTCTCCAGATCAAAAGCTTTCCTGGAATCTGCCTCGAGAATATCATTGACCCTCTCTGATCGTTCATTTTCCGGCAGACCTGAATAATCAATGAATTGACTATTGATTTCTGATGGTATAATTTCACTATATGGTTCACCTCCGGCCTCTTTAATTACAGAAAACACAATATGATGCCGCCGGAATAAGATATCTATGCTCTTCTCAAAGATCTCATGGTTAAGAGAACCAAGGAACTTATAGGTAAATGAGGTTATGTACGTTGCTATGTCAGGCTGCAATTTTGAAATAAGCCATAGCCGCCTTTGATTGCTTGTCAATGGCAGCCTGTCAGTCTCTGTCAGATGAACCAGGTTGATGGATTCTTTTTTGCCACCGGTCTGACCGTCTATAAGAGCAGTCAGCTGATTTATCGTGGAATTCGCAAGAAAATCACTGAAAGTCAGTTTTAAACCAAACTCCTCCTTGATCTGGTTGAGTAACCTGATACCCAGTAATGAACTGCCACCCAGATCAAAAAAATCATCGCTTAATAATACATCCTCTGTTTTTAAAGCCTTACACCATATTTTATGAATTATCTTTTCATTTGGAGTAAGTGTATTAATATCAATTCTTTCCCTCTTCCCGAATTCTCTGGTATCAAAGATCAGCGCCTTCCTGTCTATTTTCCCGTTGATAGTCGTCGGAAATCCCTGCATGAACTTAAATGCAGAAGGAACCATATATGCAGGAAGCTTTAATCTTATATATGAAATTATCTCCTGTGTATCTGTATTGAAGGTTTCCGGGACATCCAGGAATGCTACCAGCTTGAAGTCTCCTTCTTCAACCTTTACAGGCTTTACGACTGCTTCAATCACACCTTCAATTTCTGAAAGGACAGATTCTATCTCTTCAAGCTCAACCCTGAAACCTCTGATCTTTAGCTGATTATCAGCCCTGCCACGGAATTCAATATTCCCATCCGGCAGCCATCTGGCAAGGTCTCCGGTTTTATAAAGTCTCTCTCCCGGATTGAAGGGGTTATCAATGAAGTTTTTCCTGTTCAGATCTTCCCTGTTAAGATATCCTGTTGAAAGGCCTACTCCTCCAACGTAAAGCTCCCCAACCACACCTATCGGCTGATAATTCAAATCCTTGTCAAAAATATAAACCCTTGCATTACTCACCGGCTTTCCGATAGGAATGTTGTGGTCAAAATCCCTGTCTACTTTGTAAGCAGTGGAAGTGCAGGCATTTTCAGTCGGCCCGTAGCAATTGGTTAATATAAGATCGGGATTGTCTTTCCTTACCTTATTTGCATGTACAGCTGAAAGAACATCACCTCCAACCAGTAAATATTTCAGTTTACTGAAAATGTCTGAGCGGCTTTCTACCAGATGAGTAAATAGCGCTGCAGTCAAAATCATAGTTGTGATCTTATTTTTAAACATCTCCTCTGCCAGAGCATCAGGATTGAGGAGTGTATCCTTATCAATTAAATATGATGATCCTCCATTCAAAAGGGCTCCCCATATTTCTATTGAAGTAGCGTCAAAGACAATAGCACCTGATAACAGCACTCTGTCTTCCGGGGTAAGATCTATATAACTTGTGTTGCAAACATTCTTCAATACACCCTTCTGTTGTATGGGAGTTCCTTTTGGGATACCGGTGGTTCCGGAGGTGTATATTATATATGCGACATCGTCAGGATCATTTATGCTTTGTAAATTCGAATTATCCCGGTCATAGGTGCCCTCTGAATTCAGGTTAAACTTCTGAACTCCCTCAGTCACAAGTCCCATATATTTATCCTGTACCAGAAGAACTTTTATGCCTGAGTCCTTTATAATGAAATTGATCCTTTGTTCCGGGTATTCCGGATCGATAGGCGCATAACAACCTCCTGCTTTTAAAATCCCCAGGATCCCAACGATTATTTCCAACGACTTGTCGGCAAAAAGACCTACCGGTGTATTCTTCCCTGCTCCTGAAGCTCTGAGGGTCCGTGCTAACTGATTCGACTTTTCATTTAGTTGCCTGTAAGTGAGCGATTCCCCTTTAAATGCAATGGCAATGTTATCAGGGAACATGGCAACATTCTTTTCAAATACCTCTGCTATTGTCTTACCTTTCGGATAATCAGTATCGGTTCTGTTTATTTCATCGATTAAATCTGCCTCTTCCCCGGATATCATTGGTAATTTGCTGACCGGGGCGTCAATATTCTCGACCAGATTTTCAAGCAAGGTCAGGAAATGTGTCTTTAATCTTGTTATAGTCTCCGGCTTGAGAATATCCATGTTATATTCAATCCCACCCTCAATAAAGTCACCATTTTCCCACAAGTAAAGGTTAAGATCAAAAATCGGAACCCACTCTTCACCTTTTACTCTTTCACTTTTGATACCTTCCAGTTGTATGGGCAAGCTCAGGTTGTTCTGCCAGGCAAAACCTACCTGGAACAGAGGATTCGCATTTGAAATACGTTCGGGTCTGATAGTCTCAACCACTGTATCAAATGGAACATCCTGATGTGATATCGAATTCAGCGCTGCTTCGCTGGTCCGCCTTATCAGATCTCTGAATGTGTCGCTTTTGCCGTATTTCAGCCTAACGACAACCGTGTTCACAAACATCCCGATGACCTGTTCAAGCTTCGAATGCGGCCTGTAGGCAACAGGCAATCCTAAATTCAGATCGTCCTCACCTGAATACTTATGCATCTGTGCCCCAAATGCGCTAAGAAGTGTGGTGAACAATGATGACCCTTCTTCCTTGCTGATCTGCTTGAGCGCTTTTGACAGGGTTCTTTTAAGCCGTATGGGCTGCAAACCGCCCCTGCCTGTTTTACGTTCATTCCGCTGATAATCATACGGGAAATTAAGGACGGGCGAGCATCCCCTGAGATTTTCCTCCCAGAAAGCGATTGATTCTTTTTTAATCTCCGTCCTGGCCTCCCATTGTGCATAATCATATTGCTGATATTCCAAACCTTCAAGTTCAACGGCTTCGTTCCTGATCAGACTGTTGTATATCCTGTTCAGATCATTTGCGAACACACCTGTCGACCATCCATCAAATATTATATGATGAATGCTCATATGAAAATAATGCTCATCTTCAGCCGTCTTGAAAAGATATATGCGGAATAGCGGTCCCTGGCTCAGATCAAACGGATGATGCGAATCTTCATTTAATACAGCGTTAACCTTCTCCTGCTTTTCTTCCCTGGCTGCTGAAGTAAAGTCATAGAAAGTTATAATAACTTTACCCGGAACTATCTCACAGTAAGGCTCACCGTCTTCTTCCCTGATCACAGAAAATACAATATGCTGCCGCTCAAACAGTATCTGCAGGCTCTTCTCAAAGACTTCACGGTTTAGAGGCCCCTGAAACCTGTAGGTCAATGGAATAATATAAGTAGGTATATCCGGCTGCAGATGGGAGATAAGCCATAGTCTCTTCTGATTACTGGTCAATGGTAAGCGGCGGGTGTCGGTCAGATGTTCAAGAATTATGCTTTCCTTCTGATCTCCGGTCTTGCTGTCGATGAATTCGCCCAACTGTTTTATTGTGGAGTTTGAAATGAAATCCTTAAAGATCATTGTGACCCCAAACTCTTCTCTTATCCGGTTGATTAACCTGATACCCAGCAGTGAATTACCTCCTATATCAAAGAAGTTGTCATTTATTCCGATTTTCGGAGCTTTCAGGATCTGACCCCAGAGTGTCATTAACCTTTGCTGTGTTGCTGTCAATGTTGAAAGGTCTGTCTCTTTCTTCTCTTCAAATTCCGTTACCTCATATACTAATGCCTTCTTGTTTATCTTCCCGTTTGGTAACCTTGGAATTCCATCTGATACCTTGAAATACGATGGTATCATGTACGATGGCAAAGAGTGGGACAGGAGATTCCTGATCTCTTCTGCAGTCATGTTAAATCCCGATTCAGCATTTATAAAGGCGACTAACCGCTCATCATGTTCATCAAATTTTTGAACCTTCACAACAGCCTCTCTTACACCCGTCAGCTCCGTAAGCAGACTCTCAATCTCTCCAGGTTCTATTCTGAAACCACGCAATTTTATCTGGTTATCGATCCTCCCGAAGAGTTCTATCTTACCATCCGGAAGGAACCTGCCCAGATCGCCGGTTTTATAAACGATCCGGTCATTTTCGAACAAAATGAACTTTTCAGCCGTTAGTTCCGGCCTGTTGTGATAACCTTTTGTCACTCCCGTGCCTCCGATAGCAACCTCTCCGGTAACTCCTACCGGCAGAAGCTTATTATTTTTATCAAGAATATGGATAGTGGTGTTATCGATCGGGGTCCCTACCAGTACAGGAGGTAAAGAATCGGTAAGCTGATTACAGGTGGACCAGACAGTTGTTTCTGTGGGTCCGTACATATCCCATAAAGTCTCAACCCTGGGAAGCAGATCTTTGACGAGTCCCGGAAGGACCGCTTCACCTCCGCATAAAGCTTTCAGGTTCTTTTTACCCTTCCATCCGCTGCCAAGAAGAATATTCCAGGTAGCAGGTGTCGCCTGCATTACTGTGATATCATTCAGCTCAAGCAATCCCGACAGCTTCTGACCATTTAATATATCCTCAGTGTCTGCAATTATTAACTCTGCTCCAAAGGATAATGGAAGGAACAATTCCAGGACAGATATATCGAATGAGAGTGTTGTAACTGCCAGCAATCTGTCGGTGGGGGAGATGCCGGGTCTTTTCAGCATGCTCTGAAGGAAGTTCACAACAGCCTGATGATGTACTTTAACCCCTTTGGGCTTTCCTGTTGAACCCGAGGTGTAAATTATGTAAGCAAGTGATTGTGTATCTGTTACCAGATCGGGCTTAACTGTACTGTATTTAATTAACTCATTTTTATCAGTATCAGTTAAAACAAAAGAGGTGTCAGGAAATTGCCGGAATTTATCTTTCAGTGAGCTCTGGGAGATGAGAACCCTTGCCCCTGAATCTTTGTACATATAGCCTAACCTGTCATCAGGGAATAACGGATCCAATGGCAGATAACAACACCCTGCCTTCAGAACGCCAATTACTGATACTACCATCTCAACCGATCGCTCAAGGCATATCCCGACTACGTCCCCCCTGGTAATCCCAAGAGATAGAAGATGCCTCGCAACCTGGTTGGACATGTCGTCTAACTCCCTGTAAGTCAAGCTTGAGACTTGGGATTTCACAGCAATCTTCGTCGGATCCTCTTTAACCTGAGTCTCGAAAAGTTCCTGTACAAGGTAATCAGGTATGGAGACTTTCGTGCTGTTGAATTCCTCCAGCATCCTTTTATCATTTTCTGAGACAAGAGAAACCTCTGAGATTATCTGATCAGGCTGGCTGACCAATGATTCCACCAGATGGATGAAGTTATTTTTCAGCCGGATCACAGAAGCATCTTTAAGAATATCGGTGCTGTAATGCAGTTCTCCTTCAATAATGTCTCCATTCTCCCAAAGAGCCAGGGTTATATCAAAGTTCGCCACCCCTGCTTCTCCTTTCACTATTTTGCTGGTGATTCCTTCCAGATTCAGGGGTATCCGCAGATTATTCTGCCATTCATAGCCTACCTGGAACAAAGGATTGGTATTAGGAATACGTTCAGGCTTCACAATCTCCACAACCGTATCAAATGTTACATCCTGATGTGATATTGCATTTAATGCTGCTTCGTTGCTCCGTCTTATCAGATCCCTGAAAGTATCACCTTTTTCATATTTCAACCGTACAACCACAGTGTTGACAAACATCCCAAAAACATTCTCAAGTCCGGAATGGGGACGGTAGGCCACAGGCAATCCAATGTTCAGGTCATCCTCACCTGAATACTTATGCAAAAGCACTCCAAAAGCACTTAACATTGCAGTAAAAAGTGATGCGCTTTCTTCCTTGCTGATCCTGTTAAGATCCTCCGACAAATTTTTTGAGAACCTGATCGGCACAAATCTGGCCTTCCCTGTCGATTCGCTCCCTGCGCTGAAGATCATACGGGAAGTTCAACACCGGGGAACATCCTTTAAGATTTTCCTCCCAGAACGAAACTGATTCATTCTTAATCTCCGCGTCAGCCTCCCATTGTGCATAGTCATATTGCTGATATTCCAGCTCTTTGAGTTCAACTTCTTCTGCCTTTATCAGGCTATTGTATATCTTGCTCAGATCCTTTATCAAAATCCCATGCGACCAGCCATCAAATATGATATGATGAATGGTCATACGAAAATAATGTTCATCTTCAGCCGTCCTGATAAGAAACAACCTGTATAACGGACCTGAACCCAGATCGAAGGGCTGCTTCGAATCTTCATTGATGAACCATTTTACTTTCTCATACCTCAGCTCTTCAGGTGTTTCTGCATAGTCCAGATAAGTTACTTTTACCTCCCCGGGAACCAGTTCACAATAGGGTTCTCCCGCTTCTTCCCTGATAACCGAGAATACGGTATGATGCCGCCCGAACAATATCCCCAGGCTCTTCTCAAAAACCTCCCTGTTCAGGATCCCCCGTAACCTGTATGTTATGGGAATAATATATGAAGGTATTCCCGGCTGTAACTGAGAGATAAGCCATAATCTCTTCTGATTGCTTGTCAGAGGCAGATGACTGGTACTCTTTAAGATGGACCAGGTTAATCCCTTTATCTGCAATCCCGGTTCTGGTCTCAATTATTGAAGCCAACAGTCCAATTGAATGATTTGCCACTAATTCTTTGAATGTCAATGTAATACCAAATTTCTCCCTGAGGAGGTTTATCAGTCTGAGTCCTATCAGTGAGTTACCCCCAATATCAAAAAAGCTATCCGTCAGTGATATATCATCAGTTTTAAGGATATCACTCCAGATCCCGTAAATTTCCTTTTCTGCAGGCTTCAGTGTATTTATATCAACACTTCCCCTTTCTTTCACTTCCCTGGTATCAATTTTCAGCGCCTTCCTGTCGGTCTTCCCATTAACGGTTTTCGGAAATCCGTGCATATACTTAAATGCCGATGGTATCATATAAGCCGGAAGCTTTGATCTTAACCGTAAGATTATCTCCCGGGTTTCTGTACTGAATGATTCCGGAACATTCAGGAAAGCAACCAGCCGGTAATCTCCTTCTTCAACCTTTACAGGCTTTATCACTGCTTCAATCACACCTTCTATCTCTGCAAGAACAGATTCTATTTCTTCCAGCTCGACCCTGAAGCCTCTTATTTTTAACTGGTTGTCAGCTCTTCCAAGGAATTCAATGTTCCAGTCAGGAAGCCACCTGACAAGATCACCGGTCTTATAAAGTCTTTCTCCCGGATTGTGAGGATTTTCAATAAAGCATATTTTGTTCAGGTCTTCCCTGTTCAGATATCCCGGCGAAAGGCCGTCGCCTCCGACATATAACTCCCCTGCCACACCTATAGGCTGATGATTCAGATACCTGTCAAAAATATAAGCGGTGGAATTGCTGTTTGGTCTTCCGATAGGTATGCTTTTTTCAAAATCTCTGTCTACACTGTAAACGACAGATACACATGTGTTTTCAGTTGGTCCGTATCCGTTAATTACCACAAGGTCAGGATTAACTTTCCTTACCTTGTTAATATGAGCGACCGGCAGCACATCACCTCCCATAGCCATATACCTGATTTTCCTGAATATTTCAGGACGGCTATCCAATAAATGCGTAAAAATTGCCGGCGTAATAATGAAAATTGTGATCCCGTTTCTCGACATTTCCTCTCCAAGTACATCAGGATTGAGAAGAGTTTCTTTATCAATAATATATAAAGTTGCTCCATGTAACAGTGCTCCCCATATCTCCGCTGTGCTCATATCAAAGACAATAGGTGCCTGTTGAAGCACACGGTCTTCAGGGGTAATATTGATCCAGTCCGTGTTGCATAATGTGCGTAAAATACTACGGTGCCTGATGGGTGTCCCCTTTGGGGTCCCTGTTGTTCCGGAAGTATATATAATGTATGTAAGATCCTCAGGACAGGCTATGCTCTGAAAGCTGGAACTTTCTTTGTCATAAGTGTCCGGCGTATCTAAATTGAGTTTTATGATTCCGTCAACCTCAATGCCCATATACTTGTCCTGAACCAGCATTGCTTTTATACCGGAATCCTTTGCAATAAAGTTTATCCTTTGTTCAGGGTATTCAGGATCGAAAGGTACATAGCAGCCACCAGCCTTTAAAATTCCCAGCATCCCTGTTATCATTTCCAGTGACTTGTCGGTAAAAAGGCCCACAGGAGTATTCCTGCTCACTCCTGATGCCCTGCAGGGTCCTTGCCAACTGATTCGACTTCTCATTTAATTGCCTGTAGGTGCACGATTCCCCTTTAAAGACCAGGGCAGTTTTGTCAGGAAACATGGCAGCAATCCCCTCAAATAATTCCACCAGAGTTTTATCCTTTGGATAATCAGTTGCAGTATTATTAATTTCACTGATTATTTTTATCTCATCTTCAGATATTATTGGCACCGAGTTGACAGGTGAATCAGGATTTGCTATCAGATTATTGATCAGGATCAGGAAGTGACTCTTTAATCTTTTAATCGTCTCAGGTTTAATAATATCCATATTATATTCAATCTCCCCTTCAATAGTGTCGCCAATCTCCCGCAGTGCAAGGGAAATGTCAAAGATCGCCGTACGCTGGTCCCCTTTTATAACCTCACTTTTTATACCTTCAAGTTTAAAAGGTTCGTTCATGTCATTCTGCCATACAAAGGCAACCTGAAACAAAGGATTTGCACCTGCAACACGTTCAGGCCTGACTATTTCAACAACACTTTCAAACGGATATATCCTGGTGCGAAATAGCATCCATTGTTGCGGTGGCAGTCATTTTTATCAGTTCCCTGAAAGTGACCTCCTTTTCATATCTCAGGCGCACAACAACCGTATTCACGAACATGCCGAAGATCTTCTCCAGCTGTGAGTGAGGACGGTAGGCAACAGGCAATCCTACGTTAATGTCGTCTTCTCCCGAATACTTTTTCATCAGGACTCCAAAAACACTCATCAGCGTGGTGAAGAGTGAAGTCTCCGCTTCCTTGCTGATCTTCCTCAGGGTATCGGACAGGGCCCCGGGAAGAGTAATTGTCTCGAGTCCTCCTCTGCCGGTATTCTGCTCGCTGCGTGGGTAATCATACGGGAAGTTAAGTACCGGTGTGCATCCCCTTAAATTCTCCTCCCAGAACTTAGCTGATTCTGCACTCTCCTCCCTGCCGCTCTCCCAGTATGCATAATCATATTGCTGGAACTCCAATGCTCCGAGCTCAACATCCTCACCTCTCAGCAAACCATTGTATATCTCACTCAGATCATTGACAAAGACACCCTGCGACCAGCCGTCAAAAATGACATGATGTATGCTCATGTGAAAATAATGCTCATCATCAGCTGTCTTTATCAGCTGCAACCGGTATAACGGACCTCTTCTCAAGATCAAATCCCTTTTTCGAATCTTCATCAAGGATATCTCTAAGCCTCCCTGATTTTTCCTGTTCAGGCAGATTTGTCAGATCTTTAAATGGGATCGCGACTTCTGTTGGCAGAATATCACAGTAAGGCTCGCTGTCAACCTCCTTTATTACCGAAAACACAACATGATGACGCCGGAATAATTTTTCAAGGCTCCTCTCAAATATTTCGCGGTCAAGTGATCCGTTCAGTTTGAAAGTTGTACGAATTATATACAATGGCACATCAGGCTGTAATTTCGACAAAAGCCATAATCTCTTCTGATTTCTGGTCAGAGGCAGGTGCTGACTCTCAGTCAGATGCACCAGCTCTTATCGATTCCACTGAACCTTCCGTCTCACTGTCTACCAGGTCACCAAGCTGACCGATAGTGGAACCTGCAATAAAATCCCCGTAAGTCAGTATGACTCCAAACTCTTCCCTTAGCTGATTAATGATCCTGATACTCAGTAAAGAATTCCCTCCCACATCAAAAAAGTTATCAGTCAAAGAGATATCATCTGTTTTTAAAGCTTTGCACCATATCTTATAAATTTTATTTTCGGTCGGAGTAAAATCATCTTTGTCACGTCTGTCCTTCCCTTCTAACTCGCCTGTTTCAAAAGTCAGAGCCCTCTTGTCAGTCTTGCCGTTAATAGTTTTCGGGAAGCCATGCATCAGTTTAAATGCTGAAGGCACCATATAAACAGGAAGTTTACCCTTAATGCGCCGACTGATATCCTTTATGTCCGTACTGAATGTTTCGGGCACATTCAAAAATGCGACCAGACGGTAATCGCCTTCTTCAACTTTTACAGGCTTTACAACAGTTTCAATGATCCCGTCTGTCTCAGATATGACAGATTCTATTTCTTCGAGCTCAACCCTGAATCCCCTTATCTTGATCTGATTATCAACCCTTCCATGAAATTCAATATTCCCGTCCGGCAGCCATTTACCGAAATCACCTGTCTTGTAGAGTCTTTCACCCGGATTATCCGGATGATCAATAAAACTTGTGCTGTCGAGATCTTCCCTGTTCACATATCCTTTTGAGAGCCCGTCGCCTCCAACATATAATTCACCCATTACCCCAACAGGCTGATAGTTCAGATGCTTATCAAAGATATATACCGTTGAATTGCTGACCGGTTTCCCGATCGGTATATTCAAATCGTGTGTCTTATCAATCAGGTATGTGGTGGAATAAGTCGTGTTCTCTGACGGGCCGTAACAATTTATGACTTTAAGATGAGGATTATCCCTGCGGACTTTATTAATATGGTAAGCTGATAGAACATCTCCTCCTACCAGCAGGTATTTTAGTTTTGAAAAAATATCTGTCCGTGCTTCTGCCAGCTGGGTGAAAAGAGCCGATGTCAGATGCAGGATGGTGATCTCATTTTTAAAAAGCTCTTCCCCCAAAGCTGCAGCATCAAGGATCGTCTCTTTATCAACAACATACAATGTCATCCCATTTAACAGGGCCCCCCAAATTTCATAAGTCGTAACATCAAAGACTATTGAGGAAGTATATAATATCCTGTCTTCAGGAACCATCTCCATATAGTTCACATTACGGACCAGGCGTACCACGCTGTAATGCCGTATCATGCTCCCTTTGGGTACTCCCGTTGTACCTGAGGTATACATGATGTAGGCAAGGTCTGATGAACTGTTTATATTTTCTGTATTGGAATTATCTTCATTATAAGCTCCCGGAGAGTTCAGGTCAAGTTTTGCATTTACATCAATTGGCAAATCCATGTATTTGCCCTGTGTAAGGAGAACCCTGCATCCCGATTCCTGAATTATTAAGTTTACTCTTTGCAGAGGGTACTCAGGATCTATTGGCAAATATGCACCTCCGGCTTTCAGGATACCGAGAATACCAACTATCATTTCTGATGATTTGTCGGCAAATACGCCGACCGGGGTATCATTCTTTACCCCATGATCCCTTAAAGTACGGGCCAGCTGATTTGCCTTCCCGTTTAACTGTTTGTAAGTGAGAGACTCTCCTTTAAATACTACTGCTGTTTTTTCAGAATAACAGCTGACCTGATCTTCGAACAGCTGAACAATTGTTTTATCCTTCGGATACTCAGTTGCCGTATCATTCAGATCATTAATCATTTTTTTCTCTGCATCAGAGATCAGCGATATTGATTTGAGTGATACATCAGGATTTTCAACCAGATTATTGATCAGATTCACCAGATTATTCTTCAGCCGGAGTATTGTTTCGTGCTTCAGCAGATCCGTTGAATACTCTATTTCGCCTTTGATCTGATCGTTCTCCTCCCATAAATAAAAGCTCATGTCGAAGGGAGAGATCACCTCGGGGACATTGACCCGCTCACAGATACTCCCGTTCAGATCCCACGGGAAAACATTATTCAGCCACGACAGCGAAACCTGGAAAAGAGGATTCAGATAAGGTCTCCTTTCAGGGTTGACAGCCTCAATGATTTTATCAAACGGCAGTTTTGAATTTACAATCGCTTTATTCGCTTCATCCCTGTGTATAGCTCAGATACTGCCTGAAACTGATATTCCCGTCAATTTTTATCCTTGCAACGGTAGTGTTTATAAAGAAACCAAATATTTCATCCAGCGACGGATGCCCGCGCCGCGATGAGACCGGAAACCCTATGCAGATGTCATCCTCCCCGGTATATTTTCCCATCAGCACTCCCAAAACCGAAACCATTGCCTTAAAAAGTGAAGAATCAGCCTCTTTTGCAAGTCGTTTTAACCTGTCGGTGGCTGCTTCGGGAATGATCAGCGATTCCCTGTATCCTAATCCTGTAAGAGACTTATTTCTGGAGTAATCGTAAGGAAATTTAAGCTCGGCCGGACAATCCTTCAGATATTCTCTCCAGAACTCCTCCAGTGACTTCTTTTCAGTCTCTGATGTTGATTCTTTCTCCCATTCTGCCAGATCATAACTTTGATACCTGAGCTGTTCCGGTTGTTCATCGGTTCCCCGGCAAAGATCGGTATAGATCCTGCTTAATTCCTCAATGAAAAGCCTCATCGACATCCCGTCAAAGATGATATGATGGATTACCGAATGGAAGAAAAAGCTTCTGTCGTTTTCTTTTAACAAATAGAGCCGGTACAGCGGTCCTTCTTCTATATCAAAACATTTCCTTGAAGCCTCAGCGGCAAAAGAGAAGATCCTGTCCTGGCGGATCTCAACAGGCAGATCTGAAAAATCGATCAGTTCTACTGTAACCTCGTGAGGAACAATATCAATATAAGGAACTCCATCCTGTTGCCTGAATACTGAGAACATTGTATGCTGCCTGTTAAACAAAAGGCTCATACTTCTGTTGAAGAGATCATAGTCGACTTCCCCGTTGATATGGTATGTATGCTGCAGATTATAGGCAGGATTCGTCTTGTCCTGCTGGAACATTATCCACAGCCTTTTCTGGTTCGAAAGAAGTGGCAGATGACTTTTCGATTGAAAGGATAGTTCATTCATATTCAGCCCAATAGGTTAATTTAGCTTTAATATTTGCTCAGGGTCAAACTTGATTTATCTGCAATATAATATTATGTCTTACACAGAGTTACGTGTAAAATATTCATAATAAAATGTCACAGATAAAAGGATACTATTTGTATTCGATTATTGCCTTCAGACATCTCTCCGCTGTATGACCATCCCAGAGTTCAGGTCTGGCAGGCGTGCGTTGCTTATTCAATGCAGAATGAAATTCTTTCCTTATAAGTTCTATATTGTTCCCGACCAGAACACTTGCTCCTCCATATTCAATAAGCGTCACAGGCCGTTCGGTATTGCACCTCAGCGTCAGGCATGGAGTTCCAAGAATCGTACATTCTTCCTGCAATCCGCCGCTGTCGGTAAGGATTACCTTTGAATCCATATTTAATCTGAGCATCTCGAGATAGCATAAAGGCTCAAGCAGAAGCAGCTTTTTCTCCGAGATGACTTCATTTAACAGTCCGAAATTATCCAGCATCTTACGGGTTCGGGGATGAATTGTCCAGACCAGCGGGATCTCTTTAATAACTTCGTCAATAACAAACCTGACAATTGATTGAAGCACTTTTTTGTTGTCAACATTGCATGGCCTGTGAAGTGTCATAACCGCGAAATCACTTATAGTTAAATCATTAAGTTTTTCCAATGAACCATTTCTGGAGTAATCCTTAAAGATATCCTCAATCCTTAGTTTTGCAGCTCTTGACCTGTTGTTTTCCAGGGTATCGATCATGATGTTACCGGTAAACCTGATCTTATGCTCAGGAGTACCTTCTTTAATCAGGTTTTTATAAGAAATCAGGTCGGGAGTCAGCAACAGGTCCGAGATCCTGTCAGTGACAAGTCTGTTAATTTCCTCAGGCATGGTAATGTCGCCCGACCGGAGTCCGGCTTCAATATGGCAGCAAAGGATCTGTTCTTTTTTGGCAGTTATTGAGCATGCCAGAATTGCATTTACATCACCCACAACAACAACCCAGTCGGGTCTCTTCTGCCATAGTATCTTTTCGAATTCAATCATTGTATGACCGACCTGTTCTGCGTGAGTGCCCGATCCTACGCCAAGATTAATATCAGCTTCAGGAATATCGAGCTGCCGGAAGAATGCTCTTGACATGCAATCATCATAGTGTTGTCCCGTGTGCACAAGACAATGCTCAATACTGTTTCCGGTCAATTCATTATGAGCATTTACAGCCCTGATGAACGGAGCTATTTTCATAAAATTGGGCCTGGCACCGACAACCGAGATTATTTTCATACTATAAATATATAAACACTATTGATCTTTTGATCCGGTTAGTTTCTTTTAAAAGTTACGAAAATGTCCGGGATGTACAAGATCTTATACGGGATCACTTTTTCAGGAGATCATCAATTCAGCATTATTTGTATGTCAGGAGACCGGCCTCCGGAATTTGTTTTTAATATACAGATGTGAAAAACCTGTAAGCTGAATTTTATTTGATCATTACCTTACCCACATATCTCATAACACCCGACCTGATCTCGACAAAGTAAATGCCTTTTGCTCCCTGAACAGGTACCTGGATCAAAGAGTTTTTCCAGAATTCGATATTCCTGTTATCGATTATGCTTTTCCCCATAATATCTGCAATTCTGACACTGCCTGATTTCCCGTTCCATTCATCGGATAATGGAACTATGTTTAGAATTCCATTCAGAGCATAAATATTGAACGAGTTTTCAGGTAAAGTTGATTTCTTCGGAGCCTGTTGTTATGTTACTGATCGTAAGCACGAACCTGTCCTCAAATTCGCCGGCCGATGTTGAAAATGCCAGCTTGTCTCCTTTTTTAAGATCAATTACGGTATTGGTCATTTTATCTTTAAGTGTCACATTGTAGTTTTCGAGACCATTCAGTTCATTTGACCGCAGGCTGAGAGTTCCGGCATTTTCTGCGTGTATCCCGACCGGAATGTCAATTGAAGTCTCAGGGTATGGAATAGCATTGATTGCGTAATCGATTCCGTTAAGCTTAGTCCAGATACTCATCGGGCCCAGTCCTCTGCCAAGAGAGTAGGCATCAAAGTTGCCATCAAATGTAAGTTGTGCTTTTTCGTCAAATCTTACGACTGCATCGCGCGAGATTTCCGCCACCTTCCAGAAGGAGTCTGACCAGAGGAATAGCTTCTTCATCACCTTTGAATCTGTCCCTGATACAGGATTATAATAGTCATAAATCGATGAGATTTTGCGGAAACTGGAAAGTTAAGGGTTTGTCCGGCTGCCAAAGCTTCAACAAAAAATGCCTGCATCGGGACAATGTACTGTGAGTACCTCCATCAGTCGCAAGTTCCATTATTCCATGCAGGGAATAAGGTATAATCTTTAGTTGTATAAATAGCTTTGCTAATATTGGTGGGATCAAGGTTGTCATCACATTGCACTCCAGTCAAGAGTACAGGTAAAAGGATTTCCAACCAGGTTAAATCCGATAATATTCTGATTATGTGTACGTCCCGTATCGTAATGAAAGAAGTACATCAACAGCGTCAGCATTAATTGAACCAGAAATTGTATATAACTGTGGAGTTTCTGATCCATAATAATATGCATAACCTTTACCAAGATGAAGAGCTCTGAAAATACCTGGTCTGGTTAAATTATTCGGATTCATCATATATATATCCGTCTGCTGCCACCCAGCCCTGATTCTGAGATGTTATGACCAGACTTTCATCATATCTTGCAAGATTTGTTGTATTACCATTAAATACTGTATATATGGGTACTTTTGCACAGGTGAAGAAATATAATGCCACTTCCATGCATTGTCACCGCCACCGCCTGTCAGATACAACTGGATATCAAAGGTTCCGGTTCCGTCATAAGTGTCATCATTTATCAGCAGGGAGGATATACCTGATGCCCCTGAATTAAGGTTGATCTTTCCGTTGTTTGTCAGCGTGGTAATTGTTGCCTGCCCCATCGGATCAAGGGTAAGGATACCATCATTTATGACAGTTGCAGCATCAAGAAAGAATCCGGATCCTACTTTTCCTTCACCACCCGCTTTTGTGGTTAATGTTCCGTTTACTGTAACATTTCCGTTTAATAGTATTTGTTCCGGAGGTATTATCCAGTGCAAGATTGCCATAAACTTCAGGTGAGATTGTTTGTCCTCCGGTTGTTCCAGTATAATAAACAGTACTTGTTGGTCCCAGGTCGTGAACAGAGTAATTTGCCGGCATGGTATTGGTACCTCCTATTTTCAATCCGGCACCACTGGCGACAGTCAGGCTGCCTCCTAATGATGAACGGTTGCAGGTATAAGTGCCAAGATTCAGAATTCCGCTGGTAACATTTAAATTAGGATTGTTACATGAGTGATTCGTGCAAGTGTTACGGTATTACTACCGGAACTGCCGGTATTTGCGACTGTCAGACTATTTACGGTAGCAGGTAAACCGGTTCCAACTCCCTGATTTGCAGAACCGTTGTAAATATAATTTGCCCCGGTATTATATTGCCTGCCGGTGGTCTGTATATTGCCTGATGCAGTACCTGCCGCCATGATGCCATTTGAAGAGGTGATCCCAAGTGTGCCACCCGAAGCCAATGTAAATGTGCCCGCGCCTACAATATAGCTCACGCTTGCTCCGGTACCCATCTGTAGATATGCTCCGTTGTTTACTGTAAAGTTGATCCTGGTCGTGCTGTAAAGTAAACCGCCGGATGTATAAGTTTGCATGCCCGTTGAACCATTATATGTACCGTTAAAGATAATGTTCCCGGTTCCTGAAGAACCGCTTGTAATTTCACCGCCCGTATGTGAGAAGTTGCCGGTAACATTTAATGTCCCGACCCCACTGGTGTGGCTCATATTAAAAGTTCCACCGGTTATGGAACAATTTCCGGTAACATTAACAATCGCTGTCGCAGTATTATTGTATGTAAAATAAAATGTTCCCGCACTCGAAAAATCACCACCGACATTAAGTGTTCCTGCCCCGGTATATTGACCGGTCACATAGAATGCACCTCCGGAAAGGGAGAAGGCTCCGTCTACAGTCATTATTCTTGAAGCAGTTCCGCCGCTTATGACGAATGTGGATGTGCCACTCTGGTTATAATTCCCATTTACCGTAAGGTTTCCGGTTTCACTGGTTCCCAATAAGAGAGCCAGATTGTAACCGGTATCATTATTTGTTGAGAGAATACTTAAATTGCCTTTAATAGTAGTCAGCTTACCAGATAAGAAAATATCAACTGCCTGATTATCACAGTTCCATGTAAAATCTCCAAAGTTTTGTGCGAAAGAAGCTACTGCCGGTCCGGTATTTCTTATACCGGTAATATTACAATTTGATGTTACATTCCAGGCAGCTATAGGTATTGAGCCTCCATCACGGTTATGAATATAAGTGCTCCCAGCATTGAAAATCAGAGTACCTGTAGAAGTAATAACTCCAGTTACCAGTCAATTCCAAAGTACCGTTCACCACAAAATCGTCTCCTGTCCCGTTAGCTATTGTCAGAGTAGCATTATTTACAGTTACCTTCCCGCCGGAAGCTACTTCTACCTCATCAACAGATAATCCGTCGATTGACATAGTGACCGTGTGACCACTGAGGATGGATATTTGACCGCTTGTGCTGCTGGGATAGGTTGCAGGAGGAGTAATCCAACCGGAACCATTATAGTATTCCCATGTAGCAGGATTACTCCAGTTGCCGCTGGTGAGAGAGCGGAATGCACCAGTAAGAGCAGGAGAGCCTCCAACTGTAATTTCCACAGATTTAACGTTATCACTGCTGGATTCATCCGATTCATGCACATAATGATCAGTATCGACCTCGATTAAAATATAATAAGTTCCGGCACTTGCAACATTGATTGTCAGGTCTTTAGACTTGTCTGAATCTTCTCCGGCCGTTAACGACTCAATACTTGATGTAGCTAATTAGTGTCATATCTATCAAGAACTTGCATCAGTCGAAAGATAAAATGCAGTGGTCGAGGCAGGTGCTTCACGGGATCCGTTATTTTAAATATTGAAACTCCACGGTAAATGGTACTCCTGATATTGACTGTGCCTCCTGGTCCTGTGGCTGTTGGAATGGTCAGATTTGGCTGGGATGTCGGAAAGATATTTATTACTGCACCATTATAATACTTAAAATTACTCAAATGGATATTCATCTGAAGCAATGTTGAAATATCCGTCAGAAGAACCTTCCCATCCCCAATTAAACCAAAACAGTTTTGCTGTTTCGATCGTTGTATATCCATGGCACACCCATGAATGTCCCGAACAATTGTCTGAATTTGCTCCTCTGTATTGAACAGGTCTTTCATTACCGGATTTGTTCTATAAGCAGATCTTCCCATTCCTGGTCAGTCTTACCTGATTTCTCAACATAATCAACAGTACTGTTATAACCCCAATAAGTCCTCAAAGCATCCTCAACCTGATAAGTGTTTGTCCAGCTTGCTGTGGCTGCATAATCCATGTTCACGCTGACTGCAGAATGGTATATAAGCTTCGATATTTCATAGTTAATTGAATTTGGTTCGTCATCCATGATAGAATAATCGTATGATCGGGTGAGACTATATTTAGAAAAACTTTGTTCACCGAAACTTGGATCATTGTGCGATTCGCAGGGACGAAGAGGATTGGGATTAGCCGGATCGATATAAGAATGAGTGCTTGCATGGGTCAGAGGCCATTGATAGTATTTTAATATTTGTGCGAAAGCAGTTGCAACGCATCCGGCCGGACATCTGTTATTATACTCACCCGGGGCATCATTAGTTACTGGAGAATAATAATTAAATTTTCCGGTCTGGTTCCATTTAGAAGTCAGCTTTAACAGCAGAGTTTCACTGTCAAGGTGTCCCTTTTGAGATATAAACATTCCACAGATCCTGCCATCTGGCATTTTTTACAGGATTCTTTACAGAGCTTTCAATTTGAAAAGTAAAAGCTTCCAGCCACTCATTAAAAGCCGGCGGGCGCTTTTCAGGATCTGAACTGAATGACCCCTGCGGAACATAACACAAAACAGGAGGAGAATTCAGGTCGGCAGAGATGATAATGTAACCGTCTTCCCTGTTGATATTGAATACATAATAAATTACATTACCGTCGATTGTTTTGGTTTCGGCCAGTGAAAGAACTAAATCTTTTTCAGAAATCCCGGCATATTTAGAATCTGTATTCAGACAAAACCTTATCGCTACCGTTTTGGCTTTTTCCACACCAACCGTACTCAGCCCCTGCGAATATATGCCGGGGGAATTGCTGATAAATCCAAAAATTACCAGAACTGAGAAGAAAATGATCCTTCTCACGGTTCCGGATGCTTCAGGGAGTAAAACATTAGTTATATTCATGGATTAGGGATTTACTGATTAACATTCCATCCTTTTTCCGGGAACCCGGAATAAACAGCTGTAAGAGTAATTTTGTAAAATATTATAAGTAAAGCACAACTTCTTAAAGTAGAGAGACTGATCAACCCTCTCAATACAAAAATAATCTATTATTTCTAATTGAAAATCGATTGGTCTAAAATAGTTTTAATTGAGAAATCAACACTTGCTTTTCAGGATGCTCCCGCTTCGTCAGTCACATAATTGCAGACTGACATACCGAGCCGTCTTATATAATTTTACGGGCTCAATAAACAGCTGGCATTTTATGTCTGGTTATTGAAATTTCCTCTTTTCCAGGTCTTTAACCAGCGAAAAAGAGTGTTGTAGGTTTTTAATGCGCAGCTTGGTTTTATTTCGTAAATTCAAATTTATGCAATCTTAACAGAGTGACATTCTTTATTTGACCAACCATATAAATTTATCCACGAAAGTCATTTTTTAGTAAAAATTGTTAGTTGAAAGACTTAAAAATCTTCAGGTATATTAAACAGTAGAAATATTTCTGACAGGATTAAATAATATATTTAAAAAGTTAAAGTTTTTAAGCATAAACAACTGTATGATATTCGAAAACATCCTCGAGACAATAGGAAACACTCCTCTTGTTAAGATAAACAGAATAACTCCGAACAAAAAGGTCATTATCTGTGCCAAGCTTGAAGGATTTAATCCTTCAGGCAGTATCAAGGACAGAATCGCCCTGAAAATGATTGAACAGGCTGAAGCCGATGGTTCCCTGAAAAAGGGGA
>CAWHGX010000055.1:0-45611 GCA_963828775.1 uncultured Bacteroidales bacterium | reverse complement strand
ATGAACTATTATCCTTAAATTTTGTTAATACTAATGGATTTCAATTAGTTAATTAATCATAGCCATGAAGCCTATTATTAAAATCTCTGTAATTGTTATCCTGTTATTTGGGACAGCAATTTATCTTCCCTCGTGTAAGAAGGAAGTGACTCTTCCTATCGTAACAACCATTCCTGTCACAAATATTACTCAAACATCTGCTTTAGCGGGAGTAACATTGACAGATGATGGAGGTGCTGGGATTACTGCAATGGGTTTCTGCTGGAGTACCTCACCCAGTCCGACCATTAATTCAAACAGGATAAACATTGGTACAGCAATTGGTTCTTTTACCCATGTTTTGAACGGATTGACGGCAAATACAAAATACTATGTACGAGCCTTTGCAACTAATAGTGCCGGTACCAACTTTGGTAATGAGGTTACTTTTACTACTGGGTCATCTGTTCCAATAATTAAAACAACTTCAGTTACTGAGATCACTGTGGCAAGTGCTGTAACAGGTTCTTCTATAACCACAGACGGCGGACAGGAAATAATCGACAAGGGGATTTGCTGGGCTACTACTCCTTTTCCAACAACAAACTATAGAAGAACGTCCTGGGGAATTGGAACGGAGACTTTTCCGGATATAATTTATGGTTTACATCCTTCAACCAAATACTATGTAAGAGCTTATGCAGTGAACGCTGTGGGAACATCTTACGGTGATGAATTGAGTTTTACCACGTTAGCAGTAAGCCCTATTATTTTTAATCCTGATTTAGCTTATGGTTCCATTGCTGATGTAGATGGCAATCTTTACAAAACAATTCAGATTGGCACCCAAATCTGGATCGCTGAAAACCTCAAAACTACAAGATTTAATGATGGTGCGCCAATACCCTATGCAACCGATGATATAGATTGGGAAAAACTGACAACACCCGGCTATTGCTGGTACGACAATGATCCCTCATCTTTTAAAGATACTTATGGAGCCCTATATAACTGGTATGCAGTAAACACAGGCGAACTTTGTCCATTGGGCTGGCATGTGCCAACAAATGCTGAATGGAATAGTCTGTCAGACTATTTGGGAATCAATGCTGGCGGTAAGATGAAAGAAACAGGAACCACTCAAATCGGGTAAATCCCAACAACGGAGCAAACAATATATCTGGGTTTACAGCTATTCCGGGGGGTTCTCGTGATCCCTTTTATCAGGAATGGCGCTATTCTACATTCGGCTACCTTGGATATAACAGTTCCTGGTGGTCGGCAACTGAGTATAGTAATCCTGATGGAGGGTATGCTGCCTGGCTGTATACTAAGGAATCTGCATTCAGCAATGGATCCATTGCAGTTAAAATTGCTGGCTTATCTGTTCGCTGTTTGAAGGATTGAGGTGCGCCGTGAGCGCACAGAGCGAAGGGCGCGCACCCTTTCAACTCAGGTTCTTTTTAGTGCTTCATCTTCAGATATGCCGTTACGGATCATTACTTCAAACCATTCATCAAATATATGCTTACTCCATTTTGGCGTATATAAATCATGATGGGCAAACCATAGTAATAAATCCCGTATCCATATAGGATAGATAACATTTGCGTCTAAGACGCAAGTAAAACGGACCCTATGTATCATATAATCCTGATTCTTCATCCAATTGCATCAACTCCTGGATTTTGCTTCTTTGTCTGGCTTTCATTTCCTTCCTGAAGTTTACTACATCCTCATATCTAATCCTTCTATGTTTACCGACTTTAGTGTAAGGAATTTTTCCTTCCTCAAGAAGTCTTACAATATGAGGTCTGGAACATCCAAGAAGTTCTGCTGCTGCTTGTGTTGTCATTTCCGTTGCAATTGGAACTATGGAAATTGGATTTCCACGACTTATCTCTTTTAGGATTTTAGCTAGTAGCCTCAATGCACTTATTGGAATCCTGATTTTTTCTTCTGTTTCTTCAATCTCTATTTCAGGCATCTCTGTACGCAATTGTTCAATAGAGGAGGAGAGGGCTTCATATGAATCTCGTGCTGCTCGTTGTTCTTCCTTAGTAGGCTTTCTGATATCAATTAGTTCCATATGTAGTATCGCTTATTTTTTACAAATATATTCGAAATATTCGAAATAAACAAAATAAACGAAAAATATTTTCTTCAAAATCCGTCCTTCTTTGACCACTTCGAAATCCGGTCTGAAAAGACTTAACCTACATAATGAAACAACAAGAATTTAACTCCGGGTTTTCATAATTCAGAGAAGTTTAGTATTTTGCATCAAATCGCTGCGTTTGGATTTATGTGCTCGTTGTTCAGGAATAGATTCCGACACAATTCATTGCGTTATGCCGGACGGGATTACTCCCTTCCAGGGAAATATTTTGTTACAATTTGCACAGCAGGGACGCAGGAATGGTTCGGTAAGGTCATCAACAGTAAAATACATTTGTCTGAAATCGGGCAGATTGCATCCAAAATGTGGCAAGAAATACCGGTTCATTTTCCGTTTATCGGTTTGGACGCATTCGTTGTTATGCCAAATCATATACATGGGATCATCGTTATTAACAGATCTATCAGAACATCGATAGTAGGGGCGTTGCATGCAACGCCCCTACCGCCTATGATGCAGCACGCCCGGTAGACAATACCATGTCATCAATTTCACCAAAATCAGGTTCATTATCGGTCGGGGTACGTTCATATAAATCGGCAGTGACAAAACATGCTCACAAATTTGACACTAATTTTTCCTGGCAGCCAGGTTATTACGATACTATCATTTGTACGACCGGGCAATTATCCCGTATCAGAAAATACATTTCAGATAATGCTCAAAACTGGGATTTAATTATTTGATTTTCTTCAAAATCCGTCCTTCTTTGACCACTTCAAAAAAAGGTCTGAAAAATCTTAACATACATGGCGAGAAAACAAGGATCTAACATAAGCGTTTTCGTAATTCAGAGAAGTTTCGTATTTTGCATACAATTGCTGCATTTGGGTTTATGGGCTCATTGTTCAGGAATAGATTCCGACACAATTCGTTGCGTTATTCCGGCCGTGATTACTCGCGACCAGGGAAATATTTTGTTACAATTTGCACAGAAGGGACGAAGGAATGGTTCGGTAATGTCGTCAACAGTAAAATACATTTGTCCGAAATCGGGCAGATTGCATCCAGATGTGGTACGAAATACCGGTTCATCTTCCGTTTATCGGTCTGGACGCGTTCGTTGTTATGCCAGACCATATACATGGAATCATCGTTATTAACAGATCTATCAGAACATCGATAGTAGGGGCGTTGCATGCAACGCCCCTACCACCTCATGATGCAGCACACTCGGTAGACAATACCATGTCATCAATTTCACCAAAATCAGGTTCATTATCGGTCGGGGTACGTTCATATAAATCGGCAGTGACAAAACATGCTCACAAATTTGACACTAATTTTTCCTGGCTGCCAGGATATTACGATACTATCATTTGTACGACCGGGCAATTATCCCGTATCAGAAAATACATTCTCGGATAATGCTCAAAACCGCGATTTAACGGTCTGATTTTCTTCAAAATCTGTCCTTCTTTGACCACTTCAAAAGAAGGTCTGATTAAAAGTAAAATATACAGCGAAATGACAAGAATTTAACACCGACTTTGGGGGTCAATTTGATCTGGCCAAAAGTGGATTAGGTCACATGCTTTTCCATTAAATCAGATTATTATTCGATTATTTCGATTGACACAGAATCCAGCCAAGCCTCTCCATCGCCCAAGAGTGCAAATCCATAGTCGATTGTTTCAGCATCTAAAGGTACATCACCATAGATGTCATAATCATGCCACTCTTTTGTGGTAATTGTTCTGGCCATATTGTCCTTGAATCCGATGGAATAAGAACTGTAACTTTTCTTCATAATCCGCAGCCATAAATAGACCTTACTGTCTGGATATGAGATAGTAACGCGTGCTGTCCCATTCAACCTAATCTGTTTACCACGATATTTTGTTGCATCGATTCGTTGATTAAGGCTACCATACATCTCACCATAGTGTCTACCTAGTGTGCGACTGATCATCACACACTGTTTCCCCGTGTGAGGATTATTCTCACTAGTCGTTACTGAATAGTCAAAATCAGGCAATTGTTTCGGAACCATCCAATCGACTGGGGACTTACCTAGTTCACTATTCTCGAAGTCAAGGTTGGACGGTATTTGGAGCTTCTGTACACCAGGTCGTTGGCCACCTTTATTTAGTCGTGCTGCTGTAGTTTTCTCGACAAAGAACATTGCGTCATAGATTTGTGTCACAAACTGCTTATAGAAGTAACTCGCAGCGTACTCCTCTTTATAAGGAAGGCCGATGCTGCGAGTCAATTGTTCTTCGCTGAACCATTTTGCTACAGGTCCATCTTTTGGCAAGTTTTTGAAGTTAATCGCTGCGATATCCAAACCTGCAGAAGCGAGCGTTGCATCCAAACTATTATCGGGCGCTGGGTCGGCAGTAAATGAGTGCGTTCCTTTTTCAGATGGCCATGGTAACTCATTTGCTAGAAAAGTGCCTTGATTGAACGCAAATCCAAACACGACCATATTATTACCGTACATTCTTTTCATGTGATAACCCATCGATTTGACTCCATTTGCTGTATCAATATCATTAGCAATATGACCATTATGTGCCCAGACTACCATCTTGGCTCCTGGCCCTTCATGATCAAGAATCCAACGAATGTTCTCAGCCATTGCACTGTCACGCTTTGCAAGAAATGCGTATATATTTTTTTCGGAATCTAGAGGAACTAGTTCACTATCAATTATTTGCTGAAGGATACGTGCGTGTTGCTTTACAATAGTCCACTCAATTATGCTCCGCCCGTTACAATAGTCCAACTTACGCTCATCGATTAACCTGAGAATTGTACTAATTTCTGCAGCAACTGATTCTTTTTTTTCACTTGGCAAATCCCAGAAATTCGATGAGGTTAAAGGATTGGATACTACTGCAAGAATCTTTTCGGATCTTACCGCTTGGTTAGGATCTACTTTATGCAAATACTCCAGTATTACTTTTACGGCGCGTGGAGAAGTCGGAAAATCTTGGCTACCATCGTCAAAGCCATAAAACTTTACTTTTTTTGCATGAAGGGAATCCGCATTGTATTGCCTCATCCATTTGATCATCTCTAAAATCTCTTCGGTATTCCAGAACCCGCTGTAAAGACCAGCCAAGGCTTTCTCTGGGTCACCTTTGCCAGATAGCACGTACTCGTTGATATCGAACGCCTCAAGCATAGTTGCCTCCATCCCAAATATGTTGAATTCCATCTCATTCACCAAGAACTCTAACATCCGATGCTTGAGTTGGAAAAATTCACGTGTGCCATGCGACGCTTCACCCAAAGAAACTATTTTTGCAGAATCGATCAGTTTCTTGAGCGGTTGCATGTCATCAAAACCATTTCCAGCTTCAACGGTACGGAGATGGATTGCATTATTTATCAGCCACTTTTTTACGGAATCAATTTTACCAGGAACTGTGGTGAAATCCAATGTAAGTAATTCGGATGGTAGTAATTCTCCTCTTATCACATTATAGCATTCCGATTTTGCATTCTTACTAAGCACACTGGAATTCTTATCCAGAGGCCTTAATTGCTGTGCCTTAGCCAATTCCCTGACGACAACTACTAAACTGAATGGAATCAGAAAGATGAAAACTCTTGGTTTCATATGAAGTCTTGATTACTCTTAGTGAATTTATCTGTATAGAAGAAAAATAATTGTGAAAGTTGACTCGTGTTCCACTTACAAGTTTTCGATAAACTCCGTCGCCCATCCTTTATGCTTATTGTCTGTTTAGCAATAGCTGATGAAAATGTCATTGTTAAATCCTTCAATAATGCTTGACATCTGAGGATTAATTATTTCATTATCAAATTTAAACCATAATCAGGCTTAAAGCAAAAATTTGTTGAAAGGATAAGTCGGATAAAAATCAGACCATGGATAGAAAACATTCTGTTCCAAGCTTCAAACCTCCTGGAACCTGAAACGAAGTGTAAAATCCGTCCTTCTTTGACCACTTCAAAAGAAGGTCTGAAAAGACTTAACATACATAAGGAAACAACAAGGATTTAACTCTGGAGTTTTCATAATTCAGAGAAGTTTCGTATCTTGTATTGATTCGCTGCAATCGTGTATATGTGCTCGAAATACAGGAACAAATACCGGTATAATTCATTGAGGTATGCCGGAAGGGATTATTCCCGGCCCGGGAAATATTTTGTTACAATTTGCACAGCAGGGACGAAGGAATGGTTTGGTAATGTCATCAATGGTAAAATGCATTTGTCCGAAATCGGGCAGATTGCATCTCAAATGTGGTATGAAATACCGGTTCATTTTCCGTTTATCGGTCTGGATGCATTCGTTGTTATGCCAAACCATATACATGGGATCATCGTTATTAACCGATCTGTCAGAACACCGATAGTAGGGGCGTTGCATGCAACGCCCCTACCACCTCATGATGCAGCACACTCGGTAGACAATACCATGTCATCTATTTCACCAAAATCAGGTTCATTATCGGTCGTTGTACGTTCATATAAATCGGCAGTGACAAAACATGCTCACAAATTTGACAGTAATTTTTCCTGGCAGCGTGGATTCTACGATACTATCATCTGCACGATCGGGCAACTGTCCCGTATCAGAAAATATATTTTAGATAATGCTCAAAACTGGGATTTAACGTGTCTGATTTTCTTCAAAATCCGTCCTTCTTTGACCACTTCAAAAGAAGGTCTGAAAAGACTTAACCTACATAATGAAACAATGAGGATTTAACTGTGGGTTTTCATAATTCAGAGAAGTTTAGTATTTTGCATCAAATCGCTGCGTTTGGATTTATGTGCTCGTTGTTCAGGAATAGATTCCGACACAATTCATTGCGTTATGCCGGACGGGATTACTCCCTTCCAGGGAAATATTTTGTTACAATTTGCACAGCAGGGACGCAGGAATGGTTCGGTAAGGTCATCAACAGTAAAATACATTTGTCTGAAATCGGGCAGATTGCATCCAAAATGTGGCAAGAAATACCGGTTCATTTTCCATTTATCGGTTTGGACGCATTCGTTGTTATGCCAAATCATATACATGGGATCATCGTTATTAACAGATCTATCAGAACATCGATAGTAGGGGCGTTGCATGCAACGCCCCTACCACCTCATGATGCAGCACACTCGGTAGACAATACCATGTCATCAATTTCACCAAAATCAGGTTCATTATCGGTCGGGGTACGTTCATATAAATCGGCAGTGACAAAACATGCTCACAAATTTGACAGTAATTTTTCCTGGCTGCCAGGATATTACGATACTATCATTTGTACGACCGGGCAATTATCCCGTATCAGAAAATACATTTCAGATAATGCTCAAAACTGGGATTTAATTATCTGATTTTCTTCAAAATCCGTCCTTCTTTGACCACTTCAGAAGAAGGTCTGAAAACGCTTAACATAAGTGAGATAGCGACAAGGATTTATCTCTGGATTAAGGTGATCTATTTATTCCAGCCAAAAGTAATCACGGACAACTGTTTTTCCAAGTTAGAAGCTAGATGGTTTCTGAGGTAGCATCGAAATGTCGAGCAGACTCATTGAGATTTGAATAAAGTTTTCTGTAATTCTGGTTATCTTGATATTTAATAAACCATGGGATTAAAAGAAGCATTAAAATCAAAATCCCTAATAGAGGTATCGGGACAACTTCGTCGCTCCATGATAAATTCTTGACACCTCCAATATCTTTTAAATAGTTAAATATTATCAAGAGTGATGACAGATACAAAAAAACCAGATAGGATATAAAATCAGCTCTTTTTATTCTATCCAATCTTTTGCGAAAAAACAGCAGAGAATCTTTTACAGACACATTATCTGCTGTTTTTGTCAGGACTAATAACCTTCCAATTTCTGTAGTCGTCTTTATTAAAAGGAATAAACCAGCCAAAGTAAGCGGGACCAGGGAATAGACTGACAAATTTACGCCAAGATATACGAAAGCATATAACATCAATCCTACATAAATAGCTAAGATCAGACTAAAAGCATAGACTTTTAATTTTATGTCTAATAAGGTTTTGGAGATAATTTTACTATGAGTCATAGTGATAGCTTTTTCAATACTTACTTTATTGAAAATAATTTCATCACTAGTATTATGGGCTTCGTGCCACATCGATTTTATATCATTTTTGTCCATTGTTCAATATTTTAATTAGTTGAGTCTTAATTCTGTTAATCCTGACACCAGTATTACTCTCTGAAATGCCAATTATTTCTGAAATTTCCTTGTAATTATAGTCTTCCAGATACAGGATGATTATCGCCTTTTCTACATCAGATAAATGACTAATTGCTTGATAAAGAATATCCTTTTTCTCAGTTTCAACGTTGTGTTCATGATCTGGTTTATTGTAGTCAATTTTTGAAAGTTCCGTATGCACAGGCTGGAGATTTTGCTTGCGAATTATGTCAATTGCTGTGTTTAAAGCAACTTTATACAGCCATGTAGAGAACGCTGATTGGTTTCTAAAACCTGGATAAGATTTCCAAAGCCTGATCAGGATTTCCTGATAATAGTCCTCTTTATAAGGATTTCGAATGAAATAGACATTACAAATCTTATGTAATATCCCTTGATGTTTTGTTATTAATTCTATGAATTCCTTTTCCACCTTAAAATTGACTAAGTTTCTCTTGAGTTAGTCGAAATTAATGACCAGAATATTACAAAATAGAAAAAATAAATAAGCTACTATTACAAAGGCCTTCATATAGTGCATAGAAACCTGTAATGAATCCTTGTACAATAGAACCATCAAATTTGACATTGGAGACCTGATAACATTATAAGCAGGTTCTTTATAATCCAATAATGATCGTCTTTCTAAGCTTGCCCAAAGGTGTTGTATTAAAGGTCTGGGCAAATCCCTGTCTGGAAAATCCGTCCTTCTCTGACCACTTAAAAGAAGGTCTGAAAAGATTTAACAGAACCTGAGTTAAATCTTTTTTAATCTATAATGACAGCGTGACCTTATTTCTTTTTAATAAACAATACTGATCTGCCTTCACTTGTAAACTTGACACTTGTGGGTGATCCTTTGTCATCGAAAATGAACTCTGCAGTCTGATCGGAGAATTCACGAAACCTGAAAATATTGTCTTTATATGGCTCAAGATGAATAGAGGGTGATACCATTAAGACGAGTTCATTATTCCTGAATGCAATACTTATTGTTTGCCCGTTTAGCTCATAATCTCCTACAACCTTTTTAAGGAATTCTGGATCTCTTAGCTTCGAATCAGCCATTCTATTAAAAATCACCTCTTTTTCATCAAGACTGACTTTGACTTGGTCAATGCTTCCCTGAGTACTGGTTGTAAATGTCATTGACCATTTACCATCAATTTGGTCATCTGGTGTTACGAAACGGTCATAATGATAATGAAATAGAGGCATTGTGACGTTATGAAATGTGAAACTGAGACTATCATTATTAAAATTTATTGACATAATACCGTATGCTGGATCTTTATAAATTCCTGCATAATCAGTGAGAGGGTGGGAAGGATTAGTACCAAGAATACGATCTGTATCTGGTTTCTTACGTGATTCCCTATCTGTTTCCTTGTTTCTCAGATAATCCTTTAGGCTTCTTTCGCTCCACGGAGTTTCTGTAAGTCCCAGCAACTTATCGTAGATGGTGTAAGTTATAATATTCGGAAGCTCAGAAATACGGTTACTGAAAACAATCACACCAATACTGTCGGCAGGCATGAAGGATATATTGGAATAGATTCCTCCAATAGAACCGCCATGTTGGGTCAGGTAATGTCCTTTGTAACTTGAAGTACTTCTGCCCATTCCATAAATTGAATTAAGGCTTTCAAAGTATTTATCAGGGACTGATGCTGTAGGTATAGCTGGTTGCATAGTCTCTTTAACTATCGCTTGCAGGAATAACCTGTACATTTTTAAATCTTCCACAATACATTTGGGCAATCAGCCAGTTTGATAGGTCATTGATACTTGAGATTATTGAACCACAGGGACCAACTCCCTGCTGCTGGGTATAAAACGGACGTAGCAATAAAATTGAAGTATCCCTCTTTTCATAGTAGGGCTTCATAATAGTCCGGCTGTTTAAGCATCTCTTCGACCACGAACATTGAATGTGACATATTCAATGGTGTAAAAATCTTACTTTTCACAAAATCTTCCCATGTTTGACCTGACAGATATTCAACAATTTGACCAGCAGCCGCATACATCAGGTTATTATACAAGGATCCCTGCCGCAAAGGAATACTAGGTTCCAAGTATTTTATCCTGTCAAAGAGCTCCTGTCTGGTAAAATCTGATTTATACCAAATGAAGTCATGTCTTGAAATACCTGTCCGATGGGAAAGCATATCCCGTATTGTGACATTAGCATTAAGTTCATCATTGTAAAATTGAATTTGTGGCACATAATTTTTAATAGGTTTATCCCAATCAAGTTTCCCCTCTTCAACCAGAAATCCTACAGCTGTTGCTGTAAAAAGTTTAGTATTTGAGGCAATTTGGAAAAGTGTGTTAGGTGTAGCTGGCAGTTTCATTTCCAGGTCACGATACCCATAACCCTTAGCAAAAACCAATTTGTTCTTTATGACAATTCCAATCCCACACCCAGGTACATTCCAGTCTTTGAGTATCTTTTCAATTGTAGGATCGAATCCTTTGAGCTTTTTCGAAACATCAATAGTCTGGGCAAATGAATTTTGTGATAGGATTAGCACAAATAAGGACAATGCCACAACTATCAGAACTGATTTAAACTTATTAAACATTTTCATGTTAGTTTTAATTAATAGTATTAATTATTTGCTTCAATTAATTGATTCAAGTTCAGGTTTAGAATCTCTATAAATTCATTGATCTATCTGTTGCACTTTTTGTCTTTCTGGTGATAACTGATGAAAGTATTGAAGTTATATCCTTCAAAAATGCTAAGCGAGACAGATGCTTAAATTTATATTATCAAATTTACATCTTATCATAACAAAAGTCAAGTTTCTTTCAATTCGTGAGAAGGGGATTGTATTAAAGATTGTCCTGGAATTTGTTTAAAGGATTTTTCACGACAGATCATTTTGGGCTGACTTTTTTACCCTACTAACCCCGAAAAATGTCCCAGAATTGCCCAGAATAAAACTAGTTGTGTTTAGTGGGAATTGCCACCAATTCTGCATACAAAATCCGTCCTTCTTTGACCACTTCAAAAGACTGTCTGAAAATTCTTTACATACATCTAGTTAAAAAAAGGAATTGACTCTGGATTGAGTGGTCAGTTGTTAAGGATAATTGTGATCAGGATCGATGGTTTATAACATCCCCTGCTCCTCAAGCCATTTCCTCACCCTTTCATGCTCTGCCTGGTATTTGGCTTCCATGATCGCTTACAATCTTCTGAAACTCAGGTTCATTCCTGATGCTGTTAAAAAATGGATCATGTCTTTAGAAAGGTTAACGACCATAAAGGGTAAATGGCTCTTTTAGCCCATTCCCTGAGATTCTCATATGCTTTTTTTCTATCTCCCATAAAAGCATACACAGCAGCAAGATCATAAGATGGACGTTCATGTTGGTAAGAAGTCTTCCATTTCCATAATTTCCTGTTAATATATTCTATTTGTTTATCAAAATAAACTTTTGCTTCTTTTCTTAAATCCATTTTGCCAATATGCCCATCCAACACGATAAATATTAAATAAAGAGTATGTTACTCAGACAATTAGTATGCTTTAACCATTCTTTAAAATATTTTAAAGATTCTTCATATTGACCAAGGAACATGCAGTTCTCTCCTAAACGATAAAATAATGCTAATATTGCTTGTATCTATTGCATATGCTTGTAGACGAAATTCATCAGCTTTTACAAAATTCCCTTGACCATACTCAATGCAAGACAAATAGAAATAATATATCAATGAATCCCTATCTAAGGTAAATGCCTCCTCACAATAATAATTAGCCTTTTCGACAAATCCCAATGAACATACTCCCAACAAAGATCTCTATATAGGTCAGGTAATAGCGATTCAGGAACACGAGACATAGCTATTTGAAAATCTTCAAGAGACTTGGCATAGTCAGAATTATTAAAATACAAAATTTCTGCTCTTCTGTAATAAGCCTCCCCATCATTGGGATTAAATTCAATGGCTTTGCTTAATTCTTTAATAGCCTGTTCGTAATCACCTATCTGCCGATAATAATTTCCTTTAAGCCTATGTGCTTCTGATAATTGACCATCAATTGACAGGGCTTTATTTGTAAGGATAAGAACAGAATCAAGAAAATTCTCCGATATAAAGGTTTCCCAATAATATTTATTCCAATATACTAGAGCCATTCCCACATAAGCCTGTGCATACGAAGGATCATTCTCGAATGCTTTTTTGTACAACCTGTCAGCCCGATCAAGTGATGTCCTGGTAGATGAATCTCTATCAGAATATTTGCTTAGCTCATAATTACCTCTCAGATAAAAATTATGTGCTGTAAGACTTGCAGTTGGTGTTCTATCAATAAGCTGTTTTTCTTCAGGGGTTATTGTTGCTTTTAATTCTGTTGATATTAACTGAGCTATTTCGCTTTGTACATTAAAAATATCAGTCGTCTGCTTTATTTCCTTGTCATAAGATTTTGCCCAGAGATGAGTTTCTTTTCCTTGCCCTTAATTAATTGTACCCTTAAACGAAAGGCATTCCCAATTTTCTGACCGCTTCCTTCAACAATATAATTAACTCCCAGTTCTCTTGCAATTTCGGGAATTTCTTTGGTTGTATTTCTATACTGCTCAACAGAAGTACGGGTTAGGACTCTGAGGTCTTTTATCGCTTGCAGATTTAATAAAGCCTCCTCCATAATGCCATTAATGAAGTGTTTATTACTATCAATTGGACTGTCATTTCTAAATGGCAATACTGCTATTGATTTTTCAATTTCTTGTATTTTTTTGCCACCTCCGATGATATCAGTAAAGAATAAAACTGTAACCACAATCACAATTAGCAGTATTGATCCTGTGATGAAACTTATCAACCTTTTCCTTGGAATCTGGATTCTTTTCTTTACATCTTCAGTGCTTTTTACTTCCTGCCTGATCTCTTCAGCCGACCTTGCAACAACTTCTGCTCCGCCTTCCTTATGTTTCAGGTACCATTCGATAATTGTTTCCAGATTAATCAGAGTAGTTCTGACCTGCTTGGGATCAAAATCTTTTGGATGGGCACCATAGGTTGACAAGTTCATTCAGCCCATGCATTGAAGTTATTATATGAGAAGGCACTTTTTCTTCCTTGTGCAGCTTGTCAATAATCCCTTTGAGAGGTTCAGTCTTTCTATCTCTTTTAAGTTCACACTCACAAAGATCAGTAATGATAACTTCAAGACATCTCCTTGAATACAGGAGAATCATATTCTCATCATCAGCTTTTATAAGCTGTTCCAGTTCCTTCTCCAGATCAGGTAACTGACCTTTGAGGGATTCATAAAGTTTCTCAAGTTCTTTTATTTCAGAAGTCCAGATTGCCATTTGGTTAACTAATGGTATCAGTATATACAAGTAAAGTTAAACCATCCTGATACCAAAGTCAAGTAGTTATCAGATTTGGAGATTATATTGAGTACGTTGTTAAGAAAAGAGTGGTGTTAACTACCACCGACCTTGTCATAATTATCAATAGATTTTATTAAAAACCATCAAAAACCTAGCAAGAACCTGGCAAGAATTAACATTATCTGGTTGTTCGTCATGCAGTCGATAAGTTCTGTTGCTAATCAAATTTCTAGCAAGACTTATTTCTGCTTCGATCGTTAACATTAACCGCCCTGCCATCGCAAGATAATGCCGCTTGAGCGGGATTTTTTTGTTGCTCTGTCAGGGCTCGAACCTGAACTTTTCTGATCCAGAGTCAGACGTGTTGCCAATTACACCACAGAGCAGTTCGGGCTGCAAATATAAACAACTTTCAACAAAAAATGCGAGCTTACCGGGGAAAATAGTAAGGGCGTTGCATGCAACGCCCCTTCAACTATCAGTTGGGAAATACAGTTATTTTCACAATGTATAATATACCGTCAGCTTAGGCCTCATCTTTTCATCAGTGAAATCACTTGATGCAAACCGGAATCCGGGAAACCTTTCAGTTGGCCATAGCTTGAAAAACATCCCGTAATTTGGAGCAGCTATCTCCTGGATCGGGACATAGAGACTGGTGACATCAACAGTTATGAAATTGACATTGAGATTAAATGGAGAAATAAATACCTGGTTCGCCTCTATGGTTTTGGGCTGTGTGTTCCAGGTAACCTTATCTTCTTCCCAGGGCTCAACAATCTGCTGTAAAACGGCACCATACCTTGCCAGTCCGGTTGAAGGATCAGTGTCAGTAAGATAAACAGGATCAAACGGCACCGGCAAATCATAGTGAAGCTGCAAAGTAACCTTTTTGATAATGGCTGACTTTGGTAACGAATTCATATTGAACCATATCAGACTCCGGTTCGAACGCATCACCGTCAGAACAGGTTCAGTGATGAATGTAGCTTCAAAATATTTATAATCACCAAAGTTCTTTTCAGCATTAAGATTTGAGATCATGGCATCCTTCCCTTCATCAGGACCTGGTTGAAGAACCAGGGTCTTCCACTGGTTACTATCCCATGGAATTTTCAGGACCAGGGGATTCTCCTTGGTAGTTGCCAGAAGTTCGCGTGCAGTGAATTGCAGTTTCTGCGGAACATAACCTTCCTTTTCAAGAAGGAATGTGTAAACATCGGAGCCACCTCTTATAACAAGATGATTAAGCGCTGCTTCGAGTTTGAAGGTGTAATGCCAGCTGTTGTTTGCATAAACAGTCAGTGTAGCAGTCGTAAGCTGCGTAGGAGATGCGCATACCGGACAGTCGAGAATACATATTGTCCAGAAATCAAGGGGCTTGATGATCTGCATTCCGAAACTAGCATAACCAAACTGCCCGGGAGCCTGATCGCCAACCATAAGTACTTCAGGTGTGACCCTTGTGACCTGGTCGGCTAAAATTTTGAAGCCAATCGGAAGAGGATCGTTTACAAGGTATGCCAAAGGCGAACCTTCAATGGGAGCCGCGTAGATTACTTCACCGGCGGGGTTTATCACAAGGAATTTGGTGAGATTGTAATCACCGGTCTCAAGTTCTACATTTTCACTTGTAAATCCGGATCCAAAAGCGTAAACAGGTATCAGATAATCTGAAAGGATAATGTTCCCTTCCAGATCCTCAACCGAGATCATAATATGATATGAAATCGTCCCATCATCTATAGAGCCTGAAGAAGATTTTGCACCTTCATCCGGCATACTTAGAGAAAACTCTGCCTTCCCCTTTCCTGTAAGGTCATCATTCCTGTTTTCACAGGACCAGATGCCAAAAACAGCAAGGGGAATCAGAAAAACATATAAACACTTGATTAATGCTTTCATAATTCCAGTTTTAAATTCTACGAAAAAACAGATTATATCTCATTATCAAGCAAATAGTGTGCCAGAAAAGTCGTGCAGTCGTGCAATCGTGCAGTCATGCAGTCTTTTAAGAACTGAAGACCACATGACCGCATAACTGCATAACCGCATAACTGCATAACCGCAAAACTATTTGTTGATTTTGGCCCAGGTATCCTTCAGCGATACCGTGCGGTTAAAGATCAGATGTTCTTTGGTGGAATCGTGGTCAACGCAGAAATACCCTAAGCGCTGGAACTGGAATTTATCAGGAGGCTTAACATCTGCAAGTGAAGGTTCTGCCTTGCAGCCTTTAAGGATTTTAAGGGAATCGGGGTTGATGAAATTCCGGTAATCTTCATCTTTCTGACCTGCAGGATCTTCATGGTTGAACAGCCGGTCGTACAATCTCACTTCAGCATCAACTGCATGTTCTGCAGAGACCCAGTGCAGTGTGCCCCTGACCTTTTTTTCGGACATGTGGCCTCCGCTTCGGGTTGCCGGATCATAAGTACAATGAACTTCAGCGATATTCCCTGCATCATCCTTTTTGTATCCTGTGCATTTGATGATATAGGCTCCCTTCAGCCTGACCTCCGTGCCCGGTGCGAGACGGAAGAATTTATGGGGCGGATTTTCCATAAAATCATCCTGCTCTATATAGACCTCGCGGCTGAAAGGGATCTCCCTGCTGCCCATGTTTTCGTCTTCGGGATTGTTAATAAGCTTAACATATTCTGTTTCACCTTCAGGATAGTTGGTGATAATTACTTTTAGAGGATTCAACACTGCAAACACTCTTGGTGCCCTGATATTCAGATCATCGCGGACAGCATGCTCAAGCAGGGAAACGTCATTTATTGCTTCAACCTTGGTGTACCCTATCAGATCAACAAATTTCCGGATCGACTCAGGTGTATAACCCCGGCGGCGCAGACCACAAAGTGTTGGCATCCGCGGATCATCCCAGCCTGAAACTTTCCCTTCCTGCACCAGTTCAAGGAGCTTTCGCTTGCTCATCATGGTATATGTAAGGTTGAGCCTGTTGAATTCAATCTGCCTTGGCCTGTAATCATCTTTTCTGAGCTGTTCAACCAGCCAGTCGTACAATGGCCGGTGCACTTCAAACTCGAGGGTGCATAGAGAATGAGTAATACCTTCAAAATAATCACTCTGGCCATGTGCGAAATCATACATAGGATACACCTTCCAGGTTTCTCCTGTACGATGATGCGATGCTTTAATGATCCTGTAAATGATGGGATCGCGCAGCTGCATATTCGGGGAAGCCATATCAATTTTTGCCCTGAGAACACGGCTCCCTTCATTAAATTCACCTGCATTCATTCTTTCAAAAAGAATGAGGCTTTCCGGAATGGCCCTGTTGCGGAAAGGACTCTCTGTCCCTGGCTGTGAAGGAGTCCCTTTCTGTGCAGATATGACATCGGCAGGCTGATCATCTACATAAGCGAGACCACGTTTAATGAGATCAATGGCGAAATCGTACAGTTTACCAAAATAATCGGATGCATAATATTCGCGGTCTTCCCAATCAAATCCGAGCCATCTGATATCTTCTTTTATTGAGTCGATATATTCAACTTCCTCCTTTACCGGATTTGTATCATCGAAGCGAAGATTACATTTACCACCATACTTCTTTGCCATACCGAAATCGAGACAAATAGCTTTTGCATGACCGATATGGAGGTAACCATTAGGTTCGGGAGGGAACCTGGTATGAACTCTCCCTCCGTTTTTTCCCTCTTTCAGATCATCAATAATAATTTGCTCAATAAAGCTTACTGATGGTTTTGATTCTTCCCTGCCATTAATGTTCTCTTCACTCATCCTTGCTGTTTTTAAAGACTACAAAAATAGAATGAATTTGGAAGCATGCTGCTAATTCCCTTGTTTTTTTACTTGCCTCACCCCCTCTTATCCCCCGCTCCCAGGAGAGCGGGGGAGGTTAAGCCCCTCTCTCTTGGGAGAGGGGTTTGGGGAGAGGCCTTTATTGTTTTTCCGGATTCAAATAGTCCTTCAGCGCATTTACATATTCGATGAACCTTTGCCTGCCGAGGGGAGTGATCCTGCAGAGAGTCTGAGGATAGTTTTCTCTGAATTTCTTTGTCACTTCAATATAGCCGGCTTCCTTCAGCTTTGTAACCTGTACACTGAGATTCCCGGCTGTTGCTCCGGTCTGCTCCTGTATGTAAGTAAACTCCGCAGACACTGTACTTACAAGCAGTGAGATTACTGCAAGCCGCAGTTGCGAATGCAGCATCGGGTCAAGATCCTTAAACCTGGTCATGGTGATCCTTTCTTTTTAGCATATAACCCGGAAAAAGATATCCTGTCAGCATTGCAGCGGGAACAGCAAGCGGACCAATCGAAGGACCGGCAAAACAGGCAACAAGTGCAAACACCCAGAAGGAAATACCTCCAAATATTAACGGATTGAACTTTATTATAAATCCGGAGATAAAGGTCGGTATCGCTGCCAGCATTAAGATATATGGAGCAACTGTTTCCATCTTTCCGGACATGATTATAAAAAGCACAATTGCGGATATGAAAAATCCGATCCATGTCCACATGTACAGCATATCGGCATAAGTATGAAAGGGACTCTTTTTCCCTTTTACATATCCGTAGATGAATGAAACAAATGCTCCTGGTATCACCAGAAGCCATACGATCCATGGATTTTCCATACCGGTGAGTCTGAAAAGCAGGTATTCCGAAAGACTGCAAAAGACTATCAGCCAGCCCCAGAACAGGAGATGGAAGCTTCCCTGGCGGATATTGACTTTTGTTCTGTTTATCATTTCTGATATGATCCTGAGGCTCTCTTCGCCTGTCATAACTTTTTCGTCGTTTTCCATAATTATGATTATTTTTATAAGTTAAAAAAACAAATACAACATAAACATATTGCAAATATAAAGTAGTTTATAATATAAACCTAATATTTTTACATTTATTTTTGAGTTTTTTGAAATATTTTGTTGAAGAGCTTAATAAACCACGGCTTTAAAGCCGTGGTTTAAACAGTGTATAGAAATAAAATAGCTTTATATGGGACTTATTCAGATCGAAAACATGGAGTTTTATGCCTTTCACGGGCATTATAAAGAGGAACAGATTGTCGGGAACAGGTTTCTTGTCGATCTGACTATAGAAACTGACATGAGCATCCCGTCAAAAAGCGACAATCTGAAGGATGCAGTCAATTATCAGAGGGCGTACCAGATAGTGAAAACCGAAATGGAAAAGAAATCCCATCTGCTGGAAAATATCGCAGGCCGTATCCTGGATGCATTATACTCAGAGATGAAAGGGATAAAAAAAGCAACCATAAAAGTTTCAAAATTGAATCCTCCGATAGGCGGCAGGATCGGATCGGTAAGTATTGTAATGGAGAAATAATAATTGGCAGGAGGATTGCATTTTCAAAAAATATCCTAATTTTGTGAAATAATTGAACAATTGTTCATATATTAAATGAAAAAAGGAAAATCAGGTACCTCCCCGGCAGAGGGTATTGAAAAAGATAAGGTCAGATCGGTAAAAAAGATAATGAAAACCGAAAGATTTTTTCACTATCTGGCCGAGACATTCAGGGCAATGAGCGATCCTACAAGAACAAAAATCATATATGCCCTGTGCCAGGAAAATGAGTTGTGCGTACACGATATTGCCACTATTATCGGAACTACAAATTCTGCGATTTCACACCAGCTCCGGACATTACGGAATATGAAACTGGTGAAATACAATAAAGTGGGCAAAGTAACTTATTACTCGCTTGATGATATACATATCAATAATCTTTTTGCTGAAGGATTAAGACACGTTGAGGAGAAATGATTTTTTTAGAAATACAATTGAATATATGTTCACATATTGACATAAATATTATTAAATGAAAAACAAAAAAAGTGAAATAACTTTAAACTGAACTGGAAGATGGTCAGACAGCAAATATTATTTCAGTACTCGGTGGAAAAATGTTAACAAAAAGACTGGCTGATCTTGGTATTACTTCAGGAACCGAAGTAAAAGTAATACGAAGGACCCTGTTTTCAGGGCCGGTACAGGTTGAGGTTGCCGGTTCCAGGCTGGTTTTAGGCTGGGGACTGGCATCAAAAATAATGGTTGAGCTGAAATGACAGATGAGAAAAAGATCAATATTGTTCTGGCAGGTCAGGGAAACGCAGGGAAATCTGCTGTATTCAATTATTTAACAGGGCTCCATCAGCATATAGGCAACTGGGCAGGAAAAACAATTGAAAAACGCGAAGGCACACTTTTTTACAATGGTTACACAATTGATGTGCTCGATCTGCCCGGCATTTATTCCCTGACAACATATTCGGTTGAAGAAGTAATATCGCGGGAATATATTATTCATCATCAACCCGACTGCGTAATAAACATCGTTGACTCCACGAATCTTGAAAGAAATCTGATTTTTACACTTCAGCTATTAGAGCTTGAATGTCCGGTCATTCTGGCTTTGAATATGATTGACCTGGCAAAGAAGAAAGGGATCACAATTGATTTTAAAAAACTTCAGAATATATTAAATGCCCCTGTGATACCAACAATTGCTTCACGCGGTTCAGGATTAACAAGAATTATCGACAGAGTTATTGACCTGAAAGGAGAAAAAACAGATCACAGGATTCACAGGTACGGAAAAGAAATAGAAAACTGCATAAAGCAATTATCAGATTTACTGCAGGTTGTTAATCTGCCTTATCCTGTGAGATGGGTAGCAATCAAGCTTCTTGAAAAGGATAATGACATAACAAAATTATTACAGGAAAAGAAACCGGAAATTCTGGTAAAGGTTAAACAACTACGTGAGAATCTGGAAGAAATACACGGACACGATTCTTCTGTCGTGATTGCTGATGAAAGGAGCCACTATGCCTCACAGATAACAGGAGAAATAGTCAAAATAATCCCCCACAGGAAAATATCCTTAAACGAAAGGCTGGATGCAATAACCACTCATAAATTTACTGGTTATCTGGTGATGATATTGATCCTGGGCGGAATGTTTTTTACTGTGTTCAGTTTTGGCAACTGGCTTTCGGGGTGGTTTGAAACAATATTCAAAGACTGGCACAGCTGGTGGAACAATAATATTGGTACTGCTTTTTTTTCTGCTCTGGGATGGTCGGCAATTGAAAGTGTCCTTGCCCTGGTTCAGATTGCATTCCCATATATTTTACCCTTTTATATCATCCTGTATGTTCTGGAGGATTGGGGTTATATTGCACGGATCTCTTTCTTAATGGACAAATTAATGCACAAAATGGGTATTCACGGCAAAGGCTGTATCTCTTTTATAATAGGATTTGGATGTAATGTCCCGGGGTGCCTCTCCTGCCGGATCATGGAATCAAAACGGGAGAGGTTTATTACCGCGGTGCTGGTAACTCTTGTACCATGCTCTGCCGTATCTGTTATTGTTTTTGGCCTTGTGGGAAAATATGTCGGGCTGTTGTGGGCTCTGGGCTTATATGTTTTTGCCATGGCACTGATCTTTATAGTCGGGAAGATATCTTCCAAATTCCTGATTGGAGAACCGGTGGAACTGATCATGCCTATGCCCGATTACAAAACACCCCAGATAAAAACAATAATTTACCAGACATGGGACGCTTTGAAGGAATTTATCTTTATCGCGGCTCCGATTGTAATAATTTCAGGAGTGGTAATTCAGGCAATTAATCTGGCAGGGTGGATGCCATCTATCTCTTTGTTGCTAAGCCCGGTAACGGTAACATGGCTGGGTCTTCCGGCAATCACGGGTATCCTGCTTATTTTTGGAATTCTGCGGAAAGAACTTATCCTTGTTATGCTGGCGGCTTATCTTGGCACAACCAACTTTTCTGCAGTACTCAGTTCACAGCAAATGATAACCCTTGCGGTTGTCAGTATGTTTTATATCCCATGTGTGGCAACAATATCAGTTCTGTGGAAGGAATACGGCTGGAAAAAAGCCATGGCAGTTTGTATCCTCGAAATACTGTTTGCTATTTTACTGGCTGGTCTGGTAAAAAGAATACTGGATCTGGTTTTTTGACGAACAGGCAATAATCCCTGTGAAATACAGCCGGCGCAAAAGCTACGTGCTATTTCACCGGGCAACCAGCTGATATAAGTTATTGGTTCCAAAAGTATCCTCAATTTTCATCTTTTCTTCATAATTATCTGATACCTTTGCATCGGGATAAGAATAGATTGGGGAAAAGGATTTCAGAAATAAGAAAAATGGAAAGGTCAGTTAAAATAATAATTATGGTTCTTGCATTAATATTGTTTGCAGGATTTAAAGGATATTCACAAACAGTAACGCAGAAGATAGATTCCCTTCAGATGAGGACAAGGGAGCAGGAGAGACAGAATCTAGTTGAAGGAGATGATCAAAAAGCAAATGGTAATGCTTACGGGCAGACAAAAAGGAATAATGCATCACAATCGGTCAAACAGGTTAAAGGAAGACGTCCCGATATGAGCAAATCCAGAGGAGCCAGGCCTCCGGTGATTGTAAGACCGTCGGGATCCGGTGTGCCCAAAGGTGTAGGAAAACCCGGCGGAGTTGGCCGTAAAGGCGGCAAGTAACTATTGATCCTGCCGTATGGTATCCCTGAAATACATACTGAAAGTAATATTTTTCAGCTTGTGTCTGCTTCCGCTGAAGATTTCCGCGCAGACCGGAAGTAAACCTTTGCAGATAGCGGACACTTCAAAAACTGAATCAAAAGGATCGTCACATGCATTGTATGCCGGCGGCGGATACGGAAGCAACATGATCTACCTGGGATCGACAATATCCAGGGACCAGTCCTATGGTTACGGCTCTCTTTCATATGGATTCAGGAGTGAATTTTATGCAACCTTTTCAGCAGTTCATCTCTCAGGGATTACCCCCTATATGGCATTTTATATCGGATCATTAAATTACAGCCACACCTTTAATAACTGGTTTGATATTTCAGCAGGCATTTACAGATACCAGGTGGTACCATCCCTTACCGACACTCTTTTCAGCAGTTTTATATATGGTGATGTAACAATTGGATTTGACTGGAAAATCCTATATACAAAGATTTCTGCCGGAGGCTTATTTTCTGAAGAAAATCAGGCTTATTTTCAACTCAGGAATTCAAGGTACTTCCAGACAAAAGAATTTTTCAGAAAGAAAGCTAATCTGTCTTTTGATCCTTATATTAACCTGTTATCCGGAACTCTTACCCAGGTTAAAACAAATACCAAAACTTCAGTAATGATCACCCATCCATACGGACAATGGAAAAAAAACAATCCTGATGGGGTAACCACAACATATACGAAGAAGTTCGGGATCATAGAACTTGATATCGGCCTGCCGGTCGCTTTAAACACAGATCTTATGACAATTGAAGCAGAACCGTCCTATGTAATTCCCCTGTACGATGATTCGGATTACCCAGGTGCAAGAGGCTTCATTTTTCTCATAAGCATATATTTCAGGATTTTTTAATTTTATACTGATGAATATTTTGATTGTTGAAGACGAGAATAGTCTTGCAAATGAAATTGCATTGTTTCTTCGATCGGAGAGTTTTCTGTGTGATATTGCCCTTTCCGGAAATGAGGCATCAGAAAAAATTGCAGTAAACCTGTATGATTTCGTTCTCCTTGATCTTGGTCTGCCTGATTACGACGGACTTGACCTTATCAAAGAAGCCAGGAAAGCCGGAAGCGAAGCTTCATTTATAATTATTACGGCAAGGGGAGCGGTCGAAGATAAAGTCAAAGGGCTTGATATCGGAGCTGATGATTACATTGCCAAACCATTTGCTTTGATAGAGCTCCTTTCAAGGATTAATGCTGTCGCGCGGAGAAAATTCAATATAATCAGCCAGGACATAAAACTTGGCGAGTTTGTGATGCAGATACAATCGCGCAAGCTGTATTGCATGGGACATGAGGTGGATCTTACAAAAAAAGAGTATGATCTTCTTCAGTACCTGGCTCTTAATCGTGAGAAGGTGTTGACGCGTCAGCAGCTTTATGAGCATATATGGGGAAATATTCTCGATGATCAGTATGATAGTAATTTTATAGACGTACATATTAAAAATGTCCGGAAGAAGCTGAACCTTCATGCCCCGACACCATGGCTGGAAACTGCCAGGGGAATTGGCTACCGGATCACTCTTAACCTACAGAAAGGATTTTAACCGGTATGATCCGACTCAAAACTAGACTTGCATTATTCAATCTCCTCTCAAAACTGGTTTTTACAGCCCTGTTCCTTTTATTCCTTCCGTGGATCATCGAAAGAATCAATCTGAGACAGGTCGATAACGACCTTATTCAAAAAAGGGAACAGGTAATCGGACTCATAGGCAGGATTGGGATTGATCCGTTTATGACATCAGACACAACCGGAACATTCGGCAGTTATAATATCCTCAAGGAAGAATTCATAAGTCTTGAAAAAGTTCTCATCCCTGATGATTTGAACTATATTGAGGTTACAAAAAGGCTTATCGAAGAAGAAGAAATATCTTACCGTGTGCTGAATTACACGATCACTGTCGATGGTCAGAAATATCTTCTGGAGATCGGGAAAAGCCTCACCAGCATCCAGACTGCCAGAAGAAACATTTACAAAGTCATTATTGCATTTTTAGGGATCATAGTATTAATAACATTTCTTACCGACCTCCAGTATACCCGTTTCCTTTTACGGCCCCTTGAAAAGATCACAAATAAACTGAAGGGGATATCAGATCCGTCGTCATTCGACAATACTCCGGTTAAAACCACTACTTCAGATTTTTACAGCCTCGATCATGCATTGCGGGACCTTATGAAAAACATAGGCGAACTCTTCGAGAAGGAAAAAGAAATAACCGATAACGTATCCCATGAACTCCTTACGCCGATATCAGTTTTAAGAAGCAAACTTGAAAACCTGCTCCTTCGTGAGGATATTAAACCTGAAATTACGGTTAAAATAGAAGAATCGCTTAAAACCCTTCACAGGCTTCAGACTCTTGTTAATTCTTTGTTGCTTATTGCCCGTATCGAAAGCAAGCAGTATCTAAGGGAAGACACTTTTCATGTAAATCAGGTCCTCAGGGAAATTATCACTGAAATTAGTCCTGTTGCTGAGGACAAGGGCATAACACTGGAGGAGGATCTTGAACACGATTTCCAGTACAAAGATGCCAACCGGTCACTGATCTTTTCAATGTTTTACAATGTGATAAATAATGCCGTCAAAAATTCACCATCCGGAGGCAAAGTAACGATAAAAAGCCTTTTCCTGCATAATCGTTTTGATGTGATCATCTCCGATAACGGAAAGGGAATGTCGCCGGAAAAAATTGATAAGCTCTTTTCCCGGTTTAAGTCCAGGATGGGTTCACATGAGGACGGGACAGGTATTGGACTGGCAATTGCAAATACAATTGCCGACTTTCATGAAATAATAATCTCAGTGACTTCACAGGTCGATAAAGGCACATCATTTTCTTTCATTTTTCCTTAAAATTCATTAAAAATTCATTTTCGCCATTCTACATTTGGTCCTGACGTAATTAATATTTATAGCAGGATCATATTCAGTTGTTGCATCAAAAGAGGGTTATCAGACAGTCACAACCAATGATGTTAAGATTGTTGCTGGCAATAAGACTGTAGTGAATTTCACTTTAGCCAAACCTTGATGCAAGGTTGTTAAGTTGTTCGAAAGATCCGCCCCCACCGGCGGATCTTTTTTTCTGTTTTAAAACCATTCTTATGCGTAGTCGAACGATATTTTTCCCTGTCTTGTTATTGCTTAATAAGGAAAATTATGACCAATCGTTGCAATACCTGAATATCCATGAGAGAGGGAACAGAATCTATAAAATTGAACGGCAATGAAAAACATTATTTACCCCAGGGTAAAATACATGGCATTGTATCAACGTATTAAAAAACGTATTATAATACGTTGATTACTAAAATGAAGGAGCCGGTTAGTCTCTGTAAAAAATATCTACAATTGCGACTTTATCCCTGTAATCTATTCTCCGGATCTTGAACCTCAGAATTTCTTTTCCGGTAAGCTCTGAGATTTCTTTTAAAATCTTCTGCTTTTTGGCCGTTTTAAGCAACTCCAGGTCTTCAAAGACAATCGAGTAGGTTACAGTATTGTTTCTGAGAGTGAACTCTTCAAGAATAATTGCTGCTATAACAATTATAATGTTAATTATAACAACCCCCAGTACAGGGAAGCCAACCAGTTTCAGGGAATTGATCACCGAAATCCCGATGGTGGCAAAAATATAAGACATATCCTTCAGGCTGAAATTCCTTGTCCTGAACCTAAGGATCGTGAAGACGGCAAAAAGGCCAACCGCCATGCCAAATTCGATGAATACTGATTTCAGCATCGATGTAATGAAGAAAACCGTAATACCCAATAAGAAAAAGGTAAACAGGAACTTCTCCTTTTTCGAGTATCTGAAATAAATAACACGGATAAGAATGATGAGAAATACCGTATTTATAATAAAACGCAGCAGAATACCGAAAAAATCCGGGTTATTCAAATTGAAAAAATTGTCAGGCATATTTTTTTAGTATTTACGGATATAAATTTAAACTATTTTGTAATTGCCCTGAAAAAAAACATAAAATTCTATCACCATTACAAGATACACAAAATGGGAAAGCATCATTAATGTCTTTAAAAATAAGCTATTGTATGATTATTTTTTTAAGTGTTTTAGTTGCACTTTTATTGTCACAGACCTGTAATATGTAAATACCTTTGCCCGGCAATTCTGATAAATTCAGCTGATAAAAAGGTTCAGTAACTTTTGTCTCAAATACTATGGTTCCCGGCAGGCTGACAATTCTGATTGAATAATCAGGCATATCAGAATAATTATCTGTGCTAATTATTAAATGATCTTTTGCAGGGTTCGGGTAAATTCTAATCCTGTCGTTTTCAGTTTCATCGATGCCTGTCGGAGAACCAGCCTGTGTTACAGTCACTGTTTTGTCCGATACTCCTGTCGCACGAATTGTAACAATCGAATTCCTTGAATTAGCTGTGGGATTATTTTGTACAGTTACAGTAATTGTTGCATCTCCGGTCCCATTATTACTACTTAATAATAACCATGTTTCAGAACTCGACAGAGTCCAGTTTGTATTTGATGCTATGTTGAAAGTACCGCTTGCCCCTTCTTCCGAACTTACAGATAATGAGGTCAATGATATATTGAGATACGACTGGGCACCTTCCTGGGTGACAGTTACAATTTGTGAATTTACACCTGAACCGGAAACTGTAACAGTGGCAACTCTTGAGCTGGTTGAAGTGGTTGCATCATAAACTGCTGTAATTGTTCCATTGTTGCTTCCACCTGAAGCAGTGATTGTCAGCCATGCGGCATCATCAGTTACTGTCCATGTGGTATTTGAGGTGATGGTAAATGATGTACTCCCGGCAGCCGGACCTGCGTTCTGGTTCCCGGGGGAAACAGTCAAAGTTTTAACACCTTCCTGGGTGACAGTTACAACTTGTGAATTTACACCTGATCCCGAAACTGTAACAGTGGCAACTCTTGAGCTGGTTGAAGTGTTTGCATCATATCCAGCCGTAATTGTTCCGTTGTTGCTTCCCCCTGAAGCAGTTATTGTCAGCCATGCGGCATCATCAGTTACTGCCCAGGTGGTATTAGATGTAATGGTAAATGATGTACTCCCGGCAGCAGGACCTGCGTTCTGGTTGCCCGGGGCAACAGACAATGTTTTGGTAACTGTCTGACAGGAAGGATTTAAGCTTGCCAGTGAAGCTATTGTTCCAACGCCGAGTTTAGTCAGCTCTTTGAAATATTGCAGGTTGAACTTGTTGATCCTGTCTTCTTCGGAATGATAGTATGGATTCCCATCCCCTTCAAAGAACAACTCGCTGAAGACCACAGCACCAAAGTCATAGTTCCAGAATGAACTGTGATCGCTCATCGGATTGCCCGGATTAACAACAACAGGGATCACTGATAAGCTATAATTATTTATTGTGCTTAATAGTTCATCCTTTAATGCTAATGATGCCGGCATATTGTTGGTATTAATTTCAAACTTCATATCGTTATTGCTATCATAACCGAGCATTTCAATATTTAAGACACCGGCAATAGTGTAGCCTTCTGAATAAGCTATCTGGGCATAGTAATCGCTTCCAATCCCGCCGTCTTCCTCATTGTCCCATAAAGCATACAATATTGTGTAATCGAAGCAGTGATCTGAAAGTATCCTGGCTGCTTCAATAACTGCAGAGACACCACTGGCGTTATCGTCGGCGCAATAAAAATCGACTGCATCATAATGAGCACAAATGATATAAATTGAATCGGGATTACCTTTCCCAGGCTGGGTTGCTAAAATATTTCGACCGGCATAATCGAATACCTGATCTTCAACTTTCAGATCGTACTTGAGTAATCTTCCTTTAATATAATCTGAGGCTGAGGCATTTCCATCTTCACTATAATAATTTGATCTGGTTTTAATTAAGATTTTGGTACCGTTTACATAAGTCGAATCCTCACCTGTCAGAGCCCTGACTGTCTTAACAAGCGAGTCCAGACTGGTTTCTGCTATTAACTCTCCGATATCCTGACCCCGTGAAATCAGACTGACAGCAATTAATAGACAAGATAATAGGAATTGTTTCATATGACCGTATCACAATTTTCGCCTGCTCATTGATTAACGGAATAAAGGTAAGCAAAATATGCAATTAACGGTTATTCACAGTGATCCAAGAAAGTTTTTATTTTATAAAGAAGCCAGCATCCTTAACAATCATTCTATGAACCTTTATTAACCTAAACCTAGAGAGAGCCTCTTATTAATATGGAAGGATGCTGGCAGTTCAATTTTTCATCCAAAGACAATAATAAAACAAAACCAGTCTGAAAATGTTCATTTCAGAACATAATTTATTTCCAGCATATTGAAATTTAAGGTATTGACTAATTTGTAAGTAATTATTATATTTGATAGAAGTATTTTTCAGATTCATCAATTTAAACTCAGGACTATGAAAGCATTAAATTGGATTGCATGGATTTCGGCCGGAATTGGAGTAGTATGTATGCTATTGGCAGCAATTTCATTAATTACCGGAACTCCTGTTATCGGAGGACATATAATTAATTTCTTTCATGTTGCTAACAGCTTCTTCCTCTTAACAATTGCATTGTTTGTTTTTCTCTACAGGTGCGAATGCAAAAAATGATAAATTTTAATTAAACACCCGGAATTATTTTATTATTTCTTTTTGTCTTTGGTCATTCAAAGATCAGAATCTCATTATCAAAATCTGGCAAACTGACATACCTCATTTTACATCATCTTGCTTAATAAACTGATTTTCAATGTAATTTTTTTACATCGGGAAATTCAAAACTGTTAATTCCGTCCATGTATTGGTCGCCGGGGCTTAGCTTTTTCAGAAGCCTTTTTTCTTCTAAAGATATTATTCTGCTGTCGGAATCACGTACTCAGATTATTCACCGGATAAACCAACTTTCTTTAAATATATATCTCTCATAATCAACTTATTGAATTGCATAGATGGATATTCAATTCATTGGTCTTCCATCTTATCCTGAATATAAAATGATATTTAAAGTAACTTTTCTTTAGAAATTACGTAAAAAATGCTGAAGTGACTGTCTGATTGGCAATTTTGATGAGGACCTTGAATTTTGTTGATGCGAATAAATTGATAAAATGCAGAGGAATGAAAAGAATAATCATATCAGTGCTTATTTTACTGTTGATTGCAGTGGCGTTGGCAGGTTGCTCCACAAGCAGGAAAAGCCGGAGTGAGCTGAGAGGGCTCATGCTTCTGGAGAACCTGCAGCTCGGCAGGAATAAGGCATTCTACTCAAAGCATAATATGAAAACAAAGAGAGATGCCTACAGGAAATATAAAAAGAACAGCAGGTACTTATAAAAACCTCACTTCCGGTTCTGCTTAAATCACACAAATCAATGGATTATCTCCCCATGAACAATGGAGGAAGCTAAAATGGGATATTCATACAACAACCCGGGAATGCCGGGTATTGTTTTATCATTGATCATTTACTTATAAGATTGAATAATCTGTGGTAATTTTTATGGCATTAAAGGAGGTAGACAGTCTGACGAAACCTTTTCTTTGAAAATTAGTAACTTTGACTTAAATAGTCGGGCTGTTCAAAATGAAAACAATAGAAGAAAGAAAATCAATTCTTGATAAAGATATATTCAGACTTGTAAATCATGGATGGAGGGTTGCACATAGTTCTGATACAAAATGCCTGCTGGTAAAAGATAAAAAGGCAAATGGTTGTCTTTTAATAATTCTACTCTTGCTCTTTATCGTGCCGGGAATAATTTACTTAATTATGTATAAAGGGAGGAGTACTCTGAAAATTGAGGTAACTGAAAAAGGGGATATAAAATATTTCCCAACCGGTTTATCAACTTTTGAAATAAATGAATTGGATTCTTATTGATCATAACCGGAGATCTGCAATGAATCGAATGACTAAAAGATTCATTTATCTGCCAATCCTGTTTATAATAATCTGTATCGGTCTGTACTCAAAAACAATGACTGGCATTATCACTGAAATAATTGATTTCAAGGATATAGTTTGGGCGATGATGATATATATTCTTTTCAGGATATTGTTCATTAACTGGTCAATAAAGAAAGTAGCAGTAATTGGTGTATTATTCAGTATAATAGTTGAAGTGAGCCAATTGTATCACGATGACTGGATTGATAAAATCAGGAGAACATTTTTAGGAGAACTGATGTTAGGTTCGGATTTTGTCTGGACCGATTTATTAGCCTATTTATGCGGTGTTGGGTTTGGAATTATAATAGATTGTCTTATTCAATCCTGTCTGAAAAACAGAAATTGATTTATTCAGAATGATCGATCTCAAACCTTTTTAAGCACCTTGTACAAGTCTTGAAGTTCATTTACAAGCCCGCTCAACAAGCGATGATTTTGATCGGCAAAACGTGCGATTACGTATTGAGTGTATAATTCAATATTTTCATCCACATTTTTAATTCCAGTGTCTTTCGTGAATTCATCTCTGAATTCATTATACCTGTTGCGGGATCCTATGAATACCATAATTTAACTTTTTTTTAATATTGTTTACTTTTCTTTTTTGTTCACTATCAAAGAGCACAATCAGTTCAGTTATATCATCTCCTGCGTGGTGAATCCCTGTAAAAGCGGTGAATGCCATCAGCACGGTAGGCGCCTGATTGATTGAATGTAGATTGTAAATTATTTGCAGAGTCGGAATATGCGGGACAAACCTCACTGTTGCATCCGGCGGCCAGGATAAGAAACAATAGAAATAATACCTTTTTCATATAATTAAAATCAAGATAATTTCAACATTTATTTATAAGAAACGAGGCGATAGAATTAATGTAAGGAGAGTCAATCTATTCCGGCTAAAGGTAGTCAGAACCACTGGCTTTTCCAATAAATATCCGGATGAATTTAACCATTTTTGACGGTGCCGACTGGAACCGCTCCCCGGTTCAGTAGTCATCTGTGGTCATCCTGCCTGTTATTCAGGGAAATTCAGGTCTGCCCTTAAAAATCTTTCATATTCTGAGCCGGATGTCCTTACAAACCCGAAAAATCACCAAAAGCTGCCGCTGAAAATACATTAAATCCTGATATTTGAATAAAATATTTTCTCCTGTGGTTGAACATTATAATAAAGCTGTGGAAAAAGGTATCCCCATCTTGCAGAAAGTTGACTTATAACCTGAGGTATATTATTTCAAATAAAAATCCGGCATTTAACCGGATTACTCCTTTCAGTTTGGGAAGAATTCAAACAACCGGATGGGATTTATAATGATTTGTCCTGTTTCCAGTTCCCAGTAAGGGAATATGCATTTTATACTTTCTTCGTCCATTTGTCAGCTCATTTATATCACCAAATTAGCTGATAACATTGAAACCACTGATATAATTACTCCCTGATTTGATGACAGACAGCCTTGCTTACATTAAAGCAAATAATTGATTGACTAAAATCATCTGGTTTCTGCACGATCTGCTGTTCCGCCTTTAGAAAATAGTTCCGGAGCCCTGTCGTTTAAAAAGTTTTTATGAGTTTTTGCAATTGGAAAAATACCCTGAAAAAACTATTATAAGAATTAATTAACAGGTTTATTCTTAACTTTAATACGGTATTATATTCAGCTGAAATATGGAGAGATTGTTTATTGCTGATATGACTGAAGAGAACTGGAATGATGTTGCGAGAATATATAATGAAGGGATTGCGACCAGGAATGCAACATTTGAAAAACAGGCACCCGGTTGGACTTTATGGGATATAGCTCATCGCAAAGACTGCAGGTTAGTTGCTAAAATTGCTGATAAAATTGTTGGATGGGCCGCTTTATCGAATGTATCAGGCAGATGTGTTTATTCCGGAGTTGCAGAAGTCAGCATATACATTGATTCAGAATATCGGGGGAGAGGAATTGGAGACAAATTATTGAAATCGTTGATTGCCGAATCTGAAGCACATGGAATATGGACGTTGCAGGCAGGAATGTTTCCTGAGAATGAAAACAGTATGAGACTGCATCAAAAGAATGGATTCAGAATAGTCGGGACAAGAGAAAGAATCGGGAAAATGGATGGCAGGTGGAGAGACACTATATTACTTGAAAGACGCAGCAAAATAGTGGGAATAAGTTAGAAAAGCAGTTTTGAAAAGTTCCGGAAGGAACTCAAAAGGCCCTGGGTCGTCCATGTAATAACGGTTTATGCTGGTTCTGAGACATATACGCTAATCAGGCATTTAGATTATTCAAAACCGGCAATCAATATTGAGACCTTTGAATGTCAGACCATTAAATGAATTAGAATATATAAGAGGTTTTGTTTATGCAAACCTATGGCCAAAAAGTACGATAGTAAAAATAGACCTTACGGATGGCAGAGTTCCCGGGAAACTTAACCTGGATTCATTAGTACACGACGCAAAAAACCAGGATATTAACAAATGACAACAAAGAAGGGAGGCATGACTGCCATCTCAGAAGCCAACTCCTTTCTGTTTAATGATCATTTCGGCCTGTCTGGCTACTTTTTCCGCTATTATCTTACAGGTGGTTAATGAACCATTCCCGATATAGCGGTGTACATCCCCTGAAGAAGAAAAGTCGCACTGTGTGACTTCACGGCATAAAGTGCTTCCGAACTCTTTTTTGAACCACTTCGACATTCTATGGCCTATGTTCAAGAGCCTGTTGAACTTGTTCATGTTGTCGGCCAGGGCATTTCCGCCAGCGATCATAGTCGCTAACATCCGGACGACCCGGGGGAAACTGTCTTCAATCTCACCAAGTTTCAGGCCAACGGCCATCAGTCCGGCTGTAAAGGCACTGCAAGTCAGGCCCTTGAACGCCGTTCCACCGATAAAACCGCTGGTCCCATCCAGTAGTTCCCGGGTAACAGGAACAGTGTCACCCAGATGATTCAGGACAGCATGGGCACAGTGAAAACCATTGGCGGACAGGTGAGAATACAAAAGGTGAAAGGCTTCCCTGGTCTCACCTGAAATAGCCTCAGTATTGTCTTTGCAGCTGGTTTGTATGTAAAGCTCCGGGGCATGACGGGCGACCTTTATGCATGGCAGAGGGACCCGCCTGTCGCCGAGAATTTCTTTGCATAAAAGTGAGTTGTTGCACTTATTGAATCGCTGGTCATAGTCGTGCCCTGCATAGATGACCGTGGGCAGTCCGTCATCTTTTGCACTAAGACCATGCTCCAGCCCCAATTGAATCAGCGGAGATGTTATCCCGCCACATTCGAATCCTGTACTGCCGATTCCACCTGGCAATCCGGCAGTCATCCTGACCAGCCATTCTTCTTTGGTATTCCCGAGATCCAGCAGAGTCTGCATGACAGCCGGAGCACAATGACCCATCTTCAATAAGTTAGACAGGCCGCGACGGCGATACATCCTTTTGGTCCTGTTACTTAGGACTGAGGCAACCGGTTCGGATTTTCCAGGGTTTATCTGTGATGTCGTTTCTGTCATACTCACGGCTAATTCCTCCTTTGGATTGTTTGTTCAAAAAAATTATTCATAATCTTATAAGTTTTTACCTTTCAAATAAGCGATTTCAAGATACTTTTTACGTGTGTCATTATCCACTGCGAGAATAGAATGGAAGTATATATGGTCGACAGTTTGAATTCCGGGGTATTTCAGGCTCCAGTTATCAATAATTTTTTCCATGGACTCTTTGAACCCCTTTTCCCTGTACACTTTTTCGTTGAAGAAAGTAGGATGCATTATTATAGCTTTCTTAATTTTCAATAAAGGAATTCTGCCATCCGGATCACCATGCCATCCGCTTTCATTCAATCGGTATGCAAATCCGTAAGAAAAAACCCGTTCCATCCACCCCTTAATTATCGCGGGAAAGTGCATCCAGATCACCTGTGTTATGAATACGAGCACATCCGCCTCTGCTACTTTCTTTTGCTGTGCCAGCACATCCCTGGGCTTTTGAGAGCTTATAAGCTCACGCAGATCATCATCACTCTTGTTCTTAATATACAATTTTGCAATCAACCTTCTTACAGGCCCGCCAGCAAGCTCGATAATCATCTTCCTCATGTCCATTTGCCTGAAAAGCCATTCAGGCAAATCCTTATCCACAAAAAAAGAATAATCCTTATCCTGCAATACTGGATTGAACTTTATCTTATACAAATCGACAACTTCATATTGATGTCCAGTCTCGTTGAGGCCCTCTTACAAAATTGTCAAGAATTGCATGAGTAAAGGACATAGGATTAGGATGAGCATAAATGATTAATACTTTCATGAATTTGAATTTTTTATTGTTCGTAATCAGGTTAAATTATAAATCTGAAAGGATTGAACTTACCAACAACATTATTATATGGGGACAAAAGTTAAGTATAATTGACAAATAAATCAATTTTTATGCATTGCAAAGCGTTTTTAAATTTTATCCGTTTTTCAGGCCTGTCTCAAAATTCAACTTTTGATTGCCTGGGATGAATCTTTGGTAAGACTATAAATAAATCCAAAAACCAGAAAACCTGTCATCCCCTGATTATCCGGTGCTTTCCCATACTTCATAAAGTGTAAAACTCCTGTGATCACCAGGAATATTCCTGCGAGGAGCCGTACTGTTATCATGATTTAGTAGTACTATATTTTGTTACTGACTACTAATTTACTCTATCAGAACCTTTGAGCCAAGTTTTTTAACCACTTCTGACTTTGATTCTCCATCATTAATTGCCTGCTGCAATGCTTTCTTGAATACTTTTGTTAAATTTGAATGTCAGCATAAAAAAGATGATTGACCGGCTTATTATTACATATCAACATATTGGAGGAGTCTACTCAATACTGGGTGAAAATCCTTAAGTCAATTGTTTTGTGAAAAAAGTCACTGCTATCCAATTAACAAGTAAGACTCAGGTTACTTTTTAAATAGGGAATTGCCACAAGTTCACTTTATTGGTCTTAATATTATTCATTAAAAGTCTGCAATTATCCTGAATGACTAAATTTTAATCTAAATTATCATGCTGTTTGTCAAATTCAGGTATTTCATTTTTTTATTATACGACACTTACTTATTACTCAAATAATCAACGTTATACACAATAATATATCTGCAAGTTTAATTTTTCTGCTTAATCCTCATGTATTAGTGTCCAATTTTGACGAATGTACACTTTTCGATGGGCAGTGATTGATTCTGGTTTATAAGTTACCATTTATAATAAACAGGGGGACTGTATAACCTCCTGAAATACTCGTTATGGAAGACGGAGGGATCGTAAACATTTTCTTAAATACTCGTTAAAGTATATAAAGACTTAACAGAATTACCAGCAATAATCAAGTATAAATTAAATAAGGAGAGAGAAGTCATGAAAGCAATTAATAATCCCACAAAAGAAACAGGAACAGTATTACTGAAACACAGAAAATCTATTAAAGGTTTATACTGTTGGTTGTCTAAGCATTGCATAGCTATTCTTCTTGCAGTATTTCTGCTTTTAATTGTTGAACCCGCAGATGCATCAACAGGCTCAGGTAACAACAAAAATAGTGGGTGCAGGTTTAAACAAACCAGTTTCAGTTATCCTGTTATTAAAGCAAACAAAAAGTCTTCGCTGCATAATCAAAATCAAAAAAAATCCAGAGACAGGAGATACAGCTTTCCGGTTTAAATATGTCATCTTCATCCCGAAGCCGCAAAAAAGGCAGTTGCCGGGTAAAAGAATAATTGAACATACTGCAACAGCCGGATGTCCTGAACACATTTGGCCGGTCAGATTACAATTAAAATAAATACTTTAACAACAAGCACTTAATTCCGGCCAAGGATGGTCAATTTATTCCGGCTAAAAGTGGTCAGAGCCACTGGCTTTTCCACATATGTTTTCAGACCAATTTGTACCAATTTGGATTAAAAATTAAGCTGTAGTTTTTAAAAAACAATTCAAAATATTTCAAAAATCCTTTTCAGATTTTCATTTATGTAGTTCTGCCTTCCTTCCTGAAGAGTTTTTCTTTTATCCAAGCTAGTTTTTAAACCCTTCTCTGGTTTTGCAATAAAAGGCATCAGCAATGTTAGGATTGGCCAGACCTAATAATAATTCTCATAGTTATAGTGCCTCTCATTAGCTTTGATAGGCCTCTCCAGGTCTTCATGTGAGTAATAATTATCAAACTCCATTATATTCTTCATAGTCCGATGTGAGGTCCTCCCATTTTCGAACAGTCTAATAGTAGAATTTCCAAGTCTTGTTTCAAATTACTACTTTAAAAGTAGAGACTTTCATCCAATGAATTTTTTCATTTTTAATTATTCCTTTAAAAGCTTGACTTGATCAATTATAATTCATAAATTTGATTACTTATAAAAAGTTATACTGCAATAAGAATTAGGGTCTGATTAAAGTGAAATAGCCATAATCTGATCATAATGGTTAATCATTCTGGTGGGGTCAAAACCAAGCAACAGATGGCTGATGAATATGGTGTCTGCCGTAAGACTTTCACTAAGCTGCTACAGAAGAGAAAGATAGTTCTTGAGAGAGGTTTGATATATCCTAAAGATCAGGAGAACATATACAGGGAGTTAGGTTTCCCAGAAAGTATTCCAACAAGACGGATCCTGGCTAATCAATAATCCCGACCTTATACAGTGTTATTGTTGCTTAAAACATCCTATTACTGCTTATAAATGGAATGATTTCAAAGAAAGCATTAATAGATAAACTGATTCGCTAGCTCTTGATATTTACAAATCATATGTTTGTGGACCCCCTTAATCAGAGATTGGATTACCAGACTATTCATGAAAGCATCAGACGGATTGATGATCTCTCTGAGAAACAACTTTAAATCATCACAAAAGCATTCATGGGACTATCTGGGAGCCTGAAGAGAAAAAACAATCACCAAAGGAATAAGGACTTGTATCATTGAGTGAATAAACAGAGGACTTTCGTTACCTATACTTCTATTATACAGAAGTGATTTCTGGTTTCAGATCCCTTATTTCTCCATTGAAATTCTCTTTTGGCTACGAAAGAACTTAAGCAGTCCTGAAGCATTCCTGTTTTTTCCTAAGCTTTCCCCAAAATTCTCTTTTTTTCTCAGAATTTTTTTTGAATCCGGTATGGGCTTATAGACCTTTGATATGACATAGCATACTTTTACTAAGATCCACATACTTATTTTAGCATTATGGATTCGATGGTAGCTTTACGTACCGGTAAAGGAATTAAGTTCATCAGTTTTAATGATATAATTTATTGTAAAGCTGAGGGACGTTATACAAATGTTTATTTAAAAAATGGGAGATCGATATTGACTGCCAGGCTTTTAAAGAGTTTTGAAAATAAACTACCAGGTGATCTATTTATACGAATTCATAAATCTTATATAGTAAATTTGGATTATATTTCAGATTATAAGAAAAACATTAACAACCTTATATTGGTGCCTAACACCGGACTGGTAGTCTCGAGAAGGAAGAAAAAAGGATTACTAAAAAAACTTGATTCCAGTTTCATTTTTGTTTAACTCCCTAAGACAGACCATTTATTACATATTTCCGACCGTTTATTCCCATTTCTTTAACGCTTGTAACGATCATATCTCAAATTCTTGACTTTGCTTTCCAACTTGCTTAAATTTACATTAATAAGGCACAAATAAATAAACCTATTGACTGATTATTAGGTATTTACAAACACCACTGCCATAAGCCTAAATGGGTGCTGACGTTGGCAAAGCCGTAGCAATGGTAATGTTCCCTATATTCAATTTGTACCTATGGAAACTGCTTATATTAATATCTACTAGCTCTTCTTTTCAATATATTTTAGCACATAAAAGATATTTAAATTAATTAACTAATAAATAATTGGAGGTATAAACTATGCCAGTACAAACGACTTATCCAGGTGTTTATGTCCAGGAAGTTCCCAGTGGAGTAAGAACAATCACTGGAGTAAGTACTTCGATTACAGCTTTTATTGGGCCAACAAAAAGAGGGTGCGATAAACAAGCCGATCAAAATTTTCAGTTTTGCTGATTTTGAACGCAGTTTTGGAGGAATCTCTTCCACCTCTGAACTAAGTTACAGTGTTAAACAGTTCTTCCTGAATGGGGGTACTGTAGCTATTATTGTCAGGTTGGCCAAGGATCCTGTGGCTGCTTATCGGGAATCTATGAATAATATCAGGATAGAAGCACTTGAACAGGGAAGGGAAGGTAATCAAATTGAGGTACGAATTAATTATCTTACTGTCAATCCAGATAGTACATTCAATCTGGTTGTGCAATTACACCTCCGCTGATAATCCCGCAGACAATACTTCTGAAGTTTTCACCAACTTATCCATGAACAGTCGCCATCCCCGTTACGTTGAAAACGTGATTAAAGAAAGCTCTAAACTAGTGAAAGTTACCAGGAACACCCCCGCTGCGACGCTAGCTGGATTACCAGCAGGTACTGCGGAAAGCGGAATATTGGGTGATGTTAGGGACCTTGTAGATACTACACACAACAAATTTATTCTTAGAATCAATGGTCTTGATCCAGTAACAATACAATTGAATGTGCCAGCTGATATAACAGGTGCAAATCAGGGCGTTAGGCTCGCTAAACTATGTGCCGCTATTCAGACAAATGTTATAAACCAAGCAAACGGCCAAGCTGAGTTGACTAATTTTACCTGTACTCCTTTTGGAGGAAATCAGATTCGGATGACTTCCGGAGTAGCAGGTGAATTCTCAAGGATTGAAGTATCTCCCAGTCTTACGAATGATGTCTCTCTAAACCTCAAGTTAGGTTTAAATGGCAGAGGACGGGAAATTGATGCTGTATCGTCTGTCAGACCTTTGCAAGTACCAGATCGTTCAACATTAAGTTCAGGAGATATTATTGACGCAGATATTATAACAGTCCCTAAAGTTCCATCGGCAAACATTAAAAGTTTCATGTTAAGTATCGACGGGAGTGTACCGGATCTTGTTGAAATAAGTACTGCTGCTTTAGCAGGTGCAAACCATCTTGATCGAATGAAAGAGATAGCGGCAAGAATTGAAACAGCAGTACGTGCCTTAAGGACTTCTTCTTTAAGTTACCAAGGTTTTACATGCTCCGTTAAGGATGGAACAACACCTGCAACTGATAAAATCCTGGTACTGTCTCCTGGAAGCAGAGGAAAGAATTCATCAATTGTGATTACGGAAGTTGCAGGAGACGCTTTTGCTTCAAGGCTGAAATTGTTGGCTGGCATTGCAGGAGCATTATCACACCAACCTATGGATGTGATGCTGCAGGGAGGTGACGAAGAAACTATCGATACTGCATCAGCTTATAATACTTATGTTGGCAGCAGGGTAGACAGAACCGGTATTTATGCATTGGAGTCGGAAGACATTTTTAATATTCTTTGTTTACCCGGGGTACCGACAGTAGCATCTTAATGGAAAGTGAAGCGTATTGTCGTGAGAGAAGAGCCTTTTTCATTATCGACGCCCCGCTTGCTTCGAAAAAACCTAATGAAATTGCATCAACCATTGCAGGAGTATCACTTCCCAAAAGTGATTATGCTGCAGCTCTATTATCCGTGGATCAATATTGCTGATCCGATGAATAACGGGCAGCTAAGAACATCCGCACCTTCTGGAACAATGGCGGGACTTTACTCAAGGATCGATTCCAGTAGAGGAGTATGGAAAGCACCTGCTGGAACAGAAGCAAATTTGACTGGAGTCCGTGGAATAGAGTATAAGTTAAATGATCGCGAGAATGGTTTACTTAATCCATTGGCAGTAAACTGTTTGCGTATATTTCCAGACTCAGGTGCTGTCGCCTGGGGAAGCAGGACATTGAACGGAAATGATGCGACAGGCTCAGAATACAAATACATCCCGGTTCGGAGAACAGCACTCTTCATCGAAGAAAGCCTCTATCGCGGTCTCAAATGGGTGGTTTTTGAACCAAACGATGAACCACTCGTGGGCACAAATCCGTCTGAACGTGGGAGCATTTATGCACGACCTTTTCATACAGGGAGCCTTCCAGGGGCAAAATCCTAAAGATGCCTATTTTGTTAAATGTAGCAAGGAAACCACTACACAAAATGACATAAACCTCGGGAGAGTAAATATCTGGGTGGGCTTTGCTCCTTTAAAAAACCTGCTGAATTCGTGATAATATATATTCAACAGATGGCTGGTCAGATTCAAAGTTAAAAATCAATAGAATATGGCAAAATTCAGTGTTAACACACATCGGTTTGATCCTTACAGAAACTTTAAGTTCAGGATCAAATGGGACGGCAAATATGTAGCCGGTATAAGTAAAGTCGGAAGCTCTTAAAAAAAAGCACCGAGATGGTTGAACACCGTGAAGGCGGAGATCCCAGCACATCACGAAAATCTCCATGCAGAACCAAGTTTGAAGCTATCACACTTGAAAGAGGAGTAACTCATGATCCTGAATTCGAAAAATGGGCAAATAAAGTGTGGAATTATGGGTCCGGACTTGGATCGGAAGTTTCCTTAAAAGATTTTCGTAAGGACATTATAATCGAGATGTACAATGAAGCAGGACAATTAGCTATTGCCTACAAAGTATTCCGGTGCTGGGTATCTGATTTTCAGGCACTACCCGATCTTGATGCAAATGCAAATGCAGTTGCCATCCAGTCCATAAAACTGGAAAACGAAGGTTGGGAACGAGACTATGAGGTGCCTGAACCTGCGGAATCAACATTTAACGAACCAGTATAAAAGCATACAAGCTTATCTTATAGAATAATTCAAGTCTTTTGTTTATCCATTTGAGTTGATCACTGTTATTCCTATCAGGTTTGCAGAAGGAAATCAGTGGGTTCATATTCGTGAACTTACTGGAGCGGATGAACAAGCCGTAACAGGGTCCAGATCTATTGATGCTATTCTGCTCTTAAACAGAATTATCCAATCAGGTCCCGGAGTCAAACGGGTAGTAAAATCTGAATGTCTGACTATTACTGATCGCGACGATGTACTATTTGCATTATACTTGAACACTTATGGACCTCTAATTGAAACATCATACTTATGTCCCGCATGTAACCAGCAGTTTGACATAAATTTCAGTTTGGAAGAATTAAGGAGAGATATGTCAACAAATAACCTACTTAAAAGAAATGGAACTCTTCCGACTTTCCATTCAGCATTGGAAACAAATTGAAATTCAGACTACCAACAGGTGAGGATGAACTGGCGGTAATGGGATATGATATTGATAAAAGCGCAGAAGAACTCATAAAGAGATGCATTCCTGAATTAGCAAGAAAGACTAACTTAGACAACATCCTAAAAACTATACAGGAATTTGCTCCGCTTTCAGATGCTGAAATTGAAGCACAATGTTCTGAATGTTCAATGATTAGTAATCTCCATTTCAGCCTTCAGCAATACGTATTGTCTTCATTTCTAAAAGAACGTGACATACTTACAGCAGAGATTCATCTACTTGCCAGAACATACGGTTGGGGGTTGAATGAAATTCTCTCACTTCCCCGGGGTGACCGTCGGTCATTTGTTGCGGCTATTACCAATGAATGATCTTTAAAGGAGTAAACCAGGTGAATGAACCTAAATATTCAGGTGTAATCGGAAATATATTTGGAAAGTCCCATCCCGATTCTATAGTGCCGGACAGACCCTATATGCCAATTCATCTGGTAACAAAAGATCCGGAAAATTTTCTTGCTGAAGAACATACAGAGGAAAGAGTCAAATTCCGTGGAGACCCAGTCGAAAAGAATAATCCGAGTTTCAGTAAAAGTACGCCTCTCCCTGAGAATAAATCGTTAGAATCCCATACTCAATTGCACCTGGGAAATAAACCAGACATTGTTAACCCTCAACCTACTGCAAACAAAAGTAAATCAGGCTTAAATGTCTATGAGCAGAATACTAAAATAAGTACACATAGTCAATTCCAGGAAGATCACAACATTGAGGAGGATGCTGATAAAGCAAATTCATTTTCTCATATAGTTTATTTGAATGATAGTCAATATCGTCCTTTTTTTACGGACAATACTGGTGAAAATGAAAAGCCTTCAGAACTTAAATCAAAAGATCTGTTCAAGACTAAAATACCAGAAACACAATTCAAAAAATCCTCACCGGGGAATCAAAAGATTGAGTTGAAAAATAAATTCTTAACCAAGTTGCTAAAAACCAGATTCTGGAACCGGTCAGTAAGAATCAATATTTAAATTATCAATTGCAGAATAATGAGATGTTTTTAAGGGAGCAAACAAACGTCAATGTGTTGAAAAACTATAATTTACCGTTCAATATACCAGAAAAACACCAGCCGGGAATAGTCATAGGGAAATTAACAGTCGAGGTTATCCAATCCCAGAAGAAAAGGGACCAACCCCGATTGTACATCCTGAAATAAAAAGGAACGCTGACAATGAAAAACCTAAATCTGGTATTGATAGTCCAGGATTAAAAATCAGGTATGGTATAGGGCAACTATAAAATGGCTTTACTTGATATTTCACTGGTAACTCAGACATTGATCAACCTGATTCAATTCAGTTTCAAAGCATCAGAAACATGGAATCCTCCGGGTTCATGTGGAAGTCCAACTATTTCACCATTGCCCCCAGACATATTAAAAACTGAATCGATAGGCCTGTATTTATATCATATAAAGGAAGAACCTCAGTATAAAAACATTACTCCAAAGGGTAACGATGATCCACCAATCAGATATGTCCCAATGGGAGTAACATTATTTTTTCAGTTAACCGCTCATTCAAATCTACAAACCGAACAGGCTGCTTACAATGAGCAAAAGATGATGGGGATAGCAATCAAGGCCTTACATGATTATCCGATAATTGATGATAAAACAGAAATTACCGATTTGGACGGCGTTAAGAACAAAGTCTTTCCCTTAGGGCTTTGTGATAATGATAATCGCTTTCGGATAATATTGCAACCTGTAGATCAACATGAGGCAACCAGTTACTGGATTGCAGGCAGTACCCCCATGAGACTTGCAGCATATTACCAGGTTCTGGTTGTATTACTTGAACCTGAAGAAAGCGTATCACGCGCAGGACGTGTACTGGAATATGATATAAGTATATATACTGGAGGAGGCCCCAGAATTGACGGCTGTGAAAATAATCTGTCATTTTTAATTCCAGATAAACAAATACCTATGACAGTAATCCTACGCCCTGCGCAGGTACCTGTTGGAGGAAAAATTACTTTCATTGGATCAGGCTTTATTGGTAAGGAAACTCATCTATTATTAAAAAGCAACCATTTGAAAAAGTCATGCATTGCAGACAATCCCTGGCAATTGACCTTGACAGAGAAAGGAGCCGATATAACAGTTCAAAAACAAATACCGGACGAGAATGGCGTGAACCAGACTGTAATTCCCGGAATATATTCTGCATGCATTAAGGTTAAAAAGCAAAAAACTCTATCAGATGGTTCTGTAATAGAATCCGAGCATTTATCAAACGAATGTCCCTTTACTATTACACCAGTTATAGATAATGCTCAAAACAATATCCTTCAGATTCCCGCCAATAAAATACTCAAAATAAATGGATATCTGTTCCCAAAGGAAGAAGCCAATGGACAATTATACCCTAAACTAAATATTTTAATCGGGAACACAAAGCTTACCGGAATTAAATCAACACAGCAACTCGGAGACTGGGAATTTAAGGTAATTTTTGATAATGCTACACAAGCCACCAGCATACAACTCAAAATTTCTGGGAATATCTCACCTAACACTATCTTGCCAATTAGAATTTTTGTAAATGGTGCTGAATCAAGTCCAAACTGGATTAAGGTTTAAAAGCTAAATTAATCCAAAGTGAGTACTGAAGGTCAGTCATCGAAAAGGGATCCGGATCCTGTAATTGCGCTTATCTTGTTGCGGATAAGACTTTACTCCAGAAAGAGAATTAAATGGCTTAGAAAAATATGGCAGGAAGAAATTGAACAGAGGAGACCAGGAATTATTGATCATATCGAAATAGATGGTATCCTTGATTATCTCGATTCACCGGATAAGGAATTATTCTGGCAGCAATCAGATAAGGAGATAAGCCTGATTAATAAGGAGATCGAGGAAGTTGAAGATAAAATAGTATCTTATTCTGATTCCAGGTACAATAAATTGGTTAAAATATTTAATCTCTGCCGCGAAGAATGTGATCCTCCTGCAATTGTGCTTTGCTGTTTTAATTGATTCGTCGTTATCCAGGCTATATGCCTATATGCAGGACCATGCAGGCAGAGGCTATCCAACTGAAGAACTTGCCAGGCGTCTTTTTGGACTCGGGTATGAGAGCATCTTTAAACCTGACTCAAATCTATCAAAGTGGAATCTTTTGTTTTGAGAACGAGGATCTTCAAATGATCCGATAATGATCAAATGCGACAAGTTCATTTTTTTATGGATACTTGGTGAAAGTTTTATGGATCCTTTGACAGTTCAATTTTCCAATATTTCCACCGTTCACAAGCCGTTAAGCGAATGGCAGACAGAACGTAAAGTCAAACTGTTAAAGCCTTTTTTGAAAAACGAAAAAATATTCTTAAGGATTATTATTTCAGGCTTGGAAAATAGTGGAAGGAAAACACTTGCATCATGCCTGAGCAGTAAGTTCGGAATGCAGCTACTCGCAGTCGATGCTGATCATGTAAATGACTTTCCTGCAACATATCTTCATTGCCAGCGCCTTGGATTGCTTAACGAATATGCCATTTTATGGTATGGTGAAAAGATCAGTGACATATCCTGGACCCGAAAAGATTAAAGGGTCAAGGCTTCATTTCGTACTTTGCGAACCGGGACAATCACTTAAATCAGTGCCAGGTTTCACGGATTTGTTATTCGAGATGCCTGCTTTAAAGGAGGAAGAACAAAGAAGGCTCCTTAAGGATTTTGTTAAGATCAGTGAAAAATGGAGAAGATCAGAAGTTGATGATCTTATCTCACAACGACATCTGACCATCGGCGATATTGTGGAAATGGGGAACCGGGATGTAAAATCCTGTGCAGAGGCTTTTCTGACATTGAACAGGGCTTCCCGTAACAAATTGGGTTCATTTGCGAAACCACTTGAATGCCCTTTTTGCATGGACGACCTTATTGTTTCCGGTTACGTGAAAGATACTCTTCTCGATTTCATTTTTGAAGCCACACAGCGGAAAAAATATTGGGAAAACAAAAACAAAATAGGATTGTTTCCGCAGGGAAGAGGCCTGATAGCACTGTTCAGTGGTCAACCGGGAACAGGAAAAACCATGG
>CAWHGX010000054.1:0-18425 GCA_963828775.1 uncultured Bacteroidales bacterium | reverse complement strand
AAGCTGGTGGTCAGAAGGAATGTGGCCTTCATATAAAATAAGATAAAAGACAAAAGACAAAAGTAAAAAGTTTATCAGATAAGATCCCCTCCCGGGAGGGGCAAGGGGTGGGTAAAAAAAAGACAAAAGATAAAGTTAAATTCAAATGAGAATAAATAATGAACACCTCAAAGAGCTTGAGAATGAAGCAATATTTGTAATGAGAGAAGTAGCTGCACAGTTTGAAAAAAAGGTGATCCTTTTTTCCGGAGGTAAAGATTCGATTGTACTGGTGCATCTGGCAAAAAAAGCATTCTGGCCTGCAAAAATGCCATTCAGCCTGATGCATATTGATACCGGTCATAATTTTGAAGAGACTCTTGAATTCAGGGATGATCTGGCGAGAGAAGTTCGGAGCTGAACTTAATTGTAAAATATGTACAGGATTCAATTGATAAGGGAAGAGTAGCTGAAGAAAAGGGAGTTAATGCAAGCCGAAACAAAGCGCAATCCGTAACACTTCTGGATGCTATCGAAGAATTAAAAATTGATGTTGCTATTGGAGGTGGACGACGCGATGAAGAAAAAGCCAGGGCCAAGGAGCGATTCTTTTCTCACAGGAATGAATTTGGACAATGGGATCCAAAAAACCAGAGACCTGAACTCTGGAATATTTTCAACGGACATAAGAATATCGGAGAACATTTCAGAGTATTTCCTGATCAGCAACTGGACAGAACTTGATGTATGGCAGTATATTTTCAGCGAGAAGATTAAACTGCCCGGATCTTTACTATACTCACAGAAGAAAAATATTCAGCCGAAATGGAGTATATCTTGCCTGGGCTCCCTTTATGCAACTTAAGCCCAATGAGGAAGTTTTTGAGACTGATGTCCGTTGCCGGACGATCGGAGATATAACGTGTACGGGTGTAACACTTTCAAAAGCTCAATCGCTCGAAGAAATAATTTCTGAGATTGCAGCTACAAGAGTTACCGAAAGAGGAGGGAGGTATGATGATAAACGGTCTGAAGCAGCAATGGAAGACCGGAAGAAGGAAGGGTATTTTTGAGTTATGAGAGGTGAGAAATGAGACTGAGAGACTGAGAGACTAAAAGACTGAGAGACTAAGAGACTGAGAGACTAAGAGACTAAGAGACGGAGATGACTAAGAGACGGAGAGACAAGGATTTGAAATTTTATTAATTGTTAATATAAATGGAAGTAAACGGAGAAAGTAATAATAAGAGTCTTCTGAGGTTTACAACCGCAGGCAGTGTTGATGACGGGAAGAGCACACTGATCGGACGTCTGTTATACGATAGCAAATCAATTTTCGAAGATCAGATGGAACATATCGTGCAGTCGGGGAAACGACTGGGAAGAGAAGAACTTGATCTTTCACTTCTTACCGATGGTTTAAGGGCCGAACGTGAACAGGGTATCACTATTGATGTCGCTTACAGGTATTTTGCCACTCCTGCAAGAAAATTCATTATTGCCGACACTCCCGGACATATACAGTACACACGCAATATGGTAACCGGAGCAAGTACCGCTGATCTTGCCGTTATACTTATTGATGCACGAAAAGGGGTACTTGAGCAGACCATCAGACATTCATATATTGCATCGTTGCTTGATATACGACATATAATTTTCTCAATCAACAAGATGGATATGGTAAACTGGTCTGAGACAGTTTTCAATAAGATAAAATCAGAACTTGCCTCACTTGTTAAGAAACTTGATATTATTGATGCATACTACCTCCCTATTAGTGCCAAATATGGAGATAATGTGGTTGACCGGTCGGTAAACATGAAATGGTACAATGGTAAAACTTTCCTGACTCTTATTGAAACGATAGAGATCAGCAAGTATAAAGATTCTGAAAATCCGCGGTTCCCCGTTCAAACAATAATCCGTCCCAATAATTCTGAATATCACGACTACCGTGGTTATGCAGGAAGAGTGGCCGGGGGGGGTTTCAGTCCCGGTGATGAGGTAACTGTTTTACCGTCAATGCTTAAATCAAGAATTAAAAGTATTGACATCTTCGGCAGATCCCTCCCGGGATCCCGTGCAGGAGATTCAGTCACCATTTCCCTGGAGGATCAGATTGATATCAATCGTGGCGATATGCTGGTTTCTCCTCATGATCTTCCTTTCATAAGTCAGGATATTAACCTGATGATCTGTTGGTTTAATGAGAAGCCTATGCGGATTGGCGGAAGATATCTTATCAGGCTGAACACTAACGAAGCCGGATGTGTAATCAAAACTGTCAATTACAGAATGAATATTAACAGCCTTGAAAAGGATTTTGAAAACATTATGGTAAAAATGAACGATATAGCAAATATCAACATTAAAACATCCAGGCCTGTGTTCTTTGACACATATAAGAAAAATAATATTACAGGGAGCCTGATCCTTATTGATGAAGGAACAAATGAGACTATAGCTGCAGGGATGATTCTGGAAGAATAACTAACGGAACCTTTCAACAGGGTAAGAGAAATGCATTTGCATTATAAGCCATTTCCCCTGTCTCTTTTCCAATACTCCTGTCCAGCGTACGTTGCGCCAATTTTTAAATATTCCAATTTATTTCTTTAAGTCTTTCCAATGCTTTAAGAACATTTTCATGTGTAGCGAATGAAGAAAGCCTTAAATATCCTTCCCCCGAGGGGCCAAAGCCTAACCCGGGAGTTCCCACCACATGAGCTTCATGCAGCAATTTGTCAAAAAGATCCCACGATTTAATTCCCTGTCCGGAGTTAACCCAAATATAAGGGGAATTGATTCCTCCGAAAACCTGAAAGCCCATTTTGTCAAGATTTTCACGCAGGATTCTGGCATTATTCATGTAGTAACTTATCGTGGATTTTACTTCCTTTTTCCCTTCTGGTGTATAAAGGGCTGCAGCGGCTTTCTGCACCGGATATGACACCCCATTGAATTTGGTGGTATTTCTTCTGAACCATAGCGGGTGCAAAGGTTTCTCAGATCCATCTGAAGTAAAAGCATAAAGATTTTTTGGGATAACGGTATAAGCACAACGAGTTCCGGTAAATCCTGCCGTTTTTGAAAAGCTGCGAAATTCGATTGCCACTTCTGTGGCACCATCAATTTCATAAATGGTATGAGGTATTCCGGGATCAGAAATATATGCTTCATAAGCAGCATCGTAAAGAATGATAGCTTTATTTTTGATCGCATAATTGATCCATTTTTTTAATTCCGGATTACTGGCACTTATGCCTGTAGGATTATTGGGATAACAGAGAAAGATAATATCGACTTTCTTTTTTGGGATTTCCGGAATAAATCCGTTTTCGACGGTACAGGGCAGATATACAAGCCTGTCATAATAACCGTTTCCCAGATATTCACCGGTCCGGCCTGCCATCACACTTGTATCTACATAAACCGGATATACAGGATCTTGTACAGCGATGATATTATCCTGTCCAAAAATCTCGAGAATATTTCCGGTATCACATTTAGAACCATCAGATATAAAAATATCATCGGCATGAATATCAGCCCCGCGTTTCTGATAATCGTTTTCTGCAATAGCTTCGCGGAGAAAATCATAGCCTTGTTCAGGTCCATATCCTTTAAATGTCGCGGCTTTCGACATCTCTTCGACACCCTCATGAAAAGCGCGAATGACTGTCGGCGTAAGTGGCTGAGTGACATCGCCAATACCCATATTTATTATATCGGCCTGTGGGTTCTCTTTCTTATATTCACGAACCCGCCGGCCAATTTCCGGGAAAAGATACCCGGCCTGAAGCTTAAAATAGTTTTCGTTTATCTGCGCCATTTTTTATTTTTGACACAAATATATTCAATTCGTTAACTATGCGAAAAAACAGCTTTGTAAAGATGCACGGACTAGGCAATGAATACATTGTCCTGGATAGTTCGAATATTGACTTCCAACTCACAAGGCAGGCCATCATGCGTTTGTGCAACGTCCATTTCGGGATCGGCTCCGATGGCATAGTGCTGAAGGTACCATCGGCAAAAGCTGATTTTGGATTCAGAGTTTACAACCCCGATGGTTCTGAAGCAGAGAAAAGCGGGAACGGGCTTCGTATTCTATGCAAGTACCTGTATGATTACGGGTATACAGAAAGCCGGCAATTTTCTGTGGAAACCCTTACTGATATTGTATACGCTGATATCGTTAAGGAAGAAAAAGGGAAAGCTTTGCTGATAAGGGTGGACATGGGGAAAGCAATTTTTTCATCGCGCAGCATACCGGTTGATTCGGATAAACCGGAATACATCGCACAAAAGATTAACGCCGGAGACAGGGAATTTGAAGTGAATTGCGTGTCGGTTGGAAATCCGCATTGTGTTGTGATCAAACAAGATCTGGATGAGGAAGAAATCCGGAAATACGGACCATTACTGGAAAACCATCCATTGTTTCCCAACCGCATCAACGTGCAATTTGCTAAAGTTCTTTCCGATCATGATGCACAGATTATGATCTGGGAACGGGGAGCCGGTTATACCCTGGCATCAGGAAGCTCAGCCTGTGCAGCTTCCTGTGTTCTCGTGAAAAGAGGCCTGGTAAAAGGCGATCTGACCATGCATATGCAGGGCGGGACCATGAAAATTCAAATTGACAATGAATGGAATATCCGCATGACCGGTGAAGTGCGCGAAATCGCAAAAGGCGTGATGGGCAATGAGCTGCTTGAAGATTTAGAAAGACCTTTTACTGGCTGAAATAACCGTGATATTTAAATCTTGAATAGTTCCCTTCCCTTGTCATGCGATTCTAAAAAGAATACCGGGAAATTACTTCGTCGAAATTAACAGGTTGATAAAATTTATTAATAATTTTAACTAAAATAATAATGTTTTGAAATAAAAACCAATATATTTGTGTTATATTTAAATCAAATGGTCAATATTTTATCAATATTATCAAAAAGGATCAGCAGGAACAGAGGAACCGGTTGAGAAAGGTAACCTATTTGATAGTATTCAGGGATTGCCGTTCTCAACAAAAGGGAACGGTTTTTTACTTTATATTGTAACAAATTTGAAAAGTAAGATTATGAGAAAAGAGAGGCCACGGCAACAAGGACTGTACAGGGAGGAATTTGAACATGGCAGCTGCGGTATTGGTTTTGTTGCCCATCTGAAAGGGAAAAAATCTCATTCAATCATTACAATGGGTCTTGATATTTTAAGAAATATGACCCACAGGGGAGCTGAGGGCGCCGACAGCAAAACAGGCGATGGTGCGGGAGTGATGATCCAGGTGCCGAGAGATTTCTACCTTATCCAGGGTTATGCCCTGCCGCCTGAGGGACAATTTGGCACCGGACTTATTTTCCTTCCAAAGAACCTCGATGATGCTGAAAAATGCACCGAAATATTTCTCAATATCATTAAGGAAGAAGGCGTCAGCTATATTGGATTCCGTGAAGTGCCCAGAGATAATTCAACAATCGGAGAGATTGCACGTGCAGCAGAACCAAATATCCGGCAGATACTTCTAAGTGCTGATATCGGGCAGGATGATCTTGAACGAAAGCTCTATATCATCAGAAAACGCACCGAAAAGGTGGTCAGGGAATCAGAAATAAAGCAGAAAGAGTTCTTTTATATTCCCAGCTTGTCAACCAAAGTGCTGGTATATAAGGGTATGCTCACCTCAATCCAGCTTGGTGAATACTTCAGTGACCTTAATGACGAAAGGCTTCAGAGCGCGATCGCCCTGGTCCATTCAAGATTCAGCACAAACACCTTTCCAAGCTGGGACCTCGCACAACCATTCAGGGTGCTGGGGCATAACGGGGAAATAAACACGATTAAGGGAAACAGATTCTGGATGGAGGCCAGGGAATCGATACTCAAATCTGAAAAGCTGGGCGACCTTGAAAGAATTTATCCTATTATTGAACCTGAAAAAAGTGATTCGGCATCCCTTGATAATGTCCTTGAATTCCTTCTGATGAGCGGGAAATCACTTCCCTATGCAATGTCGATACTTATTCCTGAGTCAATAAATATGAAGAATCCCATTCCCCCGGAACTGCGCGATTTCTATCATTATCATTCCACTTTCATGGAGCCATGGGACGGACCGGCATCGCTCATTTTTTCCGACGGCAGATACATTGGCGGAATGCTCGACAGGAACGGATTGCGTCCTTCAAGGTATGTTCTTACAACAAATGACCTGATAGTGATGGGATCCGAGGCAGGAGTCCAGACCTTCAAGCCTGATGAAATAAAGGAGAAAGGCAGGCTGAAGCCGGGTAAAATGCTTCTTGTAGATACCATGGAAGGGAAAATCTGTTATGATAAGGAACTGAAAGCCAAACTGGCTGAAGACTTCCCTTATGGTAAGTGGATCGAGCAGAATATGGTAAGGTTGGAAGAGATCGAAACGGGACACGTAGTATCACCTGACATAGGAAAACTTTATCAGAAATACCTTACTTCATTTAATTACTCGCTGGAAGATATAGAAAAGATAATTAAAGAGATGGCTGCAACGGGGAAAGAGCCCATAGGCTCGATGGGAAATGACGTGCCTGTTGCTGTGCTCTCCCGGAAACCATACCGTCTTTTCAACTATTTCAAGCAGATGTTCGCTCAGGTTACCAATCCACCGATCGATCCTATCAGGGAAGAGCTTGTGATGACACTCTCGGGATATCTCGGTTCTCTTCAGCAAAACCTTCTGGATGAATCGCCTTCGCACGTTAAAATGGTCCGTTTCAGGAATCCGGTAATATCCAACACATATTTCCAGGTAGTGAAAAACCTGCGATATAAAGGATTCTCCGCTGCGAACCTGCTGATGCATTTTGAAGCCGGAAAGGGAGGTGAAGGATTGAAACTGGCAGTGGATCAGTTATGTGCCGATGCCGAAAAAGCTGTTGACGAAGGGAAAAACTATATTATTCTGTCTGACAGAGGTATTGATGAGAACAAAGCCCCAATTCCGTCACTGATGGCAGTCTCTGCGGTACATCATCACCTGATTGAAAAGCGCAAGCGAATGCAGATCGACATTGTTGTCGAATCAGCTGAACCGCGTGAAGTGATGCATTTTGCCCTTTTATTCGGATACGGCGCCAGCATTATAAATCCCTATCTCAGCTTCGCGGTTATCGACAGGCTTGTAAAAGAAAAGGCAATCCAGCTCGATTATCAGAAAGCTGAAGAGAATTATGTCAACTCCATAAATAAAGGCATCCTGAAGATAATGTCCAAAATGGGCATCAGCACGCTGAGGAGTTACAGGTCTTCACAGGTCTTTGAAGCAATCGGCATAGATCCTGATGTTATAGACAGGTATTTTTCAGGAACAACTTCAAGGATCGGCGGGATCGGTATCGGGGAGATAGCCGAGGAGGTTCTGATACCTCACAGAAAAGCTTTTGCAGATGACCAGTTGCCTGAAATTCTGACTGAAGGGGTCTATTTTTACAGAAAGCACGGAGAAAAGCATGCCTGGAATCCTGAAACAATATCCCTGCTCCAATGGAGCACCCGGACCAAAGACAAGGATAAATTCAGGGAATACTCAAGACAGGCTGACAATGATACAGCATCACCACTGTTTATCAGGGGCTTGCTGAAGATGAGAAAGAATCCTATAGCTCTTGAAGAAGTAGAGCCGGCTGAAAGAATTATGAAACGGTTTGTCACGGGCGCAATGTCATACGGATCTATCAGCCGCGAAGCCCACGAAACAATTGCAATCGCAATGAACCACATCGGCGGACGCAGCAATACCGGGGAGGGAGGTGAAGATCCGAAGCGGTTCAAACTTCTGCCTGGCGGTGAATCGGTCAGAAGTGCGATAAAACAGGTAGCCAGCGGCCGGTTCGGGGTAACAACCGAATACCTGGTAAATGCTGACGAGATCCAGATAAAAATTGCACAGGGTGCAAAACCAGGTGAGGGAGGACAATTACCCGGGCATAAAATCGATAAGATAATTGCCAAAACAAGGTACTCGATACCGGGCATCACACTGATCTCACCGCCGCCGCATCATGATATTTATTCAATTGAGGATCTTTCACAGCTGATATTTGATCTGAAGAATGTGAATCCCAAGGCAGGTATCAGCGTAAAACTTGTTTCTGCCAGTGGTGTAGGAACTATCGCAGCCGGAGTGACCAAGGCAGGAGCTGATCTTATTACAATAAGCGGATACGAAGGAGGAACCGGGGCAAGTCCTGCATCATCTATCAAACACGCAGGAATCCCTCTTGAGCTTGGGCTTGCAGAGACCCAGCAGACCCTGGTGATGAACAATCTCCGCAAAAAGGTTACCCTTCAGGCAGATGGCCAGTTGAAAACTGCGAGGGATGTAATTATTACAGCGCTACTGGGAGCCGAAGAGTATGGATTCTCAACATCTGCCCTGATAGTGCTTGGATGCGTTATGATGCGGAAATGCCACCTGAATACATGTCCTGTCGGAATCGCAACCCAGAATCCTGAATTACGCAAAAGATTCCTGGGGAAAGCCGAAAATCTTGTTACCTTCTTCACATTCCTTGCAGAGGATGTAAGGGAGTACCTGGCTGAAATGGGATTCAGGAACCTTGATGAGATAATCGGCAGGTTTGACCTTCTTGAACGTAACCATGATGCTGATCATTGGAAGACAAAAAACCTCGATCTGAAAAGAATGCTCAAACTGCCTGTCGAAGCTGCAAAAAATGACATGCATTGCATTGAAAAGCAGGAAAATAAGCTTGTCAATATTCTTGATCTCGAATTAATATCCAGAGCTGAAAAAGCAATCTCCGACAAGGTACCTGTTCAAATAACCAGACTGATAAGAAACACTGACAGAACAACGGGAGCTATGCTTTCAGGGAAAATAGCGTCCATCTACGGATCAGCAGGTCTACCCGATGGGACTATAAAATGCCGGTTTAAAGGATCTGCAGGTCAGAGCTTCGGCGCATTCCTTGTCTCAGGCATTGAGCTTTATCTTGAAGGCGACTCAAATGATTACCTTGGTAAAGGACTTTCAGGTGGCAGAATAATAGTGGTGCCTCCTGCAGGATCAATGTTTGAATCAGACAGGAACATAATAATCGGCAACACCGTCCTTTACGGCGCGACAAAAGGTGAAATATATATTTCAGGGGTCGCAGGAGAAAGGTTCGGGGTCAGGAACAGCGGAGCTATTGCAGTTGTTGAGGGAGTAGGAAATCACTGCTGTGAATACATGACAGGAGGACGGGTAGCAGTACTGGGTGCAACCGGAAGTAACTTTTCGGCAGGAATGAGCGGAGGAATTGCATATGTATTCAATGAGTTTGGCAATTTCGATTATTACTGCAACATGGGAATGGTTGAATTATCACTGGTCGAGGACAGGAATGACATCAATGAACTCAGAGAGCTTATTTCGAAGCATCTTAATTATACAGGAAGCAAAAAGGCAAAAATGATCCTGGATGATTTCGACAGGTTTCTCCCCATGTTCATTAAGGTGATACCCTATGACTACAAGAGGGTCATTGAGGAACAGAAACTCGAGGAGCTGAAGAAGAAAATTGCGAGTGTAGAGATTGATGTTGATATAAGCGGAGTTTAAAAAGATACTAATGGGTGACATTACAGGATTTTTGAAGTTCAGGAGGAAAGAGGCGGGCAACCGCCCTGTCAACGAAAGGATCTGCGATTACAGCGAAGTGGAACAGATTCTGAACAGCGAGGACAGGATGCTTCAGGCTGCCAGGTGCATGGATTGCGGCATTCCATTTTGTCACTGGAGCTGTCCTGTGGACAACCTGATCCCTGAGTGGAATGATCTTTTGTTCAGAGGTGAATGGAAAAATGCCTATGAAAGACTAAGTTCAACAAACAATTTTCCGGAAGTGACAGGCAGGATCTGTCCTGCTCCCTGCGAACATGCCTGTGTCCTGAACATAGGCCAGGAGCCTGTTACAATCCGCGAAAATGAGGTGGCTATTACAGAGAAAGCATTCTCCGAAGGATACATCAAGCCATATCCTCCTGCCAAAAGAACAGGAAAAACCGTTGCCGTGATCGGGAGCGGACCAGCCGGAATGGCTTCAGCAGACCTGCTGAACAAAGCCGGACATAGTGTCACCTTATTTGAAAAAGATGAAAAAGCAGGCGGTCTCCTCAGATTTGGTATTCCTGATTTCAAGCTCTCCAAGACAGTTATTGACCGTCGCATTGACCTGATGATCAGTGAAGGGCTCTCTGTCAGGACAGGTACAACGATCGGCAAGGATATTTCTGCCAAAGAGATAGTAAATCAATTCGATGCCGTATGCATTGCGATCGGATCAGGACATCCGCGTGATCTAAACATTGAGGGGAGGGATCTGAAGGGGATATATTTTGCCGTCGATTTTTTGAGCAACCAGAACAGGGTAAATTCAGGTGATCTTCATTTCCAGAATAATAAGATAAATGCCGAGGGCAAAAAAGTTATTGTGATCGGCGGAGGCGATACGGGATCAGACTGCGTCGGAACTGCAATCCGTCAGAAAGCAGCAAGTGTTACGCAAATTGAAATCCTTCCAAAACCACCTGTGTTCAGGACATCTGATAATCCATGGCCCTATTGTGCCAAAGTAATGAAAACCACCACTTCACATGAGGAGGGCTGTGAAAGAATCTGGAGTCTTTCAACGCTCAGGTTTACAGGGAAAGATGGTGTTATTAAAGGTGTCGAGGTTGAAGATGTCCGTTGGGAAAAAATAAATGGAAGATATTCAATGAAATCAGTTCCCAATACAATCAGGATAATTGAGACTGATTTTGTTCTGCTGGCTCTTGGATTTATTCACCCTGTGATTGAAGGACTGGTATCAGAACTGGAGCTTGAACTCGACGGCAGGAACAATATAAAAACCGATAGTAGACTTTCCACAAATATCAATAAGGTTTTTGCAGCAGGTGATTCCGTTCATGGAGCAAGCCTGGTTGTGGATGCTATTGCTTCTGGAAGAAAAGCAGCACGAGAAATTATTAAATTTCTTCTCTAATCAACCACATATACCGATATCATTCAGATATAACTTTTTATTATTGCTCATTGCAGTTAATGGCTTAAAATAAATAAAAAATAGGGACGTTGTAAAAACATCCCTATACACTTTTTCACTTACCTAACTAACCAACTAACCCTAGTGTGTGAAAAGTAATTCTCTGTATTTTGGCAATGGCCATATCTCATCATCGACAATCAATTCAAGCTTGTCGATATGCTGGCGGATGTTATCAAGATATGGCTTCACATTCTTTTCATAAGCGAGTGCCTTTTTATAAGCGTCTTCAATTACATTGGCTTTCTTCCTTTCCTCCACCATATCAAAGACCAGTTTTTTGATCATTGTTATATGATCAGAAATGATGGTTATGGCTTCTTTACTTGTTACAGACAGTTTCTGATATTCTTTTTCACTGAATATTTCTTTAAGGCCTCTAAGATTATCAAGTAAGGAGGACATATATTTAATTCCGGTTGGCACTATATGATTTATTGCAAGATCAGCCAGAACCCTGGATTCGATCTGGACTTTCTTTGTGAATTTTTCATATTCAACTTCCACGCGGCTTTCAAGTTCCTTATCAGTGAAAATACGCGAACCTATCAGCACATCCCTTGAACCGGGAGACAGGTACCTGTTTATCGATTCCGGAACACTTTCAATATTTGACAGACCTCTTTTCTGAGCTTCCTTATGCCATTCTTTACTATAGTTATCTCCTTCAAAAAGGACATTTTCCGATTCGATGATACTCTTCTTCAGAACCTGGAATATTGCCTCATCCTTGTTCTTGCCCTTCCTGATAACGGAATCAACTTCCTTCTTGAATTTTACCAGTTGTCGTGCCACTGCCGCGTTAAGGGTAATCATAGCAGCACTGCAGTTGGCTGAGGATCCCACAGCCCTGAATTCAAACTTGTTCCCCGTAAAGGCAAAAGGAGATGTACGGTTGCGGTCAGTATTGTCAAGGAGAATTTCAGGTATTTTACCTATCCCGAGCTTGAGCTCTGTCTTTTGAGCAGGAGTCATTTTTTTATCTGTTACTTTTCGGGCGATTTCATTCAGAGTGTTAATCAGATAATCCCCGAGGAAGACAGATATTATTGCCGGTGGCGCTTCATGACCACCCAGCCTCCATGAATTGGATTCATTCATTACGGAAGCTCTTATTAGTTCATTACTGTCATGAACTGCTTTAATTACATTTACCAGGAAAGTAAGAAACTGCAGATTTGTTTTTGGATTTTTTCCCGGGGATAATAGATTAACACCGGTATTTGTAGCCATTGACCAGTTATTGTGTTTTCCTGAACCATTAATTCCGGCAAAAGGCTTTTCATGAAACAGAACCCTGAATTTATGTTTTCTCGCGACACGTTTCATTATATCCATGAGCAGCTGGTTATGATCGACTGCCAGGTTAACCTCCTCGAACATAGGAGCACATTCAAACTGATTCGGAGCGACCTCATTATGACGGGTTTTAACAGGAATTCCCAGCTTATGTGCCTCACATTCAAAATCTTCGATAAAACACATCACTCTCTCCGGAATTGCACCAAAATAATGATCGGACAATTGCTGGTCTTTTGCCGATTGATGTCCCATAAGAGTTCTTTCGGCAAGGACTAAATCGGGCCGCGCATAATATAATGATTCATCGATAAGGAAATATTCCTGTTCACAGCCCAGTGTTGCGATCACCTTCTTTACATCCTTATCAAAGTAATGGCATATGTCAGTGGCTGCCCTGTCAAGTTCCGACAATGCTTTGAGAAGAGGTGCCTTGTAATCAAGGGCTTCACCGGTCCAGGACACGAAGATGGTGGGAATACAAAGGGTTGTGCCGACAATAAACACCGGTGATGAAACATCCCATGCAGTATATCCCCTGGCTTCAAATGTGTTTCTTATTCCACCGCTTGGGAAACTTGAAGCATCAGGTTCTGACTGGACCAGAACCTCACCTGAGAAATTTTCAACAATATGACCATTATCCCCAAACTCGATGAATCCATCGTGTTTTTCTGCGGTTCCGTCTGTCAGGGGATGGAACCAGTGGGTATAGTGAGTGGCACCTCTTTCAAGTGCCCAGCCTTTAAGCCCTATTGCCACCTGATCTGCTTCCTTCCTTGTAAGGGATTTCCCTTCCTCAATTGCACGCTTGATAACCCTGAATGCCTCCATCGAGAGGTAATGTTCCATTTTGTGAAGATTGAAAACATCTATTCCAAAGTACTTGGATACATTTTTTTCCGGTGTGCAAACCTCAAGAGGTACCCTGCTAAATACTTCTTTTAATGCGCTAAATCTTAGTTCTGCCATTTTTCAATATTATTTTCCTGCAAAAATATCTTTTTTTTAATATGCCCCCCTGTTTATTATATATATTTTTACGAAAATAACATAATTCTTGACAAGAACCCCCTATCTTATGAAGAATAACCAGAAAAACATACTATCTTTCGAGCTAATCCATATTATTGAGAGATTCCTTAATATTCCTGACAGCCAGGCAAACAATGACACAACAGAATAATATATCAAACTGTAATAAATAAAGAAAGCAAAGGAGATTACACGGAAAAAATGATCAGATCATTCCGCGCATAACCGAAAAGAATAAGCGTATGATCAGGGACACAATCTTTTCAACTAATTTGTTGCCAGGTAATTCTTTTACCTTGATCTACAAGGCCAGAAGAATCATAATCAAATTGTAACAAAAACGTAACAATATAATTCAGATTCTCAACAGCATAACTTTTACTTTTGAACTGCATTAACTTATACCTGAGATTATCTCATCAATAGTAAATAGCCATTTCATTGCTCATTGATAACTGTGTAATATCCATATTATGACATTCTTATATATTGTAATAGCTCTTGTTTTAATATTTGATTTCATTAATGGTTTTCACGACTCGGCAAATTCGATTGCCACTGTCGTTTCAACAAAAGTCCTTTCACCCATTGCAGCCGTAGGACTTGCAGCGACATTTAATTTTGTTGCCTTTCTGATATTTCCTCTCAGTGTTGCCAAAACAATTGGTGAGAAAGTCATTGACACTAATATAGTTACTTTGAATTTAATTGCAGCAGCTGTAACTGCTGCCATAATCTGGAACCTTATCACCTGGTGGATGGGACTTCCATCAAGTTCTTCCCATACACTTGTCGGAGGACTGGTAGGAGCTGCAGTTGCAGGATATGGTTTCGGAGCAGTAATCTATGCAGGAGTAATCAAGATCGTTATTTTCATAGTAGCTGCGCCTGTTTTAGGTATGATAATGGCATATATCATTTCGGTAATTGTACTTCACATTGTAAAGAGTCACTCGGCATTTGGAGTCGACCGTTGGTTCCGAAGGTTGCAGCTGTTATCCGCATCTGCATTCAGTCTTGGTCATGGTGGAAATGATGCACAAAAATCGATGGGGATAATCTGGGTGGCATTATTGGCAGTCGGCAAGGTCAGCAAGGATTCAGATCCGGCCCTTTGGGTGGTGTTGTCCTGTCACGCCGCTATTGCTCTTGGTACCTTATTTGGAGGTTGGAGAATAGTAAAAACCATGGGTCAAAAAATTACTAAACTAAAGCCATTTGAAGGATTTTGTGCAGAAACAGCAGGAGCCCTGACATTATTCGGAGCAACGCATTTCGGAATACCGGTGAGTACAACTCATACAATTACCGGCTCAATCATTGGTGTAGGAGCAACAAAAAGGATGTCGGCAGTGAAATGGGGCGTCACAAAGAAAATATTCTGGGCATGGATCCTTACAATACCTGTTTCAGCCCTTATAGGAGCCATTATGTATTTTCTGTTTCATACAATATTTTGATCTAAGACCAGAAGTCATTTCCCGTTCTTTCGGAAGTGAAAAAAGAAACTCAGTTCCACCGCCGGTTCTGTTACGGACCAGAATTTCACCCTTATGAAGTAAAATTGCATTTTTAACAATTGCAAGACCCAGACCTGTACCACCGCTCTTTCCTTTAGCCGTTCATTGATCCGATCAGCAAATAGTTTAAATGCACCTGCCGTGATCGGTGTTCCTGATGTTCCATCCACCAGGTGCAGATCGCTGACAATAATTAACAAGCTTGACCTCCCAGGAATATGTGGATCGACCTAATTATAGCCCGAATTATACGTCTGCCCGGAGTTGTGCTAGAATCAAGGCAATGATGGCATCAAGCAAGCATCGTCTTTATGGGTTCACCGGATTTTGCTGTGCCGGCGTTGAAATTGCTGGCCGGTAAATTCCCGATTGTGGGAGTTGTAACCCAGCCTGACAGACCTGCAGGTCGTGGGCGGACATTGCTGGCCCCCGGTAAAGGGGACGGCGCTTGAATTGGGGTTGCCTTTACTGCAAGCAGAAAAAATACGTCAACCCGGAGTTTTTCAACAATTACAAGACTGGAATCCGGATGTGATCATTGTGGCAGCGTTTGGACAGATCCTGCGTCAGAATGTGCTGGACCTGGCTCCCTTTGGTTGTATAAACATCCATGCCTCCCTGTTGCCACGCTTGGCGCGGGGCTGCTCCCATCCAGGCCTGCATTTTGGCCGGTGATTCACAAACTGGCATCACCATCATGAAACTGGATGCGGGTGTGGATACCGGACCCATCCTCAGCCAGAGATCTATTCCGATTGATCCGCATGAAACTGCGGGCAGTCTTTTTAAAAAATTGGCTGTTCTTGGGGGAGAATTGCTCATGGCTACCCTGCCGGATTACCTGGATGGTAAGATCATTCCTCAACCCCAGGATGGGAATTTGGTACTTATGCCCCCATGCTTAAAAAAGAAGATGGTTTGCTGGATTTTTTCCAACCGGCGAAGATCCTGGTCAGGCGGGTGCGTGCTTATAACCCCTGGCCGGGCACATATTTCTTGATCGATGGATCACCTTTCAAAGTTCATGCTGCCCATGATCAGTCTGGTTCTTCTAAGCCCGGGAAACGTAGCGTTGTAAATGGAAATCCAGCCATCTTCACCTCAGATGGACTGCTGGTTTTGGATGAAGTTCAACCTGCAGGGAAAAAAACAATGCCAGGTAAGGATTTTCTTGCTGGTGCCAGAGACTGGTTGGATTCTTAACACATCTCATTGGAGGATGCATGCCAAATTACGTTGGAGCCATTGACCAGGGTACCACCAGCACCCGTTTTATCATATTTGACCATGACGGCAAGGTTGTCGCCGTTGATCAGAAGGAACATCAGCAGATCTATCCAAAACCCGGCTGGGTGGAACATGATCCTCTTGAAATCTGGGAGCGAACCCAGGAAGTCATGCAGGCTGCTTTGATAAAAAGCGGACTTCAACCCGGGGACCTGGCAGCCATTGGCATTACCAACCAGCGCGAGACAACTATTATCTGGGAAAAAACCAACGGGAAACCCATCTACAATGCCATTGTCTGGCAGGATACTCGTACGGATGAGATCTGCGCCGAACTGGCAGAGGATGGTGGGCAGGATCGTTTCGCGCCTCAAAACTGGATTACCCCTGGCAACCTATTTTTCCGGTCCAAAGATCAAATGGCTTCTGGATAATGTTCCGGATGCCCGTCAGAAAGCTGAAAATGGAGAACTACTGTTTGGAAATATGGATACCTGGATCATCTGGAATTTGACAGGAGTGCATGTCACCGATGTGACCAATGCCTCCCGTACCCTATTGATGGATTTGAAAACCTTGGATTGGGATGAAGAGCTCCTGAAAATACTGGATATTCCACTAAGCATCCTGCCTGAGATCCGTCCCTCATCCGCTGTATATGCCCCGGCTCGCGGATTATTTGCGGGTATCCCGGTCTCCGGTGATCTGGGTGATCAGCAAGCGGCTTTGTTTGGGCAGGTCTGTTTCAACCCGGGTGAAGCCAAGAATACTTACGGTACAGGCTGCTTCATGTTGTTGAATACCGGTACTGAACCTGTGCCAAGCAAATCTGGCTTCCTGACCACCCTGGGCTACAAGATCGGGGATCAACCTGCTGTGTATGCCCTGGAAGGCTCTGTCGCCATAACCGGAGCTTTGGTGCAGTGGATGCGCGATAATCTGAAGATGGTCGAGAAATCATCCGACATTGAGAGCCTTGCCCGTGAAGTGGATGACAGCGGCGGAATTTACTTTGTGCCTGCTTTCTCTGGATTGTTTGCACCCTACTGGCGTAGTGACGCCCGTGGCGCCATACTGGGATTGACTAGCTACATTACCCGCAGTCACATTGCCCGGGCAGTTCTGGAAGCCACTGCTTACCAAACTTGTGAAGTTCTGGAAGCTATGAAAAAAGAAACTCAGGTGTAAATTTAGCCCCTCTCTCAAGGTGGACGGGGGCATGGTTTACAACGAACTGCTCATGCAATTCCAGGCGGATATCCTGGATGTGCCGGTCATCCGTCCGAAGGTGGCAGAGACGACAGCGTTGGGTGCAGCTTACGCGGCAGGTTTGGCAGTTGGTTTCTGGAAAAATTTTGAGGAATTACGGCAGAACTGGGTCATGGATAAACAATGGCAACCTGACATGGAACCCGCACAACGCGAAGATCTTTACCACGGCTGGAAAAAAGCAGTAACCCGCACATTTGATTGGATTGATTAATATACAACCATGATTATTCCCTTCTCAGGAAATAATCCGGATCAGTTTTTGAAGGGATAATCCAATGGATCGGAATAAAATAATTGCTTCCCTGAAAACCCATTCACCAGATGTATTGATAGTTGGTGGGGGGATGAAATGGAATAGGTACTTTCCGTGACCTGGCGCTCAATGGTGTCAATGTGTTGCTGATCGACCGGGTTGATTTTTGTTCGGGTGCATCGGCAGCTTCTTCGCATATGGCGCATGGCGGCATACGTTACCTTGAAAATGGAGAATTTCGCCTGGTTCGGGAGGCTGTCCGGGAACGCAATCGAATGATAGGGAACGCTCCCCCACCTGGTGCGTCCTTTGCCGACGGCCATTCCCATCTTTAAAGTTTTTTCCGGCTTATTCAATGCCCCATTAAAATTCATGGGTTGGTTGGAAAAACCATCTGAGCGTGGTGCATTGGTAATTAAAATTGGCTTGATCTTCTATGATGCTTTCACACGTGCTCAAAAAACAGTTCCACACCACCGCTTTATTGGAAAAAAGAAAGCCCTGGCTGAGTTCCGGGTATGCATCCCGAGATCCGTTATGTGGCAACTTATTATGATGGTTCCATCATCTCTCCTGAACGATTCGCTCTTGAGTTGTTGTTGGAAGGTGAATCCGAGGGGGAACATGCCCGATCTCTTAATTATGTGTCCTTGAAGAGTGTGGAAGGGCAGCACGTGAAGTTAAAGGATGAAATAAGCGGAGAAATGTTAGAAGTTGTCACCTCACCTGCTGATCAATGC
>CAWHGX010000053.1:0-20016 GCA_963828775.1 uncultured Bacteroidales bacterium | reverse complement strand
TGAAAATTTGACGCTTAGAAGTAAACTTATGAAATCATCATTATTTTTCACACGGGTATTCCTGATGATCATCTTCGTTCTATTATATGCCTGTGATGAGACAGTTGTTATTGGCCCCAGACCTTCTTTACCTGTACATGTGAGAAATGACAAACCTCGTAAACCGGTTCCACCGGGCTGTATAAGAGGCTACTTCGGGGATTATTACAGAACATTTACACAGCATATCGAAAAGGTACAACCCATTGACAGCTTCTCAAATTGCTACTTTTTTGGATCTTGCAACGGCAGTACCTCAAATCAAATTAATTTAATCAGGTGTGATTCATCATTTGTATTGGCAATGTATATCATGGGATATTCATTGGATTCATTACCTGCCTCTCTTCCTGTGCCTTCCGAGTTTGGAAAGTATTCTGAGATACAGTTCTATCCATTCCAGAGCTGGAATTGGGGTTCACCTGATCACTATTCACTGGACGATTTCTATGGGAAGAGTGTATTTATTACTGATAAAACAGATGATGTACTTACCGGCACGTTCGAAGGTATTCTAAGATCATCCACTGGTGACATATTGCCTGTAACTGAAGGAGAATTCAAGATAAAAATCTTTAGAAAAGACATGTCCTGTGGCCAATAGCCACTATGCTATAATTAATGAATTGCTAAAGTTCTTTAACCTGCCTGGTTGTAACTAACCCGGTAATAGATCTCTTTCACTTTGGCCGCGACATTTTTCCATCTTAAGTTTTCCAGTTCCTTCATGCTGTTTGTTCGTAAATGTCCTGCCAATGATGGATAATTCAATATTCCGTAAATAGCATCTGCCATTGCATCTGTGTCCCAAAAATCCACCTTAATCGCATGGGTTAATACTTCTGATACTCCTGACTGCTTGCTGATTATGACTGGAACATTCGATTGAATGGCTTCAAGAGGCGATATTCCGAACGGTTCTGAAACCGATGGCATTATATATACGTCACTAAGATTGAGCATCGTATAGACATCTTTCCCTTTCAGGAATCCGCTAAAGTGGAATCTGTCCGTAATTTTCAGCGAAGCGGCCATCCGCATCATTCTCTCCATCATATCCCCCGAACCTGCCATGACGAACCGCACATTGGGCATCACTTTCAGTACTTTATATGCAGCTTCAATAAAATATTCAGGTCCCTTCTGCATCGTAATCCTTCCGAGGAATGTAACCACTTTTTCATCAAAGCCCTTTCCAGCCACAATTTCCTCAGAAAGTCTGACAGGTTCCACAGCATTGTATATTGTTTCCACCTTATCAGGGTTAATATTGTATTTGTTTATTACAATATCCCTCGTAAGATTGCTTACTGTAATGATTTTTGAAGCAGCCTCCATACCTTGTTTTTCAATCCTGTAAACTTCCGGATTGACATTGTCGCCGCTGCGGTCAAAATCGGTCGCGTGAACATGGATGATAAGCGGTTTACCTGATACTTTTTTTGCCTCTATCCCTGCAAGGTAGGTCAACCAATCGTGCGAATGTATAATGTCATGGGGTTCTATACCGGCTATCCTGGATGCTACCACACCATATTTCGATACTTCATCAAATAAACTATTACCGTACTGACCAGTGAATCCCAGTTTAATTGATTTTACATTTTTCTTTGTTTTTACTGATCTGCTTTGTTGTATATCAAGGATTTTTTCAAATTGTGCAGGTGTTATATAGGAAGAGATTCCTGAATTAATATTGATCGATTTTCGTTTACTTGATTTTTTCAACCTGGCTAATATCCTGCCGGAGAGGTCGACTTCGCTTGCGCTAATCATCTTCATCCTCGGATTTTCCTCGTCACCGAAGATTTGAGGTACAACAAAAGTAATTTCAATGTCATTGAAAGAAGATAAACCTTTTGTCAATCCCTGACAGGCTGTACCCAATCCTCCCGAAATATGAGGAGGAAACTCCCACCCGAACATTAATACTCTCATCCGAATGTAAGGTAAACCTAATTTCTTCTTACTTTAAACTCACCTGATTCTATTAATCTCAAAAACACTGTGGCAAATAATACTCAGTCAAATGGACAGGCTGGGATTATACTGCTATTTTCATGCTTCATCTTTTCTTTGACACCTGTACTATAACTGCCTGGTTTAGTTTTAACTTTTCTAAACATAGGCCCGTTTGACAAATGAACATCATGAATGCCCGCTTTAGTTAAATCCATGCTTTGGAAAATTCCCCTGAAAGATGTTATCAAATGAAGCTTATATCCACAATAGGATTTGCTTACTGAAGAATAATCCATCGAAATTTGTTTTCAAGTACGGGTATCTGACGTAAATTTGTTGTGAAATACATCTCTAATATACTGTATATAAATATTATGCATGACCTTTTTTTATTATAATTATTAACTTTTCTATTTAATTTTCAACCACACAACAGATTTATGGATATCATTATTATTCTCTGTATTTCTCAAATGAATCATAGGCTGGATTGAAAATGTCTTTAATGCTGGCAGGGAAAATCCGGAGTTAAATCCTTGTTGTTTCTTAATTTATGCTAAGTGGTATCAGACCGCCCGGAAATGGTCAGGACGTCCGGCTTATGTACTTTTACTTCCGCCAGCCCCCTTTTAAATATCAGGAACCAGGAAAACTGATAATATTCTCCTGATTTTTTATTCATTGCTGACATATCAGCTTTTAGAGGAAAGGGGACGAGCACGTCATTCCCGATATTCCAATTGGCTGGTGTCATTACATTGTTCCTGTCTGTTGTCTGAAGAGCAATAACTGTTCTGAGAAGCTCATTCATGTTTCTTCCTACCTCCAGCGGGTAAAAAAATTCTGCCCTGATTTTGTTTTCGGGATCGATAATAAACACTCCTCTTACATCCCGGTTGCTATCCGATTCAAGATGGATCATTCCATATAGCTTTGCAATTACCAGGTTAGAATCATCTGCAATCGGAAAATTAATCTTCTGTCGGGGATATTCTTTATATTCAATCCGTTCAAGTGTTTTTTTCCATTGTTTATGTGTTTCAAGGGGATCTGTTGAAACTGTTATAATCCTGACCCCAAGATTTTCGAATTCATCCTGAAGGTTGGCCAGCTCAATTAATTCTGTTGAGCAAACAGGAGTAAAGTCCATCGGGTGACTAAGAATTATCTTCCAGCTCGCTGCCAAAATCAAAAGGGAAATTGATGGTTCCGGCTGTAGTTTCAGTAGTAAATGATGGTGCCTTCTCTCCGATTAGAGGAATACGGAAGTTTCTTCTGACAGGTTTTTTTTGTGGCTTGATTCTACTTCCATCCTGTGTAAATATATTTGCTAATGAGAACATGTTTAAACCGAAATTAAATTGTTTAATAATAGTGATTAGGGTCAAGTAAGTTGAACAATTCATTCATAATTAGATTAATTAAACACAATAAAAGCACTAATGTTCATCCGAATGATTGGTTTTGCATTTGTATGACACAATTTGAAAAACCAGTTGCCCTGACCATACATGGCCGGAATAAATGATCATTAAAGCCGGAGTTAAAAACTTGTTGTTTAGTGTTGCAGATTAAGTGTTATCAGACCGGAATATAGTGGTCAGTTTTGGGAAATTAGTAAGTTTGAGTAAGATTACTTCTGAAAATAAAAATTACTATTAGCCTACAGCAACCGTAACAGATATTTTACAAATGGATATAAAGAAGGCTAAAGCATCAGGAAGAAAGGATCGGCTGTACAACCTGGTTCTTCCGGGATTTGGCGGTATACCAATAAGCAATGTAATTTCATTTGTTATAAAAGGATTCCGGAAAGGAGTACTTGTCACAAGAGCCTCGTCAATAGCGTTTAACCTGCTTATGGCTATTTTGCCTTCATCGATATTTATTTTCACTCTGATCCCTTTCGTTCCTATCCAGAATTTCCAGGAAGAACTAATTCGTCTTTTTGAAAACATCATCCCCTCCAATGCTTTCAGCTACCTTGAAACAACCATTATAGATATTGTGACTCGCAAAAGCGGGGGACTTCTGGTAATAATGTTTTTTGCCACCATTTTCTTCTCAACAAACGGGATACATGCAATAATTCACGCATTTGTAGTATCATCTCATTCTTTTACCACCAGGTCGTGGATCAACCAGCGCAAAATATCAATTTTATTGCTTTTTATTGTGCTGATCATGTTCTCAATGGCCGGATTTCTTTTAATATTCGGGAAAATGGTAGTTACAGGTCTTGTTGAAAGTGATATCATTAATAGCGACCTGGTTACTTCGCTCCTGATTATCACCAAATGGATCCTCATTATTCTTCTTCTCTTTCATGCAATTTCTTTCCTCTATTATTTTGCACCTGCCAGAAAATCTGAGTTTAAATTATTCTCAGCCGGCTCAATTATTGCAACCTTTCTGTTTATTATAACCTCTCTTGGATTTTCAGCATTTGTAAATAATTTCGGCCCGTACAACAAATTATTTGGATCAATCGGGACCCTTATGGTCATTCTTCTGTGGTTGTACCTGAATTCGATCGCTTTACTTATAGGTTTTGAACTGAATGCCAGCATAAAAGAGGCAAAGGAAGAAGATTTGAAAAAAACCGGCACCAGTAAAGCCTGATAGAGCAGTAAGGTTGAACAGGAAGTAATCATTCAGCTAATGATTAAACTGCTTCGGTTACGAGCCTTCGGAAATCATCTCCGCGGGCTTTTGTCACTGAGTGAGCTTTTCAATCTCAGGCAATAGAAGATAATAGTCGTCCATAAAATGAATTCTCCCGATAAGAATAATCCCCAGTTAAATTTAGATGGAGTATAAGACATTATTGCCTGTGAAATAGATTGGTTGTTCAGATTGGTAAGAATCTCATTAATGCCGGAATTACGGAAAATATACGCAGAAAAATCCCATATAAAGGCAATAAAAATTAGTGCTGATCCGGTAATAAGCAAAATCCATTCACGATGTAAAATTTTAGTAATCATCCCTTTCCCTGCAAAATACAGGATAGCTCCTGCCAGAAGGATCATGGTCATAGAAACGATCAAAGGGGTTATGACAGGTCCGGTCCAGATAACCGGAATAAGAAAGAGAAGATCCCATGTCATAACTGAGTCAGGCCAATTGATAAGTACTTTAAGAAAGACATAGAAGAAAATATCCCATATGGCAAATGCGTAAATAAACCATGCGAACCTCTGGCTGAATGTATTTCCTGCCATCAGTCCGATAGTAACCAGCATTACGAGCGTTGCAGCTTCTCTCAGCCACTCTGTCAGGGATAATTCAACAGGCATGGAATTCAGCGGAAAAGTAAAACCTTCGGGATATAAGATTTCCCTCAGGTAAATCACCACTGACGATTCCATGAATCCCATAGCAATGCTGAATACGGTCACCAGGATCAACATGGATCTTATTTTTTTCATGGTTAAGGATTTTAGTTAATGGTCAAATCAAAGATCTGTATACAAAATAATAAAGAAATAAAAATAAATTTATATTTTATTTTGAGCTATCTGACTCTTAAATCAGGACGTGACACAGGATTATATCTGTATTTGGAGCCAATGAATAAAAAGTTATAAGAATCAGTACTGATCAAAAGCCAGGTTCACCGGATACAGTTTTTGATATCATAAGTCATGATAAAGGTAATGGGCATATTCAATGCATCGGAAATATATTCACCCCGCTCCAGTATATCATCATCTTCTTCTTCATAATACCAATGGATAATATACTTTCCCCGGTGCAGGACCACCTGAGAGATCTTCCTGAGGATCGATATTAATCTGGTTGCGCAAAAGCTGTTAAGATATTCAAATGCGATACTGACATAAGTGTTCTCCGCAGGATCGCTGACATAATCTTCCAGCCAGCTCATTATTTGTCCGGAATCTTCAATATTGTTTAATGCCATTCCCCTTCCTTTTATCTTAATGATCCCCTCAGGGTCAAGGATAATTCCCGGAGTATTATCAGTTGGCAGAATATGAAGCTTAGTGCTCTGCATTTCTTCAAATACCAATAAAAAGTTCTCCTGCAAAAAGTCAGGTTCTGTTATTTTCCCTTCTGAGATAACTTTATAAAGCTGAATTTATTATGAAAATCGGTTCCCGGATTATCAAAAAGATTAAATACAAAGGCTGATAGCCCCTGCACTATTTCTGGTAATGAGGAACCTTGAAAGTCAGGGTTTTTGAGATTGCAGGAGTTTTAAGTCAACAGACCATTTCCCTCCGCCATAAATAATTAACAGTATAAGTAAGACTGTTAAAGAAAAATCTATCCTGTACTCATGTGCGAATGTCCAGAAACCTTTGGTGGTCAGTAAAGGAAATTTAGTTGTTATAAAAGCTGTTATCATTATGATTAACAGAGGAATAGACGCCAGTCTTGTCAACAAACCGAACAAAATCAGGATACCGCACAAGATTTCAAATGCCCCTGTAAAGTATGCCCAGAAGAAAGCATGGCTTGAAACCTATTTCATTAAAAAAAGCAGGCCCGACTACCTCCAGATAAATATATTTCTGAATACCTTCAGAAATAAAAATTAAACCGACTATTAATCTCAGGAAAATGATTTTTTTATCGGTATCCGTATTCAGGATCTGTGTTTTAATACTGTTTGCTGTTTTCATGTTAATCTGATCAGATTGTTAATGCAAATTATCCACTATTGCATATTTCTAAAGTCATAATCAACAAATTAAGTAATTGTCCAGCTATATTTAACTTTGTCAAATCCAGCAAATACCCTCGTTGTAATTAACTGTATTGATCATTATATTAAACAGTCAGAGACGGTTTTTGTTTAAATTTTATTATACGATGTATTAGGTCCATAAAAATTAACTATCTTTGAAATGATTAATAAGCTTGTAGAGCTTTTTGAGTCCGCTTTGACTTTGATCAGTTTAGATTTTTCCATTACCGTTGGCTTAGCCAACTATGTTCATCTTAAAGCAATAACTTACACAGATTCTCAAAGCTATACAAACTAAGATCCCATGATATCAAGAACTATTTGTATCTTTAAAACAATTATGTTTAAGTGGAAAATACGCTGTATTAAATAAATAACTCTTAACCCATTTATTTATCTATGAAGAAGCCGACAAACTGGATTCTCATCATTTTTTCAGCATTATTCTTTAAATTACTATTGACTTTGGTTCAGGGATGAATTAATTTTATACGAAGAACCTGAAAATCGAATTATGTTTCTATAATTTTAAATTAAAACCGGAATCATATGGAAGATCTATTTAACAACAACCCTCTTTGGAGTATAATTATACGTTTCGTTATGAATCTTTTCTTCCTTTTTATCCTCATCAGGATTCTCTATTTCAGATATACAAAAAAAGAAAAGTTCATGTTCACTTTTTTCCTGATAGGGATAACTGTGTTTTTTATCTGTTCAATGTTGAAAGATATTATCATTGATGTTGGCATTGGACTGGGTTTATTTGCAATTTTCTCAATTCTCAGGTTCAGAACAAGAAATTTCAGTATAAAAGATATGGCTTATATTTTCACAACTATCGGGATCTCTGTCATAAATACAGTTAGCAAAATAAATTTCCCGGTTATCGGATTTATAATTATCAATATTTTAATTGTCCTTTCCGTATTTGTTCTTGAAGAATATCTGCAGAAAAACATGTATAATAAATATTCGATATCTTACGATAATCTTGATCTTTTAAAACCGGGAGGCCACAACAAGCTGATAAAAGATCTTTCATCCCGGACAGGACATAATATTCTAAGGGTTAAGATCCGTAATATTGATTTGAAGAGGGAAGTTGCACAGCTGGATGTTTTCTTTAAGGAATAGTTGGTCTGTTTTCACTTCAATAGTTAAAATATTTTCCATATGATCAAAGACAAAAACTTGATGAAAAATTATTTATCCTTAATTTCAGCGTTAATTATTATATTTCTGTCAGGGTGCAAAACAGGTCCGGCTAAAAGTGTTTTTGATGCAGGTTATAATTTTAAATCCCCCGATGCATCTGTTATTCTGCCAGCTGTTTTACAGGAGGTATCCGGAATAACCCTTATAGATTCCAACATGTTAGCCTGCATTCAGGACGAGAATGGGATCCTCTTTCTTTATGATCTTGCAAAAAAGAAAATCAGCAGCCAGTTTAATTTTTTCTCAAATGGTGATTATGAAGGTATTGCAGGAGTGATGGATACTATCTACGTACTCAGGAGTGATGGCATGCTTATCGAAATTTCCGATTACAGATCAAATAATGTAATTGTGACTCCATTCCCGACAGAAATCCCCTCGAAGGATAATGAAGGTCTGTGTTATGACAGTCAAAACAGCAGGTTGCTGATTGCATGTAAGGAAAGTACCGGCAAAGGAGATTTGTCAAAGGATAAAAGATATGTTTTCGGATTTGACCTTATATCCAAAAACCTTATCGAAGAACCTGTATACAGCTTCGACATACAGTTGTTAAAGGAGTTTGCAGTAAAGAATAACATCTATCTTCCCCTGAAAGGGAAAAAGAAAGGGCCTCCGGAACCGGTTTTAAGATTCCAGACTTCCGGAATTGCCATCCATCCGCTGACGAATAAGCTTTATCTGTTGTCGTCGGAGGATTACCTGCTTTCAGTTTTTGACAGTAATGGGAATATCGATCATATGGTCAGGCTGAATATGGGATTATTCAATCAGCCCGAAGGAATAACCTTCCTGGAAAATGGTGATTTGCTGATTTCAAATGAAGGCCAGGGTAAAGGCCCGGCAACCTTGCGGAAGTTCAGATATAATCCTGTGGAGAACTAAAATAAAAGAGGCTGTCTCAAAAGCCCCTATTTTGTTTTTTACCCCTAAATCCCCCAGGGGGGACTTATTGATATACAGTAATTTATAAACCCCCCTTGGGGGGATGGGGGGTAAAAACCTACTTTTGAAACAGCCCCTTTATTTTATGTGAACCCTCGATTAGTAGCCCCATTTCTTCATAACCTCCAGGTCTTCTTTTATACATTCCATCGGAGTTTTACCCTGGTACGATTCCTGTTCAATTATATAAACCCGGGTACCTCCTATCTTTGTTGCAAGATCCACTACTTCTTTTGCATTGACAATACCCTGACCAATTATCGTACTTACATACTTTTCGCGACCTTCAGTTGCTGCTATTTCATCCTTCACATGAATATTCTCGAACCTCCCGGGATATTGTTTTACCACATCGAGAGCCACGGCTCCGCCATTATACAGATTCCCTATGTCAAGCTGGACAACTACCAGTTCCGGATCCATGCTTTTCATCATGATATCGAAAAGCTTTTCGTTGTTCAGTTTCTCACTGAATTCAAAATCGTGGTTATGATAGCCAAATTTCATTCCCTGTTTCCTGCACAACTCACCGCATTTGTTGAATATATCCATGTAATGTCTGAAGTCGTCGTATGTCTTTCTCATGCTGTCGTCCATGGAAGGACTGACAACATATTTTTGCTGAAGAACAGCAGCATCATCAACAAGTATATTTCCAGCTGTCCGAAAAATCCTTTTTGGCCTCATCCCAGTGTTGCCGGCCCATAACAGTATGGCCGCTGATCATTTTCAGTCCAAGATCGTCGAGGATCTTTTTTATCTCCGTGGCTGAATAGCCATAAAATTTACGATTGTTATAGCTGGCATGTTCCACATACTCATAGCCCATTTTAGCTACCTGGGTCAGAGAGCCAAGAGGATCTTTTGACATTTCCTCACGTACCGAATACAACTGAACGCCGATAATTCCTTTCTTTTGCTTTTTTGCAGCAATGACCGGTTGGGGGAGTATTGCACTGGCAGCAAGTGCCATTGCGCCTGATTTAATAAACGTCCTGCGTGATGTCTTCATCAATTAAAATTATTTAGGATAAGCCATAAAATTAATAAAAAATCCTGCGAAAGCAGGATCTTACAAGTATTCTTTTATCCGTTTCCAGTAAAATTCAGTTTTGGGACCAGAGCCGTTCCAGGCTTTGGCAATTTTCTCAAAATTGTATGGTCCGACCCTGGATGCAAAATACAAAAATACTTTTTCAGAATTAGCATATTCAAACATATCCGTCAGAACGAATTTTCTTCCGGTCAGTCTGTTATATTCATCAACTTTTACCTGCCGGATCTGAAAAATGCCGACAGCATTTTCAAACCCGTTATATGCCAGATTATTGCCCATAGTTTCAACCATTGCGGTTGCGTACATCAGTACTGAAAAAGGCCGGATGCCAGGTGATTCAAGAATAACGAATGTATTACTTTCGGGAGCCTCTGCGCCGAAGCATATTACCAGAAACAATATTGTAAACATGAGTTTCCTCAATCTCGAATACCCTGTCAATCCTAACTTATGCAGATCGGGGATTACAAAGTTCATCAGCGATTCTCCTCCGGGAAAATAGTCCTTATGGACTTTTTCTGATGACACTTTTAAAGGATTATATATTTTAAAATACTTTTTCAAAAATTTCCGTTTTTTGTATTGTGACAAAATGATATGATCCCTGAAATATTTTTGGAAAAGTATCTATGCAAAATTTAGTTAAATTTTTGCACCCGGGGGTCATAAGCTTTCGGTTAGTTATTAACAATTCCATAATTTCATCAGTTTCCCCTGGCTAAACGGCCAGTTTATAAATTAACAGATCCGTGTCCAATTTGTTCAATAACCTCCATAATAAGTATGCACTTATGATCGGATCCGGTCCCGGAGATTTGTTCCATGAGCCTGTTAATAATTTTAAAGGCTCCACCCTTTGCGATATTCGCAATGAAGGAACTGATCGGCTTCGGGCATATTTGGGAAACTGTATTTGTCCGGATCCCAGATCATAACCTCTCCACCAAGCTTTTGTTTTATCTCGTTGCGTAATGCAATATTTCCCAGAAGAACAGTCTCGGTAAGAGGCCCGGCCCATTCAAAATCTGAGCCTCCGGGTGCTCCTCCCTTGCAGGCAAGAATCCATTCTTCCTCATGACCCGGCGATGAAGGGATATATGGGGCAGGGGCCTTGTACGTTTTGCGCAGTGACGAAGGCAGGATCTGGTCATTTAGAATTTTACCCTTATCTCCCACAAAGAGCGTTCCTCCCTCACCCATTTTCATTCCGGGTTCCAGTTCAGGGATCAGAAGTGGCCGAAGTCCTCCGTCGTACCATGTGAGGCTCACGGGAGGCATATCGCCTCTTGCAGGAAATTCGTACCGCACAATTGAACCGGAAGGATATGTCTCCTTGTTTACCAGCGTTGAAACAGCCTGAACTGATAAAGGATATTTTAACTTCAATGCACGGAAGACCGGATCAAGCGAATGGCATCCTATATCTCCCAGCGCTCCTGTCCCAAAGTCCCACCAGCCTCTCCATTTGAAGGGGTGATATGCAGGATTGAAAGGGCGCATGGGGGCCGGACCGATAAAAAGGTCCCAATCGAGATACTCAGGTGTTACCGGTGTTTCCTCAGGGCGCGATACACCCTGCGGCCAGTAGATCCTGAATAAGCCGTTATTGGGCCGGTCGGTCCAGACATGAACCTCACGGACCGGACCAATCACTCCGTCCCAGATCATTTCTCGCAGACGTCTTGGGCCGTCACCGGCCTGACCCTGGTTTCCCATCTGTGTCGCTACCTTGTACTCCCTGGCTGCCTTTGCCAGTGTTCTGGCTTCAAAAACAGTATGGGTAAGAGGCTTCTGTGTAAAAACATGTTTTCCGCGTCTCATTGCTTCCATACTGATAATCGCATGTGTATGATCAGATGTGGCAACAATTACTGCATCTATATCCTTCTGCTGATCCAGCATCAAACGGTAATCCTTGTGCCGCCTGGCTGAAGGATAGGTCTCAAAAACCTTCAGGACCTGGCCGCTCCAGTCGACATCACAGAGAGCTGCAATATTCTCGGTTTTGGCAACATTGGCCAGGTTGCTTCTGCCCATGCCACCTATTCCGACACAGGCTATGTTAAGTTTATCACTCGGGGCAGTATGGCCGGAACCGGCGACAGCATGGCGCGGAACAATAGTCAACCCTGCCAGGGTTATTGCAGAGGTGCCGAGGAATCCGCGGCGGCTGATTGTTTTTGAGGTTTTAGTATTCATTTTAAGTTATTTAATCGACACTATTTCAATACTTATATAAAGTTACGAGATAATTATTATACAGAGCAATTATTTTTCCGGTAATCAAATTGATTTTCTAAATTGCGTGCCAAAATTTAACTCGCTATGCCAAAAAGGGAAGACATAAACAAGGTTCTTATAATAGGCTCAGGTCCGATAATCATTGGTCAGGCATGTGAATTTGATTATTCAGGGACACAGGCCTGTAAAGCTTTGCGCTCATTAGGATATAAGATCGTTCTTGTCAATTCAAATCCGGCAACAATAATGACCGACCCGGGGATTGCAGATTCCACTTACATTGAGCCTTTGAATGAATATGCCCTGACTGAGATTATCAAGAAAGAAAGGCCCGATGCCCTTTTACCAAATTTGGGCGGCCAGACAGGGTTGAATCTGTCTTCTTTACTGGCAAAAAAAGGTATTCTGAAAGAATATAATGTCGAGGTGATAGGTGTAAATGTCGATGCAATTGAAAGAGGCGAAGACAGGATTGCTTTTAAAGAAACCATGAACCGGCTTGGCATTGAAATGCCAAGAAGCAAAGCTGCCAACAGTGTCGAAGATGCTGAAATAGTGGCTTTGGAAATTGGATTTCCAGTAGTAATACGTCCTGCATATACCATGGGTGGAACAGGAGGCGGACTGGTATATAATATTGAAGAACTCCGGACAATAGCCAGCAGAGGACTGTCGGCAAGCATTGTTAACCAGATACTTATCGAGGAATCTGTTTTAGGCTGGGAAGAGCTTGAACTGGAAGTCGTAAGGGACGCAAAGAACCAGATGATCACTGTATGCTTTATTGAAAATGTTGATGCAATGGGGGTTCATACAGGTGATTCCTTCTGCACAGCGCCAATGCTGACAATTGACCCTGAACTCCAGAAACGTCTTCAGAAATATTCGTATGATATTGTTGAAGCTATTGAAGTTATAGGAGGTACGAACATACAATTTGCCCATGACCCTGAAAGCGGAAGAGTAGTGGTAATTGAAATTAATCCCCGGACCTCCCGTTCATCAGCTCTTGCATCGAAAGCAACCGGATTCCCGATTGCTTTTGTATCTTCTCTCCTTGCAGGTGGCTTAACTCTCGATGAGATCCCGTACTGGCGCGAAGGAACCCTTGATAAGTATACACCTTCAGGTGATTACGTGGTTGTAAAATTTTCCCGCTGGGCATTTGAGAAATTTGAAGGACTTGAGGACAAGCTTGGAACGCAGATGCTGGCTGTAGGTGAAGTGATGAGCATAGGTAAAACATACAAAGAGGCTTTACAGAAGGCAATCAGGTCGCTTGAGATCGGACGCTACGGACTTGGATTCGCAAAGGATTTTAACAAAAAACCTCTCGATGAATTGATGAATATGCTGAACCACCCATCAAGCGAACGGCAGTTCATTATGTATGAAGCTTTGCGCAAGGGGGCTGATATTGAGGAACTGCACAGGAGGACATATATAAAGCATTGGTTCATCCAACAAATGAAGGAACTGGTAGATCTCGAGGAAAGAATCCTTGGCTACAAGGGAATGATGCTTCCCAATGAATTGCTTATCACAGCCAAGAAAAATGGTTTTGCTGACAGGTATCTTTCAAATTTACTGGGAATAAACGAAAAAGTGATCAGGGCAAAACGTATTTCACTGGGACTTACTGAAGCGTGGGAGCCGGTACCGGTTAGCGGGGTTAAGAATGCTGCATATTACTTTTCGACCTATAATGCTCCTGACAAGGTAGAGGTAAGCAACAGGAAAAAAATAATGGTACTCGGAGGCGGACCAAACAGGATCGGACAGGGCATTGAATTTGATTATTGCTGTGTTCATGCTGCTTTTGCCATACGTGATGCAGGTTACGAATCCATTATGGTAAACTGTAATCCTGAAACTGTTTCAACCGATTATGATACGTCCGATAAGCTCTATTTTGAACCACTCACAGCTGAAGATGTCCTAAGCATCTATGAAAAGGAAAAACCGGAAGGTATTATTATACAGTTTGGCGGCCAGACACCTTTAAACCTGGCAAAAGAGCTCGCAGAAGCAGGTGTCAGGATTCTGGGAACGACTCCCGAAACAATTGATCTTGCAGAAGACCGTGATCGCTTCAGGCATGTAATAAGCAAGCTGGGGATCCCCCAGCCTGAATCGGGAATGGCAAGCAATATGGAAGAGGCTCTCAGAATAGCTGAAAGGATCGGTTATCCACTTATGATCAGGCCTTCGTATGTTCTTGGTGGAAGGGCAATGAAAATAATCCTCGATGATGAGATGCTTTCCGAGTATGTAACAAAAGCTGTTGGCGTATCACCCGACAGACCTTTACTGCTCGATAAATTCCTTGAAGATGCCATCGAATCGGAAGCCGATGCAATCTCTGACGGAGCAGATGCATTCGTACCAGCTGTGATGCAGCATATCGAATATGCAGGGATCCATTCAGGCGATTCTGCATGTGTTATTCCTCCTGTTGTGATCCCTAAAGATCACAAGAAAACAATTTATGATTACACCCGGAAGATCGCAATGGAACTTAAAGTCGTTGGTCTGCTGAATATCCAGTATGCGATTTATGAGGATACCGTATATATTCTTGAAGCCAATCCAAGAGCCTCACGGACAGTACCTCTTGTTTCAAAAGTCTGCAATATCCAGATGGCCCGTATTGCCACCCAGATATTGCTTGGACAAAAACTAGCTGATTTCAAACTGAAAAACAGGACATTAAAGCATTATGGCGTAAAAGAAGCTGTATTCCCTTTCAATATGTTCCCGTCTATCGATCCTCTTCTGGGTCCTGAAATGCGATCCACGGGAGAAGTTCTCGGCATGGCAGATTCGTATGGTATGGCATTTTTCAAATCACAGGAGGCGACCCAATCACCGTTACCTATAAAGGGAACGGTCCTTATTACAATAGCTGACCGTGATAAAAACCGGATTCTGGAAGCAGCAAAAAATTTCAGTGATATGGGATTTACTATTATGTCCACGGGAGGGACCAGAAAATTTCTTGAAGAGCACGGAATTCCTGCGGAGCTTATTCTGAAGGTGCACCAGGGCAGGCCTAATATAGTCGACGCCATTAAAAACAAAGAAATAGACCTGGTGGTTAATACTCCGGCAGGACGTCTCAGCGAATATGATGATTCCTATATCAGGAAAAATGCGATCAAATATAAAGTTCCCTACATAACAACGACATCTGCAGCCCTGTCAGCAACAAAAGGCATAAAGGAAAGGCAGAACGGTGAATATAAAGTCAGATCGCTTCAGGATTATCATTCAGCGATTGAAGATTGACTACCCCTTAGCCCCCAAAGGTGACTTGAAAGCCGGATTAAGCTCCGCGTGATTCTATGTCAATCTCCGGGTGACCGTGTTGTTAGCAAAAAGAAAAATATAAAATCATTCAGTGTTTTACATATTCTTTTGGAGACACCCCGAAGTATTTCCTGAATGCATTTTGTGAAACTTGACGGATTTGTCATTCCCACACTGTTGGCAATCTGGGCAATATTACCTTTTTTGGCCAGCAGGAGCTCAGCAGCTTTTTCAAGCCTGATGTTCTTAATAAGTGTACCCGGTGGTAATCCGGTGAGTACTGTAAGTTTGCGGGAGAAATGTGACCGGCTCATTCCCAGTTGGTCCACCAGTGCTGCCACATCAAATGTATAGTTATGGAGGTTTATGTTAATAATTCTTATTACTTTACCCATGAATCTGTCATCAACTGATCCCGGGATTCCTTTACCAGACTCCTGGCTGTAGAATTTACTGTATTTCAGTTTTAATTTATCGCGAATGGTCAGCAGATTGGTGATCCGGGTATTCAATTCAGCCATATTGAAAGGCTTTATAATGTAATCATCGGCTCCTGATTTAAGACCTTTTATCCTGTCTTCAGACGTGGCTTTTGCAGTCAGAATGATAATAGGAATATGGCTGGTGCGTTCATCATTTTTAAGCTGATCACATAAGCTTATACCATCCAGATCAGTCATCATGATATCGGTAATAACAATATCAGGCATCATTGTGAATGCCATATTTATCCCCGATTTACCATTATCAGCCTCAAGAATTACATAATCATCTGAAAGTGATTCCTTGATAAACATTCTGAGGTCTGCATTGTCCTCAATCAGAAGCATCAATATTTTATTCTTTTCGTCTTTTTTATTGGATACAGCCTTCATAACTTCGGTCTGCCAGGAAATTAAATTCATGATCGGCGGTAAGGGAAGCAGGTTGAATGATTATAAATTCCTCCTCCGACAGATGATCTTTACCCAAAGGTATCACAACAGAAAATTCTGAACCTTTACCTTGTATACTTTCAACCTTAATTTCACCATGAAGCAGGGACACAAACTCTCTGACAAGAGCCAGACCGATTCCTGTCCCATATCCATTTCTCTCATTCTGCTCATCTACTCTGTAGAACCTGTCGAAGATCCTTTTCTGGTGCTCCCTGCCTATTCCTTTTCCGGTATCAGTAACACGGATATGGATTGAAGTACCGGAATTATTTCTTTTATCACTTTCAATACTGACGAAGCATTGTACTGTTCCGTTTTTTTGAGTGAATCTAAATGCATTTGAAAGCAGGTTTGAGGTTATCTTTTCAATTTTATCCCTGTCGAACCATGTTTTGTACGGCCTTTTGGGAAGGTCAGTAATGTACCTGATGTCCTTGCTTTCAGCGTAGGATAAAAACTCAAAGACAAGGATTCTCATGCACTTGACTATATCGTCTTCAGCAAGAATTATTTTCATTTTTCCTGCATCGAGGCGTGATATATCCAGAAACTGGTTTATAAGATTCATCATCCGCAGGGCATTTCTTTTCATTATCGCTATCATTCCCGACATATGTTTATCAAGCGTCTCGTCCTTTGAAACGTGTTCCAGGGGTCCAAGAATCAGTGATAACGGGGTTCTTATTTCGTGTGAAATACTTGTAAAGAAATTAGTTTTTATCCTGTCAACGTCTGCAAGCTGCCTGTTAGCCTCCTGAAGTTCCGAGGTTCGCTGCCTTGACCTCAGCTTCCAGCTTTATTTTATCCAGCCTCAGGTTTCTTGTTCTTATTCTTATATATGCTCCTATTGCCAGTCAAAGCAGAAAGAGTAAGACATATAAATAAGCAATAAGCGATCTGTACCATGGAGGATGGATCCTGATATCGAGTGTTACTCCTTCAGGATTCCAGAGACCATCATTGTTTGATCCGGTCACCCAGAACTGTAATGTCCGGGAGGCATGTTCTTGATACTCTGCCGATGTACCCTGTCACAATCAGCAGTATCCCTGTCAAACCTTCCATAAAATACCGGTACTGGTTTCTATCAGGATTCAGGTAATTCAGTGCAGCAAATTCAATACGTGATAGTATTCAGCCTGAAGGGACAGATTCAACTTTTATTAGCTGAACTTATCTCATTTCTTCAGTGAAGATTTTATTATAATCTGTCCCTTAACAAGCAGACTGGTTAAATAAACAGGCGGAATATATCTGTTTAAAGGAATATTTTCATAGAAAACATAAAGCTCATTATTATTTAAGAAAAACAATATGACCCGATTTAACTGGTATGATTGTACATCAAATTGCAAGTTTTGGTGTTTTAATCAAACGTGAACTTCTTATTCCGGGGATCATAAACTGTTATACCTCTGTTATGTGCGATCCATAATCTGTCGTTCCTGTCAATCAGCATGTCATAGTATTCCGAACCTGGATCCTCGTTAATAATGTCAACTTTTCATAAATGACTCATTTTGCCTGTTGAAACCGGATAAAGACCAGATCTTCGAATTCAGGATATAAATATTTCCTTTCTGTCTTCCGATACGCGGATATTTCCGTTGATTGAACCGAAATTGCTATCACCGAGCAGTGGCATGTAATCGGTGATCTTCATTTCCGGCATTCTTACTGACAAGATAGACTCATCGGTCAAAATCCAGAAGGTTCCCTGGCTGTCAATCAAAAAATCCATAAGAAAATTAAATTCCTCAGTCCCAGATTTATCCTTGAAATCCAGAATATGGTCAAGCTTTTCATTTTGTCATGTATCAATCCGGATTAATCCTTTAAATGTGGCAACCCAGATATTCCCGGTCTTATCCTCACGTATTAAGGGCACAAAAACCACTTCGGTGTATCCCGGTGAGCTATTATGAGTCAGATTTGCTAAATCCCCGTGTCGATGGATTATATTTTGTAATATTTCCGTTCTTTATTCCCGAACCATAAATTTCCATTACTGTCCTTAAAACCACCTCCTGCAACTGTCTCACCATCGGGGAACCTGAATTGTTTGATGATAAGTGAGGAAGAGACATCAAATTTTTTACAGAGGTATACATGCCCTGGAGAAATAGAAAATATACCTGCTTCTGATCATCTTCCAGAAAAGCTCCCCTGTGTATCTGGGCAACATGGGAGGAATTATTTACCGGAATCCTGAGGTATGGGATCTGACCAGTGACTAGCCGGAAAATATTATTACGTACACATGCAAACCAGAGTGATCCTGTTTTGTCCATAACGCACTGAAATACATAGAAATTAGGGACCCGGTAAAGTGATAATTTTTCGGATGCAGGATCAAATCTGAACAACAATCCGGCCAGTTTATTTAAAAACCAAACAGTACCATCATCATTTTGTAAGGCCTCATCAATGAACAGGTCATTCTCCGGGTATTCGTATAGTGACCTGTGTTTATAGATAAAAATGTAGTTTCCCAGGCTTCCATCTTCAGGATTATATCTCGAAAATGCACTATTACCGAAGCACCAGAGCGACCCGTCGTTATCAGGAAGTATAACTGAAACAGCTTTAAAGGAATTTCTGTATTTTCCCGAAGGTTGAATTTCAATCCGGTCAGCCTTGTTCTTATTTTCATCCCACTTTAACAGTCCTCCATCAGTGCCTATCCAGACAGTCCCATTTTTATCAGTATTGACACATCTGACTTTATTTATACCTTCCAACTCGTTATCACCGTCATCAGGGAAAGCCATACTGAATACCTTATCAATAGTGTTGTACAGGTAAAGGCTGCTGAAAGTAATGAATAGTATATTACCACGGCTGTCTTCAGCAAAACACTGTTCTTCCGATAACGGATAATAATCCTCCGGATACCAGGATAGTGAATCAACGGCATATCTTTTAAATCTTTCACTGTCCTGTTAAAAGAAAAGATATCTTTTCTTGTAAGAATCCATAACAAGCCATTCCTGTCCTCCCTGATTGCCCTTATAAAGTTGCTCATGCCGGATTGCTGTGCTGAGTCAGGGTAATAATGCAAAAAAGTGCCTGTCCTTTGATCAAGCTTATTCAATGCTTCTGAAGTACCGATCCAGATTGTACCTTCAGAATCTTCAAAAATATTTGTAACAGTAAATCCTGCAAATCCGTTATTGCTCCCGGTACTGACACCATATTCAACATATCTTACGCCATCAAATCTGTAAAGGCCTGTTTCAGTTCCTGACCAAATAAAACCTTTGCTGTCAATAAATATACAAGTTGATGTCTGACTTGCCTGTCCTCCCTTAACCAGGAAATTATCCCATCTTACATTTGGCGGTTCGTAATCGGGATCGAGAATTTTCTGGGAACAGATATCCACCGGTATCAGCAGTAATATGGAAGCAAAAGTCAGGATTCTGATATCCGCTTTCATTGTTTCAGTGATGAACGATTAGAAATTCCCCCTTACTTGAATTCTTATGAAAAGTTACGATTTTTTTAACAGTAAAAAGCTCGCTGATTACTACTTTTTGACTATCCGAAAAACTGATAGCACAAAATAACAATTTTATGAGACAAATGAGGTA
>CAWHGX010000052.1:0-350132 GCA_963828775.1 uncultured Bacteroidales bacterium | reverse complement strand
GCCTACAGGATCCCGGATTGTTCCGCCGGAATAAACAAGACCATATATATCGCCCCAGTATCCCTGTACCATCAGCTCGTAACCTTGTACCTTAATTTCCTTTATGCTCAGGTAATCTCCGTTTGGGAATGTGTACAATCGACAGGAATTTAATAAATTTACCCTATTATTAACCAATAACCAGTATGATGAAAACCAAAAGCCACAAAAGCCTCTCAAGACGTAAATTTCTGGGCACTATTGGTGTTGCCACAGCAGGAATTACGATTGTCCCCCGGCACGTTGTTGCCGGCAGCGGACAGAAAGCACCAAGTGACCTGATAAATGTTGCAGGCATTGGTATCGGTGCTCAGGGGGCAGGTAATTTAAGCAATATATGCGATCCGGAAGTCCAGGTCAACAGGCCCCAGCGGACAAGAACAGGCCAGCCTTTGAGCAAGGGGCAGATCGCAGCTCAGGAGGCTGAGCGTACCGCACGGATGGCGCAGATGCAGCAGAGGGCTGCTGCTTCAGGACAGCAGGGAGGGCCACCGCAGATGGCAGGAGGAGGCCAGCCGCAAAGATCCCCCAGAAAACTTGCCAATATTTATGCTTTGTGTGATGTTGACTCAGACTATGCAGGGTATGTTTTTGCCCGATACCCAAGGGCAAAGGTATATTCCGACTGGCGTGAGATGCTGGAAAAAGAGCCATCAATCGATGCCGTGATGATCGCAACGACCGACCATAACCATGCTCCCATTGCAGCAGCATTTATGAGACAGAAGAAGCATGTATATGTTGAAAAACCGATGGCTAAGACCATTTATGAATGCCGCAGGCTTGCTGAGATTGCAAAAGAGTTTAATGTTGTGTCGCAGATGGGCAACCAGGGTCATGCAAGCGAAGCTACACGCAGGATTGTGGAATGGGTGCGGGCTGGAGTGATAGGTAATGTAAGGGAGGTGCAAATGTGGACCGACCGGCCTGTAGGATACTGGCCGCAGGGTGACATACAGAGGCCAGGAGCCGCAAAAGTGCCGAAAAATCTTAATTGGGATGTATGGCTGGGACCTGCACCCGATAAGCCCTACAACCCCGAGATCTGCCATTTTGTATGGCGCGGACTGTGGGACTATGGTACAGGCGCCATGGGCGACATGGGAGCCCATATTTATGATGCGCCGCTGTGGGCCCTTAACCTGGGATACCCTAAAACGATCCAGGCTACTTCCACTCCATATAATAAAGAATATCTGCCACTTGCACAGACAGTAACGTACGAATTCCCTGAACGTTTTTCGCACGAAACAGGTTATATGCCGCCAGTCAGGGTTAAGTGGTGTGATGGCGGCCTCCTGCCTGAAAGGCCTGCTAAGCTCGAACCTGGCCGCAGAGTGGGAACGGTATTTTACGGGGATAAAGGCATAATGATGGGAGGTAATGCAGTTATGCCGTCACTTGTACCGGCAGACCCGGGTTTCAAAGGACCAGATCCATGGCTTGAAAGAACGGGTGATAACTTTGAGGACTGGATTAGCTCTATTATGAAGGGTAAGAAATCGGCAAACGATTTTTCATGGGCATCAAGGGTAACAGAGATAATGTTGCTGACAAACATTGCCGTTCTTACTCAGCGTTCTAATACTACTCTTGAATACGACGGACCAAATATGAAGATCACAAACCTGCCCGATGCGAACAATTATTTTCACTACGAGTACCGCAAGGGCTGGACGCTCTAGCGACTCTTACATGGGCAGAGACTCCCGGCCGGGCCTATTCAGGAACTCATAAAGCCAGACACGGTAGTCTGTAGAAACAAGGCTATACCCACCTGTTAATTATATGAACCGGCTTCCATTTAATCTGGACTTTACCGGATACCCTTTTCAGCTTTTTTTCTGAGAAAAGTGAGATGGTTTATAACAAACTTAATGTCGCTCCACGACACCTTGTCTCCCAGAGTAGCTTTAACGGGGCCCATTCTAAAATCTCCGGTTCCTTCCAGGTGGCCGGCGATCAGGTCAGCGATTTCCTGAGATACAAATTTACTGATCTGAATTTCACCCGTACCCACATAATACGCCAGATGTCCTTCTATAGTATTAATGCTCAGCTTTCTTTCCTCTGCTATTTGTGCAATTGTCCTGCCTTCCCTGAAAAGATCGTAACTGATTTTTTTTGTGTCCTCCCTTTCCTTTTTTGCCTTTTTCTTCTCAGTGACGGGCATATCAGGCGGTTTAATATTTTCTTTCCTGCAATATGAAGTAATAATGTCCAGAATCTCTTCACCGTATTTTTCCGATTTCCTTGTTCCCATCCCCTTTACCTGCTTAAGGGCACGCGGCGACTGAGGCAGAAAATTCACAAGGGTAACCATAGTTTTCTGGGGCAGTATCATGTAATGCGGAAGTTCCGTTTCGATAGCCTTGTTGTTACGCCAATCCCTAAGCTGTCTCAACAATCCGGGATGCTTTACAACTCCGGATTTGTCTTCCACTGAACTAAGGGTGCGTGACCTGATCTCGGGAATCTCAATGGCCGATTTCGCCCTGGCTTCCAGATATTTGCCCGTCTCGAATCCCGGTTTGACAGCATTGAGGCAGGCCAGCTTCGTTACAACCTCCTTTCGTGTCCGCTCCAGGGCTTCGTTCACTGATTTCCTTACTGTTTTATTATCTGTTTCCACAGTAAATCCGGTCAGTATTTCTTTCAGGTCAGCCTCAAGCTTATCCGAAAAATAAACTGCTGCTTTCCTTACCCGTTCCTGCAGGGAGATGTTGGTCTCAATATCAGGATCGCGGTTGAGGAGGATATTAAGCTGAAGCTGAAACTTTTCCGAGACTTCCACCAGGTCTGTCCTGACCATTGAAAGTAAATTGCCAAGCTTTTCGTGAGGATTTCCCAGGATAGTGTCACTGTTCTCACTTAACACTTTAGTACAAAAACTGAGAGAATTTGCCAGGCGAGCAAAATCGAAGAGCTCTGAAAGAAGCTGCTTCTGGTAAGCCTTCCTTGACTCATTAAGCTGGTTCCGGTCCGGCTGATTCTGCAGCGGGCCTTTGACAAATCCTGAAACCACCGGATTGTCTATAAAGCTTCGCCTGGTTATCTGGCTGCTTAGTACAAGGCCGTCCAGTGAACGGCACCGGCTGAGAGCCACATATACCTGACCGTGGGCAAAGGCGGCTCTTGCATCGATAACTGCCCTGTCGAAGGTTAGTCCCTGGCTCTTGTGTATTGTTATCGCCCAGGCTAGCTTCAGGGGATACTGTGTGAATGTCCCGATTACTGTCTCATCTATTTCCCTGGTCTCCTCATTGAGAGTATACTTCATGTTCTGCCACTCAGCTTTCTCCACTCTGATATTGAAATCGTCGTCAGGACACCTGACAACTATTATGTCGTCATCAAAGGATATGACCTTCCCTATTTTGCCGTTGAAGAAAAGCCTTTCCCCCGACAAATCATTTTTAAGAACATGACCTGGGCTCCGGCCTTCAGCAACAGTTCGGTGGCGTTGGGGTAAGAGAGTTCAGGGAAGTCATCCTTTACAACGGCGGTAAAGAAGTGAGTTTTGCCGGGAAGTTTATCGAGCTTTGAATCGTTTATTGCCTGGGCTTGATAATTATGAGTGGTAAGAGCTATGTATCCCCCTCCGGAATCGGGATCAAAATCAGGAATATATCTTTTGTTAAGTTCAGTCAGCACATCCTGGTTTACATTATTGTTGCGGATACTGTTCAGCATGTCGATAAAATCCTGGTCATCCTGCCTGAAAATATGTTTCAGTTCAATGGTTACAAAGTCAGTACTGCTGAGGGCTTTGCTTTCGAAAAAGAAGAAGGATTCATAATATTGACCGAGGATTTCCATGTCCTCGTCTTTCACAACCGGGGCAAGTTGCTGAAGATCGCCAATCATAAGCAGCTGCACTCCGCCAAACGGGATGTAACGGTTCTTGTATCTCCTCAGGGCGGAATCGATGGCGTCGAGGGTATCGGCCCTTACCATGCTTATCTCATCAATAATAAGCAGGTCGAGGCTTTTTATGATGTTGATCTTTTCGCGGCTCATCTTATATCCGGGTGGATCATTGCGGTCAGGTTTACCAACATTTGTGCTGCCTGGCAGGTAAAATGAAGGGATGAACGGGTGAAAGGGCAGTTGAAAGAATGAATGGATCGTAACACCTCCCGCGTTTATTGCAGCCACACCTGTCGGCGCAACTACTATCATCCGTTTCGGCGATTTAAGCTTCAGGCTCTTAAGGAAGGTTGTCTTTCCAGTGCCGGCTTTTCCCGTGAGAAAAATGTTGCGGTTAGTGTACTGAACAAAATCAAAAGCTAATTGAAGATCCTGGTTTGTGACAGTTTCCATATCAAAAAGTCCGTTGGTTGCAGCGAGAGATCAGACTCAAAGTTACAAAAGTCTCATATATTATTTATGGGTATAAGTTATGATTTGGAATAAATAATTGATTTTTTATCTGGTATATTGATGAAATCCAGGTGCAGTATAGAAATGGACATGATTCGATGGCATTTCCATAAACATTAAAATATTGGATATTCGTTATTGGCAGCTTTTCATTCTCCGGGATCATCTTCAAATCCGCGAAACGGTATGTCATCATCAGGGTCCTTGTCGAATGGGCCGACACCCGGAGGATTAAAAAGTCCCCACCGGTCAATTATATAATCCCATTTATCAAACCCGGCCACCCAGTCAATGAACAAAAGCCTGTATTCTTCAATAAGATCCCTGACCATCTGATAATATTCAACATATTCAAAACCAAATGCCTCGAGAGAATGTTGCTGGACCATCAGGTCTCTTGCTGCTTTACGTATTATTGCCGCATTTTCCATCTTGAGGTCATACAATCCTGCTGCCTCAGCGCCGGCTACTTTTACCGTAAGTTGGGCAGCATCATCCAGCATCCAGTTTTTTACATGCATCAAATACTCATTGTCTTCCGGAATCAAATCGGTGATTTTGATTACCATATCAAATATCTCACTGCCTTTCTGAAAAATCGGAAGTTTTTCCGGTTCTAAAGGATCATCATCTTCTTCTTCTGAATTCATTTTTCGTGATTATTAATTACATTACTCTGTTGAATAACAATACAATAGCAGAGAAAACTACCTATCCGGGAGTCTAATCTTTTGGTTATAAGAACGTAACAAATACCGGATAGTCCATATCCCAAAACATGTTAAACCTTATAATAAAGACGGATTGTTTTTTCGTGTCAGCAATCCTGGTAATATAAGACTTTAATATCCAAAAATACAGGTTTAATCAACTTATTTAAAGATTAGTTGTTATATAAATACTATGGAAAATCTAAAGTTTCAAATCCCTTACTACAAAGAAATTAACGAGTTTTTCCAGTCGATCCCTTCTGAATTCGGGACAATTGATCCAAACCTGTTTTGTTTACGTATGATCGAAAATGAAGGTCCGACAAACAACTATAAGCCTCCTTTCCGTAAGGATTTTTATTTCACCGGCCTGGTTTCAAATGCAGGAACTACAAAAATAACCTATGATAATGTGAATGTCACTATGCATATTTCTGATCGTTGCATCCGTAAAAGCAGTGATGTCGTTTCCAAACATTTACGATATAATGCAGAATTATAAATAAAATGAAAAAGAAAGTTTTAATTACAGGAGTAACGGGTTCAATTGGCAGAGCCACCGCAATGGAGCTGGCAAAAAACAACTGCCATGTGATCCTGCTCGGTCGGGATTCCGGGAAACTTAATTCAGTAAGGTCGGAACTGATCCAGGCAACAGGTAACAGTGATATCGAAGCATATGTTGCCGACCTGAGCGAAAGTGAATCTGTCAGAAAGGCTGTTGCAGAAATTAAGGGTATTCATTCATCCTTAAATGCGCTAATAAATGTAGCGGCAATTTTTAAAACACACCGTTTTGAAAATTCAAAGGGGTACGAATATATGTTTGCGACTAATCACCTGGGGCCATTCATTTTGACAAACGAGCTTCTTGACCTGCTAAAAGCAGGAAAACCTTCAAGAGTCTTGACTGTTTCAGCGCCTTCAACGACAAAAATAAATTTTGATGACTTAAGCGGAAAGAAAAGATTCTCAAACGGCTTTCTGGGGGCTTTCGGTTCTTCCAAAATGATGAACCTGATGTTTACCTATGCCCTGGCAAGACGTCTTGAAGGTACCGGCGTAACTGCAAATGTTTTTCATCCTGGTCTCGTAAAATCCGGACTATTAAAAGAATCACCCAAGCCAATGTATTATTTTTTCCGGGTAGTTTCTTCACAGCCCGATAAGGCAGCACAAATGCTTTGCAATTTAGTCTTAGACAGCAGGTATGAAAGCATTAATGGCAGTTTTTTCAGATTTGACGGGAAAGAGATTAAATCAAACAGATACTCTTATGATGAAGTATTACAGGAAAAGCTTTGGTTAATGAGTGAACGACTTTCTTCAGCTTGATCGAATTTTGTACTACCAATAAAAATGGCCTCGTAAATATTTGATTTACAAGGCCATTTGATTTTGATAGTCGGGCTTTGCCCTACGTAGCCCTCCTTCGTCCCGGTAAACCAGGACTTCGGAGGGCGGAATCGGGATGAGACAATTATAAACTTTTATCTCTTTTTTGGCTTACTCGGTCGACGTGAGAATTATAAAACTTTTAGAATATTCAATCGAACATTTAATAGATCATGATATTTAGTTTTCATTTCTGAAGACAAAAAACTTAAATCAATTAATTTATTCCATTTTGGGATTGAGGAAGAGATTGAATATAAAGCACTTTCAATACTTTTAGGAGTTAGCTCGCATTTTTCCTTACCAAAGTAGTTAATTAAAATATTCTGAGTCAGTTTTTTCTTTTTTCCCATTAATGGTAACGCAATCTCCTCTGCTGGTTTCTTATATTCAATCGTTGAGTTTACAAGATCATAACATGGGGACAAAGTTATTTTGCCGTCTCTGTTGATAATGGAGAAATTTTTCAGATGCATATCTTCGTTCCCAACTAAAAAATTGAATAACACCAGTTTAAACAACTTAATATTTTCAATTGCCGGGAATGTACAATAAGTATTTATTAGTGTCACTATCTTCTCCATACTATAATCATATTTTGTGTCCCGGTTTAATCCGGCAAGTTGAGCAAAATCTTCAACCGGAATTTTGTCATTCTGCCCCTTCCTGTCAAACCGCTTAATGAAATATGTAAGAGAATTATCTTTTGACCATATTAAACCGTGGATAGGTATATCCAATCCTATTAACTCTGCTAAACGCATGGTCAGGTCCTCGTTTTCCGGCATTTGAGAATAAAAGTTATGCTGAGGTTTAAGAATATATTTACCGCCCTTGTCCACAAGTTCAAATTTTTCATCTTTTATGTTAAATACAGCACTTAATTTAGGTTGTACTCCCTGAATTGACATTTTTGAAGCACGATTATAGGCTTCAATGCGTTGTTCTTCAGCAGTATATTCAAGATCTTTAAGTGTTTTCAATCCCGATGCTAAAAGCCGAAGACCCTCTTCACTATAACGACTTTCCCCACAAGGCGAATATGTAATTGGACAAATGTTCATTCTATGATTTCTTTTACTGTGACTACTCCAACTAAATCTTCACCTACTGCTATTAATTGAGACAATAAATCGTTTTTGTCAATTTTTCCAATCTTCAATAAGCCTTCCAATTGGATGCCTTCCGGTAATAATCCGTCAAAAAAGGGAGGAAATTTGTCAAACTTATAAATCTTAATATTTGTTGGCATCGTCCGTGATATCTCAGGACCGTCATACTCATTAAGATACTCAAATACATACTCTTTACCTTGTATTAATTCAGTCAATGTTCCTGCTTCAATACCTCTGACAAATATCTTAGCCTTTCTCATTTCCAACGATTTGTAAGTTGCTCATTAATGGACTTTTTAATTCAATTTTGATATTCAGTACCTTTAGAATTTTTCGTAATGTATCCAATTGAATAGTTTCCTTACCTTTCTCAATATCGTAAATCACAGTTTTACCAACTCCTGCCATTTCTGCTAATTGCTTACGACTTAATCTGGCTGCTTTGCGATGTATCTTTATTACATTCGCTAATTCCAAAGGTTGTGCCATTTTTTACTTTTAAAGCGGTAAAAATAACAAATAAATTTGTAAAAAGCAAGACATTAAGCATATTTTTACTGCCAGGGCGGTAATTATGACATAAATGTTGCTTATAAATTGTAAATGTATCATATTTTACTGCTAAGACGGTAAAATGAAGTAAAATTGTATGTTTTTCATGAATGGTATTCCTTTTAATTTCATCTTAAAGAATAAAACTCCAGACCTATAAAGAAATACGTTGGCATTATCCGACGAAGCCCTCCTTAGTTCGGATAAATCCGGATTTAAGAGGGCGAAGTCGGGGTGAGAATACGACATACATTTATAATAATGTAGATATAATAGCTATTTACATAGTATTCGATTAAAATTGCATTAGTAGCTTTCAATATTTTCATCCTCTACAAAAAAAGAATAGATTTTTTGCATAAAAGGCCGAAAAACGGTACCTTTCGCAAAATATCACTTTCAACTAAATGACTGGATCAGCTAAACATAAATGTAAGTGAATGGATTGAAAATCTTGAAAAGAAGGGAAGAATTCATTTTCACTGAATCAATTAGAGGAAGAATTACCGAACTACTCTGAAATAGCAATTAAAAGTGCTTTAAAAAGATTATCAAAGAAAGGGAAGATAGTTTCAATCCACAAAGGATTCTATTTAATTATATCTGCACCTTATGCTAACAGAGGTATTCTTCCTGCTGCTTTGTTTATGGACAGCTTTATGAATTATCTTCAAAGACCATATTATGTCGGATTATTGAGTGCTGCAGCTTTATATGGAGCAGCACACCAACAGCCCCAGGAATATTTTGTCATTACTGATTTCCCTGTGCTGCGGCCTTCTCACAAGAAAGGACTCAAGGTTAATTTCATCAGCAAGAAAACCATTGAAAAGAGATTACTTAAAGAACGGAAAACCGAATCAGGTTATCTTAAAGTATCCTCACCTGTACTAACTGCAAGTGATCTGGTTCAATTTGAAAAGAGATCCGGAGGAATTACCAGGGTAGCAACCGTTCTGAATGAACTTGTGGAGGAGATGGATCCCGGAGATTTTAGTCCCGTATTCTTTGAGAGTACTCCTGTTACTGCCATACAAAAACTGGGATATCTGATTGAGAAAATTATTAAAAATGAGGAAATGGCAAACAGATTATTTAAAGCATCAAAGAAAAATCAGTTAGAGTTCTACAGGATTCCATTAAAACCCTCTGCTCCGATAAAAGGTTTTTCGTCAGATAACCGCTGGAAGGTAATCTCCAACATTGAAATAGAAATAGAAGAATGATCCCTTCGCAATACATTATAGAGTGGTCCGGTGTTGCTCCATGGAAAGCCAATGAACAGGTAGAACAGGATTTGATCATCAGCCGGTCGCTTGTAGAATTATTTTCAGATGATTATATTGCTGACAGACTTGCCTTTAGAGGTGGCACCGCATTGCACAAACTTTTTCTTAAACAGCCATCAAGATATTCTGAGGATATTGATCTGGTACAGATTCCAGAAGGTCCCTTTGGACCAGTAATAAATAAAATCAGGGGAATAATGAGTTTCCTTGGTGAACCGAAGATTAGTCAGAAAGACAGAAACAATACCATGGTCTTTAAATTTGAATCTGAAATACAACCTGTTCAAATTTTAAAATTGAAGATCGAAACGAATTGCAGAGAACATCAATCTGTATATGTGCATGCAAAAAGAAATTATAAGGTTGATTCTTCATGGTTCAAAGGAGATTGTGACATAACCACCTATCAGATTGAAGAATTATTAGGAACAAAAATAAGAGCGCTGTACCAGAGGAAAAAAGGCAGAGATCTTTATGACATTTACAAATCTGTTATAACAAACTCAGAAATATCCCTGGGAAAATTATTAGAATCATATCGTTATTATATGAGAAAAGAACCGGGAGGAATTCCTGACCGGACTACATACCTGAAGAATGTTGAATCAAAAATGGATGATCCGGAATTTCTTGGGGACACAACTGCTTTGCTCCGTCCGGATGAAATCTATAATCCTGAAGACGGGTTTCTTCTGATAAAGAAAGAAATAATTGATAAGATGTGACAGGTCTAAATGAGAACTTAAGACATTGAAATATCCAAAGGACATTTTGTACTTTTTCGTTTTGTACTAAAAATAATAGCGGGTTGAGAATAATAAAGGTTAAATTAACCTGGTTCACAGATAACTCAACCACCATTTGTCCTTGTTATTGGCTTTATAAATCATATATTTTTTTGATAAAGGATATAATAGAAGTACAATGCCAATCCAAATAAGGTAGACTACCCAGAGAGGATAACCATAACTGGCAAGTTTACCATCTGCCAAAACGCTTTCACTTAACATTATAGCCTTCCAGTCTAAAATCATAATCTTCCAGTCACCCCCTGTAACCAGGAGTCCCAGCAATGCAAACAAGTGAATAGTCAGCGCATGCAGTACGTAAAAGAAAAAGGGAACCCTTCCGAAAACAAGAAAAAAGTCAGTGAATTTATTCTTTATTGATTCGGTTGCATATAAAAACAGTAGGGCCGGGCCTAATGTTATCAACAGGAATGACAGGGAAGGAGGATATTTTGTTACATTTAAGAATGACATAATGGTATAGATAGTGTTCTTTTGTGTCGTCCATGGCACTATATCCCCGTAAATATTGATGCCCCTTAAAACAAAGAACAGTACAGTTGAACCAAGTCCAAGGTAAAGAAGCCATTTTTTTCTCATGCGCACATTAAAGTCCTTTGAATAAAGTCCCCCGAAGCAATATCCCAGTGCCATTACACCTATCCATGGTAAAACAGGATAATCGAATATCATTACAAAACTTTCAGAGAATTTAATAAAAGAGTGTTGATGAAGCATATACCAGACAATGGAAGAAAAACTTTTCCCTTCCACTGTAATTCCATCAAGCAGATTATGCCCGGCAATCAGGATAAGCGGCTAAAATAAGTATTGCTTTCTGAGGAAGATAAATCAATATCCCTAAAACTATCATTGAAACACCAATTGCGAATATTACCTGAAGTAAAATAGTGCTATAGCTTATGTCAAAGAACCAGATAAAATCCATAATGACGATTTCAACAAATATCAGCCAAAGTCCCCGTGTAATTAAAAATTTAAACAATTCCGGTTTTGTCTTTCTGCTTCCATATAAAAAGGCTGATGTCCCTGCAAGAAAAACAAATACCGGAGCACAGAAATGAGTTATGAACCTGGTGAGAAATATTATGGGAGTTGTTGTTGCAAGGTCAGTCGGGTCATTAACCAATGCTCCCAGATGAAAATAATCACGGGTATGGTCCAATGCCATTAATACCATCACAACACCCCGCAAAATGTCTATGGATTCTATCCTCGGTTTGGTGACCTGGTTCATGTGAACAAATTTACTTCAACAGAATGCCAAAGTCAATTTTTAATCGGCTCTATAATAGATGAAATGAATTAGTAATCAAAAGAATTACTGTTTCCCGACGGAAAATTGACTTTGGTTTAAACATAGTGTAACTTTGGTAATATGTAAAATTCAATCAGAAATCAGGTAGAAAATGACTATCACTCGCTTAGAAAAACTGGTCGCTTCTCTCCGGACCTCTGGCCTGGATGCCGTAGCCCTCAACCCTGGCCCCACCCTGACGTATCTGACCGGTGCTCATTTCCATTTGATGGAGCGCCCGATCGTGTTATTGGTTGCCCGGGAAGCGGACCCGGCAATTGTCCTGCCCCAAATGGAGATGCTCAAAGTCGAACAGATGCCTTATCATGTACAGGCATTTCCTTACGGCGAAAACCCCTCCGGGTGGGAGGCCGTTTTTCGAAAGGCTATTCAGGCTCTGGGTTTGGATGGGAAGCGCATTGGCGTCGAACCCAACCGGATGCGTCTGTTGGAGTTCCGTTATGTCAAAGCCGGAGCGCCCGAAGCGGACTATCCCGATGCCAGCGATGTTTTGGGTTCGCTGCGTTTGAGGAAAGACAAAGAAGAGGTCGAAACCATGCGTAAAGCTGTCAGGGTGGCTCAGGCCGCGCTCGAAGAGACACTACCGTATATCAAAATCGGTATGACTGAAAAAGAGGTGGCGTCGGAACTTGTCATACAATTGCTGAAACATGGGTCGGAGCCAGAGTTACCCTTTTCCCCGATTGTTTCCGGCGGACCCAACTCAGCAAGCGCACATGCCAGCACAACCAACCGGAAATTACAGGCAGGCGACTTGCTGGTGATCGATTATGGCGCTACCGTGGACGGTTATGTCTCGGATATCACTCGTACTTTTGCGGTGGGGGAAGTAGATGCTGAGTATGAAAAGATCCACAAGATCGTGCAACAGGCCAATGCCGCCGGACGTGCTGCCGGAAAGCCGGGAGTCCCTTGCGCGGAGGTTGATAAAGCGGCACGTGCCGTGATAGAGAGTGCGGGATATGGTGAATATTTCTGGCACCGCACCGGTCACGGCATCGGTATGGAACCGCATGAGGAACCCTACATTCGTGGCGACAATATGCAGTTGCTGGAACCTGGTATGGCTTACACAGTTGAACCGGGGATTTACCTTCCTGGTCGCAACGGTGCGCGTGTGGAAGATAATGTGGTGGTGACCGAAACGGGTTCGGAGAGTCTGAGCGACCTGCCGCGCGAAATGAGGGTGGTGGGCTGATCTCTTTAACATACGGCTATTTCTGGCTGGTCGTAAGAATAAAATTGACTTTGGGTTAAACGAGGTGTAATTTTGGTATTAAGTATTATATCAGTAATCATTGCCTCATATGAAAAATCCAACTACAAAGAGTTTTCAACCTGTCGGATTATTCCTTGTAATCACCCTTGCATTAAGTTCCATTTTTTATTTCCTGATAATCAGATCCGGCATGACCGGTGGGGGATTTGGCACCTACGCCACGGGACTTATGTGGTGCCCCGGAATTTCAGCATTGATTACTTTATGGATTTTAAAAAGGGATGTTAAAGAATTAGGTTGGGGATGGGGTAAAACCAGGTATCAGATCTGGAGTTTTACTACTCCGGTTTTATATGCCCTGATTGCTTATGTTATTATCTGGGTATTTGGCTGGGGAGGATTTTACAACAAGGATTTTGCTAAACAAATTTCAGAATCAATCGGGCTTGGCCAATTATCAGATGGTATAAATATCACATTATATGTGATTCTTATAGGGATTTTCGGAACAATCAGAAGTGTAGCCAATGCCACTTGGAGAGGAAATCGGCTGGCGTGGCTTTTTGGTCCCTGAACTTTATAAAACCATGGGATATACAAAAACCTCTTTACTCTCAGGATTAATTTGGGTAGTGTGGCATTTACCAATATTGTTTTTTGCAGATTATAATCTTGGAACCCCATCGTGGTATGCCATGATTTGTTTTGCCATACTGATAATTAGTATAAGTTTTATTCTAACCTGGTTCCGTATCAAATCCAACAGCTTATGGACAGCGGCATTACTACATGCCAGTCATAACAGGTTTATACAGGATGTATTTACTCCTTTGACACGAGACACAGGAAACACAAATTATTATATTGACGAATTTGGAATTGTTCTTCCATTGGTCTGTATTGGATTTGCACTCTATTTCTGGAGCAGACGTAATGAGCTGAATTATGTGGCTAACAACGCCAGATGAAATGGCAAATAAGCATGACTTTAGCTATAGCATGATGTAATTATGATAAAGAAATTCATCAATAAAAGTTAACCATTATTGGGGAAAAATGAAAAAATCTGTAATGTTCTTATTTAGCCTTATCTGTTTTAACAGGATGCAACCGATCCATCGATGGTTGATATCCGCGCTGAAGCAGATGCAATCAACAAAATCAAGATCAGTGGACTGACTGCAATCCTGGCAAAAGGACTTGATAAAATCATGAGCATTTTTGCTTCTGAAGCAGTTGCTATGAATTCAAATACTCCAGCCTGTACAGGGGCTCAGGCTATCCGTGAATCCCTGGAATCCTGGTTTGCTGATACAACAATTCTCCTTGACACATTCGAATCAGCCATAGATACAATTGAAGTATCCGCTTCAGGAGACCTTGCATATGTCAGAGGTAACTCCCGGCTGAGTATCAGTACACCCAACGGTATTGTTGAAGAAACAGATAAATGGATTACGATCTACCGAAAGATAAACGGTGAATGGAAAGCAATCGTTGATATCTGGAACACCGACATTCCAATAACATCGGTGAATAGATCAAAACATAATATCCATGAAGAAACTATATCTCCTATCATTGTTTTTCCTGTGCTTTATTCCTTTATCAGCCCAAAAGAACAAATATCAGAAGGAGCTGAATCTATAACCATCGCAGAACTTCGGGATCATATGTTCTACCTGGCCTCAGATGAACTTGAAGGTCGTCAGTCAGGAACTCTCGGATATGATAAAGCGGCTCAATATGTTGTTAGTCAACTGCGACAGGCAGGATTATCTCCTATATTATTAAACAAAAACTCTGCTTCGTCCTATTATCAGGAATTCTCTATTGATAAGTATTCTCCTGGCCAAAATAACTCAATATCTATAGTAAAGGATGCTGACAAACGAACATATTCATTTGAAGATGATTTCATAATTGAATATGGTGGTCCGTTTGAAACCAAAGAATTAAGCGCTGGACTGGTATTTGTTGGCAATGGGATTAAGGAGCCTGAATTTGGAATTAATGATTATAAAAATGTGGATGTCAGGGGGAAATGGGTTGTGATGCTGGAAAACATACCCGCTAACCTGAGGCAAAAGCTTCCTCACCTAGTATACCAGAAGTACCAGTTTTTTCCTGAAAACGGAAAATTTTTGGTACAGCAGGCGAAAGATAACGGAGCTATTGGAATAATATTAATACCAAATCATAATCATTTTAAAAACTGGAAGACAGTTGCAAAACAGTACCGCGATTTTTATAACATCCCAGAAACTGGTCAGCTTTTAATTAACACGGAATTACCCACTGTGCTTATTGATTCTTCAATGATTGAATTCCTCTTTAGTGGACAAAAATATAATCCACTTGAAGATAAAAAATCCCAAAAATCTTTTGAATTAAAAAATTGCGAACTTACTCTCCATAAAGAATACACACCATCAACTATTCACACAGCTAATGCCATCGGTTTGATTGAAGGTTCAGATCCGATTCTGAAGAAAGAATACATAACATTATGTGCTCATCTTGATCACTTAGGCATTCAACTTGGAGAAGTAATGAACGGGGCTGATGACAATGCAAGTGGTAGTGTCGGTGTATTGGAGATTGCTGAAGCTCTGGCCATGTCAAAACCTGCAAGATCAGTTATCTGCATACTTTTCTCTGGGGAGGAACTTTTTTTAATCGGATCCCATTATTTTACCGAAAATTCTCCTGTTCCAATCGAAAACGTCATTGCCAATGTCAATCTTGATATGATTGGTTGCTCGAATACTGATATAAAAGCACTTGCCCCTATTGGAGCAGGAAGGATAACATCAAAATTCAAAGAGATTATTACCAGGGTCAATGATATGACACAGAATTTAGCAATCGATTGGGCGTATGCAGATACGAGCCGGTATGTCAACATGAGTGATAATTATCCCTTTCACCTTAAAAAGATTCCAGCTGTTTTCTTTTTCAGCGGCGATAATGCTGATATACATATGCCTACAGACGATGCTGAGAATATCGATTATGAATTCTTTCAGAGATCCTGCAAGTTGGTTTATGAGATTGTTATGGAGCTGGCAAACGGGAATGTCAGCCTGAGAGACTAAAATTGTCCCTGAATCCGGTAGAAGACAAAAATAAGTTTAAATGACCAATAAACGATTGAATAGTATTTTATCCAACTAAATAGTAAAATAAATGAAAAGATTACTTATTTTTTCATTCCTGATCCTGATTGTTTTTCAGAGTTGTCATCAAACAAAATCCCGGAAGGAATCTGACGAGACATCCAAGTCTCTGAATAAACTCTTCGAGGAGTATTATGATGGCTATATGGAGCTTAATCCGATTCTTGCCACAGAGTTTGGAGACTACCGTTTTAACGATCTGTTCCCAAACTCATTAACTCAGTCCTATATTGAAAAGCTAAGGAATTTTTACACATCCTTCAAAGCAAAACTGGACTGAATTTGATGAATCTCAACTGTCAGAACCGGAAAGGCTGAATGTGGACATTTTAAAGTGGGAATGCAATATCGGTCTGAAAGGTTTGAATTTTAAGAAGGAGTTATTACCTGTTGATCAATTTGCATCTGTCGACATTTATCTTGCCACTATGGCGGGTGGAAATTACGTTCAGCCCTTTCGTAATACACCGGACTATGAAAACTGGCTTAAAAGACTAAACGGTTTTGTAATCTGGTGCGATACTGCCATTGCCAATATGCAGAGAGGGATGAAAACTGGTTACACCCTGCCCAAAGCATTAGTGTATAAAATGATACCTCAGATGGATAGTTTCGATCACGGTCCGGCAGAGGAACATGTTTTTTACGGACCTGTAAAAGTATTCCCTGGAGATATGTCAGCTGCTGATAAAAAAAGGCTTGAAAGTGAGTATAAAGCAATAATTGAAAAGAAAATAATCCCTGCATATAAAAAACTGCATGATTTTCTGAAAAATGAATATTTACCATGCTGCCGTGAAACTTCGGGCATAAATGACATCCCTTCTGGCAAGGAATATTACCAGTATTTAATTGAGTATTGGACTACCACAGAACTGTCAGCGGATGAAATCTTTGAGATCGGGCAAAATGAAGTGGACAGAATTTCCCGGGAGATGGAAAAAATAAAAGACCAGGTTGGTTTTAAAGGCGACCTTAAAGCATTTTTCAGTCATGTACGGACAAACAAAGATCTGATGCCATTTTCCAAACCAGAGCAGGTGATTGCTCATTTCAATGATTTACATGAAGTTATAAAGTCAAATATGTCAGGATTGTTTGACAGGGAACCAAAAACACCTCTGGAAGTGAGACGAACTGAAGCTTTCCGCGAAAAAACGGCCAGTGCTGAATTTGAAATAGGACTACCTGATGGTTCAAGACCAGGTATATTTTATGTCCCCATTCCGGATGCAGGAACATATAACATTTTGAGGATGAAAGCCTGTTCCTGCATGAAGCAGTTCCCGGTCATTATTACCAATTATCGCTTCAACTGGAAAATGACAGCCTTCCGCAATTCAGAAAAATAATGATTTATGGTTCTTATGTCGAAGGCTGGGCAATGTATGCGGAGACCCTCGGTAAAGAGCTTGGATTGTATTCTGATCCATACCAGTACCTGGGTAACTTAAAAGAGGAAATACACAGAGCCATCAGGCTTGTTGTAGATGTCGGATTACATACAAAAGGATGGACGCGGGAACAGGCAATTCAATATTCGCTGGACCATGAGCCTGAGTCTGAAAGTAACATAATTGCAGAGATTGAGCGTTATATGGCACTTCCCGGACAGGCATTAGCGTATAAGATCGGACAACTCAAGTTTCTTGAATTGCGTGCAAAAGCTGAAAACACTCTTGGAGACAAATTCAATATTAAGGAGTTTCATAATAAAGTCCTTGAATCCGGGTGTATCCCTCTGCAATTATTCGAAGACAGAATTAACGCCTGGATTGATTCAAAATGAGCCAAAATGAAAACCATCATTCTATCTATTTTGTTGATCCTTGTTATTTCCGGTTTTACTGCAGGCCAGAATACAGGATTATTCGAGTTCCGCGAGTTTCAGGAAGCTGTAGATAACCAGACAAGAACAAGAAACGGAGAACCCGGAGCCAGGTACTGGCTAAATTCCTCTGATTATAAGCTTGAAGCCTTTGTTGATAATTCAAAGAATACTCTATCAGGAAAAGGATCAATAATTTATCATAATAATAGCCCTGCTGCACTGAAGGATATCCACTTCCGGCTTTACCAGGATATTTATAAGAGGGGAACAGCACGCGTAATTCCAGTCCCAGTGGAAGATCTTACAGACGGGATATATTTTGGAAGCCTGAAAATAAACGGTATCAGGTACATACTTGATAATAATCCAGTTGACAAAAGACAGGTAACTCGGTTCTGTACGGATTTATGCATCAATCTGACGGATTCAATCCCTTCAGGTGGATCAGGTCTTATAGAATTTGATTGGAATTATCCAATACCATCACCCTCCTCGGATCTGAGACGGATGGGGCGATATGATGGCAATTTCTTCCTTGGCCTCTGGTATCCCCAGGTTGCAGTGTATGATGATATAAGAGGATGGGATGATACACCTCATCTCGGATTGAAGGAGTTCTATAACGACTTCAGTAATTTTGATGTTACCGTTCATGCTCCTGAAGGTTATATTGTCTGGGGAACAGGCGAGTGCGACAATCTTGAAAGCGTTCTTGATGAGAAAATAATTGAGAAACTTAATTACGCCCGCAGTGATGATTCAATTGTCCCAATAATTGCTCCTGAAGATCATCTGAGGAATATCATCAAAGGAAATACCTGGCACTTCACCGCAGAGCATGTGCCTGATTTTGCCTTTGCAGTGGCAAAAAACTATCTGTGGAAAGGCACTTCGATAATTGCTGATATGCAATCTGGCAGAAGAGTTCTGGTGGATATTGTTTATCCTGCCGATTCCTTACGATACTCAAAAACAATTGCAATTGCCAGGGATGCCATTTTATGGACCTCGGTTGAATTTCCCGGAATACCGTTTCCATATCCCCATGCAACTTCTTTTTTTAACGGAACGCCCGAGGGATTAAGTATGGAATTTCCTATGATAGCCAATGACGGTATTCACTCTGATCATGATGTACATAATGCCGTTGTCGTCCATGAGCTTTTCCATAACTATACTCCCTTTTTTATGGGTTTTAATGAAACTCAGTTCGGCTGGATGGATGAAGGATGGGCTGAATTCCTTGAGAACAAATTCAGGGGAGATAATTTCTCATTCCACGAACAGATGGACCTGCCGGAATATGCGGATAAAGCAGGAACATTGTTCGATTATCCGGTAATCACTGCAGAGGCAGGGATGAGTTTCTCAAGCTTTCTGTTCCTTTATCTCGAAAAACCCTGCATTGCTTTGCTGCTACTTGAAGAACTGGTGGGAGAAGAAGCTTTTATAAAAGCAACTAAAGAATTTATAACGGTATGGAACGGGAAGCATCCTTCACCGTATGATTTCTTCAATACTTTCAGCAGGTTCGCCGGCGGGAATATCGACTGGTTCTGGAAAGCATGCTATTTTGAATATGGTTATGCTGACCTGGGAATCAAATCAGCCGACAGGAACAGGATCATGATTGAAAGAAAGGGAAGTATCCCGGTGCCAATCAGACTTGAGATCACCTATGATGATAATTCACAGGAGAAGATTTACAGGAACCTTGATATCTGGAAAACCGGTATGACTGAATATCCAATTAAGCTTAAAACTAGGAAGAACATCCGGAAAGTAACATTAGGAGATAAGCTGACACCTGATACTGACAATTCAGATAATATTTATCAAAGATGAAGTAATACCAGAATAAACAGGATCTTTCAATAACCGCTGAAATGAAAAATATATACCATAACCGAAGGTCTTTTCTAACCAGAAGTATCCCAGTTTGTACATTGGGATGTTTAGGGTTATCTCAAATCTTTGCATCAGCAGATAATCCTGATATCGTGAAAAAACCTGTTCACAAGTTCAATAAAAAGACAGGTTATACATTCGAACAGGCATACCGCTTCAGAGCCAAGCTTTATGCTGACAGGATGAAAAGGATTGCCGGCTATCTGGGGCACGACAACCTGATTAATGCCCTTAAGAAATCAACTGAAGATTATTACAACTCAATTGCCACATACAAACCTGAAAATACCTTGCAGGATTTCGTCCGACCGTTTTATGAGGATGAAGGTTATAAGACGATCCTTACCATTGAAGTTATCGAAAACAGGGAAGATCTTGTTTCATGGAGAGTTACGGAGTGTCTTAACGCCAAAGTTTTTCGTGAACTGGATGCGGCTGAAATCGGATATGCTACACTGTGTCACGGTGATGACGCCTGGGCAAAGGCGTTTAATCCCAATATTCAATTTTCCAGAACTAAAACCTTAATGGAAGGACATGACTGTTGTGATCATTGTTACAGAATATGACCTGCCCTGATCAAGTGTTTATGAAAAAAAACACCTCCACCAATTAAATGATGAAGGTGTTTATGGTGTTGTCGGGGTGAGAAGACTAAGTCAATTTCATCTATGTTAGTTAAATGAATGCATCCAATTTCTAATACGCTGAAACATAATTTATTTAAGAGTGACCTATTTACAGGCTGCAACCAGCCGGACCACCTTTCCTGGAATGAAAATGGTATTATTTGTTTATTGTGGCTCCAACAATATTTATTCAAAAATTTCTGCCCGGATTAAACAAATTCTACTTTTAATTGTTTAATTTATAATGGGCTTTATTGTTATTGGAATAACAATTTAAAGAATTCGAAATGTGATATTTGCAACATATTAGCATATTGAATGCATAATGCATTTTCTTGGAGACTCATTTCGGATATTCCATAAAGTTGCATTTGTTCAAATAACAGTTTCGTTTAATCCCGGTTCAAAAATGAAGCACGATGTAATAATTATCGGAGGAGGAGTGAGCGGTACTGCATTACTGTACACTCTGTGCAAATACACAAACGTAAAAAGCATAGGTCTTATTGAGAAGTATTCTGATTTCGGACTGGTAAATTCATCTCCATTGATGAATAGTCAAACTCTTCATTTCGGTGATATAGAGACCAACTATACACTTGAAAAAGCAAAAAAAGTAAAACGTGCCGCTGATATGGTGATGAATTACCTTGAACATGAAAAGGCAGTCAGGGGTGATGAGGGTATTTTTATAAAAGTCCCCAAGATGGTGCTGGCCGTAGGCAAGGATCAGGTAAAAACTTTACGCGATAGGTATCCTTCTTTTGGTCAGTTGTTTCCCAAATTGAAAATGATCGGAAAGGATGAGATAGGCAAAATTGAGCCAAGGATTCTGGAAGGACGTGACCCTGATCAGGAACTGCTTGCACTGATAACAGAAGATGGCTACACGGTTGATTTCAGAAAATTATCCCACTCTTTTGCAGATAATGCAAAAGCTCTTAATCCTGACATATCAATCTACATGTCGACCAAAGTTAAGAAGATAATACATGAAGGTGGTAATTACATTATTAAAACTGATAAGGGTGAATTCAAATCCTCAGCCGTTGTTGTAGCCGCCGGAAGCCATAGCCTGATTTTTGCCAAATCGCTTGGTTATGGTAAAAGCTATTCAATTCTATCGATGTCCGGAAGTTTCTATACAGTGCCTAAAGTCCTGAACAGTAAGGTTTATACCATGCAGATACCGAAGCTCCCTTTTGCTGCTGTTCATGGCGATCCGGAAGTACATAATGAACAAATAACCCGGTTTGGCCCAACAGCAAAACCTATTTTTTTCCTGGAAAGATACAACTACTCAACATTCTGGGAATACTGGAAAACATTCGGAATCAGCATTAAGCCTCTATTAAGCATACTCAAAATATCTTCCGACAGGGCAATCTTTAACTACCTACTCAAAAATGTTGTTTATGACCTCCCCTGGATAGGAAAAAGATCATTCCTCAAGGAGATCAGGAAAATTGTCCCGAAAGTAAGGCTTAAAGAGATTAAATTTGCTAAAAAAGTAGGAGGAACAAGACCTCAAATCATTAACAACACAACAAAGAAGCTTGAACTTGGAGAGGCAAAGATACTGGGCGAAAACATAATATTCAACATTACTCCATCGCCGGGTGCATCAACCTGTCTTGGTAATGCCTTTGAGGACACCTCAAAACTAATGGAGTTTCTTTCAAACAGGTTTACTTTCGAAAATGTTCTGTTTGAAAAGGACCTTGTTGACAGGACATTATTATTACAGGAAGCAAATGAAAACTCTTTAATATGATTTTTAATATTGAACTTGTAAAGTCATACTACCAAAGACTTCCTCACCTCATTCGTGAGATAAGGAAAAGTCTTAAAAAACCGCTCACATTCAGCGAGAAAGTACTTTATGCTCATTTGTACAACAGAACAGGTTTCAGATCTTATAAACGCGGTGTCGATTATGTGGATTTCATACCCGACAGGGTAGCCATGCAGGATGCTACTGCACAGATGGCACTTCTCCAGTTCCTGATGGCCGGTAAGGATGCCTCAGCAGTTCCGGCTTCTGTGCACTGCGATCATCTCATAATGGCAAAAACCGGATCAGCAGATGATTTAAGGTTTGCAAAGGTAAACAACAGGGAGGTCTATGATTTCCTGAGCTCAATTTGCGATAAATATGATATTGATTTCTGGAAACCAGGTGCTGGTATAATCCACCAGATAATACTTGAGAACTATGCCTTTCCGGGAGGTATGATGATTGGCACTGATTCGCACACTGTGAATGCGGGTGGCCTGGGTATGATAGCAATAGGTGTTGGCGGAGCCGATGCTGTGGATGTGATGTCGGGAATGGGCTGGGAACTGAGATTCCCCAAACTGATAGGTGTCAAACTTACAGGTAAATTGAACGGATGGACTTCGGCAAAAGATATTATCCTTAAATTATCAGGTCTGGTTACTGTTAAGGGCGGTACAGGCTGTATAATTGAATACTTCGGAGAGGGCGCAGAGTCTCTGTCATGCACAGCAAAAGCAACGATATGTAACATGGGTGCCGAGGTGGGTGCCACCTGTTCAGTATTCGCGTACGATCAGGCTATGTCGCACTACCTCGATTCGACAGCCCGTGCTGAAATATCAAGGCTTGCGGATGGAGTAAAGGAGCATCTTACAGCCGATCCTGAGGTCTATTCAAATCCTGAGAAATACTTCGACCAGCTTTTGGAGATAAATCTTTCAGAGCTTGAACCATATATAAACGGGCCCTTCACTCCGGACCTTGCAACTCCCATTACCGAAATGAAGAAGGTTGCACTTCAGAACGGCTGGCCCCTGAAAGTTGAGGTAGGACTGATCGGATCATGTACAAACTCATCTTACGAGGACCTTTCCCGGGCAGCCTCAATTGCGGCGGATGCAATAAAGAAAAACCTTGTTGCTAAATCTCTGTTTACAATTACTCCTGGCTCGGAGCAAATACGTGCAATAGCCGAAAGAGATGGATTTCTTGAAACTTTTGAGAAAATTGGAGGAACTGTTTTTGCAAATGCCTGCGGACCCTGCATCGGGCAGTGGGACCGTGAGGGTGCCGATAAGAAAGAGGTAAATACTATTGTTCATTCATTCAACAGGAATTTTGCGAAGAGGAATGATGGTAATCCTAACACACATGCTTTTGTGGCATCTCCCGAAATAGTCACTGCGCTGGCCATTGCAGGTGACCTGACATTCAATCCTGTTACTGACTTTCTTACAAACAGGAATGGAGAAAAGGTAACACTGGCTGAGCCTTCCGGATTTGATCTCCCTCCTGATGGATTTGCGGATTTTGAGAGCGGATTGCAGGAACCTTCTATGGATAAAACAAAAATATCAGTCATAATAAATCCTGATTCAGAAAGGCTTCAGGTTTTGGATCCCTTCCCTGTATGGGATGGACACGACTATAAAGATTTGCCTTTGCTGATTAAAGTAAAAGGCAAATGTACCACTGATCATATTTCAATGGCAGGATTCTGGCTCAGGTATCGCGGACATCTTGATAATATCTCAAATAATTACATGATAGGTGCGGTCAACAGTTTCAATGATCAAACAAATAATATCCTTAACCAGATTACCGGCAATTATGAACCGGTCCCACAGGTTGCAAGGTTTTACAAAGCGTCGGGAATGGGGTCCATTGTTGTCGGGGAAGAGAATTTTGGAGAAGGTTCATCAAGGGAACATGCAGCAATGGAACCGCGCTTCCTGAATGTAACAGCTGTACTGGCAAAGTCATTTGCAAGAATTCATGAGACAAACCTTAAAAAACAAGGGGTTCTTGCCCTGACATTTTCAGACAAAGACGACTATGTCAGAATAAGGGAAACTGATAAATTTGACATCGTGGGGCTTGATGTGTTTTCACCGGGTAAGAAGATTAAAATAATTATTCACCATTCAAACGGGGAAAAAGAGACGATCTTTGCCAGCCATTCCTACAATGAAGCTCAAATCGAATGGTTTAAAGCCGGAAGCGCATTGAACCTGATAAGAATCACAAAGACAGAAACCTGATATGGCTGAGAAGATCCGAATTGAAAATGGTAAACTGATTGTACCTGACTTCCCGATAATTCCGTTCATCGAAGGTGACGGAACAGGAAAGGATATCTGGAGAGCATCCGTAAGAGTATTTGATGATGCGGTTGAGAAAGCCTATGAAGGCAGGAGAAAAGTGTCCTGGAAAGAGGTACTTGCGGGTGAGAAGGCATTTAACCTTACCGGAAACTGGCTTCCTGATGAAACCCTTGCTGCATTCAAAGAGTATCTTGTTGGCATCAAGGGACCTCTTACAACTCCAATTGGTGAAGGTATGCGATCGCTTAATGTAACTCTGCGCCAATTACTTGACCTTTATACATGTTACAGGCCGGTAAGATACTTCAGCGGCGTTCCGAGTCCGGTTAAAAAACCTGAGGATGTCAACATGCATATATTCAGGGAAAACACTGAAGATATATATGCCGGTATTGAATTCATGAATGGTACTCCTGACGCTGATAAGATCAAAAAATTCCTTATTGCAGAGATGGGAGTAAAATCCATAAGGTTTCCTGAAACTTCCTCAATAGGTATCAAACCTGTATCAAAAGAAGGTTCAGAAAGGCTTATAAGGCAGGCTATCCTTTTTGCCATAAAGAAGAATCTGCCGTCGGTAACACTGGTTCACAAAGGAAACATTATGAAGTATACTGAAGGGGCATTTATGAAATGGGGGTATGCCCTTGCTGAAAGGGAGTTTGGCGATAAGGTGTTCACATGGTACCAGCATAAAAAAATCTCTGCCGAGAAGGGAGAATCTGTGGCAAACGAAGCACAGAACAGAGCAGAACTTGAAGGTAAACTCATTATTAAAGATGTGATTGCTGATGCTTTTCTCCAGCAGATACTTTCCAGACCTGCAGAATACTCTGTCATTGCCACATTGAATCTTAACGGTGACTATATTTCTGATGCCCTTGCGGCAATCGTCGGAGGAATAGGAATTGCACCCGGAGCAAATATCAATTACGAGACAGGCCATGCAATATTTGAAGCCACCCACGGTACGGCACCAAAATATGCCGATCAGGATAAAGTAAATCCCGGTTCTGTAATTCTTTCAGGTGGCCTGATGTTCGAATATATGGGATGGGATAAGGCAGCAAATAAAATATACCTCGGGCTTGAAAAAACCATTCAGAGTAAAATGGTTACCTACGATTTTCACAGATTAACTGAGAATGCAAAACTTCTCAAAACATCAGAATTTGCCAATGCAATAATTTCAAACATTTAAACCAATCAATAAAAATATACGCAAATGGAAGATCAGAATTTTTTTTCACAGTTAGAGGAATCTGTCAGGAAATCGTGCCAGATTGATAGTGAATTATTTGAGAAATATGATGTAAAACGCGGGCTGCGTAATGCAGATGGATCCGGTGTTCTTGTAGGACTGACAAAAGTCGGAGAGGTGGTTGGGTATAAGAAGGAAGGCGACAAGGTTGTTGCTGTTCCGGGGAGATTATTGTACAGGGGAATTGATATTGAAGATATTGTTGCCGGATTTCAGAAAGACCACAGGCACGGATTTGATGAAACCGTTTTTCTTCTGTTGACAGGACATCTGCCAAATAAGGAAGAGTTGAAAGAGTTCTCAGAACATCTGTCTTCCCTGCGAGCTCTGCCTGATGACTTTACGAAAGACATGATACTTTCAATGAAGGGCAAAGATGTACTTAATATCCTTGCAAGATCTGTGCTGGGATTATATACTCTTGATGAAAAACCGGATAGTATCGCTCTCGATAACATGATTAAGCAGTCGTTAAATCTTATTGCCAAGTTTCCAACAATAGTTGCATATTCATATCAGGCATTAAGACACCTGTACAAGGGGAAAACTCTTTCAATCCGTCACCCGCAGCCCCAAATGACTACAGCTGAGAATTTCCTCTACTTAATTAAAGGCGAACGCAACGGTTTTTCAAAACTTGAAGGTGATCTGCTTGACCTGCTTCTGGTTCTTCATGCTGAACACGGAGGCGGTAATAATTCAACCTTTACAATGAGGGTAACCAGTTCTTCTGAAACGGATATTTATTCTTCAGTAACCTCTGCCATCGGATCATTAAAAGGGCCTTTACATGGCGGGGCAAATGTCAGGGTTCTGGAAATGATGGAAGACATGAAAATTCATGTAAAGAACTGGAAGGATGAAGAGGAAGTTAAAGCACATCTTCTCAAGATCCTGAATAAGAAAGCAAATGACTACTCAGGAAAGATCTACGGAATAGGGCATGCTGTCTATACTATCTCTGATCCGAGAGCTGCAATATTAAAAGCAAAGGCAAGAGAGCTGGCTATAGAAAAAGGCCGGCTTGATGAGTTTGAACTCTATTCACTTGTGGAAAGAATCACACCTGAAGTTTTCAGAGTATTTAAAGGAGAAAAATCGACCAAGGTAGTTTGTATTAATGTTGATTTTTACTCTGGTTTTGTATACTCATGTCTTGATATTTCAAAGGAACTTTATACCCCTCTGTTTGCAATTGGAAGGGTTTCGGGCTGGTGTACCCACCGCATTGAGGAGCTTACATTTTCCGCAAAAAGGATCATCAGACCTGCATTTAAAAATGTTTTCGGAAAACAGGAGTATGTACCGATTAAAAACCGTAGTTAGATTATCTAATTTTTAAATTCTTTTTCAATGTCTGAACTGGTTCACAAATGTATTGATGATGCCTTCATAAAACTTCTCGAAGGGGATCTCAAAGAAGCTGCAGCATATTTCGAATGTGCAGAGAAGGAAAATCCCGATAACATACACATCCTGCTCGAGCTTTCGAATGTGTATTACATTCTTGGCGAAATGTCAAAGTCGATCAGCTACTATGAAAAGGTTCTGGAAATAAAGCCTGACAGTCCATATATTATGTACAGGCTGGGAGTTGCTCTCTACCGATCCACTAACTTTTCAGCAGCTGTTAATACTTTCAATAGAATAATCGAATCGGGAAAGCATTTACCCATGACATATCTCTGGCTGGGGCTGGCTTATTACCATCTTGGCAAAGAAGATAAAAGTATTGCTTCATACAGGAAACTGATTGAGTACTGTCCTGAGACTCTTATGGCGAACTATTATATGGGTATCGCATTAAAGGCGTCGGGTAAATATGATGAGGCAATTGTCTTTTTTGAAAGGCTTCTGAACAAAACCGACAACCATGTTTCTGCACTATATCACCTGGGAAGGACATATATGAAAAATTACAATTACGATAAGGCAAAGGTGTATCTTAAACAGGTGCTGGAATTTGATCCGGAGAATAAAAATGCTTCAGAGATGCTCGACTTTCTGTCGGAGGGCTGAAAAAAGCCCTCCTTCACCGCCGGACGGCGGATTCGGAGGGCGAAGTCGGGGTGACTGGACTCGAACCAGCGGCCTCTACGTCCCGAACGTAGCGCGCTACCAACTGCGCCACACCCCGATATAATTTCAGCGTCAATATTCCAACGGAGTTTACCCCGCACTGCGTGGCCACACCCCGTTTCACAGAATTAGTGTGGCAAAAATAACAATTTTTTTATCTAAACAGCATTGGTGCAAATTCTGACAGATAGATCCGCCAGTTAGCCCATGTATGTCCGCCGGTGCTCTCGCGGTAAATATATTTCAAGCCGACCTTGTCAAGCGTTTCCCTCAATGTTATAACACCTTTATAGACAAAGTCATCCTTTCCGCAGGCGATCCAGTAAAGCTTGTAGCCGCTGTCTTTCAATGCTGTAAGCTTTGTGATCCTTTCCTGCTCCAGTTTTGCTGCATCCTGATTCTGAGGACCCATGCTCATGATCCCCATGCTGTATACCCCGATATAACTGAACATCCCGGGATTATTGTTGGTGATGGTCTGGGTATGCGCACCGCCCATTGATAATCCGGCAATTGCCCTGTTGTCTTTTCCCGTAAGACTACGGAAGTTTTTCTCAATAAATGGGACTACATCCTTTACAAGGTGCTCCTCAAATTTTCCGGCATAGCGCTGATATGCGGCCATCCCCTGCTCTCCCGCCGCAGGAAGAGGTGGAACCTCATTCTGAGCTCCTGCCTGATTGGCATTGCCATTTGTCATTACAACGATCATCGGTTTTGCTTTACCCTGTGCGATAAGGTTATCCATAATCTGGGCAGTCCTTCCCATGTTTGTCCATGCATCCTCATCCCCGCCAGCTCCATGAAGAAGATAAAAAACAGGATATTTCTGTGTGCCATTCTCATATCCGGCAGGTGTATAGACATACACTCTTCTCTGGAATCCAAGTACTTCAGATTTGTACCAGATTTTTGTAACTGTTCCGTGAGGTACATCATTCTTATGAAAATAAAGGTCCGATTCCGGGCCCGGGATTATAAAGTAACTCTGGTAATTTGAACCGTCGCGCCTGACCTGAGCATTTCCCGGATCGATAGTTCTGACACCATCGATTGTAAATGTATAGGCGTAAAGTTCGGGTTTGAGAGGACCAACGGTCAGGCTGTACAATCCTGTATCATTCCTTACAAGTGCTTCGGAGGCTCCAAATCCGGCCTGCCATTCTCCGGATAATGATATCCTGGAGGTATCTTTTGAATAGATCCTGAATGTGACTCTGTTGTCAGGAAGGATCTCAGGCGAGACGATCCGCGGTGCCATCCTGAAAGAAGGTCGTGCGGCTGGAGCAGCAGCAGGCCTTGCAGGTTCCTGTGCAAAGGTATTAGCGGTCATTACCAGCAATACAAAATTTGTAACAATTGTTACAATAATTGAAAATCTTTTCTTTTTCATGATTTATTCTCCTTGTTTTTAAAATGTTAAACTGCAAATAGGCTTAAGTTTTAAATATTACTCGATAAGTACATTGCTCTTTTCCGCTTTCTCAATCTCAGTTCTGGCATCTTCGGGAAGCAGGAACCCTTTACTTACCAGCTCTTCAGCCGCCTTTCTGACAGCTTCGACATATTTCTCATGCGTACCATACCTCTCTTTAAGAGATAGCCGCGGATCGTTAGTTTCCTTTCGGTCTTTCCTTGTATTCTTGAACGGAATGAACATCCCGCTGAGGGAAGCCAGGTCGCCCTCACCAAAACCTTCCCTGCGCAGTGCCCATCCAGTATGAGTTCCAAGCGGAACCCTGATATTTATGCTCCGTATACCGGAAATTTCGTTGCCATCCTTATCCACTTTCGGGACCAGGGTCTTGTAGTATTGCTTTGATTTTACCTTTGGCGGTTCTACGTTAAGGATACCGCTGACATTTTTGAAATTGTACTGCGGTCCGTAGTCAAGAAGCGGAAGTTCATTGACCTTTCCGCTATAGGGGATTCCCGGTATCTCCGGCCACCCGATAATATTCTTTTCCGGTCCGACCAATGTTTTTTCAGCAATAGTCGGAAAGGAACTCTCCGGAGGCAGCTTGCCTTCAAGTATCCATTTCTCCAGGGCAATGATCAGTGCCCGGTGGTATGGATAAAATGAATTGTAATTCAGCCTGAAACCGCTCGTCTGATCTGCACCCTCCATGGGCGAGTGCTGTGTTCCTGAAAAAAGATATATTCTGACGTTATCCGGTATCTCCAGGTCTTTTGTTCCGTACGAATCGGTCGTGGTCAGGGAAGCCCTGAGCTGCCAGTATTCCGATGAGCTGAGAGTCTGCATTATTTTGGGGCATGTGCCTGATTCGAGACATTTTTCAAGGATCCCACCCGTTATTCCTGAAATTGTATCGAATTCTGAACTCCAGCTAAATGGCGGATCATTGCCCGGGAAGAGATGGTCTTCATGCTGGAGGCCTCCACCGCCCGGGCGTCCAAAACGAATATTCAGAGAAATGCGACGTGTTCCGGTATGAGCGTTTACACCATCAAATACTTTCAGGCCCTTTTCATCCTGGTTAAAACCAAGAAATAAAAAAGTACGTGCGAAGTTACTGCACTGGGAGACACCCTGCATGACAACTGCACGGACAGGAGTTGTTGTTGCTCCTTCACTAACCAGGGGATTGGGATGCCCTGACTCATCTTTCAGATCATTTCTTAAGAACGACGAAATATCACGAATGGCGGCAAATCCGAGTCCCAGAACAATCGGATCTTTTGCCATATAAATAAGCTCATAAATAAAATCTGGTTGAAATTCGTCTTTCAGCGAGATTTTTGTTGTGCCGGGTGTTCCGGGAAAGCGTACTTTGGAACAGTCAGAAAATGCCCAGTCGCTCTTCGGTACCGTGTCGCGCCGATCCGATTCGAGTACCCTTCTGGTAAGAGTACAGCCGGCATTGTCGAGTCGAACCGTCTCATAGCTGCGATGTGTCAGTCCGGTGAAAAAGCCACTTCCAAGGTTCAATGTTTTTGTCGAAACAGACACCTGGTATTCAGTACGCACGACGCCTCCTATCGGGTTTCCGTTCTCGCCTGCATAAGGCGCTTTCATTGTCAGCCTGTTGCCTCCCTGGAGAACATCGGCCTGCCATGCACACCACAGGTAAGTATACCCGCGGCCAAGCAAAACCGTATCAGCAGGAAATACATTTCCGCGGTTTGGCAGGCTCAGAAAAAGCAATCCATTGCTTCCTGTCATTTCAGCAGGCTTCAGAATTATAAAATCAGAAATATACTCAACCATCCCTTTATCATTCACGGGTGCAAGCAGGATATCCTGTATAATACTGTTCAGCGGATTTAGCGGATCAACCTCTCCGTAAACCTGGCCGGTCAGTCTGACATAAGAGCCTGCACTGCCAAATGACTTCCCTTCAAGATAAGGTTCTGTTTTTGTAATGACCACCCTGATTACCCTTGCCTGCATAGGGTAACTAAACAGATTCAAAATCAGTATCAAAGGCAGTAAATAAAGATTGCTTATGAATCCGCTTTTCATGTTTATTCCAGATTATCAAAACTATTTCTAAAGTTATCATAAATCAGTCAATCTGAAAACTCTATTCAATAATTGGTCAAGATTTTTTAACCTGGTTTATTGCCTAATTAAACCAAAGTTGCTACATTCAACTGCTTTAATTTGTTCCGGACAACCGGTGCTTTCAGTCATTCACGTTAATTCAGTCAATGATGCCTATTCTTACGGAGGAGCTAAGCTCAAAATCCAATTCCAGGAGTTCTCAGACCTATATTGTGATAACAACATTCCTGTCGCTCTTTGCACTGGTCGGGTTTGCATTCTACGGTCTGCCTTTCTTTTTTGATTTTATGGCCAGGGAATATGGATGGTCAAGGACTGTCATTACATCAGGAAATGCGCTGGGCAAGCTTCTTGTAGGTCCTTTGTTCGGATTCATAGCCGGCTGGTTGATAGATAAATACGGCCCAAGAAGGCTGATGATGGCAGGAGTCCTGATGATGGGAACAGCACTTATCGGATTAAGCTTTGCTGACTCTCTCGGATTGTTTTATCTTTTTTATATTTTCAATGCGCTCGGTTATGTATGCGGCGGACCTCTTCCCTGCCAGGTGCTGATTTCCAGGTGGTTTGATAAAAACCGCGGTAAGGCTATGGGTATTGCATACCTTGGCATAGGCGCAGGAGGAGCCCTGGTTCCCTTGATTGCGGCAGGCCTTGAAAAGAACTACGGGTGGCATAATTCTCTGGCTGCCCTGGGCGTAATGGTTGTTCTGATCGCATTCCCGATGGTCTGGTTTATTAAAGGATCTTCTTCTGCCAGAAGCAATCCGGAGATCAGAGAACCTGCTATACCGATCAGGTCTATTCTCACAAACCGTAACTTCTATCTTCTGGGTATCGGTAGTATGTGTGCCATTGGCGTGGTGGGAGGAGTAAACCAGCACCTGAAGCTTTATCTGCGCGACCTTGATTTCACTCAGTCTCAGGCTGCTCATATAATTTCACTGGTATTGCTGTCAAGCCTTGCCGGCAGACTGCTGATGGGCTGGCTGGCCGATATTTTTCACCGCAAACATGTGATGATACTGATCTATCTTATAGTGGCAATTGCCGTTCCACTGTTGCTGGTACCTGATTTTCCCGGACGTATCTACATTTTTGCAGTCATTTTCGGGATCGGCCTGGGAGGCGATTATATGATAATCCCACTGATGGCCGGTGATCTTTTTGGTGTACGTGCCCTGGGCAGGACAATGGGAATAATTCTTGTTGCCGACGGGGTGGCTGAGTCTCTTTTCCCGATGTTCCTGGGAGCGATGCACGATATCCATAAAAACTACAGCCTTGGATTCATTATCCTGATCTGCGTCGCTCTTACCGGTGCATTAATAGTCTCTTTTCTGCCAAAGACAAGGAAAGCAGTAAATTGACAGATCATATAGCTGTTATTGCAGATCTGTGAGGATTTACGAGAGCCATCTGTCAAGATTTTCCATAACAAATGCATCATCGTTGAGCTCAGGGTAAGATGCATATACCCTGTCTATTTCTGCTTTCTGTCCGGGTGAAAGCCTTTCATGCCTGTCAAGTGTCCAGATTCCCCTGAACAATCCCTGCCGGCGCAGGACCTCATGCAAACCTGCGATACAGCCTTTGTAATTATTGGCGGCATCAAAGAATGCCGAATTGCAGTCAGTGATCTTATTCGCAAGGATCAATGCCTGTCTTGTATCATTCTCAAATTCACCATTATGAATATCATTCAGAAGCTTTACCGCTGAGCGGGTCCACACTGCCCAGTGGCCAAGCAGGCCGCCTGCTATGCGTTTGCTGAAAACCTTCCCTCCATACGGAATTCTGTATTCGGTCAGAAGATCAACAAGGATATTATCGTCGTTCCCGGTGTATAAGGAAATTTCCCCTGCCCTGCCCGATTCAATGACTCCCCTCACGACATCAAGTGTCTGGTATCTGTTGAAGGGTGCTATTTTAATGGCAATAACATTTTCTATCATGGAAAATTCGCGCCAGAAATCCAGGTCAAGCATCCTTCCTCCTGCTGCAGGCTGGAGATAAAAGCCAAATACAGGCATAATTTCCGCAATTGTTCTGCAGTGTTTAATAATTGTGCTGTTCGAAGAATCCCTGAATGCACCCAGTCCAAGTAAAGCCATATGAAATCCATATTTTGAAGCTGTTTGTGCTTCTCTTACCGCCTGCGTGGTTTTTCCGATGACACCTGCCACACGGATAAGCGATTTCCCTGTTTGCTGAACATAACTGTCAAACTCTTCTCCTGCAATCTTTAAAAGAGGAGAGTAGAGGTTGTTTTCGGGTAACCGTATGGCGAACTGGGTAGTATGAACTCCGACTGCCACCCCTCCTGCACCGGCATCGAGATAATATCGGATCAGAGCCCTCTGACGCCGCTCATCCAGTTTTCGCTTACTGTTCAACGCAAGCGGGAGGGCAGGGATTACTACTCCTTTGGTTAATACGGCCCTGACATCCTCAGGTATCAGCTGGTTCATTTTTTATATCATTAGTATTTACCATTCCTTACTTCAAAATGTGTGGGCTTATCCAACAGCCTTCCTCCATCTTTCAGCCATCCGGCTATCCATTTGATAATCATTGATACCGACACTTTTGGCTTGCCGAATAGTTCAAATGCCTCCGAGGAATTGCTCAGAAGTGCATTTCCGGCCTCCTTGCTGACAAATACCGGTTCATTCCCGAACAGGCTGGCAAATTCCAGCGCTACCTCCCGCACTGAGAGAATTTCAGGACCCGTGATATTAAGGATTTTTGCCGGGCACCTGGTATGCCCCAGGGAACGGAGAACAAAATCGTTCATATCTCCCTGCCAGATCACATTGAAATGACCCATGGTCAGATCGATGGGGATGCTGTTCATTACCTTGAGAGCTATATCAGTCAGAACGCCGTAACGCATTTCAACAGCATAATTTAACCGTATCAGAATCACTTCGGTTTTGAATCTGTTACTGCCATATTCAAACATTCTTTCCCTTCCTAGACATGATTGTGCGTATTCACCTGCCGGTTCTGGCGGATCAGTCTCAACTGACCCTCCCGAGCTAACCGAAACCATAGGATATACAGCTCCGGTTGAGAAGGCAACAATTCTTGATTTACGGAAATGTTCCGCTACAAGTCCGGGCAGCAGGGAGTTGATTGCCCAGGTTAAAGGCAGGTTACCGGCTGAACCGAATTTCATTCCTGCCAGATAAAAAACATTCCTTAAGGGCGGTAATGTTTTCAGGAAGCCGGCATCCAGCAGATCACCCTGTATGGTTTCAATTCCGGCCTCATCAAAGCTCTTCTGCTGCCTCGTATCTATATGTCGTGAGACTCCCAGTATCCTTTTTTTTACGCCGGTTTTTTTACAGGCCCTCGCTGCCATCATTGCCAGGGAAGGGCCGATCTTTCCGGTAATACCCAGAAAGAGCAAGTCCCCGTCCAGTTGTGAAAACACATCAACAAGCTCATTGCCAGGCCTTGACAATAATTCTTCAAGCTGACCCTCATTCCTTATTTTTTCAGGATATGCAATCATTTTATCTGCTCAATTTTAAAATCATCTCCATAGTGGTTACTCCAAATAACAATACATAACAAGGATAACAGAAATTTCCATGTAAAAATAATTACATTCTTGCAGGTTTAAAATCATTCATTCAGGATTGAAAGCCTGACGGCTATATTTTTGATTATTTTTTATACCTTAACACACATAAAAATCAGAATGTCATCAGGCCGTATAAGTTCAATTGATATAATGAGGGGACTTACCCTTCTGCTCATGCTGTTTGTAAATGACCTTAATATGGATGTGGCCCCGGCATGGCTGGGGCATATGAAAGCTGACTTTGACGGAATGGGGCTGGCCGACTGGGTGTTCCCCGGATTTCTTTTTATGGTTGGACTGGCAATTCCTTTTTCTTTTTCAAAAAGGCTCGCACTGGGACTGACTCTTGCGGAAAACAGCAGGCATATTATTACCAGGACCGTCAGCCTATTGATTATAGGCGTCCTGATGCTTAATACCGGAAGAGTAAATCCGGAACTTACAGGAATCGGCACAAACCTGTGGGCCCTGCTTATGTATGTTGCAGTTTTCCTGGTCTGGAACAATTACTCATATAAAGATGATAAACCATTTACAGTAACGGGCTTCCGGCTGGCAGGGATCGGGATCCTTATTTTCCTGGTTTTTAAATTCAGATCAGGTTCACCCGAAAATGACGGATCTTTAATAACAGGCTGGTGGGGTATACTTGGACTTATAGGCTGGGGCTATCTTGCAGGGGCATTCACTTACCTGTTTTGCCGCGATTCAATGTTAAAAACCATAGCTGTCATTGCTTTCTTTCTTGTCCTTAACATTCTTTCGGGTTTGAAAATCCTTCAGTTTCTGAATCCGGTTAAGCCTCTCCTTGGTGTGCTGATTGAAGGAAATGTACCATTTGTTGTTCTTACGGGTTTATTCGCCGGATTGATGCTTAAAAAGTCAGGTTCCTCCGGTCATAAAATGGTCATACGGAATTTCATCATTGCCGGAGCATTCTGTCTTTTGGCAGGATTTATTCTTCGCAAATGGTTTATCCTGTCCAAAATACAGGCAACACCGAGCTGGGGACTGGTTTGCAATGGGATCAGCTTTCTTGTTTTTACCCTGATCTACCTTGTAACGGATGTATTTAAGAAAGAGGGCTGGGCATCCTTCTTCAGGCCTGCAGGTGAAAATTCACTGACAACATATCTTGCTCCGGATATTTTGTACTTTCTGATCTGGATGACAGGTATACCGGTTTTATTTTATAAACAATCAACAGAACCATTTATTGTTGTTGCGGGATCAATCGTGTGGGCTGTCCTGATGGTCTGGCTGACAGCTTTTCTGAAGCGTATGGGGATCAGCCTGAAATTGTAACAATATTTATTTCTGCGAAAATTTGCGTAATCTGCGGGAAATAAAAGAAATCTCCCGCTGATCTCGCGGATTAACGCTGATTTTTCGCGGATTAACGAATTCGACGGGGTCAAAAACATCCCCATTCTTTTGCTGCACTGAGCATCCTGTTACAATACAAAATGAGGCGGCTGTTAAATACTTAACAATTGCTTTTACAAATCTTTGCGTTTAAAGAAGAAGTCCCCATGAAATTTGAAGATGTTATGGGAGCTTGTATATTCATCATTCAGGAATTTACCGAGAATAGTATTAACTCTCTCTTTTCTGTCCTTTTTACGATTATGTATCTCTATCTGGATATAAAGGGGCTTACACCTTTTAAGGGTCTCTGCTGCCCCTGTCAAAACCTCCATTTCATGCCCTTCCACATCTATTTTCACAAGATCCATCTTTTGGATATTCAGCGAATCGAGAGTCTTAAATATATAATTGCCATCGGAATCAGGACGGATATTTGTTGTCCCGACATTCAAATTCAATTCCGAACGATGAAAACTGGAACCAAACTGCATATCGCATTTCCTTTCCATATCGGACAAGCCAAATTCATTTACGGTGATGTTTGGAATATCATTCAGCCGGATAATATCCTTCATATATTCTACCATTTTTGGAAAAGGTTCAAATGCCTGAACCTTTAGTTCACTATTAAAAAGAGTGATAAAACTGTATGTTCCGAAACATGCCCCTATATCAAAGAGCACCGGGTCTTTTATCTTCCGGCTTAGTTCCAGGAATATTTTTATTTTCTCGGTCTCACGGACCACAGCCTGTCCGTTCTTAATATTTCCCCTGAAGCTTCCGGTTGTGGCAGCAGCAAAATATGGTATTTTCAGAGTTTTTCCGAGATAGTTCCCGGGAAGGATCTTTTCATCAGGAGTCATATTCTGTCTATCTTAAAATAAATCTTTAATTTGTCTCTTGTTCACAGCCGCGGCTAAATTATAAAAAGAGAAGTTGATAAAGTTAAGTTTCTTCAGTTTTTTAACTTTGTGATACTTCGTGTTATCCTTTGTGATCGATATATTTGCTTTACATTTTATCATGATGATTGTCCATTTCCATTTCCATTCTCACAAGACCGGAGTTACAAAGAGCGTTGAGAATATTATCCCCGTATTGAATAAATTTTCTGAAGCTAAGGTTTTCGGATATGGGATAGATGCTCCTAAGATAAGTCTGTCACATTTGTTAAGGCTCATCTGTTCGGACAACAACATGATTATCCATACTCATCGGAACAATGAAATAATCCTTGCCCTTTTGCTGAGGCTTTTCGGAGGAAAATTCAAACTTGTATTTACACGTCATTCGGAGAGCAAACCTTCGGATTTTACCCTATGGCTCATTAAAAAGGCTGATCATCTTGTTACCCTCAGCTTCTCAATGTCAAAAAGCCTGCCTTGCCGGAATACCCTTATTCACCATGGAGTAAATACCGGGATCTTCGACATTCGGGAAAAGACCCGGTTAAATGGTATTGAACAGAAGAATCTGATCAGTATTATTGGCCGAATTCGTCCTGCCAAGGGTCAGCTTGTGGTACTAAAAGCACTTCTCCAGCCACTTAAAAACTATCCTGACTGGGGACTGCTGCTGATCGGGAAGGTTGATGACAAAAAATATACTGATGAGTTAATTTCAGTTGCCCGCGAAGAGGGGATCTCCTCGCAGGTGCACTTCATGAAGGAAAGTGATGAAATCGTTGGTTATTATTCAGCAAGTAACATTGTTGTTATAGCATCATTCTCTGAAGGTTTCTCTCTTGTCTGCCTTGAAGCCATGGCCTGCGGCCTTGTTACGATAGCTACAGGATATGTTGGAATTCATTCAGAGGTTATCACAAATGGAGTAAACGGATTCCTATTCCCCAGAAACGATCATGAATCACTGAGCCGCATCCTCACTGATGTGATGTCGGGAAAAACAGTCCCTGATCCGGAAAAGATACGGCGGACTATCGTGGAAGAATGGAGTGTTGAGAAAAATGTGAGGGAGTTATTGAAACTGTATGAGCCTCCTCCTTGCCCCGTTGACTTCGTCGATCCGCTAAAGCGGATTCAAAGCGGGGAATTTTAGTCTCTCCCCGCACCTCGCACCCCGTACTCCGCACTTTTTTAACCTCGCCGGTAAGAGATTAGGAATAGGTCAATCAATACGGATCCACGTCCACTGCGATCCTAAGCGCTGATGCTCCTTTTTCCTTCTCAAGCTTTTCGATCGCTTCAGCGATAAAGTGCCTGGCCCTGGCCACGGGTTGTTCCCTTTCGAGCTTTATCAGTATGGTTTTTATGTACCAGAGCTGAACCTGGGAGATAAGCGGGAATTCCGGTCCGAGAACACTTTTGCCAAAGACTTTTTTCAAATCACCTCCGAGAAGATCGGAAAAACCATTAAGAAGCGACCTGTTTTTGTGTCTTAAACTTATTTTTATCAGCCGGCGGAAGGGAGGATAATTAAAGGCTTTTCTTTCCTCAACCTGGATCCTGAACATGTTTTTATAATCATGATTCAGGACAAGCCGTATTATTTTGTTATCAGGATCGGAAGTCTGGATAATGACCTTGCCCAGCTTCTGCCTTCTTCCAGCCCTGCCGCTCACCTGCTCCATCATCTGGAAACTTCTTTCGTGAGCCCTGAAATCAGGATAATTTAGAAGATTGTCGGCATTCAAAATGCCCACAACCGTAAGGTTCTCAATATCAAGTCCTTTTGAGATCATCTGGGTGCCAATGAGGATATCGATCTGTCTTTCTTCCATGGCCTTTAATAATCTTTCAAAGGAATTTTTACCCTTTGTTGTATCCTGATCCATCCTGGCGACTCTTGCAGAAGGGAATACAATCCTGATTTCGTCCTCAATTTTTTCAGTTCCGAAGCCTCTCGCAGACAATCCCGGAGAGTGGCAGTTGCCGCATTGAGAGGGTAGGCTGGTAGAAAACCCGCAATAATGACACACCATCCTTCCAATGCCCTTGTGATATGTAAGGCTTACGGCACACTGAATACATCTGGGGATCCACCCGCACTCGGGGCATTCAATATAAGGTGAAAATCCTCTTCTGTTCTGAAAAAGAATTACCTGTTCGTTGTTCGCCAGCGCATTATCTATTGCCTCAAGCAGTTGAGGTGTAAAATGAGAGACCATCAGTTTTTTCCTGTACGCTTCACGATAATTTGCCAGAACGATTTCAGGTAGTTTTATCAATCCATATCTTTCCTTCAGCTCGACAAGTCCGTATTTCCCGGATAATGCATTATTATAGCTTTCGATTGACGGTGAAGCTGATCCGAGTATGGTTTTTGCATTGTGCAGGGCGGCAAGAATGATTGCTGAATCGCGGGCATGGTACCTGGGAGCCGGATCGTGCTGTTTAAATGATCCGTCCTGTTCTTCATCAACAATTACCAATCCAAGGTTCCTGAATGGAAGAAAAATAGCGGATCTTGCTCCAATGATGAGCTGGTATTCTTTCGCGGTATCCGCTCCTGCGACACGGTTCCATATTTCAACCTTTTCGGGATTGCTGAAACGCGAGTGGTATATTCCGGTTACTGCACCAAAATGTTTGTTCAGGCGCTGAATAATCTGGGCTGTCAGGGAAATTTCGGGCAGAAGGTAAAGAACCTGCCTGCCTTTTTTAAGCTCTTCTTCGATAAGGTGAATATAAATTTCAGTCTTACCGCTCGATGTAACTCCATGCAATAAGGAAATGTCTTTATCTCTGAAAATCTCTTTAATCGAATAAAGGGCTGTATTTTGAGCTTCGCTTAACACCTTTAAAGGTTCAGCCGGGAACTCTGTATCTGTCAGCCTTCCGGTTTCCAGGGTATATAATGTTAGTATCTCCTTCCTGACAAGCCCATCAATACTTGCCGGTGATGAACTGCTCTCTTTTATCAGCAATGATTTCCTGACCGGTTTAACTTGCATTCCCAGCACATATCCGCTTAAATCGACATAAGAAGCAAGGAGTTTATACTGTTTCGGAGCTTTAACAAGTTTGTCAAGAATTATGTTTAGCTCACTCTCTGAAAAATCCCGGGCGAGTTTGACGAATGTCTCTTCACGGGGCTTATATTTTTCCGGGACCGGGACAGATGTCACTCCTTCGAGACACAGATCCGATGGCAAGGCGGCTTTCATTACTTCGCCAATGGTGCACATATAGTAATCCGAGATCCATGACCAGAACTTCAACTGAAACGCATTCACAACAGGAAACGGATCAAGGAGTCTGTTTACTGATCTGATATTTATGCCGGAAGGGGTATTATCATGGATCCCGGATACGATCCCTGAATAGAGCTTCCTGTTACCAAATTGCACAAGAACCCTGGATCCCGGGACGATCTTATCAGTCAATTCATCAGGGATCAGGTATGTGAAGGTTCCTTTTACTGCAAGAGGCAAGATAATATCAGCAAAATGATTGTTCATCATCTGAATCAGCAGTATGCAAAATAATAAACTAAATCGACTTCAAGAAGCTTGACATAACCGTAAGAAGATGGTCTTTCCTGATCGGTTTTATGAGGCACGCATCGCATCCGGCCTCAAGAATAATGTCCTTATCATCTTCAAAGATGAAAGCAGTCTGAGCAATGATCGGTATATCCTTGCGTATCTTTCGTATCTCTTTTGTAGCCTCTATGCCATTCATCTCAGGCATCTGCATATCCAGCAGGACGACATCAATGACCGGGGTGTTCCTTATTATTTCCAATGCTTCAATTCCTGACCTGGCAGTCAGTGTTTTTATTCCTGTATCGCTCAGGACCCTGTTAAGATACAGCAGAACATCCTTGTTGTCATCAACAAGAAGGCATATTTTGCCGCTCCACTCTGCCTGGATACTGACAGGTTCACTGTTCGTGATTTTTGATCTTAATCTTGTGCTTCCTCCGGCGGGACGGTAAGGGATAGAAAAACTGAATTCAGAACCTACTCCTTTTTCAGACTGTACAAAGATCTTACCTCCCATTCTCTCAATTACTTCTCTGGCGAGAGTAAGTCCGACACCGAGACCTTCGAAGGGACGGTGATGGCCGTCTATTTCCTGACGGAATTCCTCAAAGATATGATCGAGGTTTTCTTTATTGATTCCTATTCCTGTATCTTTTATCCTGAATACAAGGTTATCATTTTCACGTGCATAGGAAAGCCTGACTGAACCTTCGAGAGTAAATTTAACCGCATTGTCCATCAGGTGGCTCAACACCCGTTTAAGCCAGATCCTGTCGGTAAAGATAAGATCGCTGTTCTCCTCAAGCAGATTTATCACATTGATAATGATTGACTTCTCGTTGCGTTTAATGATTTTTCTTGCATCTTCAACAATTTCGTTCACGATGCTGTTAACTGATGCCTCTTCATATGTTATCTCAATCTGGGAACTTTCGAGCCGTGACAGGTCAATGATATCTCCGATTATCTGAAGAAGTTTTTCGCTGTTATGGTTTATGTGCTCAATATATTCCTCCTTTGTTTCATATGTAAGATCATTTGCCAGGAGAAGGTTTGCGAAACCGACAACACTATTAAGAGGCGTTCTGATCTCATGTGATATATTTGCCAGAAAGCTTGATTTGAGCTTGTTACTTGCTTCAGCTTCGACCTTTGCTTTTACAAGGTCTTCATGGACTTTTTTCAATGAGGTTATATCTCTCGAAACAGTAAGTGCCCCGATTATTTCACTGCTTTCATTTTTTACCGTTATTGACCGGGCAGAAAGGTTTATATAGTGGCCATCCTTATGCTTTAACCGTAGTTCGGTATCGAACACGCCTTTTGTCCGGAGGGCTTCTGTCCTGTTCTTTTCGTATTCCGCATCATCGGGATGAATAAGATCGGTGATATTAATCTTGTCATACTGTTCCTTAACAAGACCGATTATCGAATAAAAAGCCGTATTTGCATATTTCAGGTTCCAGTCCCTGTCGTAAAATGATATGCCATCATCAGCCGACTGGACAAGCATTCTGTAAAACATTTCGGAATACGAGTATTCGCGGGTTATTGCTTCTTTCTGGATTGACAGGTCTTTATTTGTCTTTTGCAGATCGGCATTAATATCTTCAATCTGCCTGTTTCTTTCTTTTAACTCCCTGTTGGCATTTCTGAGCCTGGATAAGAAACCTGCAACCAGCAGGCCCATTATGATCACGGCACCTAGCAATGTAAGGATAAAAGCAAGCAGTGAAATTGACAATAAAGAAGATATCCCTGGAGATTTTGAAAAGAAATTGTCTGATCCGGAGGCATATGCCAGATGGGTGAAAGGTATCAATAAAAACATGGACTGGATACAAATAGACGAAGCCGGCGGCTTACCATGGTACCAATACACCAAAAACGCCTTTCCATTAAACTATTTCTTTGATTCAAAACCCTTATTAACTTTCAATCTTCGAATATCTGACAAATATAAAAATTCGCCTTTTACGTGCTTTCAATAAATAAACAAATTATTGCACAAAATGTAGTAAATTGCAAACAAATGTAACATAAAGATGGAAAGAGGTAATAATATGTTTTCAGGAGGAAGAAAATACAGAAATAATGAAATTACAGTTTACTGGAAACCTGATGCCTGCGTACATGCGTCATACTGCTACAGAGAGCTCATTGAAGTGTTCGATCCGGGAAGAAGGCCATGGGTGGATATGAATGGAGCTTCGACTGACAGAATTATTGAGGTAGTGAATATGTGTCCCACTGAAGCGCTCACCTGGAAGTGGAATGATGAGGATAAAAACAAGGATATAAGCGTTGACCAGACTAATCATGTAGTATTCAGAAGACCTGAACTTCTGGAGATAAAAGAACCTGATAACCAGGAAAATCCGGTTTCGGTCAAAATCATGAAGGATGGTCCGATAGTCATAAAAGGCGATTTTACATTTCAATACAGCGGGAACAAGAAGGCTATGAAGGATGGCATAATTTCGCTGTGCCGCTGCGGAGCCAGCAATCATCTGCCTTTTTGTGACGGAACACACAGAAAGATAGGTTTTGAAGATAAATAAAAACTATGGACACAAACGATGATAGAACATCCTCTGCAATAGTTGAGGTTATTGATGGTGGTCCTTTGAAAATCACAGGGGAAATCATTTTAAAAGATCTGAAAAAAGATATTACTGACAACCCGGCTGAAGTTCTTCTGTGCAGATGCGGCCGGTCATGCAACAAGCCTTATTGCGACGGATCGCATAAGAACTAATCCCGGCATAATCGGAAGGTATTATAATCTATTTGGATGTCAGGACTTTGCCTACCTTCTCAGCTGCTTCCCCGAATGATATTGCGGATATGACTGATAATCCCGAGTTGTCGATAATTTCCTTTGCCTCCAGGGCATTTGTTCCCTGCAACCTTACGACAACAGGTACCTTTATTTCTCCAATTGATCTGTAAGCCTCGACAACTCCGCCGGCTACCCTGTCGCATCTGACAATACCTCCAAATATGTTTATAAGGATAGCTTTCACAGAAGGATCCTTAAGAATTATCCTGAAGCCTGCTTCGACGGTACTTGTATTTGCGCCTCCACCAACATCAAGGAAATTGGCCGGAGATCCGCCCGAGAGTTTTATTATATCCATTGTTGCCATTGCAAGCCCTGCACCATTGACCATGCACCCGACATTCCCATCGAGCTTTACATAGTTAAGGTTGTATTTGCCGGCCTCAACTTCAACAGGATCCTCTTCATTGAGATCTCTCATCTCTGCAAGGTCGCGATGCCTGAAGAGCGCATTGTCGTCAAGTATCAGCTTACAGTCAACAGCCAGTATCCTTTCGTCGCTTGTTTTAAGAACGGGATTAATTTCAAGCAGCTGGGCATCACATCCTGTGAAAGTCTCATAAATACCATTCAGGAATTTTTGCATGTTCTTCAACGCATTTCCCATAAGACCCAGGTTAAATGCTATATTCCGGGTCTGGAAAGGCTGAAGTCCGGTGACAGGAGAAATTTCCTCGGTGAATATAAGTTCCGGAGTTTTCTCTGCTACCTGTTCAATGTCCATGCCTCCTTCGGGGGAATACATTATCAGGTACCTGCTGGTTCTCCTGTTTAAGAGGATACTTATGTAAAACTCTTCGGGTTCAGTGTCCCCCTTGTAATAAACATCCTGTGCTATCAGGACCTTGTTGACCTTTCGCCCTGCCGGACCGGTCTGCGGGGTCACGAGATTCATTCCGAGCATCTCTTCTGCGATCTTACCGGCCTCCCCGACCGATCGGGCCAGTTTTACACCTCCTCCTTTTCCACGGCCTCCCGCATGAATCTGTGCCTTCACCACAAAAAATTGAGTATTGTATTTCTCCCGGAGCTGGTTTGCGATCATTATTGCCTGATCAGGTGTTGTTGCAACAAATCCTTCCTGAATATCAACGTTATATGCCCTCAGGAGCGATTTACCCTGGAATTCATGAGTATTCATTATGAAATAATTTATAAATCAACCGTTATTATGTCATCAGTAGCGTTGAGGGAAATTTAGAAAAATAAAAGGATATTTTGTCTATTTTTAGCATAAAAAAGGATGCGTAAGCTTCTTAACAGGGAACTTGGGAGGAAGAGCATTGACCAGTACAGGAGCTCAGAAAAGTCTGCTTTTGTCATCGTACTTGACAATGTAAGAAGTCATAACAATGTCGGATCAATATTCCGGACAGCTGATGCTTTTCTGACGAAGAAAATATATTTGTGCGGCATCACTGCCAAACCTCCCCACAGGGATATTCAGAAAACGGCTCTTGGTGCTACCGAATCAGTTGAATGGAGCTATTATAAGGTAACAGCCGATGCTATATTGGAGCTGAAGGCAGAAGGTTATAAGATTATAGGCATAGAGCAGGCTGAAGGATCGGTTGGACTGCAGGATCTTAAAATTGATAAGGACCGGAAATATGCTCTGGTATTCGGACATGAAGTTAACGGCGTGGATCAGAAAGTGATTGATATGTGTGATCTCTGTGTGGAAATACCTCAGTTCGGTACAAAACACTCCTTCAATATAGCCGTAAGTGCCGGGATAGTGTTGTGGGAATGTAAGACAAAAAAGGGCGTTGCATGCAACGCCCCTACAGATATATAACAATTCAGTTTATTACTGAACTAAGTGCCATAAATGCACTGTCAGCGAAATATTTTGCAAATTCCAGATCTGTTTTGGCATAATCCTTCAATTCAGCTTTGAAACCGAAGGCTTCCTTCAGACCATTAAGCATATAAGTTTTGTCATCGAGACGTGCACCTACAATTCCCTTCAGATATGAAGGTTTTCCGCATTTGCACATTTCCTTCATGCTGTCGAGGGTTGCTTTTGCCTTGGTAACATCGCCCTTGAGAACCTGGGCAAGAGCAAGGTTAAAGCAAGGTTCTGTTCCAAAGTAATTGACTGCTTTGTCGTATTCACCTTTTGTTATTGCAATAACACCAAGTCCCCATTTAGATTCAGTGGTAGCAGCTGTCATAGAATTGAAAAGTTCTTCAGCTTTTGCCATGTCACCTTTTACAAGATATGCAAAGCCGGTGTTATTTTTTACAACATCATTATTCTCGATAGCTTTTGCTTTATCGAATGCTGCAATAGCATCATCCGGTTTCCCTAAACTCAGCAAGGCACAACCTACATTATTGTGAGCGCGGATACATTTCGGGTCTTTTTCTGCAGCAGCTTTAAAGAAAGCAAGTTTATCATTAGCATCTGTTGCAAGTGATCCGGCATGAAGTATTTCCTCCATACTCAGCACGTCAGGATCGGATTTTGCCTGTGCAAGTATCTGCTCATCACTGCGTCCGATAGTATCAACATTGACCATCATTTTTGATCTTCTCAGTTTGGGAAGAACATCAGTTTTAAGAGCTTCAAATGCTGATGACATATTTTTAATTTCCTTTTCGCGTACTTCAGGATCGGAATACATCGACAGAACACGGAGGATAAGATCTTTGTCCTGGATAGTTGAATTTTCAACTTCGGTTTTGAAACCGTCCCAGTCTTCAGCTGTTGTTAAGGAATTGAAAAATCCTTCAGCTTTTGCTGCCTCAATTTTGTCAAATTCCTTTTTGATGAATTTATCAGCTGTAGTACCTCTCTTACCCGAGAGTTTCTCATTCTCGTCGAATTTACCGTCAGGTGAAGCATAGGAACTGATAACTGCGCCCTTAAGCTGACGGTTAGGATCAGCACTAACCATTGAGATATATTCCTTCAGCAATGTAATATCCTCGGCTTTCAGTTCTGAATTGCGGATATTTGCCTGATTGATAACATAATTGATGTCAGCCATTTTCGTTTCAGGGATAATTCTGACATAGTTGTCTTTCATATAGATTGACCTTGCATGCTTTTCAACAAGTGTCGAAGTTGCAATAACTCCGTCAGCAAGCTTAAGCGGGTCAAAATCAAGACTTTTGTCTTTAATACTGGCCTTAGTCCTCAGAACAAGCTCTGATTTTTTCATTGCCTCCTTGTAGGGAATTGCACTTGTATAAGTGAAATCACCACCGGTATATGTGATCACTTTATTATTTGCAGTTACTTTTTCTCCCTGAAGGACCTGAACCTTATCAAAGGCTGTTTCTCCGCCTGTATAGGTGAGAACCGGAGTTACTTCAAGAGTAGCTTTCTTGTTAAAATACTTCTCCGGAAATGTGCCTTTGATCGTAACATTTACAAGACCGCCGTGAGCTTCAAGTACTTTGGGGGTAACTTCATACTTGATGTCGCCGGCCTCTTTTTTCATTTTATTCAGACCACTGCAACTGGCTAAAAATACAGCTGCGAGGATAAGGATAAAATAACTTCTGATTTTTTTCATAGTCTAATTTTTATTTGTTAATCATCTTGGTTTATTCTGTTATTAATTAAAGAATATCACCATTAAAATTATTTGCAAAATTATAACAAAATAGTTAGAAAAACAGAAAAAGTACATAAAATGTTCATAAAATCACCTTATTCAGGCCATTCACATGATCTGTACCGAAGATGGTGTCAATGATTATATTATAATGATTTGTGTTTGCTACAAAATCCAAATTATTAATATCAATGACCAGATATCTGTTGTCGGGATTTTGTCTGAAAAAAGTAAAATAACTCTCCTGAATTTTCCGGAGATATGCTTCGGTTATTGATTTTTCATATTCACGGCCGCGCTTTTTGATATTCTCCAGCAATCTCTCAGGCGCAATATGAAGATAGACATAGATATCCGGCTTGGGGAGCGAACTGTAAATTATGTAAAAGATCTGCCTGTAAAGGTTGTATTCTTCGCCCTTAAGTGTTGATGAGGCAAACACAAGGGATTTCATAAAGTAGTAATCGGCAACAGTAAAAGCCTTAAAAAGATCCTGAGATCCCAATTCTTCATTCAGCTGTTTGTAACGGCTTGCCAGAAAAGAAAGTTCCAGCGGAAACGAATATTTATCGGGATCCTGATAAAATTTTGGAAGAAAAGGATTATCTGCAAAGCGTTCGAGTATCAGGCGGCCGTTGAATTGTTCGGCAATACGTGTTGCAAGGGTGGTTTTGCCCGCACCTATATTGCCTTCAATGACCACGTAATTGTATTTGATATGCATCAGACTATGTTAGCATATCAAATATATGAAATGACATTAACAATATCAATAAAATTGTAGGGGCGTTGCATGCAACATCTTGCAGAGAAGATGCATAGATAAACGTTGAAGGGGCGCAGCATGCTACGCCCCTACGATACACGTGAAAATATCATTATTTTCGATCGTCAGGTCTCTTTCTGTCACCTTCTTCTCTTGGAGGTCTTGGAAGGAGGACTTTCCGCGAGAGTTTCAGCTTTCCGGTCTTAGGATCAATATCAATCAGTTTGACTTCAACTTCATCACCTTCTTTTAAAACCTCATCGACTGTTCTTATTTTCTTCCAGTCAATTTCAGAAATATGAAGCAACCCGTCCTTGTTCGGCAGAATTTCAACAAAAGCTCCAAACTGGACTATTGTTTTGACTTTTCCCTTGTAAACCTGACCAACCTCCGGAACTGTAACGATTTTTTTAACCCAGTCGAGAGCAGCGGTGATGGCCTCTTTATTTTCACCAAAAATATTTACATCGCCATGTCCGTCAACTTCTTCAACAATAATAGTTGTTCCGGTTTCACGCTGGATCTCCTGTATAACTTTCCCGCCGGGTCCAATCAGTGCACCGATCATATCCTTGGGGATTGTAAGCATTTCAATCCTTGGAGCATGAGGCTTAAGTTCAGGTCTTGGTTCTGCAATAGTCTCCTGCATAATGTCAAGTATGTGCAATCTCCCTGCCTTAGCCTGTTCAAGAGCTTTTGTCAAAACTTCAAATGATAATCCCTCAACCTTTATATCCATCTGGGCTGCAGTAATCCCTTCACGGGTACCTGTCACCTTGAAATCCATGTCGCCAAGATGGTCCTCATCACCCAGGATATCAGAAAGTATTGCATATTTGCTTGAATTGTTATCGGTTATCAATCCCATTGCTATTCCGGAAACCGGCTTGCGGAGTTTAATGCCTGAATCCATAAGAGCCAGGGTACCAGCACATACTGTAGCCATCGACGATGAACCGTTCGATTCCAGAATATCTGAAACAACTCTAATGGCATAAGGATTTTCCTCATCCGGTGGCATCATATTTTTCAAAGCCCTGTGGGCCAGGTTTCCATGTCCGATTTCCCGGCGGCTGATACCTCTTGCCGGTTTTGCTTCACCTGTTGAAAAGGGCGGGAAATTATAATGGAGGGTAAATTTTTCTGATCCCTGGTTAAGAACGTCATCAATTATCTTTTCATCAAGTTTTGTACCGAGTGTAACCGTAGTAAGCGACTGGGTTTCTCCTCTGGTAAAAAGTGCAGAACCATGGGTTGCAGGCAGAGGATCTATTTCACAGGTTATTGACCTGATCTGGTCGGGCTTTCTTCCGTCGAGACGTATGTTTTCATCGAGAACCAGGCGCCGGGCTGCCTCTTTAACCACATCCTGGTAATATCTTTTCACAAGTATTTCATCAACAGTATCTTCCTCGGTATACTGCGACAGGAAATCATTTATCACCGCTTCGAAAGCCTCTTCTCTTTTGTGTTTATCATTTGTCCCTGTCCTGGCTGCCTGATAGCATTTATCATATGTCTCATCCCATACTTTCTTCCTTAAAGCTTCATCGTTCTCCTCGTGGGAATACTCGCGTTTAATTGTTTTTCCGACCTCAGCGGTGAATTCCATCTGGGCTTTACACTGTATCTTAATTGCTTCATGTGCAACCCTGAGTGCTTCTATCATATCTGCTTCTGAAACCTCCTTCATTTCACCCTCAACCATAAGTATATTTTCAAAAGTAGCCCCTACCATGAGATCAATATCAGCTTCTTTAAGCTGTGTAGCCGTGGGATTTATCACAAAAGAGTTGTTTATCCTTGCCACCCTGACCTCCGACATCGGACCGTTGAAGGGAATGTCTGAAACAGATAACGCTGCTGAAGCTGCGAGTCCTGCAAGTGAATCAGGTATTATATCAATATCTGCCGATATAAGGTTGACTGTAACAAAAGTCTCCGCATGAAAATCATCCGGGAAAAGAGGTCTTAATGCCCTGTCGACAAGACGTGAGATCAGTATTTCATAATCTGAAGGCCGTGATTCCCTTTTAAGAAATCCGCCGGGTATACGTCCTGATGAGGCATATTTTTCCTTGTATTCCACCGACAGAGGCATAAAATCAGTATCTTCTTTTGCCTCCTTTGCTGCCATCACAGTGGCCAGCAACATGGTCTTACCCATTTTCAGCAGCACTGACCCATCAGCCTGCCTTGCAAGCTTCCCGGTCTCAAGGGTTATTATTCTCCCGTCTCCGAGATCGATATTCTTCTCTTTAATATTAAACATTGTATAATGATTTTTGATTGCCGAAATTACATATAATTAAAGATAATAAGAAAAAAGGCAATTCAGAATTGCCTTTTCCCTATTTACGTAATTTCAATGCTTTGACGATTTCGCGATATCGCTCTATATCTTTGATTTTCAAATAATCCAGAAGTCTCCTTCTTCTTCCCACAAGCTTAATAAGAGCCCGCTGGGTACTGAAGTCCTTTTTATTCTTTTTGAGATGTTCGGTAAGATGAGAAATCCTGTACGAAAACAATGCGATCTGCCCCTCTGCTGTTCCTGTATCAATCTCAGATGTTCCAAAAGTTTTGAAAAACTCCTGCTTCTTTTCAGTAGTCAAATACATGTCTTTAATTAATATGTTGTTTATCCATAAATAAATTGAGTCTCCAATTTTGGAACGCAAAAATAAGGCTTTTTTATGTAAACTATCAAACAATTGACTACTTTTTTTTAAATGTCCGGTAAATAATCCTTTTTTAAGCCAACGACACCCGTGCTAATATTATTGCTCTCATTGGTAAAGACGTAAAGTTAACGCTAAACGTTGCGTTGAATTTTGCTATAATTCAACATTTTATTAACATTTATGAGGAGTTATCAAAATGCTGCTCAGGGTTCAAGCATGTAGCTCGTTTTCATTTTTAAGGATCTTGCCCAGGCTGATAAGTTTGCATCCAATCCGGCATTCGAGGCATCTTCTTTTCTTGCAGTATTCATCAGTAAGCTGAAGCAGAGCCTGGGTATAAAATGCAGATTCCGCTTCAACACCTGCTGATTTCCAGTCCCTTGTAACGTAATTTTCCTCCGGACCAATCTCTTCCATGAAAGTCAGGGCCTTTTCACACACTTCACTGTTGTCATGGAAGCGGCCATAAACAAATATCAGGGGGATTACAGCATTAATCAGGAAAATATCGGTTGCCTGGACTCCTGTATTTTTTGAGACTGTTTTACTCTTTTTGCCAAAGACATAATGATCATCCCAGTATGCCGAGGCTGCAACTCCGAACAAATCCTTAAGCTGCCTGATATCAGCAGCTTCCAGGGTTCTTGAAAACAATCCTCCTGCAGTTGAAAGCAGCGCCGAAAGCTGGGAAATCCTGACTGTCGGAAAATTGACAGGCCTGAGACGACTGAATTTCCAGAGCCATCCATGGATTGGTACAAGAGAATATTTTGCAGAAAGAATCCGGAATTCCTTTATCAGTTCTTTGTAATACTTATCCGAAACAGCATCTTTAAATAATCCTTCCTCCAGCATACCGGCAGTTCCGAAAAGCATCGCCTCAATCTGGAACCTGTTATCAGCATGTTTACGTATTATCCTGAAAGGAAGCGATGCCGCAAGCATTTCAAAGGGTTCGGTATTTACCCTGAAGCCAAAATACCTTGTCAGAATCCTGTAAAATGTTTCGTCCCAGTCACTGCCGGTCTGTGAGAATATTTTCGTTATCGCATAAGATTTTCCCTGCAGTCTTTCAACCAGCAGAGAATGAAGCCAGTGTCGCACATAAAAACTATCAAGCTTACTTATCTCATTCTGACATGCAATGACACATGGATTATTAACGAGATCAAGGTACTTTTCGTAGAATACCTGATTATACTTAATTTCAACAGTCAATAATTCCTCTCCTTTTGAGTTGAAAACCCTTTTGTCATTTTCAACTACGACATGAAGAATCACATTATCAAATGCATGGTCGCTGTTATGACCATGATTAATAAAATGAGACGCTCTGGTATGGATTTCCACATTCCCTGCCCATTCAGTACCTCCAATGAAAATCCTGGCATTGAAAAAGTCAGGCCCTGAATCGCGGTTATACTCACCGGGATTTATCACAACAATTTTTTTATTCTCATTGTCAAGCAGGGAATCGGGGTCATAAAGACTGTATTTCCACAAATAGTGAAGGAATTCTTCTTTCATTTCAGCACGAGTTTAAAAGAATCAGCGAGAATATAAATATACAAAAAAAGATGATCATTCATGTTATCATGAAACTTTTCTAATCTGTGTCACTATGTGTAAGTATATTATAGTTACAAGACCATGAGTTGCCGGGATTAAATACTTGACTTAGATTAGTTTATGTTCTGACAGGTACCGCTCCATTTCCCTTTGGATTTCAGCAGCCCTTTCTCCTGCTACTTTGGCAAAATTTTCAGAATTGTCGGCAAAAATTATTCCCCGCGAAGAGTTGACCAACAGTCCGCATTTGCTGTTCAGTCCGTATTTTGCAACTTCTGCGAGGGATCCGCCCTGTGCTCCCACTCCGGGAACCAGAAGAAAATGTTCAGGCACTATCTTCCTGATATCTTTCAGCATTTCAGCACGGGTGGCACCAATCACATACATGAGGTTATTTATTGAACCCCACTTCCGCGAAACTGTCAGCACCCTTTCAAAAAGCTTAATGCCATCTTCATTATGATACTGGAAATCGTCAGCACCTTTGTTGGAAGTCAGCGTAAGAAGGATCACCCACTTATCCCTGTAAGCCAGGAAAGGTGTTACGGAATCTTCTCCCATGTATGGTGCAACTGTTACTGCATCAAAATTCATGTTTTCAAAATAAGTCCTGGCATACATTTTTGATGTGTTGCCAATATCTCCGCGTTTTGCATCAGCAATAACCAGAATACCGGGATAATTCTTTTTAATATAATTTAATGTCGATCCAAGTGATTTCCAGCCCTTTACTCCATTGCACTCATAAAAGGCAATGTTTGGTTTATAAGCAACCGCATACTTATATGTAGAATCAATTATGCTCTTATTGAATTCAAAAACAGGATCCTTTTCCTTCATCAGGAAGGAGGGTATCTTATCAATTTCAGAATCAAGGCCGACACACAGGAATGATCGTTTTTCTACGATGTTCCTGAATAACTGTGAATAATCCATTCTTATCAGGGTTATATATTACTTTCTTTCAAACGCTCGGCATTTTCAGCCATCTGAAGCTTATCGATGATCTCCTGAATATTGCCATCGAGTATATAAGGAAGGTTGTACATAGTGAGGTTTATCCTGTGATCGGTCATCCTTCCCTGAGGATAGTTATATGTCCGGATCTTTGCCGATCTGTCACCTGTTGATACCATAGTCTTCCTCTTATGCGACACATCATCGAGATACTTCTGATATTCAAGGTTATACAGTCTTGTTCTAAGTTCCTTGAGAGCCTTATCATAATTCTTAAGCTGTGATTTTTCATCCTGGCAGGTAACGACAATACCTGTCGGGATATGGGTCAGACGAATGGCTGAATATGTTGTATTTACTGATTGTCCGCCCGGACCCGAAGAACAATATGTGTCTTTCCTGATATCTTCGTTCTTAATTTCAACATCAAATTCATCAGCCTCGGGAAGCACAACAACTGATGCTGCCGAGGTATGGATCCTGCCCTGGGTTTCAGTCTGAGGAACCCTCTGCACCCTGTGTACTCCTGATTCATATTTCAATATTCCGTAAACACCGTCACCTGAAACACTCAGAACGATCTCTTTATATCCCCCGGCTGTTCCCTCTGAAAAACTGTTAACTTCAGCCTTCCATCCTTTTTGTTCAAAGAATTTTGTATACATCCTGAACAGATCACCTGCAAAAATACTTGCCTCATCACCACCGGTGCCGGCCCGTATCTCCATTACTGCATTCTTTTCATCCTCGGGATCAACAGGGATAAGGAGAAGCTTGATCTCTTCCTCCATTTCAGGGATGCTGGCGTTGAGCTGGTCAAGTTCCGCCTTGGCCATTTCCCTCATCTCTTCATCTTTTTCAGCCGAAAGCAATTCTTTTGTACTTGATACATTCGACAGTGCAAGCTTATATCTTTCATAAGCTTCAATTATGGGCTGAAGATCCTTGTATTCCTTATTCAGCTTGATGTACCTGTCCATGTCGGACAATATATCCTGATGCGTAAGAAGCTCGCCAACCTCTACAAATCGTGCTTTTACACCCTCCAGCTTCTCCAAAATCAGATTATTTGCCATATATGAATAAATTTCAGGGGGCAAAGATAATAATAAATCAGGCGACAGGCAAAAGGCGACAGGCGACAGGCGATAGACGATGTATGGCGAAGAAGAAGCATTTAAGGCTCCCCTCCCTGGAGGGGCTGGGGGTGGGTTTCAGTATTCGAATTTGCCATTTTCGGTATCAATTGTAAGTCTCTTTTTATCTGATGCTTCACAATGGCCTATCACTTTCGCTTCAAGGTTAAATCCGGCTGCAATACTAATCATTTTGTCAGCATTCTTTTCATTTGTATAAATCTCGAATCTGTGTCCCATATTGAATACCCTGTACATCTCCTGCCATGATGTACCCGATTGCTCCTGAATTATCCTGAACAAAGGAGGTACAGGGAACATATTATCCTTGACAATGTGCAGATTATCGACAAAATGCATGACCTTTGTCTGGCCTCCTCCGGAACAATGGATCATTCCATGGATTTCCGGCTTCATGCTTTCAAGAATTTTTACCACGACAGGAGCATAGGTGCGGGTAGGTGAAAGTACCAGTCTGCCGGCATCTGTATCCAGACCTTCGATCCTGTCGGTCAGCCTAAGTTTCCCTGAGTAAATCAGTTCGCTGGGAAGGGAGGTATCAAAACTTTCGGGGTATTTTGCTGACAGGTAAGATGCAAAAACATCATGCCGGGCAGAGGTAAGTCCGTTGCTTCCCATACCGCTGTTATATTCTTTTTCATAAATTGTCTGTCCAGATGATGCCAGCCCGATGATAACATCTCCCGCCTTTATTGTATGATTGGAAATCACATCTGATCTTTTCATCCGTGCAACTACTGTTGAATCCACGACTATGGTCCTGACAAGATCCCCAAGGTCAGCAGTTTCACCTCCTGTCGACCATATACCGATCCCAAGCCTCCGAAGTTCTTCCAGCACCTCTTCAGTCCCGTTTATCAGGGCTGAAATGACCTCTCCGGGAATCAGGTTCTTGTTTCTTCCAATTGTTGATGAGAGAAGAATATTGTCGTAAGCGCCCACGCAAAGAAGGTCATCTGTATTCATTACAATTGCATCCTGTGCTATTCCCTTCCAGACAGATAAATCCCCGGTCTCCTTCCAGTAGATGTATGCCAGTGATGATTTTGTTCCGGCACCGTCAGCATGCATGATATTGCAATAGTCATTATCCCCGCCGAGAAGATCCGGAACAATTTTACAGAAAGCCTTGGGATACAGACCTTTATCAAGGTCCTTAATTGCTGAATGTACATCTTCCTTATGAGAAGAGACTCCCCGTCTGCTGTATTTTGATTCGTCGGACATTGTATTTCAGGTAATGGAACAAAGATAGAAAAAATGGACTTCTCTGTGATCACTCTGTGCCATCCTCTGTGGAGCTCTGTGTAACCAGAAGCTAAGAACTTACTTTGAGAGACACAGAGAATCACTCAGACACAGAGATACACAGAGATTTAATTATCTTGAATACCCATTCTATCGCCTGTCTGAGCAGCTTTCTGAAATTGGGATTTTCGAATGTGGGGACATCATGTCCGCTCTGCAGAACAACAATCCGTGACTTTCCGTATTTTTTTGACCAGCCAATAGTTGGAGTACTGCTTGGTTCATCAGTGGTAAGCAACGGAGTTACTTTTTCGTCAACATAGTATCCCTTATATGTCTCATCGAAAATCTCAAAATCCTTAACTCCCCTCGTAACCGGGTGCTTCGGATCGGCAATTTTCACGTTAAAGTGGAGATCATGAATATATGAGCATGCCGGATATTCTTTGCCTTTGAAGTTTGTGGCTTTATGAAAATATTTCCCGCCAATTATATTCCAGTATTCCGGCCAGTCGTCAAAAGCGCATACACTATGATGAAGAACTACCACCGGCTTTCCCTGCCTGATGCAATCTGCAAATACCTTTGTCTGATCGCCGTTGATCGTCTGCCACATATGATAAAATACAAGAACATCATATTTGTTACGGTTTTCAGGTTTGAACATTTCAAAAGCTCCAGGCAATTCTGCAATCTGATATGTGATTTCCGGTCCCATGCTGGTCAGCATCTGGTTAAATTCTTCCACTTTATAGCCATGACCGCCGGTGATTACCAGTATCCGGATGGGATTGGACCCTGAAAAGGCAGTGTTATTGCAAGTAGTATACAAGGATGAATTGGGATTATATAAGAGTAATTAAAAGATAAATAATTAATCAATCTGGTCTTCAACCACTTCGTCCAGGAGATTACATTGTAAGTTGACATTGTGTAAACCTCACTTTGGTATTTGGTGCAGGTTTATTTTCTTTGGCTCATAATCCGTTCTCAATACCCTGAACTCTGTTCTCCTGTTTATCTGATGTGCTATCTCTTTTTGTTCCTCGCCTGACAGAGAATTAATATACTGTTCCGAAAGCGAAGTTCCTGTCTTCAGGAATGGATTCTGGCCGGCAATATCGGCATCAACAACTTTAGGCGCTGACTCTCCGTAACCTTTCGGGGAGAGTCTTACGGGTTCAATTCCCTTCTCAATGAGGTACTGAACGACCGATTGTGCTCTTTTCTGTGAAAGATCCTGATTATATTCTTCAGTGTCGCGCGAGTCGGTATGAGACATAAGCTCAATTGTCACATTAGGATTATCAGTAAGTGTTTCTACAAGCTTATCAAGTGAAACCATCGATTCAGGCCTGAGATCCCATTTCCCGAAATCGTAAAAGATGTTTGGCAGTTCTATTGGCTTGTCGATTGCAGTCAGAAGGATTGTAACCATGTAGTCACGGCTCTTTTCCTGCGCCTTTGTTGTCTCCTTTTCCTTACCGTTAAGGTATCCTCTCTTTGAAGCCAGGAAAATATAGTCAACATCCTGTTTAAGAGTAAATTTGAAATCTCCGCTTGTCCCGGTTTCTGCCTGAAGGTTTGATCCGTCGCTGGCAATCAGCTGGACCACCGATCCTTGTATCGGGCTTCCTGTTTTTTCATCTTTAACGAGTCCGGTGACGTTGAATCTTAAAGGAGGCAGCTCAAATGTATAAAGTTCATCATTCCCCCTTCCCTTTCGTGTTGAACTGAATATCCCGCGTTCACTGTCATTTTCAAAAGAGATCCCAAAATCGTCAGAGAAACTGTTAATAGGTGATTTCATATTCTTAACTACCCAGGAGTTATCGGGCTGGGATGTTGCTTTGAATATGTCGAGTCCTCCCATGCCGATATGCCCGTCCGAGGCAAAATAAAGGCTGCCGTCATCCCTAACATAGGGGAATAACTCATTCCCGCTGGTATTTATATCCGGACCCAGGTTCCGGGGAGTTGACCAGGAATCACTTTCGCTGGTCCGGGTAACGCCATAAATATCCTTCAGACCGAATCCTCCCGGCATATCTGATACAAAATACATGGTCAGTCCATCGGATGACAATGCCGGATGTGCTGCAACAAGAGAATCAGGGAGTATTTCCGAATTAACCGGATCGCTCCAGTTATCACCCGTCCGTTTTGAATACATTATCACGCATCCTTTCTTTTCGCGCTTGCCAGCTTCGCAGCGGGTAAAATATACTTCACTGAAGTCTGGTGAAAAGCATGGAGTTCCATCTTCAGAATCACTGTTAAGATTTTCCACAGGTACCGGAGTGCTCCATTTTGACTTTTTATCAAGCCGGCTTTCAAAAATGTCTGTAAAACTTTGTCCGGTGGCACCGTGTGTTTTATTTCCTGCCGCATCATCGCGGGAGGATGTAAAATAAATTACACCGAAATCATCGCGGCCATATGCCGGGCTGAAATCAGAGTCTTTTGAATTCAGGTCTTTCAGCTCTTCAACTCTGTATGATTCAGGATTCCGCTGCCATTCCGTCGCCAGTTCACATGCAAGGATCTCCTGGTCAGCTCTGGAGTCGGAAGGTGCAACCTGTTTATACTTTTTCAATTCATCAATTGCCTGCAGGTATTTCCCGTTCTTCTTCAGCGATTCTGCCAGCCAGTATTGAGCTTCAGGCCTGGAAGTTGATGATCTGACTGACAGGCGGTACCATGTTTCAGCATTTTTGGGATCATTGGTAAGACGATAGCATTCTGCAATCATAAAACCCAGTTCAGTTCTGGCCGCTTTATCTGATTTCCTTGCTTTTGAGTATGAATCCTTAAAAAGGTCAATTGCATCATAATATTCACCGGCATCATAGGATGAATATGCTCTTTCAGCTTTTCGCTTCTGCGCCGGAGATTCCTGAAAGCCGGCAATAGTCAATAATATAATGAGCAGTATGAGTCTTTTCATGGTATAATCTTGAATTTGGCCTTAAAAATAATCAATTTAAGGAGAAAGATAAAATTACTAACGACGTACCAATACTAATATTATGATAACACAGGGCATCAAAAATGATGCCCTTATTTGTGTCCATAATAATAGCATCTTTGGCCAGCCGGAATATTAATTAGCCTGACTGGTATTCAGAGACTTTTTTTAAAGGAAATTTGTTATATTTGTCGCCTGAATTTAAAAAAGATACATTTTCTTAATCAGATAAATAGAAATTCATGTCAGTACTTCAATTTTTAAGGGAAAAAGCAGGTGTATTAGTTGCAGGGCTTATCGGACTTTCCTTATTCATATTTGTCATAAGCGATTTCTTTGGCAGTGGCAGTGGTCCGCAGAGGGCCCAGGCAAGGAAATATTATGAGATAGGAAAGATTGGAGATCAGTCAGTTTCGTATCAGGATTTTGAACAGCAGGTTCAGAACCTGCTTGAAATATATAAATTATCGGGCAATACAAATATCGATGAGTCGACTGCAGAATCGATCAGGGAACAGACATGGCAGCAGATGATAAGAGAAAGAATCCTTGATGATCAATACAAGAAACTTGGAATAGGAGTGAGCACCGAAGAGGTCGATGAGCTGGTTCTGGGCAACAATCCTCATCAGGTAGTACTGCAATTATTTACTGATCAGCAGACAGGAACTTTCAATAAATCCTTCCTTGTAAACTTCCTCAAGCAGACAGAGGTGGATGAAACAGCTAAGAAATACTGGTTGTTTTTTGAAAATGAGATAGTTAACGACAGGATGAGTTCAAAGTACAATTCCCTTGTCGCAAAAGGGCTGTTTATCACCTCCAAACAGGCTGAATTTGACAGGAATCTGGCAGCTGCCATTGTTGATTTCAGCTTCATAGTGAAGAATTACTCTGCTGTATCCGATTCACTTGTTAAAATGACTGCAGGCGATCTTGAATCCTATTACTCAAAGCATAAGGAAACTTTCAAGAAAACTGCTTTAAGAGATATTGAATACCTCACTTTTGATATTGTTCCCTCTGAAGAAGATATTAAGCTGGCTGAAGAATGGATAAATAAAACAAAGGCCGAATATAGTGAAGCGCCCGATCCGGAGCAGTTTATTAATCTTACCGCAGATACCCGCCATGTCGGATTTTATGTACCGTTAAGTGAAGTCCCGGCTGCATTAACAGAATTTGTTAAGAAAGAAGAACTGAAGGAAGTATTTGGCCCGTATAATGAGGATGGAACATTTAAGCTTGCGAAATTGCTTGGAGTTGCCGACAGGCCCGATTCAGTACACGTCAGGCATATTCTGTTGTCTGCCGGACAGACAAGAACGTTTGAGCAGGCTAAAACTCAGGCTGACAGCCTTATAAAGCTAATTAAATCAGGTACTCTGTTCAGCACAATCGCAATAACTAATTCTGATGATCAGGGATCGGCGCAGCTGGGAGGAGATCTTGGCTGGTTTCCTGAAGGAAGGATGGTTGTGCCTTTCAATAACGCATGTTTTTCAGGTAAGAAAGGAGATATTGTTACTGTCGAGACATCATTTGGAATTCACATAATTGAAATTCTGGCGCAGTCGAAAACCTCCCGGAAATATAACATTGGTATTGTTGACAGGAAAATCATTCCCGGCTCACTTACAAACCAGAGAGTATACAGTGAGGCAAGTCAGTTTGCAGGCACAAACAACACCCACGAAAAGTTTAATCAGGCAATAGCCGAAAAAGGACTCACAAAACGTGTAGCAAATGATGTTACTCCGCAGCAAAAAACACTGCCCGGGCTTGATAATCCACGAAATCTCATAATCTCGTTATTTCAAACCGAAAACGGCAAAATTATTCTTGATAATAGCCAGCAGGCTGTCTTTGAAGTAGCTGATAAATATGTAGTTGGCTATTGCACCAGGGTCCAGGAGGAAGGGATAGCACCGTTGAAGGATGTCGAGAATGATGTCAGGTTTCTTGTAACCAGGGATAAGAAAGCTGACCTTATCTCATCTGAATTCGAAAAAAATAATCAGCCGGGAAAAAGTCTTGATGATATTGCCCGGTCTATGGGACTTACTGTTCAGGAAGCGACTCAGATCAATTTCAGATCGTATTCAATTCCGGGTGCTGGTGCTGAGCCTGCGCTTATCTCTGCCGCGTCAGCATCAAAACAGGGAACGGTCACAGGTCCTGTAAAAGGTGAAAATGGAGTATATATGCTTGCCGTAAACAATACTGCTGCATCACCCGAGGAAGATCTTAAACTGCTGAAAGAGAGGCTTACATCCACTTTTCAGATGAGAGGCAGTTACGAGGCATACGAAGCTTTAAGGAAAGAGGCAAATATCGTAGATAAAAGATATAAATTCTATTAGGAATTTATCTGCCGGCTGATTTCATGTACCACGAGACAGGATTACATCCTGAATCGTTCCTGAATAACTGACTCATTGTTTAATTCCCTCGAAAGTCCTGATATGATATCAGGAGGGGTACTGTACAGGTCTACAATCAACAGGCCGTCAAGGCAATCATTGAATTTCGGGTCGACATTAAAGCCTATTATCTTACCATTCAATTCAAGATATTTCCGGAGAAGAACCGGTATTCTGTATCCGGGTTCAATATCGGTAATTATTCGTTCGATCCTGCTGATATCATGGTCAGCGACATCGATAAAGACTTTCCTGTCGATCGCTTTATCATGTTTTACCACGAATTTTTTCCTTGGTTCAATGTATCGGGCTTTTTCTTCATCAAAGAAATATGTCCTGACAAATTCGACAATCAGGCTTTTAGAGAATCTGGAGAAGTCATTGCTTATGCTTACCGGTCCGATAAGGTATCTGTATTCCTGGTTACTCAGCAGGAAAAGCATAATCCCTTTCCAGAGCAGAAAGAGAGGGAAAGCTTTTTTCTGGTAATCTTTTACAATAAAAGATCTTCCAAGTTCAAGCGATTCTTTCAGTACAGGCAGAAAATTCTTTTTGATCCTGAAAAGCGAATTTATATAGAATCCTTTATGACCGTAGAGACTTGTTATGTCTTTCCCTTTTCCAATCCTGTATGATCCGGCAATTTTGTTCGCATCTGAATCCCAGATGAACAGATGATTATAATAAAGATCGTATTCATCGATATCGATGCTTTTATTGGTTCCTTCACCTACTTCCCTGAAGGTCATCTCTCTCAGCCGGCCTATTTCGCTGATGATTTCCGGGATGACCCATGTCGGGGCGCATACTATTGAATAGTTCTTTGCTGCTAAACAGTTCATATTCACCTCTGATCCTGTCAAATTCTTCCCGCAGTCTATCAACCGGAACCGGATTGGCCACCGGTTCAGCCTGTGATTTTTTTCTGAATGAGAGCTTATTGAAAAAGTTTTTAGCTTCAAGTGAGGAACCCAATAAATAGGTACGGGCTCTGAGGTACCTGCCGTACTGTGCTACATCTTTAAATTCCGACTGTTCTTTTACTGTTATTGGATTACCGATCCTGATCTTCACAATTCTGTTCTTCTTATTCTGCAACTCTGACGGAAGGCTGGCAAATTTCAGAATCGGACTTATCTTCCTGATTATATAGGTGAGCCGTGAATTTGTACCATGAAAATATACAGGTATTACAGGGACTTTTGCGTTCTTGATGAATTTTATCGCAGGCAACTGCCATTCATTATCGATTATTATTTTTGAGACCTCAAGATGGACCGAGCCTTCTCTGGCCGGAAAGATCCCCAGGCAGTAGTTGTTTTTCAGATGAATAATGCCTTCCTTTATTCCGCTGAAAGAAGATCTTGTTTCTTTCCCTGTCTTTAAAGTATTGATTGGCAGAATTATATCATGCAGAGGTTCGATATTCTGCAGAAGAAAGCTTGCCATTATTTTAAAATCTTTCCTCTTCTCAGAGATAATTTTAAACAACAGCATTGAGTCAATTCCCTGGTAAGGTTGATTAGAAACTGTTATAAAAGCTCCTTCTGTCGGGATATTATTGAGATCATCTTCCGGAATTTCATACTTCAGGTCAAGTTCATCGAGTAAGTTATTGATCAGAAGGACAGGGTCTTTTTTTATAAGATTTGAGTAGACTTTATTCAGTCTCTTATATTTTATGATCTGCAATAATGTTTCGGTGATGATTGTTCCTACCGGGATATGCAGTTTGGTTTTTATTTCAGGTTCTTTATCCGGGAGGAGTTTCATGTGTCAGAGGTGATTTATCAAATATAGTGTTTTTCCAGTTGTTAACACTCACCCCCTGCCTACCGGCAGGCAGGCAACCCCTCTCCCAGGGGAGAGGGGCTTAATAATTGATTATTATTTTCTTACATCCCTTCTCTCCTGGGAGAAGGGGTCGGGGGATGAGGTAATAATAAAACAAAAAAGCCTCAGATATTCTCTAGGGGCTTTTCGTTATAAGTCGGCGACTACCTACTCTCCCACAATTGCAGTACCATCGGCGCTGACGGGCTTAACTTCTCTGTTCGGAATGGGAAGAGGTGGAACCCCGCCGCTATAGTCACCTTAAGACCTTTTGTATTGTACAGACAGGTCTGAGACCTGTCTGTACGCTACTAATATTTTTGACATATTGGCAAAGAAAAATCAATAAGATCCTACCCGGAAAGTTCTCGGGTAATTAGTACTGCTCAGCTTTGACGTTACCGCCTTTACACCTGCAGCCTATCAACGTCGTAGTCTTCAACGACCCTTAAGGGAGATCTCATCTTGAGACGAGCTTCGTACTTAGATGCTTTCAGTGCTTATCTCTTCCAAACATAGCTACCCTGCGATGCAGCTGGCGCCACAACAGGTACACTAGAGGTCTGTCCAACACGGTCCTCTCGTACTAGTGTCAGGTTCTCTCAAATCTCCTACGCCCACAACAGATAGGGACCGAACTGTCTCACGACGTTCTGAACCCAGCTCGCGTGCCACTTTAATCGGCGAACAGCCGAACCCTTGGGACCTTCTCCAGCCCCAGGATGTGACGAGCCGACATCGAGGTGCCAAACCGCCGCGTCGATATGAGCTCTTGGCGGCGATCAGCCTGTTATCCCCGGAGTACCTTTTATCCTTTGAGCGATGGCCCTTCCATACGGAACCACCGGATCACTATGCTCTACTTTCGTACCTGATCGACTTGTCAGTCTCACAGTCAAGCGCCCTTATGCCATTGCACTCTGCGCACGGTTACCAATCGTGCTGAGGGCACCTTTAGGAGCCTCCGTTACTCTTTTGGAGGCGACCACCCCAGTCAAACTACCCACCAAACAATGTCTTCCCACTTAGAGCGGGAGTTAGGTTCCAGATAAATAAAGGGTCGTATTTCAAGGTTGACTCCCCGATTCCTGGCGAAACCGGTTCACAGTCTCCGACCTATCCTACACATTACTTACCCAAAATCAATGTTAAGCTATAGTAAAGGTTCACGGGGTCTTTCCGTCCCGTTGCGGGTATCCGGCATCTTCACCGGAACTACAATTTCACCGAGCTCGTGGCTGAGACAGTGCCCAGATCGTTACACCATTCGTGCAGGTCGGAACTTACCCGACAAGGAATTTCGCTACCTTAGGACCGTTATAGTTACGGCCGCCGTTTACCGGGGCTTCAATTCAGAGCTTCTCCCCATTGCTGACGGATAACCCCCCCTCTTAACCTTCCGGCACCGGGCAGGTGTCAGGCCTTATACCTCATCTTTCGATTTCGCAAAGCCATGTGTTTTTGCTAAACAGTCGCCTGGGCCATTTATCTGCGTCCCGTCATCACTGACGGGAGACCTTTTTCCCAAAGTTACAGGTCTAATTTGCCTAGTTCCTTAGCCACGGATCACTCGAGCACCTTAGGATTCTCTCCTCGACTACCTGTGTCGGTTTGTGGTACGGGCACCATATACCTGATGCTTAGAGGTTTTTCTTGGAAGTCTGTTTAGGATCACTATCCACTTGCCCGAAGGCTCATGGTACTCTCAGGTTCGTCATCACCAAGCTATTAACCAGGTGATATAACTACACCCTTTAACGTACTATTCCGTCAGTACGCGGATCTTTCACTACTCCGTCTCCCCTTCGCAGTACACGGTGGTACTGGAATATTAACCAGTTGTCCATCGAGATCGCCTCTCGGCTTACCCTTAGGACCCGACTAACCCTGATCCGATTAGCGTTGATCAGGAAACCTTAGTCTTTCGGTGTGCAGGTTTCTCACCTGCATTATCGTTACTTATGCCTACATCTTCTTTTCCAGACGCTCCAGTCATGCCTTACGATCACACCTTCAACGCCGACTGGAATGCTCCCCTACCAATCACTGACTGTAACGTCAGGTAGTCCATAGCTTCGGTAATATGCTTATGCCCGATTATTATCCACGCACAACCGCTCGACTAGTGAGCTGTTACGCACTCTTTAAATGAATGGCTGCTTCCAAGCCAACATCCTAGCTGTCTAAGCAGTCGCACTTCGTTAATTCAACTTAGCATATATTTCGGGACCTTAGCTGATGATCTGGGTTCTTTCCCTCTCGTCCACGGACCTTAGCACCCGCAGGCTCACTCCCGGAGATCATCTTGCAGCATTCGGAGTTTGTCAAGGATTGATAGGCGGTGAAGCCCTCTAGCCTTATCAGTAGCTCTACCTCTGCAAGACTCCTACCGAGGCTGCACCTAAATGCATTTCGGGGAGTACGAGCTATTTCTCAGTTTGATTAGCCTTTCACCCCTATCCTCAGTTCATCCAAAGACTTTTCAACGTCAACTAGTTCGGCCCTCCATCCCGTGTTACCGGAACTTCAGCCTGACCAAGGATAGATCACAAAGTTTCGCGTCTACCCCCACTAACTATACGCCCTATTCAGACTCGCTTTCGCTTCGGCTCCAACTCTTTAAGTCTTAACCTTGCTAGTAAAGTGTAACTCGTAGGCTCATTATGCAAAAGGCACGCCGTCATCCCGTCACAAGTGGCGGGACTCCGACAGGTTGTAAGCGCACGGTTTCAGGTACTATTTCACTCCCCTGTTCGGGGTGCTTTTCACCTTTCCCTCACGGTACTGGTCCACTATCGGTCTCTCAGAAGTATTTAGCCTTGCCAGATGGTCCTGGCAGTTTCAGTCAGGATTTCTCGTGTCCCGACCTACTCAGGATACCTCTATTATTACAGATCTCTACGCGTACAGGACTTTCACCTTCTATGGTGTAACTTTCCAGAAAACTTCCGCTTCTGATCTGTAATAAATGTTAAGGTCCTTCAACCCCATAATTGCCAAAACAATTACGGTTTGGGCTTTTCCCCTTTCGATCGCCACTACTCAGGGAATCACTATTTTGTTTTCTTTTCCTCCGGGTACTAAGATGTTTCAGTTCTCCGGGTTTGCTTCCCGATTGCTCAGGATGTCACGCCTTCAGCGTGATGGGTTGCCCCATTCGGAAATCTGCGGATATAATGGATATTTGCTCCTCCCCGCAGCTTATCGCAGCTTGTCACGTCCTTCATCGCCTCTGAGAGCCAAGGCATTCACCATGCGCCCTTATTTACTTTTCTCGAGTATAATCTTATTAATTTTTCTTTGTTTGTTGCCAATATGTCAAAGAACCTTATGAGTTGTCTGGTTCCCGGGTGCTGAGTTGCTCCGGTTAAAGAACAACTTGCTAACCTAGCAACTTCAGGCGAGATTAGGGCAAACCCTCAAAATATTATAAATGAAGTATTACCAGGCGAAACACAGATCGATCTTCTCCAGAAAGGAGGTGTTCCAGCCGCACCTTCCGGTACGGCTACCTTGTTACGACTTAGCCCCAGTCACTGGTTTTACCCTAGGCCGCTCCTTGCGGTTACGGACTTCAGGTACCCCCAACTTCCATGGCTTGACGGGCGGTGTGTACAAGGCCCGGGAACGTATTCACCGCGCCATGGCTGATGCGCGATTACTAGCGAATCCAGCTTCACGGAGTCGAGTTGCAGACTCCGATCCGAACTGAGACCGGCTTTCGAGATTCGCATCCTGTCACCAGGTAGCTGCCCTCTGTACCGGCCATTGTAACACGTGTGTAGCCCTGGACATAAGGGCCGTGCTGATTTGACGTCATCCCCACCTTCCTCACGGTTTACACCGGCAGTTTCGTTAGAGTTCCCGGCATTACCCGCTGGCAACTAACGATAAGGGTTGCGCTCGTTATGGGACTTAACCCGACACCTCACGGCACGAGCTGACGACAACCATGCAGCACCTTGCAGAGAGTCCCGAAGGAAAGAAGTATTTCTACCTCATGCACTCTACATTTAAGCCCAGGTAAGGTTCCTCGCGTATCATCGAATTAAACCACATGTTCCTCCGCTTGTGCGGGCCCCCGTCAATTCCTTTGAGTTTCAGCCTTGCGGCCGTACTCCCCAGGTGGATCACTTAATGCTTTTGCTTAGCCGCTGACTGTGTATCGCCAACAGCGAGTGATCATCGTTTACGGCGTGGACTACCAGGGTATCTAATCCTGTTCGATCCCCACGCTTTCGTGCATCAGCGTCAGTAATGGCCCAGTAAGCTGCCTTCGCAATCGGTGTTCTGTGTAATATCTAAGCATTTCACCGCTACATTACACATTCCGCCTACCTTGACCATACTCAAGACTAACAGTATCAATGGCAAGTCTACAGTTAAGCTGCAGGTTTTCACCACTGACTTATTAATCCGCCTACGCACCCTTTAAACCCAATAAATCCGGATAACGCTTGCATCCTCCGTATTACCGCGGCTGCTGGCACGGAGTTAGCCGATGCTTATTCCCAGGGTACCGTCAAGCCCCGTACACGTCGGGACAATTTCATCCCCCTGGAAAAGCAGTTTACAACGCATAGCGCCGTCTTCCTGCACGCGGGATGGCTGGTTCAGGCTTGCGCCCATTGACCAATATTCCTCACTGCTGCCTCCCGTAGGAGTCTGGTCCGTGTCTCAGTACCAGTGTGGGGGATCACCCTCTCAGGACCCCTAAACATCGTAGCCTTGGTAGGCCGTTACCCTACCAACTAGCTAATGTTACGCATGCCCATCCCGTACCGCCGAAGCTTTAAATATTAAAAGATGCCTTTCAATATCATTATGGGGTATTAATCCGAATTTCTCCGGGTTATCCCCCTGTACAGGGTAGGTTGCATACGCGTTACTCACCCGTGCGCCGGTCGCCACCAAAGTATTGCTACCTCGTGCTGCCCCTCGACTTGCATGTGTTAAGCCTCCCGCTAGCGTTCATCCTGAGCCAGGATCAAACTCTTCATTGTAAAAATTTATTCTTTTGTCTCTTTCGAAGACCAATCTTCCTACGCTCAATTCAAAATACTAACAAGTTTTTAGCGAGATTGTCGCATCTCGCCTGGTTGCTACTTCATAATTTCAAAGAACTTTTGCCCTCCGTAACCTTGGCTAAGGAGGGTCTTTTGCTTTTGGGACGACAAAGTTAATAATTTTACCCTGCCTGTCCAAAAAAAATGAGATATTTTTTCCGGCTTTCTCTCTAATCGTTTTCCCCTTCTTCCCGAAGCCGGAATCCTATCTCTTTCAACCCTTCAATTAACTCTTCGTCTAAAAGCGGGTGCAAATGTATTAATTGTCATTTTAAACTGCAAATTATTTCCCACTTATTTTTAAAATAATTTCTCCCGCTTGAAAATAACTCTGCATTATGCTCTGTAAATGAGCTTATTGCATTAATGAAAAAGAACTTGTCCAATTTGAAAATTTGAAGATTTGAAAATGAACCAATGAATTTTCGAAATTCTCAAATTAACCAATTTTCAAATTGGTTTGTGGAGAATAAGGGAGTCGAACCCTTGACCCCCTGCGTGCAAGGCAGGTGCTCTGGCCAACTGAGCTAATTCCCCAAGTAGTCCCGCCCGGAGTTGAACCGGGGACCTCTACATTATCAGTGTAGCGCTCTAACCAACTGAGCTACGGGACTATTTATTGCTTACTTATCGATAATTTGCACATTGCAATATTCAAAGAACAGCTATTCCAACTTTTGGGACGTCAAAGATAATGCTTCAAAAATTCCCTGCAAAGAAAAAAATAAAATTTTTCCCCGCACCAATAAATAAATAGCCGGATACCCATGCTGTCAATTGAAAAATGTATTTTCGTAAATATTTATTTGCAAATGTCGAATGTAGTAATCATACCTACCTATAAGGAGAAAGAAAACATTGAGATGCTTATCAAAGCAATTTCTTCTCTCCCCGTTTCATTCGACATCCTGGTTATCGATGATAATTCCCCCGACGGAACCGGCGGCAATAGTTAAAAATCTTATGCCATCATATCCCGAATGTTCATCTTATTGAACGACCGGGAAAACTGGGCCTTGGTACTGCCTATATCACAGGATTCAAATGGGCACTGGAAAAGGGATATACCTATATATATGAAATGGATGCTGACTTTTCCCATGATCCCGTTGACCTGGTAAGACTTTACAATGCATGTAATGACCAGGGCGCCGATGTGGCAATCGGTTCAAGATATATCAGCGGAGTAAATGTGGTAAACTGGCCCCTTTCACGGGTCCTGATGTCTTATTTCGCCTCAATCTATGTCAGGATGGTGACAGGAATGAAAATTATGGATTCAACTGCCGGATTCCTATGCTATAAGAAAGAGGTTCTTGAAAATATCAAACCTGACTCATATAAAATCAAGAGGATACTGTTTCCAGATCGAAATGAAATTCACTGCATGGAAACTCGGGTATAAAATTGTTGAGATACCTATTATTTTCACCGACAGGAAACTTGGAACCTCAAAAATGACAGGAGGTATATTTAACGAAGCGCTCTGGGGTGTCCTGAGAATGAAGCTAAGAAGTCTTTTTATAAAGTACAGAAGGAATGAAACGATCTAGGGAAAAATTCACCCTCCCGGCTCAGTGAGTTCTCACTGGGGAGTAGGGGTGTACAAATGGCACATATGAGCAGTATATTAATAAAGAATGCCACTATAATAAATGAAGGCATGATCTTCAGGGGGGAAATGCTCATAAAGGATGAATTCATTTCGGCAATAAAGCCTCGCGGACAGATCACAGTACCTGATAAAACACAAATAATTGATGCAGAGGATTGCTTCTGATTCCCGGGAGTAATTGACGACCAGGTGCATTTCAGGGAACCCGGACTGACCCATAAGGGAGACATCTTCACCGAATCGCGTGCTGCTGTTGCAGGAGGCATCACCTCCTTTATGGATATGCCAAACACAAATCCTCAGACAGTTACAAATGCCCTTCTGAATGAGAAATTCCGCCTTGGATCAGAAAACTCCCTGGCAAATTATTCGTTCTATATTGGTGCCACAAACTCCAATCTCGATGAAGTATTGAAGGCCGATCCTTCGGAGGTTTGCGGCATAAAGCTGTTTATGGGTTCATCAACAGGCAATATGCTTGTCGATGATGAAAAAACGCTGAGAGACTTGTTCTCAAAGGCCACTATACCGGTTGCATGTCATTGTGAGATCGAACCTGTCATAAAAAGAAACAGTGAAATTTACAGGAAAAAATACGGGGAAGATGTGCCTGTAAATATGCATCCTCTGATCCGCAGCCGTGAAGCTTGTTTCCTCTCTTCATCATATGCAGTAAAGCTTGCAAAAGAATATAATACCCGTATTCATATCCTTCATCTTTCGACGGCTGATGAGATGAAGCTCTTCAGCAACGAACTGCCGCTTGCTCAAAAAAGGATAACAGGTGAGGTATGTGTTCATCATTTGTGGTTTGATGAAACATCGTATGATGAAAAAGGCACTCTTGATCAAATGGAATCCTGCAATTAAAACAAGATTTGACAGGGAGGCTCTTGCTCAATGGAACTGTCAATGACCTGATTGATATTGTTGCAACAGATCATGCTCCTCATACCATTGAAGAAAAAAAAAACAGCTATTTCAAAGCTCCTTCAGGAGGACCTCTTGTTCAGCATTCACTGGTGGCAATGCTGGAACTCTGGCACAGGAAATCAATCTCGCCTGAGAAAATAGTTGAAAAAATGTGCCATAATCCTGCAATACTATTCAATATAAGGGAGGTGGATTTATAAGGGAAGGTTATAAAGCTGATCTCTGCCTGGTCAACCCGGATGATCAATGGACCGTTTCAAAGGATAATATTCTTTATAAATGCGGATGGTCACCGTTTGAAGGCACAACTTTCAGATCGAAAGTGGTTAAGACTATTATAAATGGTACAGTTGTTTATGATGACGGGGTGTTTAATGAAGATTACAGGGGACAGAAACTGGTGTTTGAAAGATAGATTTACTGTCAAATGTTAAGGATTGCTTCGTCCTCCTTCGTCGGACTCGCAATGACCGTAATCCTAATCCAGTATAAGTGCACGGTCATTGCGAGGACCCCGTAATCTTCAGCGGATGAAGCAATCCTATCTCTTACAACAAACCTCACTGAACTCCTTGTCCTCTGCTCAAGCAGAATTTCCCGTCCTTTGGTAATCCGTTCAATGGCCTCAGGTGTATAATGGCGGATCGAGAGCATCTCGACATTCTCATTATAAGCTGCACTGAATTCTGCCTTAAGGTCTTCAATAAGAGATTCAACCTTTATCCGGTCATCATCGATGCAGACATCAATGCTTATGGCACTGGCTTCCACAAGATTGACCTTTATTCCATGCTGGATAAAGAGATAAAAGATCCGGCTCAGGTTTTCACCCATGGCAAATGAAAAATCCTTTGGCAGTATGGAAATCATTATCTGATTTTCCTTCTTTATAAAAACAGGAAGTCCGTGTTTCAGAACAGTATCGGATTTTATGATTGTACCTTTCTCCCCGGGTGCAAGAAATGACTTCACATGAAGGGAGATATTTTTATTTTGAAGCGGTTTGATGGTTTTGGGATGGATAACTTTTGCCCCTGAGAATGTCATTTCAACAGCTTCACGGTATGATACTTCTTCAAGCCTGACTGCATCGGAGAGCCATTTGGGATCAGCATTTAAGAGGCCCGGGACATCCTTCCATACCACAACTTTTTCCGCATCAAGCATATTTGCCAGTAAGGCAGCAGTATAATCCGATCCTTCCCTTCCAAGCGTTGTGGTCTGACCTGCAATTGTGCTTCCGATAAATCCCTGTGTTACATAAATATCTGTATCCCTGAAATTGAAAACACTTTGAATCCTGGCGGTGCTTTCGCTCCATAGGATGTCGGCATCACGGAATCTGTCGTCAGTTATCAGGTTTCCCCTTATATCAATCCATTCTGCATTAAGGCCCTTGTTTTTCAGGAACTCCGCAACAATTATTGTTGACCATATCTCGCCACAGGAGACAACCTGGTCATATTCAAAATCATATCCGGCTTTCTTTGAGGTATTGAGATATTCTTCAAGTTTTGCAAATGAAATATCTATTTTGCTTTTTGCGGAATTTCCTGACGGGAAGAGTTCCTCAGCTACTGAAAGATGATAACTGTAAATATCATCGAGCAGCTCCTTATACCTGTCATCTCCCGACATCCAGGCTTTGAGCACTTTTTCGAGTGCATTTGTGGTTTTTCCAAATGCAGAAACAACGATTACCAGATTGTCCTTTTCTTCCGAGACTATTTTTTCAAGATTCCTGATCCCATCGGCATCCTTTACCGAAGCGCCTCCGAATTTATATACTATCATTTGGTATTAATTTGGCCCAAAATTATCATTTCCATGCCATATATCACGTTCAGGAGGTTAAGCATATAATTATAGGATTCATTTTAGTAAATTTGACGCTTTATTTCCGCTGATGAAGGAGAATGGCATAACAAAACTCTATTCCAATCACATAGTTCTGAACGATCTTATTACTGTCATCAATGCTGATAAGCCGGTTACCAGAGGTTGTATTGAAGGATTGTCCGGTTCCTCAAAATCATTGATCCTTTCACATGTCTTTCAGAATACTCAGCTGATACATGTTGCAATAATCCCTGAGAAAGAAGATGCTGCATATTTTTATAATGACCTGGTGTCGCTCACCGGTGATGAAGCTGTATTTTTTTTCCCGTCAACCTATAAACGATCAGTTCAGTATGAACAGACTGAACCTGCCAATATTGTCCTTCGTACTGAGGTTCTGAATTTTCTTGCCTCCGGTAAAAGAAAGGGGCTGATCGTTACCTATCCCGAATCGGTGATGGAAAAAGTTATCAGCAGGAAGAACCTGAAAAAGAATACATTTCAGGTCAGCAAGGGCGACAAGCTCTCCCTTGAGTTCCTTGAGGAGATGCTTCATGAGTACAATTTTGAACGTGTCGATTTTGTTTATGAACCTGGACAGTATTCCATCAGGGGAAGCATAGTTGATGTCTTTTCATATTCTGCTGATTATCCTTACCGAATCGATTTCTTCGGTGATGAAGTCGATACTATAAGAACTTTTAATCCGGACGATCAGCTTTCGGTAAGCATTCAAAAACAGATTTCAATAATTCCAAATATCCAGGATATCTCCATCGAAGAGATAAATGATTCATTTACTCGACTTTCTGCCTCCTTCAGCGGTCATCTGGACAGAAGATCCGGTACTGATCAGGGAAAGAATCAATAACATCTGGTCACAGACTGCCCAGAGAGAAGAATCGGGACAGATCACAGGGAAAACCAGGCTTGTGATGACGGGAAACAGATTTATCGGGGATTGTGAGAAATTCAGAACTGTTGAGTTTGGAAAACAAAGCATATTCGGAGCTGAAGTAAAATTTAAATTCCATACAGAACCCCAGCCGGTTTTCAATAAGAATTTTGAACTTCTTTCCGAAAAGCTCCTGTCAAATAAGCTTAACGGCTATCAGACATTTATTGTTTCTGAGAGCCAGTCGCAGATAGACAGGCTCAGGGATATTTTTTCAGAAATAAATCCGGAGGCTCATTTTGATCCTTTGTTGCTGAATCTTCACAGCGGTTTCACAGATAATGACCTGAGAATTTCGGTATTCACCGATCACCAGATATTTGACAGGTATCATAAATTCAGAATAAGAGGCTATTTTTCAAGAAAGGAAAGTATTTCTGTAAAAGAGCTTACAGGACTTAATCCGGGGGATTATGTTGTCCATATAGATCATGGCATTGGCAAATTCGGAGGACTTGAAAAGATTGAGGTGAACGGTAAGATCCAGGAAGCCATAAAGCTGGTTTACAAAGATAATGACATCCTTTATGTAGCTATTCATTCACTTCACAGGATCTCAAAATACAAAGGGAAGGACAATTCAGAACCAAAGATTTACAAGCTCGGTTCCGGAGCATGGCAGAAGCTGAAGCAAAGTACAAAGAAAAGAGTTAAGGATATTGCTAAAGATCTTATCCGTCTTTATGCAGAAAGGATGTCAGTGCCCGGTTATTCATTTTCGCCCGATTCATATCTTCAGCGCGAACTTGAAGCATCTTTCATTTATGAAGACACACCTGATCAGCTAAGTACCACGCTGGCAGTAAAGGAAGATATGGAAGCTGATCATCCGATGGACCGGCTTGTATGCGGAGATGTTGGATTCGGCAAAACCGAAGTAGCGGTAAGAGCTGCATTTAAGTCGGCTGCCGACAGCAAACAGACAGCCATACTTGTCCCGACAACTATCCTTGCCCTGCAGCATTATAAAACGTTCACTTCAAGACTTAAAGAGTTCCCGTGTAATGTCGATTACATCAGCCGCCACAGGAAACCGGCAGATCAGAAAAAGATCTTCAATCAGCTTGCCGAGGGGAAGATTGATGTGATCATCGGCACTCATAAGCTTGTGGGTCAGAATGTTAAGTTCAAAGATCTCGGCCTGCTGATCATCGACGAAGAACAAAGATTCGGGGTTTCAGTGAAAGAGAAGATCAAAAAAATGAAGGCAAATGTAGACACCCTCACTCTTACCGCCACTCCAATACCGCGAACACTGCAGTTCTCCCTGATGGGAGCCCGCGATCTTTCGATAATAAATACTCCACCTCCCAACCGGATGCCTATCGTCACTGAAATTCATGGTTTCAATGAAGAGATAATCAAGGAAGGGATTGAATATGAGGTATCGCGTAACGGACAGGTATTTTTTATTCATAACAGGGTGGAAAACATAAAGGAGTTTCAGGCAAAGATCAGCCGTATCTGCCCGCATGTTAAAACTGCTGTTGTACATGGGAAAATGGATGGCAGGGATATCGAAAATGTTATGTTCGATTTTATCCAGGGCGATTACGATGTCCTTATCGCGACAACTATAATCGAATCGGGGCTCGATATTCCCAATGCAAATACAATATTTGTCAATGATGCCCATCATTTCGGCCTCTCTGAGCTTCATCAGCTAAGAGGCCGTGTGGGACGATCGAACAGAAAGGCTTTCTGTTATCTGCTGGCTCCTCCTCTTGACAACCTGACACACGAAGCCAGGCGGCGCCTTAAGGCTATTGAGGAGTTCTCTGAGCTTGGCAGCGGTTTTAATATCGCCATGCAGGACCTTGACATTCGCGGATCAGGAAACCTTCTGGGAAGCGAACAGAGCGGATTTATTGCTGATGTCGGTTTCGAAACATATCAGAGGATCCTTAATGAAGCAATGATCGAACTGAGAGAATCTGTGCCGGCAAACCCTGTATCCGGGGAAGAAGAGGATAAGCATGTAAAGGAAGAAATTGCGAAAGTTTATGTGTCAGATTTTCAAATTGATACTGATCTTGAAATAATGTTTCCGGATGAGTATATCTCAAATATCTCTGAACGGATCAGATTATACAAGGAGCTTAATGAGATAACATCTGACGAGTCACTTGTTGTCATTTGAAAGAAAACTGGTTGACCGGTTCGGAGCTATTCCTGAACCTGCCCTGGCCCTTCTGGACATTGTCAGGATAAAATGGATCGCTGTAAAGCTTGGCATAGAAAAAATCCTCCTGAAAAACAATCTTCTCATAGCTTACTTTATTTCTGATCCCGGCTCGGATTATTACCGGAGCTCATTATTCGTTTCAGTAATGAATTACGTGAACAGGCATCAGAAGCAAATGTCTGTAAGGCAAAAGGAATCAAAGCTGAGTCTGACCATTACTGAAGTAAAAACTGTTAATACCGCAATTGAGATTCTACAGGGTATTTTAAATTACGTAATTACAATGTAATTACATTGAATTAGCATTCTCTCCCGATAGTTTCCCTTAAACTCTTTTACGTAAAATCAAAGAATTCGAGGGGATTCCTCGCTGACGCTGCTATGACAAGTTTCTTTTTAATTGGTGGATATTGATAAAGATCCTTCACTTCGCTGGCGCTCCGTTCAGGATGACAGGTCGTTTTAGGGTCATCTGGGGAGGAAGCGTTTCGCAACTTCCTAAGTACTCCAAACTTCTTAGCTCACTTCTCCCCACTATTTAAAAATACCTGTCATTCCGATTGGAGCCACGGATTTTTTATCAACATCTCCTGAAATTTATTTTTTATTCTTGAATCTCCTTTCTTACCTTTGTATTAGAATTAGATGAAATGAACCTGATATTCGACATTGGGAATACAGCCACCAAGATGGCATTATATGACGGGTATGAAAAAATTACTTCTCTCAGGACTAAACTGTTTAGTTGTGACAGACTTCAGGAAATATTTTCAACCTACTTTGACAAGGTTGACAAAGCAATAGTTTCCACAGTAAGAAACACGCCCGATTTTATCATTGATCTGGCAACTCATGGGATACAATATGTACATGTCCTGTCGCACGAAACAAGACTACCGTTTAAAAATGAATATGAAACTCCTGAAACGCTTGGCACCGACCGGATCGCCGCTGTTGCAGGTGCTTTTCACCTGTACCCCGGAAGAAATATTCTTATTATAGATGCAGGAAGTACCGTCACTTATGATTATCTGTTTGGGAAAGCCTATAAAGGAGGAACCATTTCACCCGGGCTAAGTATGAGATTCAGGGCACTGCACAGATTTACCGGTAAACTGCCGCTCGGTTCCACTCTTGAAAAATATAATTCTCCCGGTAAGAATACACTTGAAGCAATAACTGCGGGAGTTACCGACGGACTGATCTTTGAAATAAATGAAAATATCCGCATGTTTGAAGAAAAGAACATCGATTTTATGGTTATACTGACAGGAGGGGACAGCGGATATCTGAAAGACAGGATCAGTCATAAGATAAATTACCAGCCCGATCTGGTGCTCACCGGTCTGAATCACATCCTTGAATACAATGCGAAACAGCCTTAATGCCGTAGCAGCTCTTATTGTGGTAGCTTTAAGTGTTATTTCGTGCGAGAAGAAAGCAGGCAATTACCCTAAAATTGACATTCTGACCCTGCCTTCTCAGGCAGGAAAAGATATCCGGACTGTTTACACCGATTCAGGACGTATACAGCTGGTCTTGTCCACTCCTTTGATGGAGACCTATGATAAAACAGATGAGCCATACTCGGAATTCAAAGAAGGAATTAATGTGATGTTTCATGACGGGAATGAAGAACCCGTAGCATCGGTCACTGCAAAATATGCAAAATACACCGACAATAAGCACCTCTGGGAACTCAAGGACAGCGTGGTGGCAATTAACGAAGCCGGTGAAAAACTTGAAACTGAATTACTGTTCTGGGACCAGAAAAAAGACATTATTTACACCGACAGGTTTGTAAAAATAACTACCGCCGACCAGATCATTCAGGGATATGGACTGGAATCAGATCCGAGACTTTCAAAGCGCCGGATAAAGAACCTCAGTGCAACAATATATATTAATGAGGAGGAGTAAGATGGCCTCTCATGCAATCGGCCTCACCCCCTAACCTTCCGTAGCGGAACTGAGCTCCCCGAAGGTAATCCCCCTCTCCTGAAAGAGAGGGGGACTTAATTTCCTGTCTTTGAAGCCCCTCCCACTCCGGCGGAGGGGTTTGGGGAGAGGCCAAACATTCGAGAATCTTTCACAAAATGTGAGTAAACAAACATATATATGTAATAGAATGTTTTAAAGTCCCCTGGGCCTGTCAGGCAGGATTTAGGGGTAAAAACAAAGAATGGCTTTTAAACAATCCCGCTATTCATTGCATGTTTTCAATATAACCACTGAAAAAAGAACTATTTTTGAAACATGGATGGGATCCTGGTCATATTTATTGCAATAATCTTCTCTGCCTTTTTTTCAGGGATGGAGATAGCATTTATTACAGCAAATAAGCTCAGGATCGAACTTGACAGGAAACAGGGGGTATCCGGTTCACAGTTTATAAGGATATTCAATAATAATCCGGGGCAGTATATCGCGACCATGCTCATCGGAAACAATGTGGCCATTGTTGTTTATGGTCTTTTCTTTTCCAGGCTCCTGGGGCCTGTCCTTACACCCCTGATCGGATCAGATCTTGCAGTTCTCATTCTAAACACCGTGATTTCAACAGCCATCATTCTTCTTGTGGCCGAATTCCTTCCAAAAACTGTTTTTAAAATCTCTCCAAATTTCTTTCTGAAACTGCTGAGTCTTCCGGCAATGTTTTTTTTCTATCTTTTTTATCCTGTAAGCAAGCTGACTCTTGCAGCATCAAATCTGTTCATAAGGATATTTTTCGGAATAAGGAGCAAAGAAAAAGAGCAGGAAAACCTGGTTTTCAGCAAAGTTGACATTGATCATTTTGTGAATCTGAACAAGTCTGCCAACGAAGAAGCAGAATCTTATCCGCATAATATAAGGATCTTTCAGAATGCACTCGATTTTTCCAATGTCAAACTAAGGGAATGCATGGTTCCCCGGACAGAAATTGATGCCATTGAAAGTAAAAGCAGTGTGGCTGAACTTAAGGAAAGATTTATCGAAACCGGCCATTCAAGGATACTGGTTTATCAGCACTCAATTGATAATATTACAGGTTACTTTGAGCTTAAGGACATTTTTAAGGATCCCCCTGATATAATGTCGTGTGTGAGAAAACTTGCGATTGTTCCCGAAACCATGGCTGCCAATAAGCTTCTTAAACTATTCTTTGATGAAAAGAAAAACGTCGCTTTGGTGGTTGACGAATTTGGAGGCACATCAGGCATGGTTACCATAGAAGATGTGCTGGAGGAGATTGTCGGGGATATTGAGGATGAACATGACATCAATGAGCTTACTGAAAAAACGATAAGCGATAAAGAGTATGTTTTCTCAGGCCGGCTGGAAATTGATTACCTGAATGAAAAGTACAACTTTGATATGCCGGAAGAAGGTGATTATGAAACTCTTGCCGGAATGATCCTCTATTATCACGGAAGCATTCCGGTCTGCAATGAAACTATTAGGATCAGGAATTTTGTCTTCAGGGTCCTGAGGGTAACGGCCACCAGGCTGGAGCTGGTAAACCTGAAAATTGAATAATTGTGAGTTTGACAATTGTCGTAGACGCCATATTTTCATCAAATGACTTTTCATTAATTTTTAAATTACTTACCTTCGAACCTGCAGGAGGATTCATTAAGAAATGATTCAAAAAATCTGATTGGATTCATGGCATATAATTTGCTGCAATATGATCATTTATACAACATCCCGAAATTCATATAATTTATTAACTAAGCTAAAATGAAATCAAATCTCAGTTCTTTAAAAACCATTTTGTTAACTCTGTTCATTGTCCCCCTCTCATTTGGTTTATCGGGTCAGGACAACAAGGGTAATCCAATACCTCATTTTTTATTCCCCTCATTTAAAGAAGGGCGTGTTATAATGAAAGATGGGAATAATTTTACTACCTTATTGAATTACAATATGGTAGAAGAAAGAATGATTACCGAGCTGGATGGGATATACAGGTATTCGAAAGATCCTAAACTCATAGATAGTATTCATTTGGAAAACAGAGTATTTGTTCCTGTAGAAAATGCGTTTTATGAGATCCTTTCAACCGGACCGGTCACATTTTTTCTTCAGAACAGAAGTAACCTTACTCCTATGGGATCTGATGTCGGATATGGGGCGAAGTCCCGATCTGTTGGGGCTACACAATACCAGAGGTTTGAACTTCTAGATATCATCCGTGAGACGTTTGGCGATGTTGTAAATATAGATCTGCCTCCAAATATTGAGATTACACCTGCATCTGTGTTCTGGATAAGAAAGAATGATAAGTTTGAAAAATTCAGTACCGAAAAACAATTTCTTAAAATATTCCCTGAATACCAAACTGAGCTTAAAGCGTTTATTAAGAAAGAACATATAAGCATCAGGTCCCGTGAAGACGTTATCAGTCTGGGTAATTATTGTAACGAAATAACAAAGAAAAGAGGGTGAAGATTCCTGAAATTTGGGCAAGGGTAAATTAGTAGAGGCGTTGCATGCAACGCCTCTTATATTTAGAACGACATCGTAATCACCCAGGCACCGGGTTGATTAATAGTCAGCCTCAGTTCGCAGTAAATCATTGCTGTCATCCACGCATTTGGAGCACTGAATTTAATTATGCTCTTAAACGGGAATTCAGCCTGTTCATATCCGGTAAAGGAGTCAGTCATAGTTTCTGATCCTGAACTTGCCTGCATCAGGAGACCGCTAACACCGCTTCTCGAAAATGCAAATCTGACATAAGGCCTGTCGCCAACTCTCATACATGATATCCTGCCGATACCGTTTCTATATTCAATAACATAAGGAGGTATAGCTTCTGCACCAATGTATTTATCATCTTTCCACCTTCCGGCCAGGGTTGAATCCCTGTCTTTATACTTAAAAGTATATTTACCCTGGCCATTTCTGAGGCCTTTTGTCCATTCGCCAACGTAAGTCTCACCGGTTTGCCATTTATAAGTTCCCTGGCCATCCGGATATCCTTTTTTAAATTCACCTTTATAATGATCAATTCCGATTGCTTCGCCCAGGCCATCAGCGAGACCCTTTTTGCACGATCCGGTGTAGGTAACACCAATCCTTGACAAAAGCACATTACACTCATCCTGTCCAAATATGACTGAAATGAATAAAGTCATTATTAATATTCCTGTAAATAAGATCATTCTTTTCATACTCCTGGCATTTAGATTACAGTCAAAGTTACGAGAATATTATTAAAAAGAGAAGAGAGCCTGTTAAAGCTCTCTTCTGATAATAACATTTTAGTTATCAATTCCTATTTAACATCAGTTTCAACAGGTATTGGATTTTTTCTGGTATGCCACCACATCTGGCTTTCAATTCCATTTGTACTGAACATACCTTCATTTATCTGCTCAATTTTTTGAGTGGACATTGCAGCAGCAAGGTTATCAGTATTATATGTCTGCTCGCTCAAAGCATACTGTACCCTGACCGGAAGTCCGAGGTTTGGATAATAAGCTCCTTCAAGCTCATATTCAAAGATCCTTGCCGGGAAACCGGTCCTTCTGACCTCGTTGTAAGCTTCAATGCCCTGGCCAAATATCGCAGCCCATTTCTGTTCACATATCTTCTGGAATTTCTCGGCATCAGTACCACCCCATAAACAAGTGGGTGAGCAAGATACGTTGCATAGTTTACAGGATAAGGAGTTGTACCCACAGTAACATCATTGGAGTAACCCCATGAAGGATAAACGTTACTACCGTCTATACAATCCCATCTTTCCATCGAAGCGGTGATACCTTCCTCATAAGCAGTTTTTGCCTGACCGTCGCGGCCTCCTCGCAGATGATGCTCAGCTATTATAAATTGAACTTCATCGTAGGTCATTACTTTGGACGTTGCACTTTCCGAGAAAGCGATTGCTGTTCCAAGTTGCGAAATTGTCGGTTTAATAGCTGCGGTAATACCTCTTCCGTTCTGGAAACCTACATATTCGAGTACTCCTGCATCAACTGAATTAATAGTTGGTGCGGCATAGATATGAAGTCTCGGATCAACTCTTGCCTTTAGCCAGTCAATTATAGTCTCGGAGATAGCCTGGTCTTTTCTTGAGAAAAGAGCATCATAGATTGGGTTTCTGTAAGGAATTCCGGGGTACACCAGTTCTGCATTGTCAGCATTGGACGTAAAGATCGGATATTGAGTCGGATTAGAAAGAATAGTAGCTATCTGAGCATCGGCTCCGGACAGTGCAGCAGCGCCTGCTGTTGTTGTGACATCCGGCTGTGTTCCCGCCATATTATAAGTAAATGTCCATGGTGTCCCTGCAGCACGGTTCAGTATCCTCAGCTTAAGTGAGTTTGCGAATTTTCTCCAGAGTACAGGATCGCCGCCGTAAAGAATATCGCCAGATCCGAAGTTTACGGAAGTTCCCGAAAGCAGGACATTAGCTTCCTCCAGTTCGGCCAGCAGGTCAGTATAGATGCTCTCCTGTGAATCATACTTCGGAGTCATTATTCCGTCAACAATTAAACCCTGCAGAGCTTCACTGTAAGGCACATCACCCCATACATCTGTCAGGTACAGATAACTCCATGCTTTCAGGACCTTGGCAGCACCGGCAAGCTTGTCATCTTCTGATTCAGTTGCCTTATTGATCACAATTACCAGGTTCTTTAGTTCACTGGTATAAGGTCCTTCAAAATATCCTGACATGTCACGTGGCATGTATCTATCCTCATCAATGTACTCTACTTTGCACCATTGCTGGCACCATACACCAAGATAAGTATGCTGCATCCAACCTCCAAGCTGACGGCTGATTGCGTTATATTCTGCATTGGTAAAAATATTTATAGCAGGAACATCCACCGGGTTGTTTGGATTCTTATTAATCTCCTCAAAATCCTTTGTGCAGGATGAAAAAAGACCTACGGCAACGCACAATCCCAGTATTAATTTTTGTGTTTTTATTAAGTATTTCATAATCATCATAGTATTAAGGTTAGAAATCAAGCTTGATATTGAAGCCATAAGATCTGGTAGAAGGGATAGCGTTGTTTTCTGCACCAACAGATGTATTACCGGCGCTATTAGCAACTTCAGGATCAAGATCAGGAATATTCTTATGGATGATCCACAAATTCCGTCCTACAAGTGACAGATTCAGGTTTTTAATACCAGCCTTCTGCAGGAAAGAGACATTGTTAAATGAATAACCCATGGATACTTCGCGAAGTTTGATAAAGCTTCCGTCGAATGTATTCAGTTCAGTCTTGGCATAATAATCGTAACCATAGGTATTAGCATCTGCATAAGTTGTACTCTCAACCGGTGTTGTAACATCATTGCCTGCTGCATCGGTGAAAACAATTGTACCGTCTGAAGCTACTCTCCCATACACTGCATCTTCTATCAGCACACCACCACCAGCATCAACATCATCTCTGACGTTCTTACCATTGGCATTTGTAGCTGCGGTAGCTTCAAGTATCCCTGTGTACATCCCAAACATATGAGTAATAGAGTTAATAAGACCGCCTTTCCTGAAGTCAACCAGGAAACTGAGGTTGAAGTTTTTATAGGTAAGTGAGTTATTGACTCCACCGAACCAATCGGGGTAGATATTACCGAGATCTGTTCTTGCACCTGAGCGTCTGTATCTTCCGGTTGTTGTGACAACAGGTCTTCCTGAATAGGCATAGTGTGAAAGCTGTGTCTTCTCCTTGTCATAGTAGACAGGAGTTGCATGTTCACGCACCACTGCGTAACCCCATAACGTACCATATTCCTGGCCGGGTATTGCGTAGACATAGGCACCCCAGCTGGCGTCATAGAGGTAAAGGTATTTCATGTCGCCATACAGTTCAACAACTTTGTTTTCGTTGGTTGACCAGTTAAGGGTCATATCCCATGAGAAGTTTTGGGTCTGTACCGGAGTAGCTCCCAGTTGTATTTCAATACCCTGGTTCTGGAGGTTTCCGGCATTGATCGTCTGTGAGCTGAAACCTGAAGTACGGGATACTGCGATGTTCATGATCTGGTTCTTTGTGTTTTCTCTGTAAAAGGCAGCATCCAAAGACAGCCTGTTATTAAAGAATCTCATCTCAATACCAACCTCCTTTGATTGCTTTCTCTGAGGTTTCAGTCCCAGAGGAGGTATAGTACCGGTATAACCCAGTGACGGGATTACCATTATAAGGCTGACCTGCGCTGTATACACCCTGCAGGGCATAAGCTCCGGCTGTGCCTCCCACTTCAGCATAACTTCCTCTCAGCTTCATGAAAGAAAGAGCATTCGACTTGATGCCAAATGCATCGGTAAGTATGAAAGAGAGTGAAGCCGAAGGATAGAAATAGGAGTTATTTTCAATAGGTAAGGTGGATGACCAGTCATTTCTTCCTGTTAAGTCAAGGAATAACCAGTTCTTATAGCTGAAGTTTGCTGTTCCGAAAACGCTCTGCAATTCGGTATGTGATTCGCTCAATCCTGTCGTAGCTGCAGCTGCAGCATTACTTACCGAATAGAGATCAGGAACGATAAGGTCTGGAACGCTTGTTGAACGGTACAGATAGTCAAAATGGTTATACTCAGTACCTAAAGCACCGTTAAAACCAAAGTCACCGAACGATTTAACGAACTCCAACCTGGCATTGGCATTCACCTCCTGCCTGCGGTTTGAGTAAGTGGTAAAACCTCCTTCAGGATCTCCGGCTCCCATATCGCCTTTAGCTGTTATCTGGGTTATATCTTCTACTGACCAGTCAGTTCCGACCGTAGTCCTGAATGTCATCCAGTTAGTGAGTTTCCATCCAAGATTAACATTACCTATCATCCTGTCCCTGTTCCTTGAGTTTGTGCTATTGTGCATGCTCCAGTAGGGGTTATCATGATAGTTATGGTTCCAGTTGAAAGGTAGTCCTGTTTTAGGATCAAGTTCATCCCATTTCTCTTTAAGAACTTTCATATCAACCTGGCGGCCGAACCACTGCATAAGAGACTGCATTGGATTGCCGGCGTTATAACCGTTTTCTGCTATGTTATCACTCTTGTTGCTGATATATGTTGCCGAACCTCCAACAGTGATCTTGCTGGTGACATTTATATCACCATTTAACTGAACGGTATTTTTCCTGAGGTCTGTATTTGGAAGTATCCCTGTGATTTTCTGATTTGATAATGACAGGCGGAAGCTTGCACCCTGCTTTGCTCCTGAAATGGCAAAGTTAGTGGTCCGTTTCATTCCTGTCTCAAAGTAACTCTTAATGTTATCAGGATGTGCGATCCAGGGAGTTGGTGTCCTGACATCGGTTTCAGGATCATAAGGGCTGTCAAACTGAGGAATTAATCTACCGTCGAGACGCGGACCCCAGCTCTCATCAACACCATCATTCAGTCCACCTCCCAGGCCGTCAACATATTCAAATTCTCCCCCGGCTCCCTGACCATAAAGATTCTGGAATTTAGGAAGTACAAGAGGATCTTCCCACATGATGTTTTCTTCAATGGTTACACCCAGACCAGGTTGGCCCAGACGTGATTTACCTGACTTTGTAGTTATAAGCACAACACCGTTAACAGCTCTTGAACCGTACAGTGCGGCTGCGCTGGCGCCTTTCAGAACACTGATGTTCTCAACGTCTGAAGGATTGATATCACTTGCCATGTTGCCATAGTCCATTCCGCCGTATGATCCTGCATCAGATGTTGCGTTACTGATAGGCACGCCATCAACGACAAAGAGTGGCTGAGTATTGCCACTTGCCGAGAGTGAGTTCACACCCCTGATTAGTATCCTGACACCCGAAGCAACGCCACCATCGGTATTGGAGATCTGTACACCTGACAGCTTGCCCTGGAAAGCGTTAACAATGTTTGATACTTTTGTCTTCTCGAGGCTTTCACCGCCCAGGTCCTGGACCGCATAACCAAGAGCTTTTTTCTCCCTTGATATACCCAGGGCTGTAACGACAACCTCATCCAGTCCAAGGATGTCCGACTCCATCACACCATTAATTTCTGAACGTCCCCCAATTGCAACTTCCTGCTTTTTCATCCCGATATAGGTGAAAATAAGAGTTGTTGCACTTTCAGGTACAGACAGGGTGTATTTTCCGTTAACATCGGTAACGGTACCAATTGTAGTACCCTTTACCTGAACAGTTACACCTGGGATAGGTCCTTCCCCCTCTACAGAAGAAGTAACTGTACCAGTAATGACTTTTGTTTGTGCCAATAGGGTTAGACTACCCACATACACAAACAAAACAATCAACAGCAATAGTTTCTTCATAAGAAATAGTTTTAGGTTTGTATTTAACCTGCCAAAGATACTGGTTTTTTAAAAAAAACAAAAAAAATGGTTTTTTTTCTATAATAATGAGTATTTGCTCATTATAGTTTGTCCGGTTTATACTTAAAATGTAAGAATCATGAGGTTGTTGAAAAAGTCTTTTTGGCTTTTAGAATTTTTACCTCGTTTCTCCATTGTTCCCAAAGGTAAAAGCTAACAAGCTCCTTCCCCCTGGGGGAAGTGTTTACGGGAGGATGGGGGTAAATATATAATAAAATCAGATCTCGCTTATTTTTTTGTATATACCCCCTTTCCCGTTTCCCCCAAGGGGAAAAGCTGGCATGCTCCTTCCCCCGTGGGGGAAGGTTTGGGATGGGGGTAAATATATAATAAAATCAGATCTCGCTTATTTTTTGTATATACCCCCTTTCCCGTTTCCCCCAAGGGGGAAAAGCTGGCATGCTCCTTCCCCCGTGGGGGAAGGCAGTATGGGATGGGGGTAAATACAAAATTAAAATTCTTATCGTATATGATTTTTTCTCAATTCAGTAGCCGCAATGCACAGATCATTATAAATCTCCTCACCAAGAGCTCTGATTAACGGAGCCTTTAAAAATTCATATACATAAACACCTTCTGAATGTCCGCATTCAACAGCAGGATGACAGATCGAAAGCTCCTGGTAATTAACTGCCCTGAAACCGGAAAACTGTTTTATCCTTGCCGGGAATAAATGGCATGAGACCGGCTTTTGAAATGATATTTTTCCATCTGCCCAGGCTTTCTCTATCGCGCATATAAAGATATTATCCTTCAGTAAAGCATAGGCACACTCTTCATTCCCTATAAGCGGTGTTACACGGTCATTCTCAAAATCGATGGTGCTGGTTCCTTCATTTTCAATTGCTCTGATCCCTTCAGGCCGGAGGTAAGGTTTGACATCGGGCCATATTTTATCGAGAATGTCGACTTCTTCTTTTAATAAAGGTGCCCCTGAATCGCCATAACGGCAACAGTTGCCGAGACAGCGTGGCAGGTCGCATTTGAATTTCTTTTCAAGAATATCGAGGCTGAATATGGTGTCGCCGATTCTGAGCATGGTTTACTTTCCTCCTGATCTCTCTTATTTTTTGCCCCCCATCCCCCCTGAAGGAGGGCTGTTGAAAGCCGGCAATTCTAAAGCCCCCTTTAGGGGGTTGGGGGCTAAACTAAGATTTTACCAGTCATTTCTTTCGGAATCGGAATTCCCATGATTGTAAGCAAAGTAGGTGCGACATCGGCAAGTATCCCCTCTTTGATCGAACTGTAATCATCGCTTATAAGTATACTTGGAACCGGATTGAGGGAGTGTGCCGTATTTGGCGTTCCATCTTCATTAAGCGCCTTATCCGCATTTCCGTGATCTGACATAATAAGAATATCATATCCCTTGTCCTTAGCTGCATTTGCTACCGCTCCGGCACATTCATCAACAGTTGCAACAGCTTTTTCTATGGCTTCATAAACCCCGGTGTGACCAACCATATCACCGTTTGCAAAGTTCAGACATATAAAATCATACTTTTCCGAGTTAATGGCCTTTATCACGGCATCCTTTACACCGTAGGCGCTCATTTCAGGCTGAAGATCGTAAGTCGGCACCCTGGGAGAAGGTATCAGTATCCTCTCTTCATTTTTAAATATTTCTTCACGGCCTCCGGAAAAGAAAAATGTGACATGTGCATATTTTTCGGTCTCAGCAATCCTGAGCTGTGTCTTTCCTGCATTTGCAAGTACCTCACCAATTGTATTGTCGGCGTTTTCTTTCGGATAAATAATATGGAGTCCCCTGAAGGTGGCATCATAAGGTGTCATGGTACAATAGTGCAGAGGCATGGTTTTCATGCCGAATTCCGGCAGATCCTTCTGCGTAAGTGCTATTGTCAGCTCCTTGGCCCTGTCGTTCCTGAAGTTGAAAAATACTACCACATCGCCGGCATTAAGCTTCCCTATCGCTTCACCTTTTCCGTCCACCACCACTACCGGTTTCATGAATTCATCCGTAACTCCGTCATCATATGATTTCTGCATTGCATCCAGTATATCAGTCGCAGGAACTCCCTTTCCTTCCACAATAAGGTCATATGCTTCCTTTATCCTTTCCCAGCGTTTATCGCGGTCCATGGCATAATATCTTCCCACAAAGGAGGCAACCTTTCCGTTAGATTTCTTCAGATGTTCAAGCAGATCCTTCATGTATCCTTTCCCGCTCCTGGGATCAGTATCACGCCCATCCCCGAATCCGTGTACAAAAACATTCTTAATTCCGTAGTCTCCGGTCATATCGCACAACGCATAGAGATGTTTATCGAGCGAATGAACTCCTCCGTCGGAAAGCAGTCCGAAGAAATGGACCTGCTTGTCATTATCACGGGCATAGGAAAATGCTTCCGTAAGAACACCATTCTTCTTAATATCGCCGGTTTTGCATTCCATATTTATTTTGACCAGGTCCTGATAGATAATACGGCCAGCTCCTATATTCAGATGTCCGACTTCCGAGTTTCCCATCTGTCCGTCAGGCAGCCCAACATCTTCGCCCGATGCATGAAGCCTTGAGTTAGGATAGTTTTTTTTAAAGGATGTAAGGTTCGGTGTCGGAACACGGCTTATAACGTCCGCAACTGATCCGTCACCGATCCCCCAGCCGTCGAGTATCATTAACAGTGTTTTTTTGTTTTTCATATTTGGATAATTCCTATTGTCATTAAACATATATTACCAAGCCCTTGTTCAGTGAGCAACAGGTTTCAAGCTGGTCAAACCAGCGGTCAAAAATAGTTAAATTTTGGTAATTGAATTAAGGAAAATAATTTACCACTAAATCCCGGTAAAGGAATTATTTTAGTGGTAAACCGACGGTAAATCAAAACCATAATTCCCCTTTTCCGAAGAATAACTTGTCCTTCAGATCAATTGGGGTTGAAAAAGTCCTCCTCTCCCCTTTCCCGAAGTATCCAAGGGGGACTTAGATCGATTAGCCCTGGGGGTTGGGGGTAAATGTACCTTTTTCAACAGCCCCTGAGACAACAACAAGGTACCGGGCTTTAGCCCAAAGAGATTTTTATCTTATTTCCCTGATCTTTATTTTGATAATCAGCTCCGGGGCAGGTCTTTTCATAGCTTATATCCTTGCCTACATATGCCAGCCATTCATCAGGAGTGAAATTGCGGGTTACATATGAGCATCCGTCAATGGCAAATGAATCGGCATAGGCTGGACGTGCAGTAAGCTTAGGCTTGTTCCCGACACTGCCTGTCAGTATCATTTCACCGTCTGAGCTGAATTCAAATGCAATAACCAGACCTTCATTATCATTGAAACTCACAGGGGGACTTATTAGGTCGCCGGTATCCCAAAGCTTCAGGGTTCCGTCATTCCCGGCAGTTGCCATCTGTTCAAACCTGCCGTTAAACCGGATATCGTTTACTTCCCCTGAATGAGCCTTGAATTCCGATATCTTTTTCTGCAGGACAATATCCCATAATTCGATCATCCCGTCGTCGTACCCCACAGCTATACGTTCCTCATCAGGTTTGAACCTGATGCTTCTAATTTTTTTCCCGGCAGATCCGATCGTGAACTTTTCAGTATTTTGCTCAGGATTCCACACCATTGCTTTCCCCTGATCGCTGATACCTGCAATGAACTTGTTGTTTACTGAAAGATCTATTGAGGTGATCTGCATCGTCCCGGTTGCCAGGTCAGTTGATGTTCTTGCCGTGAGATCCCATTTCAGCACTTTGCCGTCAAGAGCTGCCGAGTACAGGAAATTGCCGTCGTATGAAAAGATCAGTGATTTGATCTTCCCCGAATGTCCTTTAAGCTCATAACCCGGGTTGCCTCCCGCGAGCGGGATCATCTTAATGGAATTGTCCGCTCCGCCGCAAGCCAGCCAGTCGGCTTTCGGGCTGACCGCCAGTACATCTATCACCTCAGAATCCGAATATACTATCCTGAAGCTCTGTTCTTTATCATCAATGTCCCATCTGAGAACCTTTCCTTCTGAATCAGATGTAAAAAACTCATTTTTGCCGGGTATGAAAGCAATGCTTTTCACAGGGCTTTCGAAACCTGCAAAAGTTTTTACATCTACTGCTTCCCTTCTGTTTTGCTATATTATAAAGTCCCATATAAATATCAGCATCATTTCTGCTTCCCTTGTTCTTTTTATTGAACAGATAAGCCTGATAGGCAAGAAGAGCCTGAAGGTCATTTTGCTCTGGCAGATTGAGAGACCTGAGGGACATTGATTTGGCCACAGATATCATTCTCAGTCTCTGTATTTCATTTTTCAGTCTGATAGCTGAATCAGCATTCATCATTGCCAGCAGGCTTGCCTGTATTGCGGATTCCGATTCTCTGCGGGCTTCTTCTATATCCTGCTGTGCTGAAATAATCTGATTTTCAGCATTTCTTCTGAGAATTCTTTCCATTTGCTCCCTGCGCGAAGCAGCAATTGCACTTGAATCTGATTCAACTGATCGTTTCAGTGCAACAGCCGCATATTGTTCTGCGACAGTTTTCTGTACTATAATTTCATCTTTCTGTTTTTCAGCAATTTTCCGGCGGCTATCGGCTGAGAATTTCGAAATGAAGGCAGCAACCATTGTCAGTGCCGCCACGATTGCCACTCCACCAAGAATAGAGGAAATTATTTTTATTTTATGTAATCTCCATTTGTGATGTCTTGCCTTTCTTTCTTCCGATTCGAGATACTCCTTTTCACTGGTCCTGAGATAGACCATTGCTCTTTCATATGCCGGGTTGTACTTCTGAGCCCACCAGAGAGTCGGCTTATTCTGCTCACGCCAGTTGATAGCAAGCTGAAGATCAGGTTGTTTAAGAAGTCCCGTTTTCCCCTGCTGGTATAAGGCCGAAACTTCTGAGAGCCGCAGGTACATCTGCACGGATGAAGATTCTTCATCAATCCATTTCCTGAGGCGGTCCCAAAGATGTATCAGGCTTTCATGCGAAAGATCGATAATGGAATCATCATCAAGCCTGATCGAATAATGGGGTGTAAGAACTGATATGGAAGGATTGCGAAATTCTTCAATCACCTCATATAACTCATCGCCTGTACACGGGACAACCGACCTTATGGTTTTAACATTTGAAGGGTAACGGACACCCTTGTTATCGGAACCTTTTCCTGTAATTATTTTAAATAATTTCTCACAGATCCTCTTACCATTCTGATCGAGTCTCTCATAGATCTCATCGGCATGACGGGAGATGGCATCTTTCATTGTTCCGATGGAACTGTAATCGGTATAGTCTATCGGTCTTTCAGGTTCATCCAGCTCCTTCCACCGTATCCAGGTCCGCATCAACGCATGTTGCAGAACAGGAAGCTGGTCGGTCCGGTCCTCGACCTCATCGATAAGCTGCTCAACAAGATCATTATCTATTTCTGCACCGGCATTTTTGACCGGACCAATAATAACCTCCCTGAAATTCTCCCTGCTCATCCTCGAAACAAGAAAGTTACTGTTATTGAGAAGCTCTATGAAACCTCTGTAATGTTCACAAACCGAAATCAGATCGGATCTTAATGTGATAACCAGGTAAAAATCCGGATTGCTACGTGTAACTGCATTTGTCAGAAGATCAATGAATCCTGCCGTGTCTGTTCCTGTACCTATTCCTGTCTCCGGCGATCCATACCTGAACAGTTCCTCAAACTGATCAATAAATAGAAGGACTTTACCTTTTATATCTGATGAAAGTCTTTTAATGACTTCAGCAATACCATCGGGATTTTCCTTTAATAGTTTTAAAATTTCATCCTTCGACTTGTTTTTTTTGTCAGCATCCGGAATATTCTCAGCAAATGAACCGGACAGATTTCCAAAAGGATCATTGCCAGGCTTCATGGTGAGGATCCGCCAGATCCCTGTTTCTTTTGAAGAGAGACCTCTGATCTTCGGCAGTAATCCGCAAAGGATAAGCGATGATTTACCGCTTCCGGAGGCTCCGGTAACAGCAACAAACCTGTTTCGGATAAGCTTTCCGGCAATCTCTGAACTTTCATCTTCACGTCCGAAGAAAAATTCGCTCTCTTCAGGCGTAAATGGCCGTAATCCGGGAAAAGGATTGAATTTTTCGTCTTTTATCTTTCCTGAAACCATACTTAGTTAGAAATTATTCCTCCTTACTGTCAATATATTTGAAAATTCCGAAAGAGCTTTCAGGATTTTGAAAATTAAAACTCTTAACAGAGCCCAGCGGCAAAACATAACAGAAAGAACATCCGGTCCTTATATCCTTTATTACTCCGCTAAGGTCATTGCTGTCCTCAAGATTTATGAAAACCTCCGGGTCAGCTTTTTCATCTGAGAATGACCACAATATTGAATCGGATGGCTGCGAATAGATCCCTCTCTGATCATTTCTGGCAAAAGCCATTTTTTCAGTCAGAAAGAGCAATTCATCCTCATTTATACCTGTGAAACATGAAGAAAGGAACTTCACTTTCTCATACACAAGCTCTTTTTCGTTAATTTCCCCTGCAACAATTCTGTCCAGCTTTTTCCGGGTGTTTTCGGGGATCCTCTCTGAGGCAGTTTTGTAGAGTTCCCTGCCCGACCGGGCAATCAGTCTTGCGGCCTCTTCACGAAGCAGTTCTTCGGGGCTGAACAGCAAGGCAACTACCGACTCGCCCAGATCTTCATTTTCGATCGCGTTGATATTCCTGATCGTACATGCTTTCGTCCAGACACTGATAAGATTATAATCACAGTTTATGATGTCTTCAAGCAGGGTTAAATATCCAGGTGTTTCACAGGAAAAATAACGCTGGAGTTTCTTCAGTTTCTTGTTAAAATATCCAGGGCCCGTAAAATCAGCTGTTTTTGGTTTTGCAGTGTAGCCATATATAATGTCAGCCAGTTCAGGAATAGACTTGCTTAAATCATCCTTTTTCGCTTCCGGTGTTGTCCCTCCTTTTGGAATTGCCCTGTCAAAAGTAAGTGCCAGAAGGTTCAGGAGATAATCCTTCCACCGGATATATTCCTTTTCCATTTCCACAGAGAGAAGGGCATCATTATTGCTTTGAAGACAAACCAGGGCCGAAATAATCCAGGCAAGTGTGCCGAACGTTTCGAAAATACTTTTTTTCAGGTGCTCTTTTTCGTTCTCATTTGGAGTATACTTCAAATCAATAAGAGTCTTCAGCACCATTTCCCTGATCTGTCTTGAATTTGACCATAACCGCTCGACGAGCATTGACATATCTGCGGCAGGGTGCGTCTTTGCGAGAAGCCTGAGGATAGCTTTGTTTGTAGCCAGGTTACCTGCATTTGTAAGGTAGCATCTGTCAAGATCCTTCCCGGCCGCATTGCCAAAACTCCGTAGAACAGAGAAAGCATCCTCTTCCAATCCCGGCGAATTAAGACACAGGCAGACTTCCTGGATCATGTCGGTCATTCTGAATTTCCCGATCAGAAACAATGCCTGTCTTTTAATTTCAGGCGATTTATCCCTCAGAAGTCTCAGGATCTCTGTTGTCTGGGGATACCGTGTACCGGCCAGGATTTCCCTTGCATTTCCAGCTTTTTCAATCTCATCGCTTTCGGGAGTGATTTTTGGCAGCTTTTTCTTATTCCGGACCTGGTCCTCTATTATTTCCTCAATTTCTGATGCATGCTGACGTATGCTTTCATCAAACTTCGCCGAGCCTGCAATTTTTTTCAGGGCCGGAAACAGATTAATATCAAGATTTGTCTTTGAATATGTAAACAACTCCTCAAAGAACCATTTGTTATTAATAATGTCAAGTGCCGATAAATCGCCAGTTTCCAGATAATATAATTTTGACCTGAATAGGATTTTTCCTGAAAATTTGCTTTTCAGATTTCCCCATTCAATCAAATCCGGCAATTCTTTCTTTTCCTGAACGGGGAGGATAAACGGCCTGTTTCCCATAAACCTGGCAGTATTAAATAAACATCCTAAATTAAGAAATTAAAATCAATAATCACTCCTTAATCAATTTCTTAACCAATGAGTATAAAGCTGAAAAATCAGTCTTAAAACCATCGACAATTACTTCTGCCCTGGAGTACCATTTTTCCCTTTCTGCAAGTTTCGCCGTGATGTATTCCTGCAATCCATTTTTACCGATATCCTTTAATAACGGCCGGTGTTCAGATGTTCCTGCAAGGCGGCTTTTTAACCTGGCCGGGGTCATCCTGAGATAAACCGTAAGTCCGGTCCTCAGCATGAAGTCCATATTGTCGCCGAAGCAGGGAGTGCCGCCTCCTGTCGAAATCACAACATTTGATTCAGATGCCATTCCCTTCAATGTATCCGACTCTATCTTACGAAAAAAAGCTTCCCCTTTTTCACTAAAGATATCCCGGATTTCCATACCTGTCGTCTGCTCTATCTTTTCATCAAGATCAATAAATGACCAGTTGAGGTGCGAAGCGAGTTTTTTCCCTGTGGTCGATTTTCCACTTCCCATGAATCCTATAAGGAATATTTTGGTGGCCTGGTGCATTACAGCTCAAGCTTCATCTGTGCCGGATCAATATGAATATCTGGATGCTGAGGCTCTTCGTCGTCATCTTCCTCTCTTTGCGCGGCTGATTCTTTCCTGACAATCGGTTCAATCTCCTGGATATTCTCGACCATAAAACTGGTGAGCCGTTTCCCTTTGGCCTTGTAACTCTTTACACCAATAAATTCAGCCACTTCGATGATCTCGTTTTCGCGGGTTTTATGTTTGCCTCCAAAATGGATCTCGAACCTTGGATATTCAACTTCGGTCATGCTTATAAGCTTCGATTCAGGATCTTCATTAATAAAGCAAAGAGGCTTTTCAGATTCTTCCGCAATAAATCTCTTTACATAATAAAACTTCTGTTCAGCATCCCAATAAATGACTGAGTAAACTTTGCCTGTCCGATATTTTTCAATTATGAGTATGTTGTCTTCAAAATGGTTTGAAAGATCAAATCCAGTGATCCTGAAATATCCGTTTTTGGTAACGACAAGAATTTTATCGTCTGCGCTGAATTCCCCGAGGAATACACCCCGTCCATCCACATTAAGCCTGAATACCGCATCATCGAACCAGATCTTCCGTCCGCCAAGGGTCGACAATCCTTTCTCCTTCAGAGCAATCTTCTGGACATGATTTCTTGTCAGGATATTCCCCATCGAGGATTTTCCTTTTATCGCAAGCTGTCCGAAATCAAATTCAATTACAAGCTTTTTAAGCCTTGCTTTGGGTTTATGATGCACCCTGATCACCTCTGCTTCTCCGTTCGGATTTGCAGCTGAAATACATGATCTTTGATCCCTGGGTTCCCCTTGTCAGGTTATATTCCTTATCACGGGTCAGTCCGGTTATTGCACACCGCTTGACCAGCAGGGGACCATCTTTTCCGTCCTGGTAAACGATATTATAAATCGTGCGCTCGTCATTCTTCAGAAAAACCTGGGCATAAAGTATATCATTCCCCACAAAAACCTTATCGGCTACTTTTGTAATCAGGTATCCTCCATCCTTCCTTATAACTATAATATCATCAATATCAGAACAATCACAGACAAATTCATCCTTTTTGAGGCCTGTGCCTATAAAGCCTTCCTTGTAATTGATATAAAGCTTGGCATTATTTGCCACAACTTTTGTAGCAAGGATCGTATCAAAGCTCCTGATCTCCGTTCTCCTTTCCCTTCCTTTTCCGTATTTTTTCCTGATCTGTCTGAAATAATTAATAGTAAAGGGAATTAAATTCTGAAGATGATTCTTTACCTCCTGAAGTTCAGTCTCGATCCCTTTAATATGTTCATCAGCTTTTTTTGAATCATATTTTGAAATTCTCTTGATCCTGATCTCAGTAAGCAGAATGATATCCTCCCGTGTCACCTCCCTTAACAATCTCTTCCTAAACGGTTTGAGGCCATCATCAATTGCCTTGATGACTGATTCCCACGTTTCACACTCCTCTATATCCCTGTAAATCTTTTCTTCGATGAATATCTTTTCGAGAGATGAAAGATGCCAATCCTCGTGAAGCTCATCCTGCCTTATCTCAAGTTCAGTCTTCAGAAGCCTGACGGTGTTATCAGTTGAGTACCGGAGAATTTCGCTGACTCCCATGAATGATGGTTTACTGCCGGTAATCACACAGGTATTAGGAGAGATGGAACATTCGCAATCGGTAAGTGCATAAAGGGCGTCGATGGTCTTATCGGGCGAAACACCGGGCACAAGGTGAATGACGATCTCCACCCTGGCCGATGTGTTGTCGTCAATTTTCCTGATTTTTATCTTTCCCTTCTCATTGGCTTTTATTATCGATTCAATAAGGGTCGATGTCGTTTTGCCAAATGGTATTTCGGTTATTACCAGAGCTTTCTTATCTATTTTTTCAATTTTTGCCCTTAACTTAACCACTCCTCCCCTCTGACCGTCATTATATTTTGAAACGTCGATCATGCCGCCGGTAGGAAAATCGGGATAAAGAACAAACTCCTTACCCTGGAGGTAGTCTATTGAGGCATCAATTATTTCGTTAAAATTATGAGGGAGTAATTTAGAAGCAAGTCCGACAGCAATACCTTCCCCTCCCATTGCGAGAAGCAAAGGAAACTTGACAGGTAAGGTTACAGGTTCTTTATTTCTCCCGTCGTACGACAGTTTCCATTCAGTAGTCTTTGGATTGAATACAACATCGAGAGCGAATTTCGACAGTCTGGCCTCAATATATCTCGGAGCAGCAGCACCATCCCCTGTAAGAACATTACCCCAGTTTCCCTGTGTATCGATAAGAAGATCTTTCTGGCCCAGCTGAACCAGGGCATCCCCTATTGAAGCATCCCCGTGAGGGTGGAACTGCATGGTGTGACCTATTATATTGGCAACTTTATTGTAGCGGCCGTCATCCATTCTCTTCATCGAGTGAAGAATACGCCGCTGGACCGGTTTTAATCCGTCATCCAGATGCGGTACCGCACGTTCGAGTATTACATAGGAAGCATAATCGAGGAACCAGTCCTGGTACATGCCCGACAGAGCCGTCACTGAATGCAATGCAGCCGGACCCGGAGAAAGTTCATCTTTACCTTCAGGTTTGTCTAATTCAAGATCCTGATCGTCCATTCCTAAAATTGATTCTTAATAAACCTGTTAAATTTCCTGCTCTACCAGATCCTCTTCAACCCTCAGGTTTTCGATAATGAAATCCTGCCTGTCAGGTGTATTTTTTCCCATATAGAACTCGAGATACCCGTTCACAGCGTCGTTCTTCTTCATTCTGACTGGTTCAAGCCGCATATCCTTGCCTATAAAATACTTAAATTCATCAGGAGAAATTTCGCCGAGACCTTTGAATCTGGTTATTTCGGGATTAGGTCCCAGGGCTTTAACTGCTTTTGCCCTCTCTTCAGGTGAGTAACAATATCTGGTTTCTTTCTTATTTCTTACCCTGAAAAGAGGTGTCTGAAGAATATAAACATGACCTTTTCTTACAAGATCAGGAAAGAACTGCAGGAAGAAAGTCAGAAGCAGCAGCCTGATATGCATCCCGTCAACATCGGCATCTGTGGCAATCACTACATTGTTATATCTCAGATCCTCGACTCCATCCTCTACATTTAATGCCGACTGGAGGAGATTGAACTCCTCATTCTCATAGACTATCTTTTTTGTCAGGCCGAATGAATTGAGGGGCTTGCCTCTCAGGCTGAACACTGCCTGAGTTTCGACATCTCTCGATTTTGTAATAGATCCGCTGGCTGAATCGCCCTCGGTTATGAAAATCGTGGAATCGAGCTTTCGGGCATCGTTTGTGTTAAAATGGATACGGCAGTCACGCAGTTTCTTATTGTGCAGGCTGACCTTTTTCGCCCTGTCTTTTGCCAGCTTCTGAATTGAAGATATTGCCTTTCTCTCTTTTTCCGAGTCCTGTATTTTTTGAAGAAGGATCCGTGCTGTTTCAGGATTCTTATGGAGATAATCATCCAGCTGCTTCTTAATGAATTCGCATATGAAGTTCCTGACCGACGGACCTTCGGGACCCATATCCTTTGATCCCAGCTTGGTTTTCGTCTGCGATTCGAAGATCGGCTCTTCAACTTTAATGCTTACGGCAGCAATAATTGATGACCTGATATCAGAGGGATCATAGTCTTTCTTGTAAAATTCCCGGACAGTTTTTACAAATGCTTCCCTGAATGCCAGCAGATGAGAACCTCCCTGGGTAGTGTGCTGTCCGTTCACAAAGCTGTAATAATCCTCCCCGTACTGGAATCCATGAGTGAATGCAATTTCAATATCCTCACCCTTAAGATGTATAATGGGATAAAGTCCCTCCTTGCTCATGTTTTCGTTGAGCAGGTCTACCAGACCGTTCCTCGACAGGAATTTGTTTCCATTGAAATTGATTACCAGCCCGGAATTCAGATATACGTAGTTTTTCAGCAATGAATCCACGTATTCCGATATGAAATAATAATTGCCGAACAAGGCCTCATCCGGCTGGAATATAACTTCACAACCGTTCTCTTCATCAGTGGGTTTCAATGGATAATCCTTCACGGTAACTCCGTGTTCGAATTCGCTTACTTTGATCTGCCCGTCACGTACCGACCTGATAATAAACCTGCTCGACAATGCATTTACTGCTTTGACCCCCACACCGTTCAGCCCCACCGATTTTTTGAAAGCCTTTGAATCATATTTCGCGCCGGTGTTCATCTTCGAAACCGCTTCAGTCACTTTTCCCAGCGGGATGCCCCGGCCATAATCGCGAACCCTCACCTCATTGCCGTTGATCGAAACATCAATCTTCTTCCCGAAACCCATCATGTATTCATCAACGGCATTATCCATCACCTCCTTCAGTAATACATATATACCATCATCCTGCGAGGAGCCGTCACCCAGTTTCCCGATGTACATTCCCGGCCTCAGCCGTATATGTTCCCGCCATTCGAGGGTTTTTATATGTTCTTCAGAATATCCGACAACTGACATTTTTCAGAATTTTTGCGCAAATATAGTCATTTAGGAATGGCCGTCCCTTTCAATTTTTCAACAACGACACCGATTTTTAACCACCGGAAAGTGGCAAAATGTGGCTATCTGAAATATTTCCCTGATTGATTGACAATTACATTTTCAGGAAAAATGTTGATAAATGATGGTTCATAAAACAAGAGCAAAAATGATGATAATGTTCCTTTCAAAACAAGAGCTGCCACATTAAAAACCGAACTTTTATTGTAATAATCCGATTTTTTAAGATCAAAATTCCATGTCCATTCATCCTTGAATTTTGCCTCCGGAAGATCAGTCACCACAGAAGGATTTTCCCTGATATTACCTGAATTCTCCGTAATAATTTCTGAAATGTCAGTAATAAGAACCGACTTATGTTTTTTCAGGAAAGCGATATGTTTTGACTGAACCTCTTTTCTGAACTGTAAATAGCTTTCTTCACTTTTCCTGGATCTCTTTTTAAGGAATTCAAGAGGCAGCGATTCCAGTTGTGTCAGGATATTCAGTGATATTACCATACCCGGATCAAACTCAGGCTGATATTCAGGTATTTCAATTACTTCCAGTGAGTTAAGCCTGTTCAGGAATGTTTTGTTATGCGATTTTTTCCATACCTCTTCTATTAAGCCTCCGGTAATATCTTCCTCTACCAGAACCACCCTTTTCAGACCTGCTGCCTGTTCCTTCACTTCCGGCGGATGGATGATATCGACCAGATTAATTTCAGCAACTGTATCATTTAATTCCTTAAGAGGCAGATCGAGCAACCAGCCGCTTCCAAGAACAGTTATTTTCGAAGGCTTGTAAAAATCAACCGATTTCAGAATAAAATTCCGGCAGTTCTTTAAATGGCTGTTCCAGCTTCCTTCTTCTTCCAGGTGATGAAATATCAGTCCCCGCTGATAATTATAATATTCCATTCTGTGGAGGATCCTCCGGTATGATGTGCTGTGTGTCATTTTATGATTTGCCTCTTAATTCCTTCAGGGCTTCAATCATAAAATTACTGAATTTCACCGAAAGGATATCAGGATCATCAGTATTAAATGACTCCGGCGGAACCGGATCAAATACTCTGATTTTTATTATGTGCCCTGTACTGAAAATAAGTCCGTGCTTTGGAAGAACTCCGCCTGATCCGTCCAGAACTACAGGAAGTATGGGCACATGAGCATTTATAGCCAGCTGAAATGACCCTCTTTTAAAAAACCCGATTTCCCTGTCGGCTGATCTTGTACCTTCCGGAAACATCATAATGGAAGTCCCGCGTTTCAGGCACTGGTACGATTTCTCCATCATCTCTTCTTTACTCTCTTTATTTCCCCTGTCAACAGTAATATAATCTGCCATTCTGAGATACCATCCCAATACAGGTTTTTTCATATTTTCGATCTTTGAGATCCATTTGAACCGGTAACGAAGGCGGTTTATCAGAAGGATATCGAGTATTGACTGGTGATTGGATATGATGACATATGTGGCTCCCTTTACTGCTTTCTCCCTTCCTTCAGATGCTGATCTTCCATATCGGCATCAGCCAGGTCAGCATAACGCTCTGCCATATCAGCATCCAGTGTGTGATTCTCCTTTCCCTGTCGAATGGCAGTGTTAAAAGCCAGACTGCAAATGTCAGCGGGAAAAACAGGATAATATAGACTATCCCGACCAGCCATACTATTATTGATTTCAGAATATCCGGCATCAAAAGAAATTGTAAATATCAAATTCCGGTTTAAAGATATTTTCTTTTTCGAGAACTTCCTGAACATCTTTTACCATGTGCCTGCATCCGATAAGCTTTTTGCATACCTTTTCCAGTTCTCCGGAACCCTTTATTTCACTTTCCCAGATGATCCCGTCCTTTACAAACAGCCTGCAGAGAGACTCCTCACCTTTAAATTCCAACCTGTTGCTAAAATGATACTCAGGCCCGTAGGCATAGTTCCACTCCCAGGTCCTGTATTTTGTTTCAGCATGTAACTTAATTTTGTCAGTTTCCTCACCCGAAAGGTCATAGATCCGGGATCCCGGAGTATTCTCCAAAAACCAGTTGAGCATTAATGATTTGAATTCATAAATATTATCAACGTATTTTAATACGTTTTTAAATACGTCTTTTAATACGTTTTTTAATACGTTGTTCAGGTTTATTACCGGTGAGGGATTTGAGCGTACTGCCCTGGTTTCATAATTTCCGGCGTCATTTCTTATCGAGCTTTTCATCAGTTCAAGATCTGAATTAAAAAGAAGTGTCCCGTGATGAAGAACCCTGTTCCTGAAAACATGTTCGGCATTACCTGATATCTTGAGTCCATCAACCTTAAGGTCATTTATACCTTCAAATTTTGCATCAATCCCGACGGATGATAAAAAGTCTATCACCGGACGTGTGTACTTTCTGAAGTCTATCTGTTTTCCCCGGTTGGCGTTCAGAATAAAAGAGAAATTCAGATTCCCCCTGTCGTGAAATACAGTTCCTCCTCCTGATATTCTGCGTATTACAGGAATATTATGTTCTGAAACAAACCTGGTATCTGTTTCCCTGTGGGCAACCTGGTGCTTCCCGATTATTACCGAACTGTCATTTATACCGAGAATGAGATAGTCTTCACTGCTGTTTTTGAGAAGATACTCATCAACTGCGAGGTTGAAAAACGGGTCGGTCGATTCAAGGGAAAGGCAAAAGCATAATTTGAAAAATCTGGAAATTATTGAAATAAGCTTGAAGAACATTTGAACCAGTAATTCAGAAGTTCAGTTCTGAATTCACTATTCCTTTCCCGTTCTTCATTCTTAATGCCTGAAATAGTCATCATTCCCGCTTAGAACTCGTTTTCGGTTCACTTCAATACATTTATAAACACTCCATCCTATCAATGATCCCACAATCGCTCCGCAAAGAACATCGCCGGGATAGTGGGCTCCAAGATAAATCCTGCTGTAGCCTACAGCAGCCGCCCAGAAAATAATGCTGACCGAATACCATCTCTTCTTTATGAACATCAGGCTGAGAAGCGCCACATTAAAAGAATTTGCAGCATGAGATGAAACGAATCCGAACTTACCGCCGCATTCTCCCTTTACCAGGTGAACCAATCCCTGAAGTGAAGGCTCATGACAGGGGCGCAGCCGGTCGAAAGAATACTTAATAATCAATGCAGTCTGATCGGTCAGCGCAACTGCAAGAATGACAAACAGAATTATTATCCGGAATTTCTTTTTATACTTTTTCCCCAGGTAAATAAGAATGACAAGATACAGAGGGGCCCATACAACCTTCATGCTCAGAAAGAGCATTACTTTATCCCAGAAGGGCGAATTAACTGAGTTAAGAAACAGAAAAAGCTGCTGGTCAAGTTGTTCTAGCATACCCATCAGTAATTATTCAGAACTTTCCATATCATGTCTTTCAGTGTATTTATTCCCTCACCTGTCAGCGATGAGAAAAAAACACGTGAGATGTCAGGAAGCTCCTTTCGTATTTCATCTTTTAGTTCGTCGTCGAGCAAATCCGATTTTGAGATCCCAAGAAGCCGCTTCTTGTCAAGCAATTCGGGATTGTACATTTTCATTTCATTCACCAGGATCTCATACTCTTCGCTGATGTTTTTACTATCGGCCGGGATGACAAAAAGGAGGATCGAGTTTCTTTCAATATGCCGCAGGAACCTTATCCCCAACCCTTTGCCTTCGTGGGCTCCTTCAATTATCCCCGGGATATCAGCCATGACAAATGATTTATCATCCCTGTAAGGAACGATGCCGAGATTCGGGACAAGCGTCGTAAAAGGATAATCTGCAATTTTAGGTTTTGCAGCCGATACAACCGACAGCAGAGTTGATTTCCCGGCATTTGGAAATCCTACCAGTCCGACATCGGCAAGTATTTTAAGCTCGAGGATAAATGCCTCTTCAATGCCTGATTCGCCGGGTTGTGCATACCTGGGCGTCTGGTTGGTCGATGACTTGAAATGTGTATTTCCCAGACCGCCCCGACCGCCCCGGGCAAGGATCTTCTGGTCGCCATGTTCGTGATTTCAAAAAGGATCTCCCCTGAATTTTCTTTTCTGGCGATGGTCCCGAGCGGTACTTCCACAATCACGTCTGCACCGTCTGCTCCGGTAGACTGCTGAACACCGCCAGCCTCACCGTTTCCTGCAAAAATATGACGCCGGTATCTCAGATGAAGGAGGGTCCACATCTGGCTGTTACCTTTCAGAATAATATGTCCGCCCCGGCCTCCATCACCACCGTCAGGGCCTCCCTTGGGGATGAATTTCTCCCTCCGGAGATGAGCTGATCCGGACCCTCCATTGCCGGCACGGCAATAGATCTTCACATAATCAACGAAGTTAGAGCCTGACATTAATAAGATATTATAAAAATGCAATAAAGTGAGAGAGGATGATTGAGGGATGGGGGGAGGGGGTGAAGGGGAGAAGAGGTGAAGGGGAGAAAGGGTGAATTAATAACCCGTTCGCCCATTCTCCCCCTCTCCCTTTCTCCTGTTCTCACTCTCTTTTATTTCTTTTACAAATGTTTCTTCATATACCCGCTAAGCCTTCCGAAGATATCCTCAATAGTTCCCATTCCGTTGACGGGTTGATAAATACCTTTTTTCCGGCAGTAATTGATGATAGGTTCTGTTTTGGCTTTGTAAACATCGATCCTGTTCTCAATGACTGCAGGATCTTTATCGTCAGGACGGCCGGATAGTTCTGCCCTTAATATGAGTCTCTTAACAAGTTCATCGTGATCAACATCAAGCACCAGCATGCTGTCGATCGTCATACCTCTTTCATTCAGCATTTTTTCAAGAGCCTCAGTCTGGGCAACCGTGCGGGGAAAGCCGTCAAAAAGAAATCCGGCACTCCCTTCAGTAGAGTCGATCCTGGCGGCTATCATCTCTATAACAACCTCATCAGGAACCAGTTCGCCTTTCGACATAATTGAGCTCATCTTTTTACCCAGTTCCGTACCGGCAGCTATTTCAGCTCTCAGCATATCGCCTGTCGAAAGATGAGTAAGATTGAATTTCTCAGCCAGCTTTACCGACTGTGTTCCCTTGCCTGAACCGGGAGGACCAAAAATCAGGAAATTAACCATAGGAAAATAATTTTTATTTGATTGTAAGACTTTTCTATCTGAATATTTCTTTAATTGTTTTTTTCATTGAACGTCACACGTGATTAAGGCACCAATGTATAAACCGATGGCAGATTCCGGCCAAGACCGTTATAGTCGAGGCCGTAACCCACTACAAAATCGTTTGGTATTTTGAAACCTATATAGTCAATTTGAATTTCCTTCTGGTATGAGGCCGGCTTCATAAGCAATGCAACGATCCTGATATCCCTCACATTTCTGATAATCAGGTTATTAACAGTATGTTCCAGGGTAATGCCTGTATCAACAATATCCTCAACAATTATCACCGACTTGTTTTTCAGGTCTTCATTCCATCCGATGAGTTCCTTTATTTCTCCCGATGAGCTTGTGCCTGCATAGGATGCAAGTTTGATAAAGGTAATCCGGGCTTTAAGGTCAATTCTTCTGAACAGATCGGCGGCAAACATAAAAGCGCCATTGAGAATTCCGACAAAAATTACCTCTTTCCCTGCATAATCCTTGTTGATCCGGGCGGCCAGTTCATTTATTTTTTCCCTGAGAGTTTGTTCCGGGATATACTCCCTGAACCTTTTATCAAGGATCTGTACTTCTTTCATAACCATAGTTTTTGAATAATGAACCGGTGCGAAAATATGAAAATAATAGCTTATTTTTGTCCTCATCAGGAAGTTAAATTAAAATAATTTAAATGGAACCAGTTGTAAGCATAATAATGGGGAGCACATCTGATCTTACCGTGATGGAGAAGGCAGCACAGGTGCTGAATGACTTCAGGATACCTTTTGAGATGAATGCACTTTCGGCACACCGGACTCCCGAAGAAGTGGAGAAATTTGCCAGGGGTGCTGAACCACGCGGCATAAAGGTAATTATTGCTGCTGCCGGGATGGCGGCTCATCTGCCCGGCGTTATAGCTTCAATGACTCCTCTTCCTGTTATCGGTGTGCCTGTTAAAACTTCTCTGGAAGGACTCGATTCAATATTTTCAATACTTCAGATGCCTCCCGGAATCCCGGTTGCCACAGTAGGGATCAATGCCGCACAGAATGCCGGAATACTTGCGGCCCAGATTATTGGTTCGGGGAACAATGAGATCATGAATGAGGTCATTAAATACAAGGAAGGCCTGAAGAATAAGATGGTCGAGGCCAATGAGGAACTGAAAAAAATAAAGTATCCATACAAAACAAACTAATTCGTCCTCTGTACCATGTCCCCTCTGAGAGCTCTGTGTAACAAAAAGAATTTAAAGAACTTCCCGAGATCCACAGAGAAGCACAGAATACACAGAGAATAAATAAATTAAATCGGTTCGGAAAGGCGGATCGATTTTTTTTGTATATTGGTAGTATAATTTGAAACAGTTTGTACTCGCTGCACAAAATACCTGTTTCGTTTTTATTTATTTTTCTCTTTTCATCAGCCTCCGGCAGTGATCCTTATCTCTTTTCTGCCGGTGCTGCGGAAGCAGGGATGAGCTACTCATGTGTTATGAGATCCGGATTCTGGTCATCCTTTCATAATCAGGCACTGCTTCCTTTTAACACCACTCCTTTTTTTGCATTAAATTACCAGAACAGGTTCAATATCAGCGAGCTTGGGACAAGATCAGCCGGGCTGGTCATCCCTGCCGGGAAAGCCTGCATGGGAGCGATCTACAGCCATTTCGGGTATAAAGACCTCATACGGCACTCAGCAGGGCTTGCATGCGGATTAAAGCTCTCAGAGAAGATCTCGGCGGGCATCCAGACTGATCTTTTTTTTGAAAGAACCTCAGGTGAATACAACGAAAGGCGATCGGTTACTTTCGAAGCCGGACTATTAATAATGCCGTCTGAGAAGATCAGGATTGGGCTGCATCTGTTTAATCCTGTACCAAATTCATTCAGAAAGAGATACCTCCCGTCCTCAGTCAGGGCTGGGGCTGGCATTTACCTGAGCAGGATTCTTTTCGCCTGTGCTGAAGCTGAGATGAGCAGGGGAAGGGATTTGATATTAAAAACCGGGTTTGAATATGAACCTGCAAAGAGCCTCCGGCTCAGGGGCGGATTCAGCAGTGAAAATAATTCATTCAGTTTCGGGATCGGATACATTATAAAATTTGTTCAGCTCGACCTCGGATTTGCAACTCATGACAGGCTGGGTATAACTTCTTCTGCTTCAATAATATTTCAACTAAAATGAAGTACCTGATATTAATCCTTATGTTAATACTGACAAGCACCGCTACTTTAAGTCAGGAAGCGAAAATATCTGATATAATAGCATCAATAGCTGAAGAGCTGGCAGATGATGAAACTGATCAGGAAGCCGTTGAAATATATATTGAAAGATTACATGATCTTAATGAGGATCCGGTCAGGATCAATTCAGCCGATGAAGCTGAATTATCGCGCCTTTTCTTCCTTACCGACTTTCAGATCAAAGCTATTGCTGACTACATTCATTCCTCAGGCAGGATATATTCATTATATGAAATTGTAAATATCCCCGGCTTCAACCGTGAACTTGCAGGAACGATAACTCCTTTTATATCACTTGACGAATCAAAAGCCAATCACCCCGATTCAGTCCGGTTAAGGAATAATTTGCTGACAAATTTTTCAGCCAGGTATCCGGTTTCCGACACTTCCGCACCCGGTCCGCCCTGGAAATCACTGACCAGATACAAATTCACCGCAGGAAGATTTTCAGGAGGTTTTACCGCTGAAAAAGACGCCGGAGAAAAACTGTTTTCAGGAAATCCTCCTCTCCCCGACTTTTTTTCAGCCAACCTTGCATGGACCGGAAACGGAATCGTCCGGAAAGTTATTATCGGCGATTTCGGTGCCCGCTTTGGTATGGGTGCGGGCGTAAATACCGGTCTCAGGACAGGCTTGTCACTTACTCAATCGGGATACCTGTCGGGAAGTGATGAGATCAGACCTTATACTTCAACTGATGAAAATATTTTTTTCCGTGGAACGGCTGTTCAGTTTCAGATAAAACAGACAGGATTATCCTTATTTTATTCGATTAACAGGATTGATGCAACTGTCGCTGGATCGGGCACCGGTTCAGCACCGTGTATTGAGACATTCTACCGGTCAGGCTTGCATAATACGGTCTCCTCGGCAGAAAAGAAAGACGCCGTTACCGAATATTGTTACGGGATAAATATTCTATCCGATTTTAACAACTTCAGACTGGGACTTCTATGGACGGCCAGCAGGTTTTCAATTCCTGTAAACAGGACAAATCCTGACCCGGAGAATATTTACGATTTTGAAGGAGACGAAAATTCCACTGCTTCAGCCTTTTACAAAGCTGTTTTTGGGAGGATTGTATTGTATGGTGAAGTTTCAGGAAACCTGAATAAAAGATTTGCCTGTATCCAGGGATTATCTTTCCGCCCTGCCGACAGACTGAACATTAACCTGATTTACAGGAATTATGATCCCGGTTTTACAAGCTTCCATGGAAAAGGACTTTTCAGCAGTTCAGCAGGTAACAACATAAGAGGAGTATTCGGAAACTTCACCTTTGAAGCAGCAAGGTATTTATTTATAAGTGCCGGATGTGACCTTCGGTACTATCCCTGGCTGAAATACCGGTGCAGTTCTCCTTCGATGGCTGTCAGCAGGGAGTTTAGAATAAAATATCTGCCATCCGATAAACTGACAGCTGAAGCAGTTTATTGTTACCGGTTTTCGATGTTAAATGGTGAGGATCCACGAGGAACCGGGAAACAGGAAGATATAGTCGGCCGTCTGATAAAAGGAACCGTAAGATTCTCGCCTGATGATAATCTGACTTTAGTGACACGTCTCGATTATAAAGTTGTTCAATCCGGATCCGGCAGGGGAATGCTTCTGCTGCAGGATATTAATTACAGGTTCGGAAAGATCCCTTTATCGGTCTGGTTAAGATATTGCATCTTTAAGACAGATGACTGGGATTCGAGACTTTATACATACGAAAATGATCTGCCCGGCAGTTTCAGTATTCCTGCATTATCCGGCGAAGGCAGCAGATGCTATTTAATGCTTGCCTGGAAGACCGGAAAATTTATCGACCTCAGGATCAAATACGGATTGACTGAATTGTTACAGGATGGTGACTCCGGCAGAAAAACTGAAGAATTGAAGATGCAGGTGAAGATATGGTTCTAGTGAGGAACTTTCAATAATACAGAATACTGGTTACTTAGTAATTGGTGCTGGGTGCTGGGTGCTGGGTGCTGGGTGCTGGGTGCTTGTTGCTTGGTGCTGGGTACTGGGTGCTGGGAAATAATCAAACAACCAGCAACTAGCAACAAGCACCCAGCAACTTAAATCTAAATAATTTTCTCCGGGATCTTTATATCCCGTATGTTAAGCTGAAGATTCCTGTTGCCCCTGAACTCATTCATTTCGATGGAATAACAAATATCGATCGGCTTACCTGCCTTAATATATTCGAAATTTTCTGCCTGGCTGAAAGCGATTGCGGGAAAGGTCTTCTGGCCCGTTGATTCGTGGCAGAGATCGAGTTTCAGGTGCTCTCCGCTTGAGCCTACCATTCTTCCTGATCCTGCATCGAAAATATTTCTTGATACGAATACGGGAGACATGTTTTCCGGGCCAAAAGGCTGGAATTTATTGAGAAAACTATAAAATTCCTCATTTATCTCAGTGAATGAAAGTTCAGAATCAACGAACACTCTTGGAACAAGCTGTTCTTCTGTAATAGTGCTGTTAACATAGCGTTCGAACCGTTCCATAAATGGTTTTATATTTTCCTTCTTCAATGTAAGACCCGCAGCAAACATATGTCCGCCGAAGCTTTCGAGCAGATCACTGCAGGCTTCAATAGCCTGGTAGAGATCATATCCCTGGACTGAACGGGCCGAACCGGTCGCAAAGCCGTTCGATTCGGTCAGGATCACTGTGGGACGGTAGTAGGTCTCAATTAGTCTTGAGGCGACAATACCGATGACTCCTTTTTTCCAGCCGGGATTAAAAAGGACTGTTGTTCTGGCATTTACATTTCTCAGATCTTCCGAGATCATTCTCATCGCTTCAGTGGTAATGGAGCGATCGACATTCCGCCTTTCAATATTGAAACTATTGATCTCCTTGCTTATTCCTGTGGCAAGCCTTGTGTCGCTGGATATGAGCAGTTCAACAGCTTTGCTCCCGGCCTCCATCCGCCCTGCAGCATTAATTCTGGGGCCTATTTTAAAAACGACATCCTCAATAGTTAAAGCATGGCAGACATCCGCTTCACGGATTATTTCCTTAAGGCCGGTGCGGGGGGATTCATTGAGCTGTTTTAGTCCAAAGTAGGCCAGCACCCTGTTTTCTCCGGTCAGCGGGACAATATCGGAAGCAATGCTTACTGCAACCAGGTCGAGGTAATTCGCGATCTTGCTGAAAGGGATTCCATGTACCCTTGAATAGGCATGAACGAGTTTAAATCCCACACCGCATCCTGAAAGTTCCTTATACGGATAATTGCATCCGGGCTGTTTCGGGTCAAGGACAGCCAGTGCCCTGGGGATCTCATCCCCTGGATAGTGGTGGTCACAGATAATCACATCGATTCCTTTTGTCCGGGCATATTTGACCTTTTCAACAGCTTTTATGCCACAGTCAAGGGTGATCATTATTTTACAATTATTCTGGAATGCAAAATCTATCCCCAGGAACGAAACGCCGTAACCCTCCTTGTACCTGTCGGGTATGTAATATTCAACATTGGAATACTGCTCTTTCAGAAATGAATACATAAGGGCAACCGCAGTTGTGCCATCAACGTCATAATCACCATAAACCAGGATTTTTTCATTTTTTTTCACCGCGGTCGAGATCCTTTCAACAGCCACATTCATATCCTTCATCATGAAAGGATCGTGAAGATAACCAAGATCAGGCTCAAAGAAAGCCAAAGCTTCATCGGATGTTGTTATATTCCTCTGCACCATCAGATTAGCCAGTGCATCTGAAATTCCGAGAACATTTGAAAGTTGCTTTACTACAGCAGGGTCCCCCTTCTCCTTAATTATCCATCTTTTTTCCATCCTTCGTTTAATTTATCCATTTCAGGTCAAACACCTTCTGAAGGTTGTTCTTAACCAGCAGTTTGACCTCAGCAAAATCCTGTTTCCCGCCAAGTTCCCTTTCAAGCGATGTTACTCCTTTATCTGTCAATCCGCACGGATTGATATAATTAAAATATGCCAGATCGGTATTCACATTGAAAGCAAACCCATGCATTGTGACGTACCTGCTGGCTTTAACTCCGATTGCACATATTTTCCTGGCTTTGCCTTTAAGATCAGGACCGAGCCACACGCCGGTTGCACCGTCAAGTCTTGACCCTGAAATGCCAAAATGTGAAATTGTTATTATCACAGCCTCTTCAAGCCTGTAAATATATTCTTTAAGACTGATCTTAATCTTCTCAAGATCGAAAATCGGATACCCGACAATCTGGCCCGGACCATGATATGTAATGTCCCCTCCCCTGTCGGTCTTAAAAAATTTTGCATCCCTGGCCTGAAGCTGGATATAGTCGATCAGGAGATTGTTTTCCGATCCGTTTTTTCCAAGTGTGTAAACATGAGGGTGTTCAACAAGAATCAGAGTTCCCGCAACGGAATTTGTATCCGCTGAAGTACTTTGATAATTGCGCAATTTATTGTCGATAAGTTCCCTGAAGATACTCTCCTGCATGTTCCGGGTATCCTCATATTCCCTTAGTCCAATATCTTGATATAAAACACGATAACTCAATTCAGGTTATATTGGTAAGCAGTTACAATATAGTTATTTTTATCCAGCTGTGATAAGTTTTTCAGCATGAAATGAGGATCGGACCAGTGGATCGCATTCAACAAATTCAAAGCCAGTTTGGAATGCTCTGATCTTATATTCAATGAATTTTTCAGGAGTAATATAGGTCGATGCTTTCATATGGTCCATGGTTGGCTGGAGATATTGTCCTACAGTAAGGATCCGGCAGCCAGTTCTAAATATGTCATCCATCGTTTCCCTGATTTCATCTTCAGTTTCTCCAAGCCCGACCATAAAGCCCGATTTGGCTGTTTTTCCCTTCTCGGTGATATATCTCAGGACGCCAAGGCTGGTCTCATATTTTGCCTTTGTCCTTATTACCGGTGTAAGCCGTCTGACAGTTTCGATGTTATGAGAAATGACATCAGGACCGGAATCAATTATCTTCTCTATATTTTCTGTCTTGCCGTCAAAATCCGGAATTAATGCTTCAATGGTCGTTCCGGGATTAATTTTTTTTATGACTCTTACTGTTTCGGCCCAGAATGATGAACCATGGTCGGGGAGGTCATCGCGGTCGACAGATGTTATAACGCAATGTTTTAGCTGAAGAGTCCTGACAGATTCGGCAAGTTTTACAGGTTCTTCAGGATCGGGCGGAAAGGGTTTCCCGGTTTTTGTTGCGCAGAATTTGCAGGCTCTGGTACAGATATCTCCCAGAATCATGAAGGTAGCTGTTCCTGCATTCCAGCATTCCCCGATATTAGGGCAATTTCCGCTTGTGCAAATCGTATGAAGATGATTCTTTTCGATCAGCCTTTTTACCCGTGAATAATTTTCCCCGCTTGCCCTCTGCATTTTCAACCACTCCGGTAATCTTCTTCCCGTCTGCATATATGAATTTATGGATTGACAAAGGTATGAAAAAATATCCTCTGTGATTTTCATTTGTTTGCCCCTAAATCCTCCTGCAGCCTAGCGGCTTCGCGAAGGCGCAGAAGGGACTTCAGTATAGCCCCCTTTAGGGGGTTGGGGGCAAGAACCACAGAGATCACAGAGAATTCATAGAGTGACAATGAGAAAGAATTATTGAATCCCAAAAAAAGCTATATTTGTTAACTGACAAATCTTTTTGAAAAACCCTAAATAAAAATAATATGGCAGAGAACGATTTCAAAATCAACAATAACTATCAGAAAGTTATTGGCGATTCCCCAAAAGTAGGCATTCGTCCGGTAATTGACGGCCGCGAAAAAGGGGTAAGAGAATCCCTTGAAAATCAGACAATGGGCATGGCAAAGTCGGCGGTTGATCTTATCAGAAAGAACCTGAAATATCCCAGCGGGAAGCCGGTCGAATGTGTAATTGCCGATTCAACCATAGGGAGTGTTGCAGAGGCAGCATCATGTGCAGAAAAATTCAGGAAATCAGGTGTCGGATTAAGTCTCACGGTTACGCCATGCTGGTGCTACGGGAGTGAGACCATTGATATGGATACTGAAATACCTAAAGCCATCTGGGGATTTAATGGCACTGAAAGGCCCGGGGCTGTTTATCTGGCAGCAGCACTTGCAGGTCATACAATGAAGGGATTGCCTGCCTTTGGCATATATGGCCATGATGTCCAGGATGCAGGGGATAGTTCAATACCTGATGATGTAAGTGAAAAGATCCTGCGTTTTGTCCGCGCGGGGTTATCAGCTGCATATATGAAAGGTAAATCATATCTGTCTATGGGCTCGGTCTCAATGGGTATTGCAGGTTCGATTGTAAGGGAGGACTTTTTCCAGGAATACCTTGGCATGCGTAACGAATATGTCGACATGAGTGAATTCAACAGACGTCTGAATGAGGAGATCTTTGATAAGGAGGAGTATAAAAAAGCGCTTGCCTGGACAAAAAAATACTGCAAGGAAGGTAAAGACCTGAATGCAAAACCTTCTTCAAGGGCAAGAAAGGATAAGGAGTGGGAAATAGTTGTAAAGATGGCCATTATTGCGCGTGATCTGATGGTTGGAAATCCAAAGCTTAAGAAACTGGGATTCGGAGAAGAGTCTCTGGGTCATAATGCCCTACTTTCAGGCTTCCAGGGACAACGGCAATGGACCGATCATATGCCGAATGGCGATTTTCTTGAAGCGATCCTTTGTTCATCTTTCGACTGGAACGGAATAAGGCCACCATATCTTGTTGCAACAGAAAATGATGCAATGAACGGGGTGCCCATGCTGTTTGGATACCTGCTGACCAATACAGCACAGATGTTCTCTGATATCCGCACATACTGGAGTCCTGCAGCAATAAAAAGAGTAACAGGAATGAAACCTGAAGGACTTGCCGCCAATGGAATTATTCACCTTATCAATTCCGGCGCATCAGCCCTTGACTTCTCCGGGAAAGAGACGAAAAAAGGAGAAGCATGTATCAAACCTTTCTGGGAAATTTCAGCGAAAGATGCTGCCGAATGCCTTAAAGCTACTCTCTGGTCACCGGCAAACACCGGTTATTTCAGAGGAGGCGGCTTCTCATCCCAATTCACAACCAGGGATGTTATGCCAGTAACAATCTCAAGGGTAAACCTGGTAAAAGGAATCGGGCCTGTTTTGCAGATTGCCGAAGGCTGGACTGTTAATCTGCCGGAAAAAATGAACAAAATACTGACTGACAGGACAGATCCGGGATGGCCGACAACGTGGTTTACTCCGAGACTTACAGGTAAAGGGCCGTTCACTGATGTTTATTCTGTTATGGCTAACTGGGGTGCAAATCACTCGGCATCAAGTTACGGGCATATCGGTGCAGACCTTATTTCTCTGGCTTCCATCCTGAGAATACCTGTGTGTATGCATAATCTGCCGGAAAATGAGATTTTCAGACCAAGTTCATGGAATGCATTCGGCATGGATAAGGAAGGATCAGATTACAGGGCATGCCAGAATTATGGACCATTATATAAATAGATGGTAATGGCGTTGCATGCAACGCCCAGGCAAAAAATTAATAATAATATCACTGAAGATTATGGAATCAACCTCTGACGAAAAGAAAATTGAAATGGGTCCTGAGATCCTGAGTTATCTGAATTCCACCAGGAAATGGACCACATTTCTTTCGGTGCTGGGCTTTATTTTTCTCGGATTAATGATTGTAGCCGGTTTGGCTACCAGCCTGTTCCTGACTGCTTTTAAAACTCAGGAAGCGAATCTGGGAATCCCTGAAACGGTGATGATTATCATTTTCATAGTAGCAGGGGCAATATATTTTTTCCCGGTGTTCTTTCTCTTCCGTTTTTCAAGGAATATACGCGATGCCATTCAGAAACTTGACAGGCAAAAACTGGAAAAGGGATTCAATAACCTCAGGTTATATTTCACATATATCGGGATCATGGTAATAGTTGTTCTCTCAATCTACGTCGTGGCACTGATTGCAGCCGGAGCCTCATTATCATTTCTGAAAGGCATTTGATTTATGTCGCGTGATATTGTAATAGTTTTTGACTGCGGAGCCACCAATGTCAGAGTGATAGCTATCAACAAAAGTGGAGATATTATTGCTTCGCAGTCGTATGCCAATAATCCTCAACCTGATCCGTTTTACCCTGCTTACAGGATCTGGAATATAAATGAGATCTGGGGAAAAATGTGCCGGGCATCGCGGAAGACCATCAGTCAGATAAATCCCGATCACATTCTTGGAGTTACTGTTACCACCTTTGGCGTTGATGGTACCCTGTTCGGTAAGGACGGCAGGATGCTTTATCCGGTAATCTCATGGCAATGTGAAAGGACAAAACCGATCATGTCGGATATCGGCAAATATATTACCCTGGCTGACCTTTACAGGGAGAATGGTGTTCTGCCGTTTAATTTTAATACGATAAATAAGCTGATCTGGTTTACTGAGAACAGGCCGGATATAATCCGTAAAAGTTACAGATTCCTTTTTATGCCTTCGATTTTCTCGTATCTTCTTACCGGCGAAATGGTCAATGATGTTACGATGGCGGGCACATCGATGATGACCAGTCTCACCACAAGACAATTTTCAAAAACCATTTTCAACAGGATCGGTTTACCTGATGCATTGATGGGATCAGTGAATGAAGCCGGGACAATTACAGGAAGAGTTACTTCGAAAGCTGAAGGAGAAACATCAATACCACGGAATACTCCTGTTGTTGCGACCGGCCATGACACCCAGTTTGCTATTTTTGGTTCCGGAGCTGAAAAAAATCAGCCGGTACTAAGTTCCGGCACATGGGAAATACTGATGGTGCGTGCTGAAGGATTCAAAACAGGAAAAGAACAGCTTGACCTTGGTATTACCACTGAATTAGATGCGGAACCGGGATTGTATAATATTGGCAACCAGTGGATCGCCTCAGGAATCATTGAATGGACACGCAGAAACCTGTTTAATGATATCAGGGGTGATGTATTTGAAAGAATGATTGCAGGTGCTGAGAAGGTTCCTTCAGGCAGCAACGGGATAAAGGTCATACCAAGATTTTATGAAGAGCTTGGCGGCAAACCAGGAGGGCAGATACTCGGACTGACAATGGAATCGACACGCGACGAAATCTTCAGGGCAGTTCTTGAAGCTTTGTCTGAAAGGCTGGCAGAAGGGAAAAAAGCTCTCGAAAATGCCGGTGGTTTCAAAGCGGACAGCATATTGTGCGTCGGAGGAGGTTCCAAAAACAGGCTATGGAACAGATTAAGAGCAAACTACACCGGAGTACCTGTAAAAATTATCAGTCAGAAGGAGACAACGGTCCTGGGTGCTTCATTATTTGTCCAGGCAGCATGCGGCAATTATTCATCGCCCGAAGAGGCAAGATCGGCTGTCAGATATGAGACAGAAATAATTGAGCCTGAGTAGCTCCCCAAACACCCCTGAAGGAGGGCAATAAAGGAATTCCCTTTAGGTGACAGAGGGCGAATAACAACCGGGAGCAAGATTTGAAATTTGAAAACTGAAACAAACATTTTCAGCTCATATTTTATTACTTCTGTAACCAACTCTTTAACTATGATGGAAATAGCTTATTTAAACGGGAAATACCTGCCAAAGGATGATGTAAAGATCAGCCCTGACGACCGCGGATTTCTTTTTGCAGAAGGGATTTATGAAGTTGTCAGATGGTATGAAGGATTTTTTTTCGATATGGAGGGTCATCTTGCCAGGATGAAGAGAAGTTTGAATGAAATACTGATCAGGTGGCCAGGAGAGGATTCTTTCCCGGAAATTGCCAGGGAACTGATCAGGTTGAACAAATTCGAAAAATCATCGGTTCTTATCTACCTTCAGGTAACAAGAGGCTCAGCAGAAAGGACACATTCTTTTCCTTCTCCCTCCGTTGCACCAACTGTTTATGCATTTGCCAGAGAAAATATTCCCAAAAATGCAGAACAAGAATCAGGAATAGGTGTCATGCTGAAAGAAGATATCAGATGGAGTCGTTGCGATATAAAATCTGTTGCCCTTCTGCCAAACACCCTTTGTTTTCAGGAAGCTCTTGAGAAGGGATTCCAGGAGTGCGCTTTTGTAAGGAATGGAATTATTACAGAATGTTCCCATTCCAATATCTTTTTTGTGATCAACGGGATTCTGTTCACACATCCTGAATCGGTTCATGTACTGTCGGGAATTACCCGAAAAAATATTATACGTCTGGCAAGGAAGGCAGGAATTCCGGTGTTGGAAGAAGCTGTCGGCCAAAGTGGGCTGGGCAAGGTACAGGAAATCTTTATAACCAACACCTCAGCTGAAATTACACCTGTTATAACTGTTGATAATCTGGTTATCGGAGGCGGGATACCAGGACCGGTAACCCGGATTATCCGGGAAAGATTCAATGATGAAATCTGTTCGCTGAAACATTCGCGATCATCCTCCGGCATCACTGAATTTTAATATATTTGCACAAATTTATTAACCAAAAGCTTATGATATTGAGTGAACAGGAGCAGATACGCAGGGATTCACTTGCGGAGCTTAGGAAACTTGGCATAAATCCCTATCCTGCTGCTGAATACAGAACAAATGCATTTGCCAGCGAAATACTGGAGAATTTTAGCGGGGAGAAAAATAATTTTCAGGATGTTAGTCTGGCCGGCCGCATTATGAGCCGGCGAATAATGGGTAATGCATCCTTTGCAGAATTAATGGATTCATCAGGAAGAATTCAGATTTATGTACGCAGGGATGATCTCTGTCAGGGTGAGGATAAAACACTCTACAACATAGTATTTAAACGTCTTCTGGATATAGGGGATATTATTGGAGTAAAAGGACACGTTTTCAGGACTCAAACGGGAGAAGTGACCGTTCATGTTAACGATTTGACACTTCTTTGCAAGTCAATCAGACCTCTTCCCATAGTCAAGGAAAAAGACGGGATTTTATTTGATGCTGTTACAGATCCTGAAATGCGGTATCGACAGCGTTATGTTGACCTTATTGTAAATCCTCAGGTAAGGGATGTTTTCCGTAACAGAACAAGGATCATTCAGTCGATGCGTGAATTATTCGACTCACGCGGATACCTTGAAGTGGAAACCCCGATTCTCCAGCCGATTCCCGGGGGCGCCTCCGCAAGACCATTCATTACTCACCATAACGCACTCGATATCCCTCTGTATCTAAGAATTGCAAATGAGCTTTACCTTAAGAGACTTATTGTCGGAGGATTTGAGGGAGTATATGAGTTTGCCAAGGATTTCCGCAATGAAGGGATGGACAGGTCGCATAATCCGGAATTCACAGTGATGGAGATCTATATAGCGTATAAAGACTACAACTGGATGATGACCTTTACCGAGGAGATCATAAAAAAAGCGGTACTGGACCTTCTTGGCAAAACTGAAATCGTTTATGGTGAAAAGATCATAGACCTGAATCCGCCTTACAAAAGGATAAGCATGACAGATGCAATAAAGGAGAATACAGGTTTTGATATTTCAGGGATGAATGAAGATGAATTGAGAGGAGTCTGTGACAAGCTGGAGGTTCCCCATGCTCCTGAAATGGGAAAAGGGAAACTCATAGATGCAATTTTCAGTGAAAAATGTGAACATAAATATGTTCAGCCGACTTTCATTATTGATTATCCCGTCGAGACTTCCCCATTGACAAAGATGCATCGCACAAAGCCGGGACTGGTTGAGAGGTTCGAGCTTATAATTAATGGCAAGGAGATCACAAATGCATATTCCGAGCTTAATGACCCGATTGACCAGATGGAGAGGTTCCAGGAGCAGTTGAAGTTATCTGAGAAAGGGGATGATGAAGCAATGTTTATAGACCTCGATTTTGTGAGGGCACTCGAATATGGAATGCCACCAACATCCGGAATGGGCCTGGGAGTGGACCGTCTTACAATGCTTCTCACAAACCAGCCGTCGATTCAGGACGTACTTCTTTTCCCGCAGATGAAACCGGAAATCCAAAAACCAAAAGCCGAAAGTCAGAAAGAAGAATATATTGAAGCCGGCGTACCTGAGGAATGGATCGATCCTCTTAAGAACCTGGGATATACAACAGTGGCAAAGCTAAAGGAAGTCGAAAAAGCCGGCAAGCTTGCCAACGACCTGAACGGTTTCAACAAGAAAAACAAGCTGGGGCTGCCCGGCTTAAGTCCTCAGGCTGTTGAGGAGTGGCTGAAGAAATAATCATCCAGGATCAGATCATAAAAACAGGGGGCATCAGCAAATGCCCTTTTTGTTTTTCATGAACTCTTACCTGACACCAGGTTCTGAAAAAACTTTTGCATTTAAATAATTGTTAGCATAACTTTATATATTTAAATAATATACCGCCGGAGAAGTGTCTGGAACTACCAATAGATTCTCCAGATTCTGGCTTGAACTAAAACACCGCAAGACAGACAGGGTTATTGTTATATATGCCGCAACTGCATTTGCCATCCTCCAGTTAGCCGATATCCTTGAAGGTGCATTATCATTGCCAACCGGTACCACAACATTTATTACAATCATCCTTGCTATAGGATTTCCGGTAGTTGGAGTTTTTTCATGGTTTTTCGATATAACATCAGGGGGGATTAAAAAAACAAGACCTGCAGGCGAAAGAAAGAAGCAAAAGATCGAGGCTCAGTTAAGAACATGGAAAGGGACCACGATGGTCAGTTTCATTGTGATTATTGCCCTTTTGCTTTTCAACGTTATCAGCAACAGGATAGCAGCAAATGAAATAAGAAGGACCGAAAAATCAATTGCGGTTATCCCTTTTGAAAATCTCAGTCCCGACGCGGATATGCCTATTACAAGTGATGGAATTACATCAATCATTACAACCGGATTATCCAAAATTGAAGAATTGACAGTGCGCTCCAGAATTTCCGTATCAGAATGTGCTGCAAAAAACAGATCTGTTTTTGAGATTGCGAGAAAACTGAAAGTATTTTTCGTTGTAACCGGAGAACTGGTTAAGGGTAAAAATCAGGTACTTGTAAATGTTAATCTGATCAGAGTAAAAAAAGAAAAAGTTATCTGGGCGAAGAATTTTGCCCTTGGCCAGGATGATGACATCATTATTGACAAGCTGACTGAGATTCCAATTCAGATCGCAAAAAACTTAGAAATGGCTCTTACACCGGAAGTTAAAAGCAGGATAAATAAAAGGCCGACAAAAAGCAATGCAGCTTATCTGAACTATATTGAAGGTACAGCGGTGCAGGACCTGGCAACTGATGCCTTTAGTTATTTATCAAAAGGCGACAGTCTCCTGTACGATTTATCCTCTAACCGGAGTTTTGAGAAAGCCATTTCTTTTTATGACAAGGCAATTATGGAAGATTCAACCTTTGCCCTTGCATATGCCAAACGTGCAATTACCAGGGCGTGGGGTTACAACGCGGATCATTTTACTGCCAGTGATCATCTTGACAAATGCAGGGAGGATATTGAACGCGCCTTACGTATTGACATAAACCTGACAGAAGCAAAGGTGGCTTATGGTTTCTATTACTATTACTTCCTGCGGGACTACGACAAGGCTCTTGAATATTTCAGGGAAGCATCCATTGCGGATCCCAAATACTGGCAGTGTAAATTTTATATGGCACTGGTTTTTCGCGCACACGGTGAATGGGAGGAATCACAAAAATTAATGAGGGAAGTAGTGAAATCCAATCCGCTTAATGCACTTTTTCTTACTAATATCGGACTTTCGTATAATTTCCTGCACAAGTACGATTCTGCTATCTATTATCACGACAGGGCAATTCAGATAATGCCTGAATGGCCGGCATCGTATCAGAATAAAATTGAGTCCCTGATCTTAAGAGACGGGAATACCCGTGCAGCAGAAATTGTATTGGATACGGCTGAAGTTAAAACCCGGGGTGGATATTTTTACATCGACAGAATCCTTTTTGATTTATACAATGGCAGATTCGATGACGCACTTCTTAAAACAACAATAGGTAATCCCTCCGATTTTTTTAGTCAGGGCGAAAGATATATGGTTTTTGCTGAAATCTACAGATATTTAAAAAATCCCGATCTGTCCAGGAATTATTATCAGTCAGCACTTGATTTCTTTGACAGGAAACTGGTTGATGATCCCGGAAATCCAAGGATATTATCTCGTAAAGGCATAGCAGCCGCTGGTTTAAATAACAGACTGAAAGCGATTGAATCCGGCCAGAAAGCAATAGAATTATCAGGATCGAATGTAAAGAATAAAACTGACAGGATAAAAGATCTTGCACAGATCTATGTTTTGCTTGGTGAAAATAAGAAAAGTATGGAACTGCTTGAAGAATTGCTGAAAAATCCTTCGTCCATATCGCTCAGACTTATACAGCTCGATCCTGTATGGAAGCCCATTCAGGAGATGCCGGAGTTTAAAAAACTAATTTCACTTTATTCCGTAAATTAAACCATATAAACAAACAGAACCCCATAACATATGTTAAACTTAAAAAAGCAAAATCATGTCAAAATTAGAGTATTGGATGAATCCAGGTGAATGTGAAGATTTTAACGAAAATCCCGAATTGACTTTACAAGTCTTAATTCATTGTATCAATTATATTAAAGCTATTGAAGCGGCAAGAAAACATCTTGATACTGAGCTTCAAGGGCTTGGTTTCCCTGGATTTGATGGACTTAACCGGAAACTTACATAGGAACAAGGCTAAGAAGAGGTAATTTTACCCTTAAATCCAAATTACAGCGATTATTTTTCCGGACAAATATCTTTTCCTGAAATGTTTTATATTTTCCGGAATAAGAATTTTTTGTTTTCATAGAAATCATCATGAGTACTCATACTGTGGTTTTTGTTGCTTTTAAAGAATTCGATAATCTTGGTGTCGGTTATCTTGCCTCAGTGTTATCTGATGAAGGCTATGAAGCGATGATAATCGATATTCGGGACGGGAAAGCAGAGATCCTTAATTTACTCAGAAAGCAAAAGCCATTGATTGTGGGTTTTTCGGTGATCTTTCAATACTACATCCATGAATTTGCGGAGTTGATAGTGTATCTGAGAAAATCGGGAATTATATCTCACTTTTCAGCCGGAGGACAATATGCAAGCATGAAGAATGAAGATCTTTTTAAATATATTCCTCCATTGGATTCAGTTGTCAGGTTTGAAGGTGAATATACTTTCCTGGAACTTGTCAATTGTGTATATTCAGGTGGTGACTGGAGGAAAATCAAGGGTCTCGCTTTCAAGGATAACGGCAGAATTACAGTTAATCCCCTGCGCCCCCCTGAAACGGATCTTGACAGGTTCCCTTTCCCCATGAGGTCACCTCTTAAGAGTTATGCTCTTGGTAAAAAAGTTGCTACAATCCTTGCCGGAAGAGGTTGTGTTAATAATTGTTCATTCTGCAATAACACGGAGTATCTCAGGCAATCATCCCTGCCAATCAGACGTGTTAGAAAACCGGGAAAAGTGGTTGAGGAAATGGAATTCCTCTATCATAAAAAAAAATGTTCGGTATTTCTGTTTGAGGATGATGATTTCCCGTTAAAAACAGGAAAATCATTTGACTGGGTTGACAGGTTTTGTAAAGAACTGAAACGTAAAAAGCTTGACGATAAGATCATGTGGAAAATAAACTGCCGGCCCGATGAGGTAGATCACAACTGTTTTGCCCTGATGAAAAACCACGGATTATTTCTTGTCTTTTTAGGTATTGATGATGGCACCGATGCCGGATTGGTAAGGTTAAACAAGCATATGTCCACAGAAGAAAGTATCCGGGGGGTCAATATTCTTAAAAAGCTTGAGATAGGCTTTGATTATGGTTTTATGCTTTTCCAGCCGGCATCCACATTCGCATCCGTAAATGACAACCTCGACTTCCTGAGACAATTATGCAAGGATGGCACTACTCCTGTAATTTTCCTTAAAATGATGCCTTATTTTGAAACGAGGGTGGAAAAGGATCTTAGAAAAGATGGCAGGTTAAAAGGGGAACCAGGATTCTGGGACTATGATTTTCTCAATATTTCACTGAATCATTATTATGATTATATTATGGATTCATTGGCGGAATGGCTTTCCGATGGTAATGGCCTGGCCAATGTGGCTAAATGGGCAAGAAATTATATCTCAGTCTTCTCACATTTTTACAGGATGACACCGGATGTGAGAACAATTTCAGCTGAAATCAAAAAAGTAGTGGCTCAAAGCAACCTTTTTTTGCTTGATATCCTGAAGGAACTCGCCGCTGTTTTCGAATCAGGGAAATATGATCCTGTAAAATACAGGGATTTAACCGGATACAGGGAAAATATCAGGAAGAACCATGACAAATTCAAAAAACAGATAATCAGCTCAGTTGATAAGGTTTGCAGCATTGCAGAATACCAGAATATTTTGGAATTATTTGAACATTGATTTTTACCGTTTCACTTTTATCAGACATGAATATTTATTTCTGGTAATGATTAAATTTGTTTGAAGAAACTTTTTTCTTAATATCTTCTTTTAAGACTAAAGGGAAGTAGCCTGAGTAATAAAAGGTTAAGGTTTACGTTCTCAAAATGAGCGTAATACTAGTCATGTTGATATAGTTAAACAAGAAACTGTTGATCGGCCGGAATACTTTTGGTGAATATTCTTAACTTTGATTCATGATGAAAGGCAAAAGACCGAATAGAATAATTCGTTATCAGATTAAATCATAATTATGATCCGGTGCAAAATGTCAGTAAATAAAGTATTGCTTTTACTTCTTGGTGTATCTGGTTTTTATTCCGCCTTTGGACAACAGATGCCTTTTAATCCTGTATCCTACAGGATTTTCAGTCCTTTTCTTATCAACCCTGCAATTTCGGGAAGCAAGGATTATATGTCAGTTGACATTCTGGCCGGATTCACCGGGAAATCCTATTCTCAGGTAATCAGCGGAAATACAAGACTGGCAAGAAAAACATCCGGGTATGGCACATCGGAAAAGACCTATTCATTTACAAATATCGGAACAGGAGTTTCGGCCTATAATGATTTTAACAGTATTGATTCAATCATTAATTCAGGGATCAGCGCGGCACTGTCATATCATATACGTTTGAATAAGAGAGCATTGTCATTTCTTTCAATTGGTGCCTCCGCGAAAGGAATGTATCATTTTTACAGGGGTAACTCTGATTTGGGTATCCCAAATAAAGAATTTTACTTCCCAAATGTTGATGCCGGAATTTACCTTTATAATCCAAATTCATATATAGGTCTTTCAGTTACAAATTTACTTGATCCTCCAGCCGATACAGCTGCTTTTGCACAATTATCAGATCCCGGTTTCAAGGCAGTATAATTTTATCGCCGGATATAAATTTGTCTTAAGCCGCACATTGAATCTGGTACTGGAACCATCAGTAATAGTTCACACAAATGATACACTTGCATTCGACATTAAGGAGAACATTGAGCCTGCTATTAAACTGTATGCCGGCAATTTCTGCATTGGCACTTTTTTCAATGACTACAGTAAAATTTCATTCTTTTTCCAGTACCGGTATCCAAAATTCTATGTAGGCACCTATTTTGCCCTGCCAAAGGATTCTCCATTCTTTAAGAAATCATTAACGGCTGAAATTGCCCTGGGTATCAATTTCTCCCGTAATAAATCGGGTTATGTTAAAAACGGGCACTGGTAAAATGATTTTTATAAATGAATATGAAAAGACTATACAGAATATTTATATTATTGGCAGCGATCTGCCTGGTAACCACCGGTGCTGATGCAAAAACCATTTTTGCAGGATCAGTTTTCAAATCTGTCGCAATTCAGAATTCTGATACGCTCGACAGTAATACACTATTAAGAGTCTATCCGATCATGGTGGATATTATTGCCCCTTCATCCGGTGTCCAGTTTTACCGCGATGGCATAGTTTTTCTTTCTAATTCCAGATCGGAGGTCAGAATGCTGGAAAGCCATACTTCGTTCGGAAAAATCGAAGCTTATTACGCAACTTATCAGGATACCTCTGTCGGCATCCACAGAATTTTCTCTCCTTCCTTTTCATGGGAAGTCCCATGCGAAGCCATGACTTTTAACAGTGATTATTCGGTGATGTTTTATACGAAACTGCCTTCAAAGAAGGAACCGGAAAAAATATACCAGGCAAAATATCTGCTGTACCGAAACAAGAAATATGAATGGGTAAGTGATGACAAACCCTTGAGCTTCTGCAGCGACGGATCAATTTATACCCACCCGGCACTTTCTGCTGACGGTCAGCGGATGGTTTTCGCGAGTAACAGGAAAGAGAGTATCGGCGGACTTGATTTATTTATAACGAATAGAGAGGGTAGTGACTGGTCATCGCCGACAAATATGGGAACATTAATTAATACACAGGGAAACGAACATATACCCTTTCCTCGATCAGGATAACAATCTCTATTACTCATCCGACGGAATTAAAGGATTCGGGGGTTACGATATTTATATCTGTTTATACAATGGTAGCGGCTGGGAAAAACCGGTAAATCTTACCCAAAAGATCAATTCACGGGATGATGATATCGCTTTTACCATGAGCCGGCTCCATGGAAAATCTGCATTCTTTACTTCAAAGTCAACTGCAGAAAACAGGACGTTACAGCTGTTCAGTATAAATTTCCGGGATCAATCTGCAATCAGTAAATTAACGAATCTGTCAAATGCCTTTAAATATATTGCTGAGGCTAAATTATCATCTTCTGAGACCGTTGGTCTGGCAGCAAAACGACCTGTCGATACCCGCCAGGCAGAAAAAGTGCCTGCAAGTGAACCTGTTAAGCCTCAAAAACAGTCTGAAATCAAACAAGAACCGGCTGCTCCTCCTGTTGAAGAACCGGTAATAACAGATGATGCCATTATTTATCGTGTTCAGTTCTTATCGGTATCGAAACCAAAAGGAAGCTATGAGCTCAATATCGGCGGAAGAATTTATGAAACTTTTGAATATTTATTTAATGGTGCCTATCGTTCCTGTGTCGGTGAATTCAGTAATCAAACCCCTGCAATTAACCTGCAGAATCTGTTGAAGCGGGAGGGTTACCCTGATGCCTTCGTGGTGGCATTCAGGAACAATGAAAGGTTAACAGGATCTTTATTGTCCCTGGCAAAATCGCGGGAACAGCCAGGTCAGAAGCCATCAACTGAAGCTGCTCAATCCGCGAAGAGGTCTGAAATCAGTCAGAAACCTGCCGAACCCCCTGTTGAAGAAGTCTCAACAGCAAGTGATGCAGTTATTTATCGTGTTCAGTTTTTGACGACATCGAAAACCAAAGGAAGTTACGAGATCTCTGCCGGCGGTAAGACATATAAGACCTTCGAATATTTATATAACGGCGCGTATCGTTCATGCGCAGGCGAATTCAGCTCCAAAACACCTGCAATTAACCTGCAGAATGTGCTGAAAAGAGAGGGTTACCCTGATGCCTTTGTGGTGGCCTTTAAGAATAATGTAAGGCTAACTGATCCTGCTCTTTTCAGATAGTAGAATTTAATCTTTCCACAGATCCTGCTTACCAGGATGAAATTTCTTTTATTATAATGAAACTGGAATCAGATTTTCGCTTATTTGTATTTCCAGATACTGAGACCAGTTTTCGAAGTATATTAAAATAAAGAGCAAAATATAACAACAACGAAACTAACCAGATAACCATAATATTAAACCAGAAAGTATCAATCTCCATATTCCCTGTTATTTTGAAAGGAGCGCAAAAATGAGCACGGCCGTTAACAGAAGTCGGAGGCATATAACCCGGTTCAAATTTTTGAATTATTCGTTTTTGACTTTCAACATATTTATCAACCTCATCTTCATTCAAAACAAAGGTAGCCAATCCGTTATTATAATAATTAGTCCTGAGACTTATTAATTTTTCACTGTCAGCACTGTTTGCAGCAATTGTCCGGATCAATGAATCTTTGGAATCCATTGCCTCTCTTTTTCTCTTCCTGAATTCGTTCGACAGTTTCTTAAGATATAATTCTGACTTTTTTGCGGTTAAAGAGTCGATGTGTTCTTCAGTAAATGCTGTTGCAAGACTTTCCGGCATTATTAAACCGGCCTCATTCGATAATTGTCCGATATAATAATTTAGTTTTCTGTAATTATTCTTTATAGTGTCGTTTAATGTCTTTTCCCTCCGGCAGGTATAAAGATCTTTTTCCAGTGCGTGTATAAGAAAAGAAGCATACCAATCATTCCGGCTTATTTTCATGTCATAAGGGAAGAACAGTCTTTCATACCTGTTATTCTTAAACTGCTCCATGGTCAAAGCCTCAAATGCCCATCGGGCAGGCATTAACTCACCAATTAGCGGGACATATTCAGTTGAGGATCTGTTGCTTATGTGAAGTTTGTCATATTTCACGAGTACACCGCTGAACAATAACTGAGGAATCAGAATAAATGGTATCAGAATATAAATTGTGATAACCGAGTTAAGGGCAGAGGAAAGATTCAGTCCGATCATGTTTGCACAGCAGGAGGTGGTAAATAAAACTACCCAGTACTGGAATGTCATTCCTTTTATGCCAAGAATCGAATTACCGACAAGGATAAAAGATATTGTTTGAATGGCCGATATCAGAAACATCATAAATATCTTGGAATTGATATAGCTGAACCAGCTCAGGTTAAGGAATGATTCACGTTTGAGGATCTTCCGGTCCTTCAGGATCTCTTCAGAACTAATAATAAGGCCGAGGAACAGGGCAGTAATAACGCACATGAAAAGGAATGCTGTCAGGTTGACATTATTAATGAACTGGTACGTATCGCCTTTTGAATACCTGGTGAAATACCCTAACAATAAAGCAAGCAATGGTGCACCAAGAAGACTTATTAAAATATATTGCCTGTTTGCCAGCTTGGATAACAGATCCCTGGTAAAGAATATTCCCATCTGTTTAAGCCTTCCGGGAATACTATAGAAATTTTCCGGTAATTTTCTTCTTTTAACCTGAGTGATTCCCGGCAGGCCTTTAGTAGTTTGTCTGAACAGGCTGGCCCATTCCTCAGGGGTGACTTTACGTGTCTGAGTCAGCTTTCCGTGTTCATTAACTATTTTTGCCTCAACAATCTGTAAAAGCTGATCAGTATTGATATTCCCGCACTTGATGCATTGGTCTTCCTCAGGATTTGCCAGTTTGCTGAGGGTTTTAAAATGAACTATTGCAGCGTTGGGATTACCGTAGAATATCTGGTATCCCCCCTTGTCAAGAATTATAATTTTATCAAATAACTTAAACAGGTCGGAACAAGGCTGGTGAATATTAACCACTACCAGTTTCCCCTTATATGTCAGCTCCTTCAGCAGGTTTATAACCACTTCTGAATCGACTGATGATAGTCCCGAAGTAGGTTCATCCACAAAAAGAACATATGGTTCCCGGACAAGTTCCAGGGCAATATTGATCCTTTTCCTCTGCCCTCCGCTGATTACTTTATCCAACGGATTGCCTACCTTCAGATTCCTGCTCTCCCACAGATCAAGATCGATCATAATCTTGCTTATAATTTTCTTTATCCTGCTCACAGGAAGGTTGCTGAGACACAACCTGGCGTTGTAGTAAAGGTTTTGATAAACAGTAAGCTCCTCAATTAAAAGATCATCCTGGGGAATATATCCGATAATCCCCTTCAGCTTGTTCTTCTCCTTTACGTTATTTATATCGTATCCGTTGATCAGAATGTTTCCGCTCTGAGGTTTTAAATTCCCGTTCAAAAGGTTTAAAAGTGTCGATTTTCCTGTTCCGCTTACCCCAAGTATGCCAACAAGCTGTCCGGACTCTTCATAAAAATTAAAATTCTGAATTCCATTTTCACTGTCGGCAAAACGATATGTTACATCATTAGCCGATAGAAAAACCTTTGCTTCCGATTTTGAATCATTAAAATAATCGAATACCTCTGAATAATAAACAGTCTTCAATCCCTGCCCTTTGATTGTTGAACCGTTATCAAACAGATAGGACTGCTTTGAGAAAATGTGCTGGCCATCAAGATAAAGATTCCTGTCGCCTGTATATCTTAAAATGAAAGTTTTTGTACTGGCGATATTCAGGAAAACAAGCTCACCTGAAAGATTTGGATTATATATATGCTTGATTTTGCGAAACTTACATGAAGGATTGCTATTTATTAAAAGAAGTTTGTCCTTTTCGTTAATTTTAGATACAGGATCAATAATAAAACTTTTAATGTTCTTATATTCATTCTCTGAAATGTTAAGAGCAAGGGCAACCATCATCAGAAAATCCAATTCATTTCCGGTAATTTCCTTACCGTAAGAAATAAAATCAATAAGTTGAATTATAATATAGATCTTTTGTTTCTGACGCAGTTCTTTATTGATACCTTCACAGATCCTCTTTATTCTCATAATCTTCAGAGCCGGGATTTCATAATCGCCCTCAGGCTCCTTGATTGCTTCTTTATTAATGAACAGATCGAGGTATTCGTCGAATATCCTGAAATACTTTTCAACCAGTTCATTGTTCAGATGACGGGCAAGAAACGATTTTACTACATTTTTTTCCCTGGCTGAGATTTCGTTTATATTCCCAATGTCGCTGATCAGGGCAAAAAGCTGCATAAGGGCTCGCAGGATAGTTTCGCTCATAAAATGGTCATTAGGCTGGAGAGAATTCCAAATTAAGCGAAGTTAAGCAAAAGTTTCTTCCTTAATTCAGGAAATCCAGGGCATAGTTTATGTAAACATTGTTCAAAGGACAAAATCCGACTTTTTCGACGCTTGACTGACCCTCACCCAGAACATAATAAAGGAATTCAATTATTGCAGGATCAGATGGCTTGCCCACCGATCCCAGCGAAAGTTCCCTGCATAACTGATCGGGATAGAAGCCCAGCCAGAGACTGCGGTGAGCTTCCTTAAGGTTTATGAAAGGGACTTCCACTCTGTCGATTTTATTGTCAAAATCAAGGTCAGAAGGTACGATCTGAATACCATTTATTCTCTCTCCTGTTGAGGGATCGAATGCATATGAGAAATTACAGAATCCTATTGCGAGGGGATCTTCCTGAATGCTTCTGATCATCTCATCATCCCCTGTTACACCTATCCCCTTGAGATCAGAAGATTTCTTATAAATGAATCCTGCCCATATTTCAGCAGCTCCCGATTCATCCAATCTTGTGTATACTGTGATTTTATCCCTCGAGTCAGTTCCAAGTATTTCCCCCCATGTCATTTGTTTACCTGAAACAAATATTTGTATGAACTCATCAGGACTGATACCCTGATTTATTATTTTTTCAATATTTGGATTATTCTGGTTGACAATGGGGGCAACACCATCTTTTGCAACAGGTACTACCCATATCCCGGCACCTATTTCTTCATCCGTCAGTGGCCTGGAGATCATTGCGAGCCGGCATTTGCCCGTCAGAAGACTGGTTATTCCTTCACCGGTGCCTATCTTTGTCACCTCAATCTTAACGCCGGGATGAATTACCATAAATTCATCCGCAAGCCTGGATATCAATGGATAGAGTGCATATGCACCGCTGACGGAAAAACTCCCTTTAAGATTACTTTTTGCTTCTTCGCGGACTTGTGATGATTCTTTATTAGTTTTTGGAGAATTGCAGCTAATGATCAGGATAAGAATCAGATACGTAATGACAGCTCTTGAATTAACCATTTTTTCTTTAAAGTTACAACTTTCCTTGTTTAAAGTCAACAATGTTAAGACATTCTGCCTTTCGCATAAGATGAACAAAACTTCAGGTCTCATTACAATTTAACTAAATTTGGAGATCCATTTCGGTCAACTTTTTACCAGGGTTATTGTTATTCTGTTCAGTACAATCATAATGTAATGTCCATTCCGGTAATAGAGGTAAACAATGTCTGGAAATCTTTTAAAACGGTCCAGGCTGTTAAGGGCATAAGCCTCAAAATCCCCAGGGGTCAGTTTACTGCACTTTTGGGCCCTAACGGGGCCGGTAAAACCACTCTTGTTGAAATGATCGAAGGGATTCAGAAACCTGATAAAGGTGAGATCACGATAACAGGTAAGCACTGGAGAGGTAACGAAGATGAGCTTCACAGGATTATCGGGCTTTCGCTTCAGGAAACCAGGTTTATTGACAAACTCAGGGTAACCGAGACATTACAGCTTTTTGCCAGTTTTTTTAATCTTGGAAGGGAGAGAATTAACGAGATAATTGATATTGTCGGTCTTGAAGAAAAGAAAAGATCCTATGTGGTAAATCTTTCAGGCGGGCAGAGGCAACGGCTTGCTATCGGCATAGCACTTATTAATACTCCGGCAATTCTTTTATTGGATGAGCCTACCACCGGTCTCGATCCAAATGCAAGACGGGAAATATGGGATATCCTGCACAGACTTAAAAGGGTATCGGAAACTTCAATGATATTGACTACTCATTACATGGAAGAGGCGGAAAATCTTTGTGATTACATTGTAATTATGCATAATGGAGATATCCTCCGTGAAGGAACACTGAGCCAGCTGCTTCAGGAAGCCAGGACACTTGATGATCTGTTTATCTCATTGACGGGGAGGAGAATCAATGAATAAAATATTACGCCTGAATCAATTATGGCAGCTTACACTAGCCCTGTTCAGGGAAATAATCCGTGAACCCGGAGTCCTTTTCTGGGGAATATTGTTTCCCATACTGATGTCGCTGGGGCTTGGGCTGGCATTTACAAAGAAAGCCGATGTTGTCCGCAAAGTGGCTGTAAGCCGGTTTTCTGATATCTCTTACCCGGAAACTTCTGAAATATACAGGTTTCTTGAACTGAGATGTACAAAACACCAGCCGGAAGCAGAGGATGAAATCTGGTGGGAGTATGAAATTAAAGATGATAAACTTGGCAATACGCTCTTCCTGTTTTACGAGATGGATTGGAATGAGGCAATGGTAATGCTTAAGAGAGGTACAGTTAATCTTATCCTGAAAAGTAACAATGGTAAAACTGAATATCATTTTGACCCGGTCAATTCTGATGCCGAACTGACATACCTTAAGCTTCGGAACATTATCGGATCGGGAGAGATTCTCAGTGTTGGGAACAATTCTGAAATCCAACCTATGACCATAACCGGAACAAGGTATATTGACTTTCTGGTTCCTGGTCTGATTACCATGGGAGTGATGATGTCATCAATGTGGGGTATCAGTTACGGGATAATCGAGAAACGTTCGAAAAAACTGCTCCGTCGTCTGGTCGCAACACCAATGAAGAAATCCCATTTTCTCATTGCACTGATAACAGTCAGGATAACAATGAATTTCATAGAGGCATTGGTATTGATTTTATTTGCCCTGATCACATTCAATATGACAATCCAGGGCAGTATCTCAGCACTGATACTTATTTTCATTGCAGGAAACATAGCATTTGCAGGAATTGCTGTCTTTGCTTCATCCCATACATCAAACACCGAAGTCGGTAACGGATTAATTAATGCTGTTGTAATGCCAATGATGATATTATCGGGTATATTCTTCAGTTATCATAACTTCCCCGACTGGAGCGTTAAGATAATTCAGATGCTTCCACTGACAATGCTTACCGACGGTATCAGGAGCATCTTTAATGAAGGAGCCGGTTATAATGAAGTCGCTATACCTGTTTTAGTACTTTCAGCTACCGGAATAATTTTTTTCAGTGCAGGTTTGAGAATATTCAAATGGCATTAACCATTTTGATACTTATATTCAGATCTTTCTGAGATTTTGGTCAAGATGAAGCACCTCTCCTTTTTTGGTTGGAGAAGAAAAGGATTTGTCCTTGTATCTTACTGAAAGAGGATATCCTGCATGGGAAATTACTGTAAGCGACAGAAGTTTACCTCCGCTCCAGGAATACTCCAGTTCAAATCCTCCTCTTGCCCTGATCCCTTTAATATGGCCATCTGGTATGGCATCAGGCAAGGCAGGCAAAATGTCAATTTCGTCAAGGTGGCTTTGCAGCAGCATCTCGGCAATACCTGCTGCCCCGCCGAAGTTCCCGTCGATCTGGAAAGGCGGGTGGGCATCGAACAGATTCGGATAGGAACCGCCTCCTGACGATCCGCCGCCTGTAGCTTCTACTGAGGATTTACCCTGAGGTCTTAAAAGCATCTGCACCAGTTTCCACGCATGATTTCCATCTCTGAATCGCGCCCAGAAATTTATTTTCCATGCCAGACTCCAGCCTGTACCTTCATCTCCGCGCGCAACAAGCGATATCTTTGCTGCTTCCATCAGTCCGGGAGTCTCTTTCCAGTTGATCTCTTTCCCGGGGTAAACACCCCAGAGATGAGAAACATGCCTGTGCTTGTTTCCGGGATCATCAATATCCTCCATCCATTCCTGGAGTTGTCCGAACCTGCCGGTCTTATATGGTGCTATCAAAGGCAGTAATTTTTTCAGAGTGTCAGTAAACGGCTTATCAGTGTTCATTAACTCCGTCGCTGCTATACATGCCTTAAAGAGACTTTTAATAATCTGGTGATCCATTGTGGGTCCTGAAACCAGGCCGCCGTTTTCAGGTGAGTTGGAAGGTGATGAGACCAGCCATCCTGTTTCAGGATCAGTTACAAGAAAATCAGCATAAAACCTGGCAGCACCTTTCATTACAGGCCAGGCAGTGCGGCGAAGAAAGATATCATCCCTGCTGTAAAGAAAATGCTCCCAGTAATGGTGTGCCATCCAGCCGCTGCCCGAGACCCAGATTCCATGGTCTGAAGCATTTATTGGTGCAGCTCCGCGCCATAGATCTGTATTATGATGCAAAACCCATCCACTGGCATTATAATGATTCTTTGCCACTTTTTCGCCTGCAGGAACTACTTCGCCGATCATTTTAAAGAGAGCATCATGACATTCGGCAATATTTAAAACTTCAGCAGGCCAATAGTTCATTTCGGTATTGATATTGACCGTGTACTTGCTGTCCCACGACGGATTAAGTCTGTCGTTCCAAATCCCCTGCAGGTTAGCAGGATAGGTACCCTGCCGGCTGGATGACAATAACAGATACCGGCCATACTGGACATACAAAGCTGCAAGGGAATTGTCCATTGCTTCCGGGATCCTGTCTATCCTGATATCAGTAGGCAGATCTTCATTTGCCGAAGCGCCGAGATTGATCGAAAATCTATTGAAATACTTTTGGTAATCAACAATATGCTTTTGGTTCACCTGCCTGTATGTTTTATTTTGCACAGCTTCAAGATATTTCCCGCATACTGCATCCGGATCGCCCGAAACATTTGCCGGATTTATGAAATTTGTTGCTGCTGAAAGCAACACCATTGCTTCATCTGCCTTTTCAATATGCAATTTATTTCCCGACACAGAGATTTCACCTCCCTTTACGACTGCTTTAACGGTCGCCGTCCCGTTCAGCTCACCATCTTTTACTTTTACCTTCAGAATAAGAGAACCATTTTTATCAGGATTTACAGAAAATCCTTCGTGTAGAGCAGTCAGGGAAATATCAAAAGTCAGGGCTTTCTTATCGCTGCAGGTCAGGTTGATTATAATTAGATTGTCAGGATAACTCGCTATGTATTCCCTGGTAAAAGTAGACCCGCCGGCCTCATACGATGTTTTACAAACCGCAGTTGACAAATTCAGTTCCCTCCTGTAAGCTGACACGTTTTCGTGCCCGGGAAAAGTGAGCCACAGATCCCCGAATGGCTGGTATTTCTGCTGCCGGAGGGGCACACTCATGAATGTCTCGAGTGCAAGTTCTTCAGCCTCTTTTTGTTTTCCCTGCCAGATAAGCTCCCTGATCTTTCCAAGGTGTTCCGAAGCTCCTTCGTTGGAATAATCGTGCGGCCCGCCCGACCAGAGAGTTTCTTCGTTAAACTGGATGTGATCTTCAGTCGTTCCGCCATAAATCATTGCACCAAGCCGGCCATTTCCGACAGGTAAGGCCTCCTCCCATTTTGCTGCCGGTTTTTCGTACCATAATTTTAAGACATCATTTTCCTGAACAGTACAGTTGACTGCAAGATACATCATCAGTGCAGCTGATGAGAATATTTTGGCCCTCTTCATTTCAGTTAATTTTAACCGGTTTTATTACTAAGATACAAACTTATTATTTCCCGGTAAATCAGATAAAGTTTTTCCGGTAGAAATGCAACGTTTGATTTTTCATTCAGTCTTTAATCTGAAACAAATTCAATAAATTGTAATAAAAAAGGACATGAAAAATCTGAAGTTTTTTTTGGTAATTATCCTCACTCTTGGTATTACAGCTTGCGCCGATGGCCAGATCCGCCGGACAGTTTACGGGAACAACCATGTTGTAAAGAAGGAAAGAGATGCCGGGAATTTCTCAGGATTAAGGGTCAGCAGCGGGATTGATGTTTATTTAAAACAAACAGGTGATGAGTCAATCGTGGTTGAAGCAGATGAGAATCTGCATGAATACATCCTGACAGAAATCAGGGATGGCATCCTGAATGTCTATACCGAAGCCAACATCAGGGAAGCTGAAATGAAAAGGGTGTATGTTACCATGAAGGATATCAATTCCCTAAAGACTACAAGTGCCGGAGATATTATCGGTGAGACTCCCGTTAAAACTGAAAAACTTGAGTTATCAGCAAGCAGCGCCGGTGATATCAAACTTGAAGTTTATGCAAAGGTGATCGAAGCAAATATCAGCAGTTCCGGTGATGTTACGCTTACCGGTGAAGTTGACATTCTCGATGCCAGTCTCAGCAGTGCAGGAGATCTGAATGCCTTTGGGCTTGATGTAAGAGAAGCTGAGGTATCTGCATCAAGTGCCGGAGATGCAGATATAAGTGTCTCTGAAAGACTCAGAGCAAGAGCCTCGAGTGCAGGAGATATAAATTACCGGGGTAATCCGAAATACATTGATGCACACTCTTCCAGTGCGGGCGGCATTCACAGAAAATAGTCCTTTTCAACATATATTTTGCCTATATAAAAAGAGCCGGCAGGTAAATCCTGCCGGCTTTTTTTTAACTTTGTAATATGACAATATAAATCTTAAAATCAATTAATAGATGAAAGAAAATATAAGCTTAAGTCTTACAAATGCTGTCGGTTTTGTGTCGTATGAAGAAATCCTTGCTCTGGCCCAGCAGTCGGTCAGACATCTCGACAGCCTGAATAAAGGTACAGGTGCCGGCAGCGATTTTCTTGGCTGGCTTTCACTGCCCGATGATATTTTGCCGCAACTTGACAGGATAGAAAAAATAGCAAAGCATCTCAGGTCAATTTCAGATATCACGGTTGTGATAGGTATCGGAGGCTCATATCTTGGATCAAGAGCCGTAATCGAAGCAATCAATCACTCTTTTTCATCCCTGAGAAAAGAAAAACATCATGAAATATTGTTTGCTGGCCAGAACATCTCGGAAGACTATTTGAGTGAACTGATTGAAATACTCGATGTCAGCAACTATTCAATAGTAGTGATCTCGAAATCGGGAGTGACCACCGAGCCGGCAATTGCCTTCAGGATCCTCAGAAATCACCTCGAGAAGAAAGTCGGAAAACCCGCAGCGGGTGACAGGATCGTTGCAATAACAGACAGCAAAAAAGGCGCGTTGAGGCCCCTGGCTGATTCCAACGGATATGAAACATTGGTTATCCCGGATAATATAGGGGGCAGGTATTCGGTCCTGACACCCGCCGGTCTTTTACCAATCGCACTCAGCGGACTGGATATCAGAATGTTGGTGAAAGGCGCCAAATCGATGGAACAGCTAACACGGAATAACCGGAATGCTGCTTCAAATCCCTCGCTTTTATATGCTGCTGCCCGGAACCTGATATTGCAAACCGGGAAAACAACTGAAATCATGGTCAGTTATACCCCCAAGCTTCACTTTTTCGCAGAATGGTGGAAACAATTATTCGGTGAAAGCGAAGGAAAAGACGGAAATGGATTATTTCCTGCAGCAGTTGATTTTACCACCGACCTTCATTCCCTTGGCCAATATATCCAGGATGGACAGAGAATCATGCTGGAGACTGTTCTCTCAGTCAAAAATCCCAGGAAGAAACTGACCATACCGAAAGAAACAGATGATGCTGACCAGCTTAATTATCTGAGCGGTAAAAGGTTGTCAGAGGTCGACCATAATGCTGAAGCCGGGACAATTCTTGCACATAACGACGGGAATGTGCCGGTTCTTACTATTTCCATTCCTGAACTGGATGAGTATTATGTCGGACAGTTATTTTATTTCTTTGAGCTTGCCTGTGCTGTCAGCGGCTATATCCTGGATGTCAATCCTTTTGACCAGCCGGGAGTTGAAGCTTATAAAAGAAACATGTTTGCCCTGAATAATAAACCAGGGTTTGAGGAAGCAGGAAGAAAATTAAGAGAACGATTAAAATAAAAAATAATGAAAATCGAACTGAAAAAAGATTTTACCTGGTCACTGGTCGTACCTTCCAGCATGGGTGTACGTATAACACCGGCCAACGGGCAGCCGGTACATTGCAGTGATATGTTCCAAATCCATGTCACAAGCGCCGAAACCAATGTAGCCAGTGTCCCATCTTACCTTGGACTCCCTGTGAAAGTGCTCACGACTTTTGTAAAAGAGAGTCCTATAGCCCGAATGATAAAGGATAATCTTTCAGGCAGACATATGGCTTATGAAGGGATTGATGTTGAACAGGGAGGGCCCTGGGGTTACCGCCATCAGTTCAACATAGCCGACAGCGGCTACGGTTCGCGCGGACCCAGAGTTCAGAACGACCGTGCAGGTGAGGTTGGAAGAACTTTAAATGTTAAGGATTTTAATCTTCAAAGGCTTTTTGACACAGAAGGAGTGCAGATTCTTCACCTTTCGGGACTCATTGCTGCCCTGTCACCGGAAACAAGTAATTTCTGCCTTGAGCTCGCAAGAGCTGCAAAAAAACACGGGACACGGATATCATTCGATCTGAATTTCAGGGCTACTTTCTGGAAAAACAGGGAAAAGGAGCTCTCAGCTACATTCAGGGAAATAGCCGGAATCTCCGATATTCTTGTAGGTAATGAAGAGGATTTCCAGCTATGCCTGGGGATTGCCGGTCCGGAAGAAGGAGGAAAGGATCTTGCGGCAAAGATCGAAAACTTCAAACAGATGATCAAAAGGGTAAAAAAAGAATTTCCGGGAACCACCGTTTTTGCAACCACCCTGAGGCAGGTTATCAGCACCAATGAACATCTCTGGGGAGCAATAATGCTTGAAGGCGAAACATGGCATATCGTTGAGCCGCGCGAAATACATGTCCTTGACCGTATCGGAGGCGGAGATGGTTTTGTAGGAGGCTTGCTGTATGCAATCCTTAAAGGATGGGAGCCCGAAAAATGGATACATTTCGGATGGGCAACAGGTGCTCTTGCCACAACAGTTGTTACCGACTACTGTCAGCCTGCTGATGAAGAGCAGGTCTGGAGCATCTGGAAGGGAAACGCCCGGGTAAGGAGATAACTAAAAACTTACACAGAGGAGATCCCGAGAGCCACAGAGATCACAGAGTACATCCTTAAATGACTCCGTGGAACTCTGTGATCCTCGATAGCTATCGGGACTCTGTGTCACTCTGTGCAATTTCTTATTTTTTCCCTTTCAGCTTGAATTTCTTCACGAAATCATTAATGACCTGTGAAAGATTCGGATCACCTATTTCCTGGAGATCATAATATACCCTGGTACTGGGCTTTTTGATCTTTATTATTCTGTTAAGGTCAATCGGTGTTGCAATGATAACACTATCGCAGTCTGTATTGTTAATGGTCTTTTCAAGATCTTTCAACTGCTGCTCTCCATATCCCATAGCAGGCAGGAGTGTACCGATATTCGGATAAAGCAGGAAGGTTTCGCTTAATTTTCCAACAGTATAAGGTCTTGGGTCAACAAGTCCGGATGCTCCGAATTTCCTTGCAGCAACCACACCTGCACCAATCTTCATTTCACCATGTGTAAGTGTAGGTCCATCCTCCACAACAAGTACCCGCTTTCCTCTGATCACCGAAGGATTATCCACCCTGATAGGTGATGCTCCATCGACCACTACTGCTTTTGGATTGACTTTTTCAATGCTTTCCCTTACAGTCTGGATTGCTTCAGGTGCTGCAGTGTCAATTTTGTTTATCACAACAACATCGGCAATCCGGAGCGTGACCTCGCCCGGGTAATACTTCAGCTCATGTCCCGCCCTGTGAGGATCAGTCACAGTAACCATAAGATCGGGCTTGTAAAACGGGAAGTCGTTATTGCCTCCATCCCAGACAATCACATCACACCCTTTTGGATCTTTCTCGGCTTTACGCAGAACGGCTTCATAATCAACTCCTGCATATATGACATTGCCCCTGACAACATGAGGCTCATACTCTTCCATCTCTTCTATTGTGCATTTATGCTTTTCAAGGTCCTTAACCGTGGCAAACCTCTGTACTTTCTGGGCTTCAAGGTTTCCGTACGGCATCGGGTGACGAACAGCCACAACCTTAAGGCCCCTGTTCATTAAAAGCTCTATGATCCTTCTTGAGGTCTGGCTCTTACCGCACCCGGTCCTGATTGCTCCCACCGCTATCACAGGTTTTGTACTTTTTACCATGGTATCTGCAGGCCCGAGAAGAATAAAATTTGCACCGGAAGCATTAACCAGCGCACTAACCGACATTACTTTCTGATATGTTACATCACTGTATGAGAAAACACAATCATCGACTCTGTACTTTTTAATTAACTCAGGAAGACTCTCTTCGGAGAAGATCGGAATTCCTTTCGGGTATAACTTTCCTGCCAGTTCTTCAGGATATCTTCTGCCGTCAATGTCAGGAATCTGGGCTGCAGTAAATGCTACTACGTTGTAACAATCATTATCCCTGTAAAAAGTATTGAAGTTATGAAAATCTCTTCCTGCCGCTCCGATTATTATGACATTCCTTTTGATCATATATCCTCCTTATCCTGTTTATAATTATTACTGATAAAAGTCGTTTTACTATTTAAAGTGAAACGACAAATTTATAATTTGCATACTTAAAATCCGAAGATTTCAGTCTATTTTTTACCACACGGTTTTTCATATTTATTCTTCTGAATATCATTATCTTAGTACTGCTGTAATGCGATTCTGAAAACATGTTAAAGAAAATGTTTCCGATATAATCAGGTAATTATAAATTCTTTGTACTATTATGTCGTGATATGAATGTTCTGGCCCACATATATCTGTCGGGTGATTCTGATAAAATCATCATTGGAAACTACATAGGAGATTATGTAAAAGGGCGCGACTATCTCAAATACCCCGATCCGGTAAGAAAAGGAATAATACTCCACCGGAATATTGATGCTTTTACTGACAGGCATCCGATCGTTCACCGCAGCAAGATATTTTTCACCAGAAAATATCACAAATATTCGGGGGTCATAACCGATATTATTTATGATCATTTCCTTACCAGGGAATGGAATTTTTTTTCAAGAAGGCCTCTTGAAAGTGTGACTTACAATTTTTACAGGGCAATGGTCAATAATTTTGAGATCCTGCCAGATGATGTCAGAAAGATGATGCCCTTTTTTATCATTAATAACTGGATTGAATCATATCAGACGGTAAGAGGGATCCGTCATGTTTTAAGCACTTTAAGCAAACGATCATCACTTCCAAACGAAACAAGGTTCGCTATTAAGGCCTTGAAAAAGAATTATTATTCTCTTCAGGATGACTTCATGGAATTCTTTCCCCAGCTGATTGATTATGTTGAAAACGATTTTGGAATAGAGATATCCCACAGGATCACAATACCATTCTGATCACACCAGATATTCGGCACGGCTGGCATCAAGGCGGAGAAAAATAAACAAAAGTATTGTAAAACCCCACAATGAGCTGCCTCCATAGCTTAAAAAAGGCAGGGGGATACCGATGACCGGTACAATTCCAATTGTCATCCCTATATTAATAAAAAAATGGATGAACAATATTGATAAGACCCCATACCCGTAAATCCTTGAAAATACCGATCGCTGTCGTTCGGCAAGGACGATCAGCCTCAGAAGCAGGAATACATACAAACCTATAATAACGAAAGATCCTATAAATCCCCATTCCTCACCCACCGTACAGAAAATAAAATCAGTGCTCTGAGCGGGAACGAATTTGAATTTGGTCTGGGTTCCTTTAAGATAACCTTTACCGGTAAATCCTCCGGAGCCGATTGAAATTAAAGACTGGTTGACATTGTATCCTGTTCCATGAGGATCAGATTTAATCCCGAGAAGAATTTCAACTCTTTCCTTCTGGTGCGGCTTTAACAGCCTGTTGTATGCAAAATCGACTGTATTAACAAAAATCAGACTTCCGGTGAGGAAGATAAATATCAGAAGAAGGGAAACAGCCTTCTTGTTATAAAAATAAAAAGCATATCCGATTCCCGAAAGAATAACTGATATAAATAAAATATGCTCGTCACTTAAAGATTTAATTATCAAACTATTGAAAAAATAAACGACGATAGAAATCAAGATAAAGATCCCCATACCTTCGAGACACAACTTCCATTTCCGTGTGGCGAACCAGGTCAGGATAAATGCAGCCGCGATCAGGCCGATAGTCAGATACAGGTTATTAAATAGCAGGGTAAAAAAGAAAAGTATCAACATGATCAGTGCTGATACAAAAATATACGAGCTCATTCCTTCCCTGAAAAGCACAATGAACAGGGCAAAATATACGACAGCTGAGCCCAGGTCAGGCTGAATGGTTATCAGAAGTGCGGGCAATAAAATTATGCCTGATGCGACTGAAAAAATGCTGAATCTTTTCAGATCATGTCTCCTTGAGTTCAGATATGCTGCCAGGGCAAGAGCGGTTCCGCATTTGGTAAATTCCGATGGCTGCAGGCTCAGCGGGCCGAATTCAAACCATGATCTTGCTCCGTTTATATCCCTGCCAATGATTAAAACCAGGATCAGTAACAGGATCAGTCCGCCATAAATAAAATATGAAAAAAAGAAATAGAATCTTGAATCGATCACAACCACGAAAACAGCAATTACAAGGGTTGCCATGATCCAGATAAATTGTTTTCCGTATCGTTGCGAAAGATCGATTATCCTGCTGTGTTCCTCATTATAGACAGCAGCATAAATGTTAAACCAGCCTATGATGACCAACAGCAGAAAGACCAGGATTGTAGCCTTGTCAAGTCTGCTCCATATATTAACGTTCCGTACCACCGGCGATCAGGTTTAGTTCAAATATTCTTTGTTCCAATGGTTTATTTGTAATCTCCCCTTTAAGGTACTTTTCAATCATCAGGCTTGCTACCGGAGCAGCGTATGTAGCTCCAAATCCGGCATTTTCAACAAATACTGCTATTGCTATAGTGGGATCATCCTTTGGTGCAAAGGCAACGAACACCGAATGTTCCTTGCCATGTGGATTCTGGGCAGTTCCTGTCTTACCGCAGACTATGATGTCTTTCAGCGCAGCAATCCTTGCAGTGGCTCCGCCTTCACCGTTAACAGCAGTTTCCATACCAAGGATAATTGTCTCAAAATTGGCTGAATCGATACTAATCGAATGTTTCGTCAGATACTTCTGGTCAACCGGTTTATCAGGGCCTATCGATTTAACTATATGAGGAATGTAATAATAACCCCTGTTTGCAATTGCAGCCGTCATGTTAGCCATCTGCAAGGGGGTGGTTTCTATTTCTCCCTGTCCGATAGCCATTGAAATTACGGTAAGGGCTTTCCATTTGTTTTTACCATAGTATTTGTCGAAATAAGCTGGTGAGGGAACAAGTCCGGTAAGCTCATTCGTGAATTCAATTCCAAGCTTCGTCCCGAATCCGAATGCATTCAGATATTCTTTCCATTTCAGGTAGGCAGCTTCGATTGTCGGGTACGCGGGATTCTCAAGGATCCTTCTGTAAACCTGACAGAAATATGAATTGCATGAGTTTGAAATGCCATGCACGAGATCGAGAGGCGAACTGTGGGAATGACACTTAACAAACAAATATCCGTTATTGCATCCGAAAATTGTCGATGGTGTTATAACCTGTTCCTGCAAACCGATAAGCCCGTTTATCGGCTTGAAAGTAGAGCCCGGAGGGTATTTGGCTTGCAGCGCCCTGTTAAATAATGGCAGTTGTGCAGTGTCAGCGCTCAGCCTTGCAAAATTCTCCGATCGTATTCTTCCTACCAGCAGGCCGGGATCATAATTAGGCGATGAAACGAGTGCAAGTACTTCTCCTGTCTTTGGTTCAAGCGCCACTATGCTGCCTGTCTTGTTTTGCATCAGATGCTCACCATACTCCTGAAGATCCATATCCATAGTCGATATGATATCTTCGCCCTGCATGGCAACAGTATCCATCCGTCCTTCAGCATATGATCCTTTGATTCTGCTGTAAACGTCGACCAGGTAAATCTTAACGCCTCTCCGGCCCCTCAGTTCCTTTTCGTAGGCTTCCTCAATACCAAGCTTCCCTATATAATCTCCTGATTTGTAGTAAGGCTCCTTATCAAGAAGCGATTCATCCACTTCACTGACATACCCGAGCAGATGCGCGGCAATAGGCTTTGCATACTTGCGTAATGTTCTGGGCTGGACATAAAATCCGGGGTACAGAAACATTTTCTCCTGAAGCCTGGCATAGGATTCCGCCGAGATCTGTTTCAGGAAAACTGAGGGAGCTCTCCTGGAATATTCCAGGGCTGTATTCATCCTTTCTCTGAATGAACTTACCGATATTTCCAGCAGGCTGCAGAATCCTGCTGTATCAATTTTAGTGATCTGGGCAGGGACAACCATAAGATCATAAGCAGCCTGATTATATACCATCAGGTTTTTATTCCGGTCGTATATCAATCCCCTGGCAGGGTATTGGGTAATATATCTGAGAACATTATTATCTGCCGACAGTCTGTAAGTATCCTTAACAACCTGGATTACGAATAACCTTATCAGAAGGATAAGAGATGCCACTACAATGAGTGCCATAACAATGAATTTCCTGTTTATGAATGCATCTTTCATAACGGACTGTTACCTCCCTTTCCTGTAATACTCGATAAGAAGGATAAAACCTAAAGTAAAGAGTGAACTTAATAATATCCTGAATATTGTTCTGAAGAAATCGGTCAGCCGGAATACCTCCAGGAAGAAGAGTGCTGTATGGTGAATTACTACAATAATAGCCGCATAGATTAAAAACCAACGGAAACCATATGCAGCCATCGAAAGATCTGATCCTGACTCATACCCGTCGCGAGGGGATATTAGTCTTAAAACAAGAGGACGGCTGAAACCCGCAAGAAGTGTTGCCGATGCATGCATACCGGGTGATCCTGAGAAAAGATCAATTATCAGTCCTGTCAGAAATGAAATGATAAGAACCAGCCAGGCGGGAGTGACTGACGGGAGAATGAGTATGATCATTATGTAAACATAAGGATTGACAAAGCCGCTGAACTGAATGTTATTCAAAACCAGAACCTGAAAGAGGATGAGGAGTACAATTATTACGATGAACCTTATAACAGAGTTGATCATTGAAGTTGATTTTCAAGTCCGAGTTGTTCTGTTCTTTTCATATTACCTATTACATTAACATGTTGAAGCTTCTTAAAATCAGTAAAAAGTTCAATAGTTATTTTGTAGAAATCGCTTCCGGTTTTTTTAAAATCGCTCACTGTGCCAATCCGTATACCTTCCGGGAATATGGCAGAATATGAGGTCGTTTCGATCGTGTCTCCTTTGCTCACGGCTATATGCTGGGGTATTTCATTCAGAACAGCATACCTGTAATTTCTGCCATCCCAGGTGAGCGAACCGAAATATCCGCTCGATTTGATCCTTGCGCTTAATCTGAAATCAATATTAAGGAGAGATATGGCTATCGAAAAGTTCTCAGAACATCCTACAATTACTCCGGCGACATTGTCGCCGCTTGTAACTGCCATATCTGTTTTAAGCCCCTGACTTCTCCCTTTATCGAGAGTGAAGTAGTTTTTTTGCTTATTGGCAGAATTGTTTATTACTCTTGCAGATGTATAAGTATACTGCTGCCTGAATAATGGGTCGTCAACAGGTATAAATTTCAGATCTTCCTGCCTTGTAAACCTGTCAAGCCTGTCTCTCAGGAGACTGTTTTCCGAAGCGAGGCTTGAGTTTATTTCACGCAGGCTAAGATAGGTCCTGACATTGTTCATTCTTTCTTCTATCCCCCTGGTCATTCCCTTCATCCCTCTGACTACCCTTGAATTATGATATTCGTTGCCGTTTGTCAGCCAAAACAACGCTATTCCTTCAAGTAAGAGAAAGACAATAATATTATTGTATTTCAGAAGAAAGTTTAGCAGATTTCTCATTCACGCCGTCAGATTATCTCATCAGGAAAGGGAATTTGTCAACATTTTTCAATGCCACGCCTGTCCCTTTTGCCACAGCGTGCAAAGGATCTTCGACAACATTGAAATTTATATTTATTTTATCGGACAGCCTCTTATCCAGACCTCTCAGGAGTGCTCCTCCTCCGGCCAGATAAATTCCTTTGTTCACAATATCAGCATATAGTTCAGGAGGTGTTTGTTCCAGAACATTGAGCAATGCAGCCTCAACTTTTGAGAGGGATTTATCGAGACAATAGGCAATTTCCTGGTATGAAATCGGTATTTCAATCGGCAGTGAGGTCATAATATTAGGACCCCTCACTATATAGTCCGGTGGTGGATTGTCAATGTCAGGCAAGGCTGCTCCTACCGCGATCTTAATATCCTCAGCAGTTCTTTCACCGACTTTAATATTGTGCTGGTGCCTCATGTACGATTGAATATCAGCTGTAAATCCATCTCCTGCAATCCTGATGGATTTGTTGCAGACAATTCCGCCAAGGGCAATGACAGCAATTTCAGTAGTACCTCCGCCAACATCAATTATCATACATCCTTCAGGAGCTTCAACATCCAGTCCGATTCCAATGGCAGCAGCCATTGGTTCATAGATCATATAAACATCACGGCCGCCGGCATGTTCGGAGGAGTCGCGGACTGCCCGCAGTTCGACTTCAGTGCTTCCGGAAGGGATACACACCACCATTTTCAGGGAAGGGGAAAAAAACCTCGATCCTGTATTGATCAACTTGATCATTCCTCTTATCATCAGCTCTGCGGCATTAAAATCGGCAATTACACCATCGCGCAACGGCCTTACTGTTTTAATGTTCTCGTGAGTCTTCCCATGCATCTGCCTTGCAGCTTCACCAATAGCAATAAGCTTGCCCGTATTTTTGTCAATTGCAACTATCGATGGCTCATCAACAACTATTTTATCATTATGTATGATAACTGTATTTGCTGTTCCCAGATCAATTGCAATTTCTTGAGTCAAAAATGAAAATAGTCCCATTGAATGAGATGATTAATTATTATTTAGTGTCTGAAATGTCTTTTTCCTGTAAATACCATGGCCACTCCGTTTGAAGAGCAGAAATCAATCGAATCCTGATCCCGGACTGATCCTCCAGGCTGTACTATCGCACTAATTCCTGCTTTATGAGCTATCTCCACACTGTCGGCAAAGGGGAAAAAAGCATCTGAAGCAAGGACTGCCCCGTTCAGATCGAAACCAAAGGTACGGGCTTTTTCAATTGCCTGCTTTAAAGCATCAACCCTCGATGTCTGACCAATTCCACTCGCACAAAGTTGTTTGTTTTTTGCAAGTACTATTGCATTCGATTTACTATGCTTCACAATTTTATTTGCAAACACCAGATCTTCAACTTCTTCCGGCGAAGGAGGCTTCTTTGTGACTGGTTTCATGTCAGATGCCGATTCCATGCTGCTGTCCTTTTCCTGCCACAGGACCCCATTCAGCAATGACCTGAAATGATATTGATTCTGCGTTTTTTCTTTCCTCTTGAGGATTATCCTGTTTTTCTTCTGCATAAGAATCCGAAGTGCATTTTCAGTAAAATCAGGCGCTATGATTATTTCAAAGAAGATCTTATCAATTTCTGCAGCTTCTGATTCACCAACCTGAATGTTACAGGCTATTACTCCACCATACGCTGAAACAGGATCACATGCAAGAGCATCTTTCCAGGCATCTGCAGGATTTTCGCGTGAAGCAACGCCACATGCATTATTATGCTTTATAATTACGTATGTCGTATCGGTGAACTCATCGAGGAGGCCAAGTGAAGCATCAATATCCAGGAAGTTATTATATGATATCTCCTTGCCGTGCAGTTTATCGAACAATTTGTCCTGATCCCCATAAAAGATACCTTTCTGATGAGGATTTTCACCATAACGAAGGTGATACGAAGAATCGATGCTTTCTCTGAAGACTTCAATTCCGGCACTCCTGTTGAAATATTTAAAGATGGCAGTGTCGTAATTCGACGAAGTTTTGAAGGCTTCGGCAGCATATAATTTACGGTCATCAAGCGAAGTCACTCCTTTTTTCTCTTTAAGGAGAGCCAACAATCGCTGGTACTGGGCTCTTCCCGATACGACCAGAACATCATTGAAATTTTTTGCTGCAGCCCGGATCAGGGATATTCCTCCTATATCTATTTTTTCAATTATCTCTTCCTCATTGCTTACCAATTGAACGGTCTTTTCAAAGGGATAAAGATCGACAATAACGAGGTCAATTTCAGGTATCTTATATGTTCCCAGCTGCTCAGCATCCTCAGGATTTTCCCTTCTGGCAAGAATGCCTCCGAAAACAGATGGATGGAGTGTTTTTACCCTTCCTCCGAGTATCGACGGATAAGTCGTGAGAGATTCAACTGTCTCAGCCGTCACGCCCAGATCCATGATAAAATTATAGGTACCTCCTGTGGAATAAATCCTGATACTCAATTCATTCAGGGTACGTACAATTTCTTCAAGTTCATCTTTATAATATACCGAGATCAATGCGCTATTAATTCTTTTATCTCTCATAATCTGATTTTTATGCTCAGGTCACTCCCTGCAGATTCAGGCGGTTAAAAATAGATATTTTTTTATTATCCTCAATACAAAATAATTAGGAATATTATTGGCCAAAACCCGGTCCTGCAAAATCCAATTGATTTTCTTACCTTTGGCATTCCTGTTAATTTGAAAATATTTCATTGATGTTCTTAAGACTATTTAAAGAGGGATTTTTATTTGCTATTAACTCAGTGATAGCTAATAAGCTGCGGACTTTTCTCTCTCTTTTTGGAATTACGATAGGTATATTCTGTATCATATCTGTCTTTACAGTCCTCGATTGGATGGAAAAATCGATCCGCGAAAATATTAATTCAATGGGGAGCAATGTAATTTATGTTCAGAAAATCCCCTGGTCCTTCGACAGGAACCTGGCGTGGTGGGATATCATCAGATGGCCGTCAATTTCACTGAACGATTACCAGGCTGTATTAAACAAATCGGCAAAAGCAGAAGCGGTTTCATTGGTCGCAGCTCAGGCTGAAAAGATTAAATACAGGAACAATGTGGCAAATGATGTTGTTCTGGGTGCTGTAACAGATAATCTGGAAAAAGTAGTTGCGTTTGAGATCGAAAATGGCAGATACTTTTCTCCTTATGAGTATTTAAGCGGCAGCAACGTGGCTGTTCTGGGAGCTGAAATAGCTGAAAGACTATTTGAAAACAATGATCCTGTTGGTAAAGAAGTTACAATTGCAGGCCATAAAGCAAAAATCATCGGGGTCCTGAAAAAGGAGGGACAGGGTGGTATCAGTTTAAGCAATGTAGATCAGCTTACCCTTATTCCACTAAACTTTGGCAGAAGCTTTATTAATCTGCGAAACAGGTTCATTGAAACTCAAATGATATTGAAAGCGAAGTCTGGTGTCTCAGTCCAGGAGCTTTCAGATGAGATCACCATGATTCTAAGGGCGGCAAGAAGACTTAAACCGGTCGAGACAACTAATTTTTCTGTTAACACTCCAACCATGCTCTCACAGGGATTTGAAGCAGTATTCAATGGAATTAATATAGCAGGCTGGATAATAGGGGCTTTCGCCATTCTGGTAGGCGGATTTGGAATTGCAAACATAATGTTTGTTTCTGTCAGGGAGAGGACAAATATTATAGGCATACAAAAAGCACTCGGAGCAAAAAGATTTTTTATCCTCCAGCAGTTCCTTACTGAATCAGTAGTTCTTTCGATAACCGGAGGATTGCTCGGACTACTGTTGATCTTTATCGGAACGCTGATCGTTAATTACTTGTATGAACTTAATATGTACCTGACTTTTGGCAATGTGATACTCGCGATATTTATATCAGGCGTTATAGGAATTGTTGCAGGTTATGCACCCGCTAATGCGGCTGCCCGAATGAATCCGGTGGATGCAATAGGTTTCTCATTCTGATCATTTCATGTTCTTCCCTATCCAGTTTGTTAGTTCAACAAACTGATCTACTGATAATTGTTCTGGCCTCAGATGGAAATCATGATAATCAGCAACTTTAAGATCAAATGCTGCCCTTACTGAATTTCTTAATGTTTTGCGCCGCTGGTTAAAACAAGCTTTGACTACCCTGAAAAACAGATCCTCATCACAATTAAGGTCCGTGATTTTATTCCTCCTCAGCCTGATTACCCCCGACCTGACTTTTGGAGGAGGCGAAAAGACCATGTTTGAAACTGTAAACAGATATTCCACTGAATAAAATGCCTGAATAAAAACACTCAGAATCCCGTAAGTCCTTGAACCCGGCTTTGCACATATTCTTTCAGCTACCTCCTTTTGCAGCATTCCGCACACCTCAACAATCTTTCCGCGATGATTCAGAACCTTAAATAATATCTGACTCGAGATATTAAAGGGGAAGTTCCCTATAACTGCGAATTTGTCATTAAAATTTTTATCAATGTCAAATGAAAGGAAGTCGCCTGTTATTATGTTCAGAAGTTCAGGATACTTGGCTTTAAGGTAATGAACCGATTCATTATCAATTTCAATCACCCTGAAATCGGCAAATCCCCTCTTTATAATAAAATCCGTAAGAATGCCCATTCCGGGACCGATTTCCAGGACACTGCCATAGTTCTCACCCGTAAGGCAGTCTGAAATTCTTTGAGCGATTGACTTGTCTTTCAGAAAGTGCTGCCCGAGATTTTTCTTTGGATGTACTTTAATCATGTGTATCTTTTTCTTCCCTTCTCCCGGGGAGAAAGGGTCGGGGGATGAGGTGGGTCACTTTATCCCTGCAGCAGCTCCCGCCCGAATTTTCTCCAGATCGGAAGCTTCAGCGATTCCAGCAAGACGATAAATAGTTTCAGAATATTAAAATATAAGGTGATAAACAACACTGCTGTCATGATCCAGATTGCAGCAATGTTGAAGGGCAGGGTATCTATTTTCATATTTCCCAGTTTCTTAAATGGTGCATAAAAGTGCGCACGGCCATGTTTTGAACCGGGTTTCATCCAGATCGGATCAGCCTTCTGGATAAGCTTTTTGTCAGAATCGTATATTTTGTTAGTATTAAGCCTGTTAAGCACAATATTTGCAAGGTTGTCGTTGTAATTTTCATCCCGCAATTTCTGAAATTCAGCTTCTCCCATTCTGTTCCTGATCATGTTAACCAGAGCATCGCGCTGGTCCGAAATTATCTTGTTTCTTGCCCGTAATGATAATGAAAGAGTATCAATAAATAATTTTGCCTGCTCAGCTACATAATCATTGAATCCATCATAATTCAAATCAGCTATCCAACTTCCGGGCACCAGACCTGTTTCGACAGATAATTCTTTGAAGTGGTAGCTTAATTTTCTGAGGTTCTTCCTGGATATTTCCTCGCGATCAGGATTCTTGCCGGCTGCCCTGCAATAATCAACTTTAACTTTCAGAGTGGGAAGAAGAAATGATGAATACCAGCCGGTCTGACTAAATTCCATATCCAATTCAAAAAATGGCTTTTCGAATTTATTGTTTTTGAATTCTTCGACCATTAAGGCTTCATATGACCACCGGGTTACCATAGCATCACCGATCACCGGAACGTATATTTTCCTGCTGATCGATTTATGAAGGTCATCAAATTTTATCATTGCTCCTCCCAGAAGAAGCATGGGGACAAGAAGCAACGGGATAAGTATATATATACTCACTGCAGTTCTCATCCCCGCTGATATATTGAGACCCAGCATATTACCGAAGCAGGCAGTTGAAAAAAGGATGAGCCATTGCTGAAAGAGCATCCCTTTCACCTCAAGAAGAGTGTTAGCAACCAGAACAAATGATAAAGACTGGATTGCGGACATAACAAACAGGAAGCCGACCTTCGATAAAAGATAGCTCGACCTGCTGATATTTAAGAATTTTTCCCGTTCAAGAATCTTTCTGTCCCTGAATATTTCCTCGGCACTTACAGTCAGTCCGACAAACAAAGCGACAATAATGGCCATAAAGAGAAACACGGGGTAATTTTTGTTCAGGCCAAAAAGATAAACTCCTTCTTCACTGTATTTTGAAATGAATGCAAGTATTAAAGCCAGAAGCGGGACCTCAAGCAGATTAATTGTCATATACTGACGGTCGGCCAGCTTGCGCGTAATATTCCGTTTAATAAAAGTCTTGAGCTGAGATGATTTTTTTGGAACTCTGAAATTGCTTAGAGGTAGTGATGTCTTAGGAGACAGATCTCCAAAAACCGGCATCATTTTCTTTATGTATTTTTCGTACCACTCCTTAGGGCTCACCTGCCGTTCCTTTCCAGCATAACCAGCATTATCAATGACCTTTACCTCAACAATATGGAGTATGTTCTCGGTTTCTATGTTGCCGCAATTCGGGCACTCGCTTTCAGCGGCATTTGCCTGCGAGGTTTCAGTTTTGAAATATACCAGAGCCTCAACCGGATCGCCATCATAGATCATATAACCGCCCTTGTCAAGGATCCATAACCTGTCGAACATTTTCAGAATATCGGACGATGGCTGGTGTATAATCGTGAAAACAAGCTTCCCGGTCAATGCCTGGTTTTTCAGAAGGTTCATTACCTTCTCGGAGTCGAAAGAAGATAATCCTGAAGTGGGTTCATCAACAAACAGCACTCCCGGTTCCCGCATAAGCTCCAGGCCTATGTTCAGTCTCTTTCGCTGACCTCCGCTTACTTTTTTGTTCATCACATCACCCACCTGCAGCTCCCTGATGTCAAACAGGTCAAGATCAAGAAGAACCTTATCGACAGTCTGGTTTAACTGCTCTTCATTATAATCGCCGAAACATAACCGTGCATTAAAATAAAGGTTCTCATATACAGTCAATTCCTCAATAAGCATATCATCCTGAGGGACAAATCCTATCAGTCCTGTGAGTTCTTCAGAATCAGAATTAAGATCATAGCCATTAATATAAATATTCCCTGTGGTGGGTTTTGTTTTGCCGTGAAGTAAATTCAGCATTGTGGTTTTTCCGACACCGCTTCCTCCCATCAGGCCTATCAGGTTGCCCGACTCAATTCTGAAGTTCATTTTTCTGACACCATTATCAGAATTCTTGAAGAGGAATTCTATTTCACGGCCTTCAAAGACAATTTTCTCAGGGAATTTCCTTGAAACAAATTTCTTGTAGATCCTTGAATAATAGATCGGCTCAATTCCCTGTCCCTTAATATTTACACCTCTGTCGAGCAGGTATGGCCGGCAGGCTATGATGTCACGGCCCTTGAAATAAAGTGTAAGCGTTCCGTCGTATGTTAGAATCAGCGAACCGGTGCTTTCAATGTGCAACACGAACATGTGTCCTTTGAAACCCTTTATCCTGATATGACGCCAGTTGTCATAGTTCTTGTAATTATCTGCTGCCCAATATTTTGGATTATCATTCTCGATTATGAGCATACAGTCCGGGGTGACTTCATCGTACGACCGGCTGATCATAAAAGCACACGCGTTGTCGTACTCTTTCTTTGAAATATTGAAGGTCCTGGAAACAATGTCGATGATTGTTTTTTCCTGCTCTGAGACGAGTCCGTCTTCAAAAGCAAATTCAAGCAGCTGAAGAAAGACTATCATTCTCTCTTCAAGAAACAATCCTTTCTTTATCTGCCGGCAAATATTTGTTATCTGAAAAGTAATCAGGGAATCTTCATCAGAGAGTTCCGCCTTGTCAACGCTTTTCAGCTCATTTGAATAAAACTCAAGGTTATTTTCAAACAAAGCATAATATTCTTCTTCCAGCTCACGGTTAAGGTACCTCCGGAGGTAACTTCGGAGTATTTTCTTACCCCTCGACGAAATACCACCCGGATTAATGGTGGAAACGATAGCAAAAATGTGTATCAGAGCCAGGAGTACAGATTCCCTCATAAAAACGATGATGAAAAAAAGACCGCAAGATAAATTTCTTTGCGGTCAGGTAATTATGAAAAAGTTATTAAATAATCTGGTTTCTTATACTTTCAATAGCATTTGTGATATCAATGATGTTCTGATTGGTCAGGCTTGTCGTCAGCCCGTCATAGACTTTCTTAATGGGATCAAGTTTATCAACAAATTCTTTCACATTCGCATCATCCAGATAAGGTTTGGTAATATCGATGAATAAGTCAAAGGATTTTTTCTGTTCAATTAAAACCTTTGAAATTCCTGCAACCTGATAAGCTGCTTCTGATACGTGAGTTGTAAGATACATCCCCTCCACCCAGGCACCTCCCACTACCAGCAGGGCAAGAGACTGCTGATCGTTTTCACTCAGGTAGGCGTAGGTATTATTGAAGGCATCGGTCAGTACATTAACAAGTTCATCCTTGTTATCAAAATTATCTCTGATTTTGTCATATAATGTTTCGTCATATATTGCTGACATATTCAGGTCAGCGGCCAGCGACCTGATAGCATCCAGATAATTTATTACTTCCTGCTGGATATTATACAGTGTAGCATAACTCAGATCAGCCCCGTAACTGCCCATGCTGATAGCTTTGCTTGCACTGGTTAAATATTTTCTTGCATTTTCAACGGGATTGGAAATACCCAGCATATAACCAACTTCCAGGTCCTGCAGCATTTTAATAACTTCAGCAGATGTTGGCAATGGGTAGACATTCTTTTCGATCTCACTTTGAAGAGAATCAACTTGTTCAAGCTCAGCCTCCTTAAGAACTTTCTTTTCAGATCTGTTTTTGCATGAACCAAGCCCGCAAACGCATAATATAAGCATTGGAAGAATAATAACTGCAATAGCCTTTTTCATTTTAGTTGGTTTAAAATTAAAATCTCATTTAAAAACGCCTATAAAAATAATAAATAATATTAAAATAGCTTCCTCACTTCGATCAATTTTGCAAATTCATTCATTAATATCTTTTCAGTTATGATCCGGAACAGGTTCGCCTGCAAGTAAAGATTTTCATCAATTTCGCATACTCCATTCATGCTCAATTTTATTTATCTTTGAGCCCCTGAAACTAATACTTTCATGATGAAATGGAACTTTGATGAAGAGGTTTCAAGAGAAGGCACCAACTGTGTAAAGTACGATCTCAGAAATGAAATATTCGGCTCTGAAAATGTAATTCCGATGTGGGTTGCAGATATGGATTTCAAAACACCGGATTTCATAATCAGCGAACTTCGAAAAAGGCTTGAACATGAGATACTTGGGTATTCATTTCATCCTGCTGAATTTTTCAGGTCAATTTCTGCATGGATGCTGAAAAGGCATAACTGGCCGATTGAGGATGAATGGATCTGCTTCTGCCCGGGTATCGTTCCCGCACTTAATTTATGCACCCTTGCATTTACACGTCCCGGCGACTCCATTGTAATACAGCCTCCTGTATACACCCCATTCTTTTCAGCCGTTGAAAGTCATGGACGCAATCTTATTCTTAACCAGTTGATTGAAGTGGATGGCAAATGGGTAATGGACCTTGACTCGCTTACAGGTTCAATTACTCCCGATACGAGAATGATAATCATTTCCAATCCTCATAATCCGGTCGGAAGGTCCTGGTCCGGTAATGAACTGGCCATGCTGGCCGAAATTTGCTTAAAGAATAATATTCTGATCCTGTCGGATGAGATACATTGCGATCTGGTACTGCCGGGATTTCACCATACTCCGGTTGCCGGCATCTCCGATAAAATTGCAGATATTACAGTTACCTGTCTTGCCCCCAGCAAAACATTCAATCTGGCCGGCCTTTCAACGTCATCAGTAGTTATTTCCAATCCTGTATTAAGAAAATATTTTAAATCAAAAGTTCAGCACCTTCATATCGGAAACGGTAATATTTTTGGCACAATTGCTTCAATAGCAGCATATTCGCATGGTCAAGAATGGATCGAAGACCTGCTGGATTATCTGAATCAGAATGCTGTTTATGTAATTGACTACTGCAGGGCACACATTCCCGAAATAGTTCCGGTTCAGCCTGAAGCTACATACATGATCTGGCTGGATTGCAGAAAACTTGGCATCCCTGGAAAGGAACTCCATGACTTCTTCATCCATAAAGCTAAAGTAGGGATGAATGAAGGATCAACTTTCGGACCGGGTGGTGAGGGATTTATGAGAATGAACCTGGCGACAACGCATCAGAAAGTACGGATAGCTATGGAACAGATCAACAAAGCGGTTTCATCCTTCAAATAAACTGTTTATTTTAGAAGCTGAATGAAAAATACTTTAAAAGTAAAACTGACACTTGAAGATGGTACGGTTTATTACGGAAGATCATTCGGAGCTCCCGTCCCTGCCGCAGGTGAAGTAGTTTTTAATACTGCCATGACCGGATATCCCGAAAGCCTGACTGACCCCTCATACAAGGGACAGATTCTCTGCCTGACATACCCGCTGGTCGGTAATTACGGGGCGCCAGGGAAAAGTGAAGAAAACGACCTTTACAGTTTCTACGAATCTTCATCGATCCATATCTCGGGATTGATTGTTTCAGATTACTCGTTCGATTACAGTCACTGGAATGCCAGTGAGAGCCTTGACGAGTGGCTTAAACGCAATAGTGTGCCCGGAGTTTTTGGAATAGATACACGTGCACTGACAAAGAGGATCAGGGAAAAAGGAACTATGCCAGGCAAGATTGAACCGGAGGGAACTGAAATCAGCTTTAGTGATCCGAACAGGACCAACCTTGTTGCCGAAGTAAGCACACATGAGATAAAGAGCTATGGCTCCGGAAGATACAAGATTATGCTTGTTGACTGCGGGGTGAAGTACAACATAATAAGGAACCTGCTTAAACGGGACACGACAATAATAAGGGTGCCATGGGACTATGATTTTCATAAGGAAGATTATGACGGACTCTTCCTCACCAATGGCCCGGGCGATCCAAAATTATGCGGAATAACCATTGAAAACATCAGACGGTCGCTTTCGGGCAACAAACCAATTTTTGGTATATGTCTGGGAAATCAGCTGATGGCACTGGCCTCCGGAGCTGATACCTATAAACTCAAATACGGACACAGAAGTCATAACCAGCCTGTGTTGCAGGTTGGTACCGACAAAGCATACATAACCTCGCAGAATCACGGATTTGCAGTAGACAACAATACTCTGGATAAAGAGTGGGAACCTCTCTTCATCAATATAAATGACAACACAAATGAAGGGATGAAACATAAAACAAAGCCTTTTTTCTCAACCCAGTTCCATCCTGAAGCTTCAGGCGGACCCACTGACACCGATTATTTGTTTGATGATTTTATAGGGAACATAGAAAACACGAAGCAATAGGGATTGTTTAAAAAGCTAACTACCTCCCCCTGTCGCTTCGGCCAGGGTTGTTTTTTATTTTGACTGCCCTTATTGCATTTTAATAAGCTTCTCGACCAATTCTGCAGACGATTTGCTTTTGAAACATTTGATCCTTTCTTCAAAAATCCTTCTTATTTCCTCATTACATAAATTCCCTATGCTTCCCTCATGAGTGTATTCGGTTATTGATGTCTTTGTGAAGACTTCTTTCCCGATCATTCCGGCAACTTTTTTATAGGCGTCCCTGAATGGCATGCCCTCCTTGACGAGTCTATTGACTTCCTCGGTACTGAATATACTGTTATATGCAGGATCAGCCGTTATATCTTTGGTTATTCTGATGTGATCGAGCATTACGATCATAATATCGATACACTCCTTCAGTTCATTGAACGCATTAAATATTAATTGTTTCAGCAGCTGCAGTTCCCTGTTATATCCCGAAGGAAGGCCTGAGATCAGAACACTTATCTGACCCGGAAGGGTCTGGATCAGGTTTGCCCGGCCCCTGATAAGCTCAAAAACATCGGGATTTCTTTTCTGGGGCATAATGCTTGATCCGGTTATATATTCATCAGGAAAATCAATAAACCGGAATTCTGCTGTCATAAAAAGACATACATCCATTGAAAAGCGTGAAAGAGTCTGAGCTATTGAAGCCATTGCTGAAGCAGTTGCAAGCTCTGCTTTGCCCCGGCTGAGATTTGCATACGCAGAGTTGAACAATAAACCGTCGAACTCAAGAAGGGCAGTGGTAAGTTTCCTGTTCAAAGGCAGTGTGGAGCCATAGCCCGCTCCTGCTCCCAAAGGGTTCCTGTCGTTAAAAGCTCTTGCTGCAGACAGCAAAAGAATATCATCAGCGAGACATTCAGCATATGATCCAAACCACAATCCGAATGAAGATGCCATTGCAGGCTGCATATGCGTGTAACCTGGCATCATTTCTTCTTTATGTTGTTCACTGAGCACCTGGAACTTCTTAAAAAGCCTGCTCACATTCGATGCAAGTGCATCAATCTCTTTTCTGGTGTAAAGTCTTATATCAACAAGGACCTGATCGTTTCTCGATCTGCCCGTATGGATCTTTTTGCCTGAATCGCCCAGGGCACGAGTTAAATCTTTTTCCACCTGTGAATGAATATCCTCAACTCCATCCTCGATAACATACTTCCGCTCTTTCACCTTTTCAAAAAGTGAATAAAGCGTTTTCAGCAAACCTTCCTTCTCAGTATCAGTTATCAGTCCGGCTTCCCTGAGCATTATTGCATGAGCCATTGAACCGGCGATGTCCCATTCTGCCAGACAAAGATCTGTTGTTCGGTCCCTGCCGGAAGTGAATTCAATCACTGAAGGGTCAGGGATCACACCTTTTTCCCAGAGTTTCATATTATTAATCGATAGGTTACTTTGTGATGTTCAGTGATATTAAATATCTACTTGCTCCTGCTGGCTTCGACAATAGCCCTGTGAGCCATAAGCCTGATCGCATTGATCCTGATAAATCCTTTGCTGTCGGTCTGGTCGAACCCTCCTTCAATATCCATGCTCGACAATTCTTTATTATACAGGGATGAGGGTGACTCACGTCCCTCAACAAGCACATTTCCCTTATAAAGGCAGAGATGCACGCTTCCGTCGATCAGTTCCTGACTCTTTTCAATAGCTGCCATCAGAAAATCCATTTCAGGACTGAACCAGAATCCGTAATAAATAAGTTCGGCAAATTTAGGGGTAAGCATATTTCTTAATCTCATCACCTCCCTGTCCATGGCAATACCTTCAAGATCGAGGTGTGCTATATGCAGTACTGTTGCCGCCGGCGTCTCATAAACACCCCTCGATTTAATTCCCACAAACCTGTTTTCAACCATATCGAGCAGGCCTATTGCGTTCTTCCCGGCAAGTTCATTGAGATAAGTATACATTTCATACGATTCTTCTTTTACAGTCCCGTCATCTTTGTTAACAAGTTTTACGGGTATGCCATTTTTAAAATGGATTGCTATGCGGGTCTCTTTATCCGGAGCATCCTGAGGCAATACCATTTTCTCGAGCATGTTTTTCTGTACCGGGAACATGGGATCCTCGAGGATACCTGCTTCATGGCTGATATGCATCAGGTTATCATCCTCACTGTATGGTTTGTCGATGCTGGCCTTGACAGGGATATTTTTTTCGGCGGCATATCTGAGAAGATCTGTTCTCCCCTTGAATTTTTCCAGGAACTCCCTGTCTTTCCACGGCGAAATGACCTTTATGTCAGGCTTCAGGGCATAATAGCAAAGCTCAAACCGTACCTGGTCGTTACCTTTTCCGGTTGCACCATGAGCAACAGCATTTGCCTTTTCAAGTACTGCCGTTTCAATCTGTTTTTTAGCAATGAGTGGCCTGGCAAGTGCCGTACCCAGAAGATACCTGCCTTCATAAATTGCATTCCCCATTATGGCTTTAAGAACATAATTATCAATAAATTCCTTTTTCAGGTCTGAAATTATCACCTTTGAAGCCCCAAGCAGCAAAGCTTTTTTCCTGCATTCTTCGAAATCATCAGCCTGCCCGACATCAGCTACAAATGCAACCACTTCGTAGCCCTTTTCAATTAACCATTTAAGTATAACAGATGTATCCAATCCGCCGCTGTAAGCCAGAACAACTTTTTCTTTCATTTTTTCTTGTTATTAATCCGATTTATTTTTTCTGAAGTATTTTTCATTTTCTGATATTGTGGTACCTGTCCCTCAATCTGTTTATGCAGTCCGGGCATTATCAGTTCCAGGCATGAATGGACCTGATTCAGGGTTATGCCATCACGCGGTATTACAAGTATGGTGTCATCACCGGCTATTGTGCCTGCTATCTCATACCTGCCGGCATTATCAATATAATAGGCGGTAGAATTAGCATTCCCCGGAATTGTCCTTATCACCATAAGTCCCTTTGCCTCAACGATGTCACGAATTACCGGGATTATATTGAGCCTGATCCCCGGGTCATGAACCACTTCCTTCCTGTCTGTAAGGGCATACCTGTAACCGCCTTTCCCGTCAGGGACCCGGCTGACTCCCAACTGCCTTAAGTTGCGTGATAATGTAGCCTGGGTACAGACTATCCCTTTACCTTTCAGTTTTTTAAGCAGGGCTTCCTGAGATCTGATATTCTCTGCAGAAATTATTTTTTCGATAGCCAGGAGTCTTTTGGTCTTTTGCATAAATATTCATATATTGTGCAAATATATACATTATAATCCCAATGCAAAACAAATTCAAAAATTTCTTATATTTTTGATGACTAAAATCCGCCAATGAAAGAGGATATCAGGAAGGTAATTATTCTTGGATCGGGAGCACTTAAGATCGGTGAGGCTGGTGAATTTGATTATTCAGGTTCACAGGCACTTAAAGCTTTGAAAGAGGAAGGAATAAAAACTGTCCTGATTAATCCCAATATTGCTACCGTACAGACTTCAGAAGAGCTCGCCGATAAAATTTATTTCCTTCCTGTCACTCCATATTTTGTAAAAAAGGTAATTGAAAAGGAATTTCCCGATGGGATCCTTTTGTCGTTTGGAGGGCAGACAGCCCTGAACTGCGGAACAGAATTGTTCAGACAGGGAGTATTCGAAAAGTACAAAGTAAAGGTATTGGGAACTCCTGTGGAAGCCATTATTGACACTGAGGACCGCGAACTTTTTGTAAGGAAGCTTAAAGAGATTGATGTTAAAACGCCCAGGAGTATTGCAGTGCAGGGGATCGAGGAGGCTGTTGATGCGGCCGGCCGGCTCGGATTCCCGGTCATTATAAGAGCCGCCTTTACCCTGGGTGGCCAGGGCAGCGGTTTTGCAACTAATATCGAAGAACTTCGCAATCTGGCATCAAGGGCTTTTTCCTATACAAACCAGATTCTTGTTGAGGAATCGCTTAAGGGATGGAAAGAGGTTGAGTATGAAGTTGTCAGGGATAAATATGACAATTGCATAACCGTATGCAACATGGAGAACTTCGATCCTCTTGGCATTCATACCGGAGAGAGCATTGTGGTTGCTCCCTCGCAGACCCTTACCAACAGTGAATATCACAAGCTCCGGGAACTTTCCATCAGGATTATCAGGCATATAGGAATAGTTGGCGAATGCAATGTTCAGTATGCACTCTCGCCCGAATCGGAAGATTACAGGGTCATCGAGGTAAATGCCCGCCTTTCACGGTCAAGTGCCCTGGCCAGCAAAGCAACCGGATATCCTCTTGCGTTCATTGCCGCTAAGCTTGGAATCGGTTATGGCCTCCATCAGCTGAAAAACTCGGTCACAAAAAAGACCACTGCCTTCTTTGAACCTGCCCTTGATTACATAGTATGCAAGATCCCCCGCTGGGATCTCAACAAATTCAAGGGAGTCTCACATCTTATCGGAAGCAGTATGAAAAGCGTGGGAGAGGTAATGGCCATAGGAAGATCCTTTGAGGAGGTGATCCAGAAAGCGCTCCGGATGATCGGACAGGGGATGCATGGCTTCACAGGTAACCTGAAACTCGATATCAGGGATATCGAAAAAGAACTTGCCGAACCAACAGATATGCGGATTTTCGTCATTGCTGAAGCTCTTGAAAAGGGTATCGCTGTCGACAGGATCTATGAGTTGACAAAAATTGACAAATGGTTCCTGTATAAGCTGAAAAATATTATCGGTATCAAGAAAGAACTATGCAGGTATAAAACACTTGAATCAGTCCCAAAAGACCTGCTTGCTCAATCTAAAATTTATGGATTCAGCGATTTCCAGATAGCGCGTCATGTTATTAAATCAGACTCTTCAGAAATAAATTGCGACCTGTTGAAAGTCAGGGAGTTCAGGAAGAAACTCGGGATTGTTCCATATGTCAAGCAGATCGACACTCTCGCAGCCGAATACCCCGCAGTTTCAAATTATCTTTATCTGACTTACGGCGGCTCTGAACACGACATTAGTTTTGACAATGATAAAAGATCTATAATTGTACTCGGATCAGGTGCTTACAGAATTGGCTCGAGCGTCGAATTTGACTGGTGCTCCGTAAACGCTGTCGACACTATTAAAAAGGTTGGATTGAGATCGGTAATGATCAATTACAATCCCGAAACTGTAAGCACCGATTACGATATCTGCGACAGGCTCTATTTTGACGAGCTGACATTTGAACGAGTCCTCGATATTATCGATCTGGAATTACCCCGCGGAGTTATTGTTTCGGTCGGAGGACAAATCCCGAATAACCTTGCCATGCGCCTGCATGTGCATCATGTACCCATCCTGGGTACATCACCTCTGTCAATTGACAGGGCTGAGAACAGGCATAAGTTTTCCAGCATGTGTGATAACCTTAAGGTCGATCAGCCGCGATGGAAGGAACTTTCGACTATTGATGATATTTTCAATTTTGTTGATCAGATAGGATTCCCTGTACTTATAAGACCTTCCTACGTGTTATCCGGGGCGGCAATGAACGTTGTTTCGAACAGGAATGAGTTGTCGCATTATCTCGATCTTGCAGCACAGGTCTCGAAACAATATCCTGTTGTTGTTTCGGAGTTTATTGAAAATGCAAAAGAAATTGAAATAGATGCAGTTGCAAAGGATGGAGAGATCATCGCCTATGCCATAAGTGAACATGTCGAGTTTGCCGGAGTGCATTCAGGCGACGCAACTATGGTCTTCCCGGCTCAGAAGATATACTTTGAAACTATGAGGCGGATTAAACGGATTTCACGGCAGATATCAAAAGAGCTCAATATAACCGGACCATTCAACATTCAGTTCCTTGCAAAGGACAATGACATTAAAGTCATTGAATGTAACCTCCGGGCCAGCCGCAGCATGCCTTTTGTTTCAAAAGTCCTTAAAACAAACCTTATTGAGCTGGCTACCAAAGTGATGCTCGGCATCCCGGTGGAAAAACCCAATAAATCGGTTTTTGAGCTCGATTATGTTGGTGTCAAAGCACCTCAGTTCAGCTTTTCAAGGCTGGCAAAAGCCGATCCCGTGCTTGGAGTTGATATGTCATCAACCGGAGAGGTGGGGTGTATCGGGGAAGGATTTTATGAAGCTATTTTAAAGGCTATGTTTTCAGTGGGCTACAGGATCCCCCAAAAAAGCATTCTCCTTTCCACCGGTCCGGCACGCTCAAAGGTTGAATTACTGAACAGCGCCAGGGCTTTACGTGAGAAAGGGCATAAGCTCTATGCTACAAGGGGGACACAGCAGTTCCTTGAAAATGCAGGTGTCGAAGCTCATGTCGCTTACTGGCCTGATGAAAACAAATCACCCAATACGATAGAACTGATAAGGACAAGGGAGGTGGACCTGGTAGTGAACATACCAAAGGATCTTACAACTGCCGAGCTGAATAACGACTACTCAATCAGAAGAAGTGCAGTCGATTTTAATGTCCCGCTTTTGACAAATGCCCGGCTCGCAAGTGCATTCATACTTGCTTTCTGCCGGATGAAAGAGGATGATCTGGAGATTAAAAGTTGGGATGAATATAAATAAGGCAAAGGGCAGAGAAGGGCTGAAGGGCTAGGGTAGGGCTGAAATACTCTGTGCAACGTGGCAACGTGATGTTAAATAAGAAATAACTATAGAATAATACTATGATATCAATCAGAAAAGCAACACCCGCCGATGCTCCTTCAATAATCAATTTCCAGCTGAAAATGGCCTGGGAAACAGAGAATATCAGACTCGTTCCCGAAATTGTGACAAAAGGAGTCGATGCCGTCTTCCGGGATCACTCCAGGGGTCAGTACTTTGTGGCTGAATCGGATAGCAAGGTGATAGCATCCCTTCTCATAACCTACGAGTGGAGCGACTGGCGGAATTCCAATGTATGGTGGTTCCAGTCAGTGTTTGTATTGCCGGAATTCAGGAGACAGGGCATCTTCAGCAAAATGTATAACCATATAAGAGAGCTGGCTGAGGAACAGGACGTTGCCGGACTAAGACTTTATGTCGAAACAAAAAATACAAGGGCGCAAAAAACATACGAGGCACTTGGAATGAGTTCCGGACACTATGCTTTCTACGAATGGATGAGGAAATGACCTATGCAATGGCTTATTCTTATTGTCATTATACCTTATTTGTATTTTCTCCTGAAGATTCAAGCCGGGCTTGCCTCAATTAAGCCTTTTCATCCGGAGAAAAAAACTGAAATATTTATATCAGTGATAGTTGCGTGCAGGAATGAGGAAAAAAAGCTTCCCTTCCTTTTATCCGATATTTCAGGTCAGAATTACAATCCCGACATGTTTGAATTAATTATTGTTGACGACAATTCTTCAGATTCTACTTTTAAGGTAGCATCCGGATTCAGTTCAATCAAAAACCTGAAAGTATTGAAGAACACCGGTTCAGGAAAGAAGAAGGCTCTCAGGACCGGGATTGAAGCATCAGAAGGCACACTCATAATAACAACCGATGCCGATTGCAGAACAGGGAAGAACTGGCTGGCAACTATTGTATCGTTCTATGCTGAGAATAAGCCTGAAATGATAATCTGTCCCGTCAAACTTGAAAGCGGCAGAGGTTTTTTCCTGAGGTTCCAGGAACTGGAGTTTCTCAGTCTGCAGGGCATCACGGCAGGCACGGCAATTTCCGGAAATCCTGTGATGTGCAATGGTGCTAATCTTGCATTCCTGAAAGAATCATACCTCAGGTATGCTGACAGCCTGCATGAGGAGCTGGCATCGGGGGATGATGTTTTTCTTCTTCACAACATAAAGAAAGAACCAGGGAGAAACATTCTCTGGCTTGAATCTGATCAGGCTATGGTCACAACCCAAAACGCGGTTACTTTAAGTTCGTTTTTACGCCAGAGAGCAAGATGGATCTCAAAAGCAGGATCTTACAATGACCTGTTTACACAGGTGCTGGCAATTGTAACATTTGTTACAATTTCAGTTCAATTGTTGCTTTTGACCTTTGGATTATTTTTCCCGGGATTGTTGTGGGTATTTGCGGCTTTCTTTGCCTTGAAATCAATCCCGGATTTTCTGATTCTGTCCAATACTGCCGGGAGGTATGAGGAACGAAGCCTGCTGAAATGGTTTGTTCCTTCCCAGCTGGTCTATCCTGTGTATGTTCTGGCGATTTTCCTGTATTTCCTCAGGCACAAAGCCGGGGCAGATTTTAGTTCCCCATCTCCGAAAGGAATTTGATCCTCATCAGCCTGATCTCCTCTTCCTCAAACTCGTTTCCCAGCTCTGCAATTGCGTCCTCAAGCGATCCTGATTCAGCTTCTTCCCTGAAATATGAGTATATATCGTGCTGACGCTCCTCATCAATGACCATATTTATATAATAATCGAGGTTGATCCTTGTTCCGGAATTTACAATAGCCTCGACTTCGGAGATCAGCTCATTCATTTCGAGTCCTTTGGCCTCCGCCACATCCTCCAGAGGTCTTTTCATATCGATGCTCTGGATAATATAGACTTTTATGCCTGATTTATTTACGACCGACTTGACCACCATGTCGAGGGGTCTGATGATCTCCTTCTCCTCAACGTATTTCTTGATGATCTCAACAAATTCCTTGCCGTATCTCTGGGCTTTCCCTGCACCTACTCCTGAAATATTCTGAAGCTCATCGATGGTTATCGGGTATTGGATGGCCATATCCTCGAGCGAAGGATCCTGGAATATTACAAAAGGCGGAACATCTTTCTGCTTTGAGATCTTCTTGCGGAGGTCCTTCAGGATGCTGAAAAGCTCATCGTCGACGGCTGCAGTTCTTGCTCCGAAAGCATTTTCCTCATCAGTTGTATCGGCATAATCGTGATCCTCGGCAAGCATAAATGAGGATGGCTTTTCAAGGAACTCCATTCCCCTTTCGGTAAGCTTTAGTAATCCGTAATTCTCAATGTCCTTTGCAAGGAATTTGGCGATAAGCGCCTGCCTGATCACCATATTCCAGAATTTTTCATCCTTATCCTCCCCTATCCCGAAAAATTCCAGTTTATGATGCTTGTACGACTTGATTGCCGATGTTACTTTTCCTGCAAGGATATTGGCAATATGGTCAGCTTTAAACTTCTCCTTAACTGCCAGGATTGTTTCAAGAACATTCACAACAGCTTCGCTTCCTTCAAATTGGGACTTGGGGTGAAGGCAGTTGTCACAGGCTTCGCAATTATCCTTCGGATATTCCTCGCCAAAATAGTGCAGCAGGAGTTTCCTTCTGCAAACCGATGATTCGGCGTAGGATACAGTTTCAAGGAGCAGTTGTTTTCCTATTTCCTGTTCAGCGATAGGTTTTCCCTGCATGAATTTCTCCAGCTTCATTATATCGTTGTAGCTGTAGTATGCGATGCAGTTCCCTTCACCGCCATCGCGGCCTGCCCTCCCGGTTTCCTGATAATATCCCTCGAGGCTTTTGGGTATATCGTAATGGATTACAAACCTTACATCCGGCTTGTCAATTCCCATTCCGAATGCAATTGTTGCAACAATAATATCGGCCTCCTCCATAAGGAATTTATCCTGGTTGGCTGTGCGGGTAGCGGAATCCATCCCGGCATGGTAAGGCAATGACTTGATACCGTTAACCTTAAGGATTTCAGCCATCTCTTCAACCTTCTTCCGGCTGAGGCAATATATTATCCCCGATTTGCCCGAGTTGTTTTTAATATACTTAATTATCTCCTTTGTGACATCCTGTTTGGATTTCACTTCATAATACAGGTTTGGCCTGTTAAAGGAGGATTTAAAGACATCCGCTTCGAGGATCCCGAGATTTTTCTGGATATCGTGCTGAACTTTTGGTGTTGCCGTAGCGGTAAGTGCAATTATCGGGGAACGACCGATAGTGTCAATAATAGGCCTTATCCGCCGGTACTCCGGACGGAAATCATGGCCCCACTCCGAGATGCAGTGTGCCTCGTCGATTGCATAAAATGAGACTTCAACATTTTTGAGAAAGTCAATATTTTCTTCCTTTGTCAGCGATTCCGGAGCAACATACAGGAGCTTTGCTTTACCCGACAGCACATCTTTTTTAACACGGGTACTTTCGGTTTTTGTCAGAGATGAATTCAGGAAATGGGCCACATCATCATCGGTGCTGAAATTACGCATCGCATCCACCTGGTTCTTCATAAGAGCTATCAGAGGGGAGATCACGATTGCGGTCCCCTGTTTCATCACAGCCGGCAGCTGATAGCAGAGCGACTTCCCTCCGCCTGTGGGCATCAGCACAAAGGTGTCGCGGCCTTCCAGCACATTCTTGATAATGGGTTCCTGATTCCCTTTGAATGTATCGAATCCGAAATATCTCTTCAAATAATCATGTATTGCTGCATCCGTTGTCATCTTCTTCCCTGATGATTATTTTCTCTGTCTTGAAAGTGCTGCGCTTTGTAGTGTATATAAAGTTAAATAATTTATTAATCAAATACCAGTTTTATTTTATTATTAACAAAAATGAAAATTAAATTATGGATCAGTTTTACTGCGGATGGAAAATGGTGTTGTTTTGCAAAATAAGATTTATCATCTTTACAGGCTGTAATTTTAAAGTCAAGCTATCATTAAGAAGCATGGCCGGGAGTCAGAAAAAAAGGAAGAGCACTGAGGGAGAGATGTCATTCCTCGAACATCTCGAAGAACTGCGGTGGCATATAATAAGATCACTGATTGCCATCGTGGTCATGATGATTGTTGCATTTGTCTTTAAAAATATTCTTTTCGATAAAATCGTTCTGGCTCCAAAGAATCCGGATTTCATTTCCAACAGGATGTTTTGCGAGTTCGGGCATTATGCAGCAAGGATATTAAATTTAAAGAATCCTGACATAATGTGCATAAATACAAACCCGCCGAACTTAATAAGCATTAAGATGTCAGGACAGATCACTACTCATATTATTGTTGCACTGGTGGCAGGTCTTATTGCTGCCTTTCCATTTGTAATACGCGAATTCTGGATGTTTTTCAAACCAGCCCTCCATTCGAATGAAGCAAAGCATGCCAGGGGTGCTGTTCTTGCTTCATCCTTACTTTTTTTCGCTGGTGTCCTGTTTGGATATTTCCTGCTTGCTCCGCTTTCAATTCATTTTCTTAATACCTATCGGATAAGTGCTGACGTGGTTAACCAGATTAATGTCAGATCATTTATAGGTACCATAACCTCAATCTGCCTCGCAACAGGAATTGTATTTGAGCTTCCGATAGTCGCATTTTTCCTTACCAAAATCGGGATCATCACACCTGCTTTCATGAGAAAATACAGAAAGCACTCAATTGTTGTTATTTTTATTCTTTCTGCAATCATTACCCCTCCTGATGTCTTTTCCCAGATGCTTGTTGCAATACCGCTTCTTATTCTTTATGAAGTCAGTATCTTTATATCTGCCGGAGTAATAAAGCGGAAAGCAAAAGAGCATGATGCATTCATGAATGAGGACGCTTCTGCCACGGCAAAAAGTTAAAGTAAAGAATGAAATTATATACTGAAAATCTTGTCAAGAAGTATCGCACCAGAACTGTTGTCGACCATGTGTCAATCGAAGTTGAGCAGGGTGAGATAGTTGGTTTGCTTGGTCCGAACGGTGCAGGAAAAACCACATCATTCTATATGATCGTCGGATTGATCAGACCGAGGGAGGGGAAGATCTTCCTTGAGCAGGAAGATATAACAACCCTGCCTGTTTATAAACGTGCCCGGAAAGGTATCGGATATCTTGCCCAGGAAGCGTCAGTCTTCAGAAACCTGTCTGTTGAAGACAATATCAGGGCGGTCCTTGAAATGTCGGGATTCACCAAAAATGATCAGGCTGAGAGACTTGATACTCTCCTTAGTGAATTTGGCCTTCAGAAAATCAGGAGAAACAAGGGGATACAGCTTTCAGGCGGAGAAAGAAGACGTACCGAGATTGCCCGGGCGCTGGCACTCAAGCCGAAATTTATCCTGCTCGACGAACCTTTTGCCGGAGTCGATCCCATAGCGGTTGAAGATATACAGGATATCGTTTCCAAACTTAAAGGAAAAAATATCGGAATAATCATTACCGACCATAACGTTCACGAAACACTTGCTATTACCGATCGTGCATACCTTCTCTTTGAGGGCCGTATACTGATGTCCGGCACTTCGTCACAACTTGCTGAAGATGAGCATGTAAGAAAAGTCTATCTTGGCAAGAACTTTGAACTTCGCAGGTAACGGCCTCTCTTTGTTATAATAATTATTTTCTATACTTTTGCGGGGATTTTTCCGCGGATGTGTCGTAATTGGTAGCCGAGCAAGACTTAGGATCTTGTGTCATAATGACGTGGGGGTTCGAGTCCCTTCATCCGCACAAGATAACAGACCGCCTGTAACGATCATGTAATGTGTGCCTGGGCGGTTTTAAAATACATTAACAAAACAAAAATGAATATCACTAAGGAAAATATTGATGATCTGAATGCTGTTTTAAAAATCTCGGTTGAAAAACCTGATTACGACGGGAATGTCGAAAAAGTGCTTAGAGACTATCGCAAAAAAGCAAATATTAAAGGTTTCCGTCCTGGAATGGTGCCAATAGGCCTGATAAAAAAAATGTACGGGAAAGCTGTTCAGATCGACGAGATCAATAAGCTGGTGACTGAAAACATCCAGAAATATCTTTCTGACGAGAAGATTGAGATCCTGGGAGACCCCCTTCCCAGAGCGGATGACCGGGAAAAGATCGATTTTGACACCCAGGAATCATTTACTTTCTCTTTTGACCTCGGTATAGCACCCGCTTTTGATATTAAGCTCGGCAATAAGAACAAGGTCCCTTATTATGAGATAGCTGCGGATGAAAAGATGAAGAATGACTATCTCGAAAATTATACACGCAGGTACGGCAAATTTGAAAAAGCTGATCTGTCAGAAGTCAAAGATATGCTGAAAGGCAAGATTGAAGCGCTGGACGCTGATGGGAATCCGGTCGCTGACGGACTCCATGCAGATGATACCACACTGTCGATAGATATTATCAAAAATGAAAAAATCAAAAAGCACTTTATTGGAAAAGCCGAAAAAGATATAATTGATTTTGATCTGAGAAAAGCTTTTCCTAATGATAATGAGATTGCCGGCCTGCTGAAAAAGCAAAAGGATGAGGTAAAAGAAATCAATGGTGATTTCAGGTTTACAATTAATGAAATAAGCCGATTCCACCCTGCAGAAATAAACCAGGAACTTTTTGACAGGATTTATGGCGAGGGCGTTGTAAGTTCTGAAGAAGAGTTCAGGAAAAAAGTGGAAGAGGAAATCATAGTTAACCTGAAAAATGAAAGTGACTATAAACTATCGCTCGATCTGAAGAAGACCGCTCTGGAAAAAACCGATTTCATGCTTCCTGAAGATTTCCTGAAAAGATGGCTGCTGAAGGTGAATGAAAAGACAACCGAAGATCAGATCGAAAAAGAATTCGGCACATTTAAGCAAGACCTGAAATGGCAGCTCATACGCAGCAAGATTGCCAGGATGAATGAGGTTAAGATAACTGAGGAGGAACTCCTGAAGGAAGCTGAAAATATAACCAGGTATCAGTTCCGCCAGTATGGATTGTTTTATGCGACCGATGAACAGGTCACAAATTATGCAAAGGAGACCCTGAAGCGTGAAGATGATGCTAAAAGGATTGCTGACAAGATCCTGGAAGAAAAAGTCATCAGCCTGTTAAAGGGAATGGTGAAGCTTGATACCAAAACGGTTTCAATCGAAGAATTCAACAAGCTTTTTGAATAGAAATCAATGCATTGCAATGATCTGCAATATTTTTTGTAATTTTGGGTTTTAATTTTAAGCTATTTATCATGAGTAATTTAAGTGATTTTGGAAAATACGCCCGAAGCAATCGTGGAATCAGCAGTCTCTATCTTCACAGGTATGCTTCAATAACGGCGGATAGTTATATTTCTCCTACAATTATCGAAGAACGGCAGCTAAACGTTGCATCAATGGACGTTTTTTCGCGTCTGATGATGGACAGGATCATCTTTCTTGGCCTGCCGATCGATGATTATGTTGCCAATATTATAGAAGCTCAGCTGTTGTACCTCGATTCTGCTGATCCGGGAAAAGATATTCAGATCTATTTTAATACACCGGGAGGATCGGTCAATGCAGGGCTGGGAATTTATGACACCATGCAGTATATTTCGGCTGATATAGCAACTATATGCACCGGAATGGCTGCTTCGATGGGTGCCGTCCTTCTTACTGCAGGCAAAAAAGGCAAAAGATCAGCTCTGAAGCATTCAAGGATAATGATCCACCAGCCAATGGGAGGATTTGAAGGGCAGGCTTCGGATATAGAGATCCAGGCACGTGAGATCATGAAGCTTAAGAAAGAGCTTTTTGAGATCATAGCGCTTCATTCCGGCAATTCATTGGAAAAAGTAGAAAAAGATTCTGACAGGGATCACTGGATGACATCACAGGAGGCTAAAGAGTATGGGATGATCGACGAGATCCTCCAGAAAACTGAACGATAGTAACAATGGATAAGTGTTCATTTTGCGGCCGGACCAAGAAAGAGGTCAGCATTCTCATCGCTGGCCTTGAAGGACATATTTGTGATCACTGTATTGAACAGGCTCACAGTATTATGAACGAGGAGCTCGGCACAAAAAAGAATATCTCTTTCGATACTATCAACCTTCTGAAACCTGCCGAAATAAAGAACTTTCTCGATCAGTACGTCATCGGGCAGGACATGGCAAAAAAGATCATCTCGGTAGCCGTCTACAATCATTACAAAAGGCTTATGCAAAAGCCTGATCCTGATGATATTGATATTGAAAAATCAAATATTATCCTTGTCGGCGAGACTGGTACGGGAAAGACTCTCCTTGCAAGAACTGTAGCAAAAATGCTCCATGTTCCTTTTACCATTGTTGATGCAACAGTTCTTACCGAGGCCGGATATGTAGGCGAAGATATTGAAAGCCTTCTTACACGGCTTCTTCAAAACGCTGATTATGATGTAAAAGCAGCTGAAAAAGGGATTGTTTTTATTGATGAACTGGACAAGATCGCAAGGAAAGGAGATAATCCGTCTATAACCCGTGATGTTTCAGGTGAAGGTGTTCAGCAAGGCCTTCTTAAACTGCTTGAGGGATCTATTGTGAATGTTCCACCGCAGGGCGGACGGAAACACCCGGAGCAGAAAATGATCCCCGTCGACACCAAGAATATCCTGTTTATATGCGGAGGTGCGTTTGAGGGAATCGAGAAGAAGATCGCACACAGGCTCAATACACAGATTATTGGTTATGGGGCATCCAAAAAGAGAGAAAGGGTTGACAAGGAAAACCTGCTTCAGTACATAGCTCCCCAGGACCTGAGAGCTTATGGACTGATTCCTGAAATCATCGGAAGACTGCCCATTCTGACTCATCTTAATCCGCTCGACAGGGAAGCCCTGAGAGCAATACTTACAGAACCAAAGAACGCACTTGTAAAACAATATATCAAGCTTTTTAAGATGGATAATATCGAGCTCACATTCGGTGAGGGAGTACTCGATTTTATTGTGGATAAAGCCATCGAATTCAAGCTCGGAGCACGCGGACTGAGATCGATCTGTGAGGCAATAATGCTCGATGCAATGTTCGATTCACCTTCTGAAGGCACCAAGGAGCTGACAGTTACAACCGATTATGCAATCCGCAAGCTCGAAAGGATTGATATGAAGGTTCTGAGGGCATCGTAGTAGAGATGCTAGATCCCCTAAAGGGGACTTTCAAACTATACAATAAGCCACTTCAGAGGTTTGATTAATTTATCCAGTTCCTGTGCCTGTGTCTCAGAAGGATCTCCTTCGATTCTCCTCCCCTTGAAACTACAGCCTTGTTATCGCAATCGCCCGTTCCATAATCTAATTCGAAAGGTTCTGCGTCTCCCCTCTCAATGGTTACCACACCGCTGACAATAAATGCACATACCCGTTTCCACAGTAATGGTGATGTAATTGTCCGGACATATGATATACCTTCAGCATTCATACCGGTTGCTGAACCGGTTATGAGACATTCATCATCCCATTTATTTGGTGTCGCAAATCCTGCCACCCATTCCCGCTCATGATCAGCTTCCCTGCTGATTGTCGTGCCATCCGGAAGAATGAGCTTACCATTTGTGAGTGTAACAGAGACAACGAAATTCTGGTTTTCATTCTGACCAAGATTTTCAAATTCCTTGGTTCCCTCCACTTTTATACCATTGAAATAATAATCGTCGAAGGTAACTCTCCTTTTTGAGCCTTCCACCCTGCGGGGACCGGTCACTTCAATAATGATCCTGCCCGACCTGGTATTATCGTAGAAGCCAGTGCATCCGGTTCCGTAGTCGATTGTTATTACCTTTGGCCAGATTCCTGTTGCAGGATGTTCTACCGTAACCGAAGGACATGCATCCTCAATAACCAGTAAAGTTGATTTTGAATCGCCATTTTTCATTGCATCGTCAAGTGCAATGGTTGCATCATCGACACTGTTAAAAATGTCCTCAAATACTGCATCACTGACAGCCTCATCATCAGCAAGATCGATGCTTGATTGTTCCAGGGGGGATAACTCCTTCCTGCATGAGGTGAATATCATCATAACTGATGCAGTTATCATTAAAAAGACCTTTGTTTTCATAGCTGTGATTATTAGTTATTAATTACGATCAACAGCTATTTAGATGGAAGACGATTCAAAAGGTTTAACGGAGGTGTAAAATTTCCAGGTCATCTTTAGCCAGGAGCAGAACAGGATCAATCGACGATCCTGTCTCTAAAACTGTCTTATTTCCTGCTTCCCCGTCTCTCATATATCACATATGTATACGGGGTCTTCGTTTCATCTTCTGAAATACATTCTTCCCTTTCAATCACCTTCCATTTCCTCCGGTCAATTTTTGGGAAATAGATATCGGCTGGTGCTTTTTTGTGAACATGGGTAATATATAACCTGTCAGCAACAGGCATGAACTGGCGGTAGACACTCCCTCCCCCGATCACAAATACCTCCTGGTCTTTTTCACATTTGCTTAATGCATCGGGGATAGAATAGGCTGTAAAGGAGCAATCAATGCATTCGCCGGGGATATCTGTAAGAACAATATTCTTACGATCCGGGAGAGGTTTTCTTGGCAGTGATTCCCATGTTTTCTTTCCCATTATCACACATTTTCCCAATGTCAGCCTTTTGAACCTCTTAAGATCCTCAGGGATATGCCAGAGAAGCTCATTATCCTTCCCGATACCCCAGTCGTCAGACACTGCAACAATTATTGAAATCATGATCAGCTATTTATACTGAAATATCTCCTTTAATATGCGGGTGAGCATTGTAGTCCGACAGAGTGAAATCTTCATACCTGAATTTAGTAATATCTGTAACTTCAGGATTTAAAGTCATCTTCGGCAGTTTGAACGGATCCCTCGTGAGCTGGAGCCTGACCTGGTCAATATGATTCAGATAAATATGGGCATCTCCCAGGGTATGAATGAATTCTCCGGGTTCCAGACCGGTCGCCTGTGCTGTCATAAGTGTCAGCAGAGAATATGATGCAATATTAAAAGGTATCCCGATGAAAATATCACAGCTCCGCTGGTACAGCTGACAGGATAATTTCCCTTCCGCAACATAATACTGAAAAAGTATATGGCAGGGGGGAAGTGCCATCCTGTCTATCTCTCCGGTATTCCATACACTTACTATATGACGTCGCGAATCGGGCGATTTTTTTATCGAGGCGATCACATTATTCAGCTGGTCGATCTTTCTGCCGTCAGCAGCCGGCCATGAACGCCACTGATACCCATAAACCGGACCCAGATTGCCGTCCTTGTCCGCCCACTCATTCCAGATTTTTACACCATTGTCATTCAGATACTTAATATTTGTGTCGCCTGAAATGAACCAGAGAAGCTCGTGGAGAATAGACTTCAGATGAAGCTTCTTGGTCGTCATCAGCGGGAAACCTTCTTCCAGATTAAATCTCATCTGATAGCCAAATACGCTTATTGTACCGGTTCCCGTCCTGTCGGACTTCCGTATTCCGTTTTTCAGAACATGGTCAAGAAGTTCGAGATATTGCTTCATATCAGAATTTTAAAACCTATTTTGAAGATATTTTTGCTACCCAGCCGCCTCCCGGAGCCATTTCTATCTTCAACTTATCACCCGATTTAACATTACTTTTCAGATGTTTATAATCCTGAGCATGCTTATCGGCATTTATACCATCCTGGAAGATCTCCATACTATATTCCCCCGAAGGAAGGAATGAGAGGTCAAGTTCCATCTGACGCCGGTTCCAGTCGGTCATGCCTCCCACGAACCAGTCATTGCCCGAACGCCGTGCAAGAAGAAGATAATCACCTGTCTTTGCGTCAAGAACCTTCAGATCGTCCCATACTACAGGTACCCTGACAAGGAAATCGGTACATTCCTGTTCATTCATGTAATTTGACGGAGAATCGGATAGCATTTGCAGGGGGCTTTCATAAATCACATACATCGACATCTGGTGAACCCTGGTTCCCTGGCTTGCAGGACGGGTAAACTGAGGATTAAAATTAGCCCTGTCCATATTGACCATAGCTCCCGGAGTAAAATCCATCGGGCCCGCCACCATCCTTGTAAATGGCAGGGTAACATCATGCTCGGGTGTTATCGTTCTTTCCCACTTATCATTTTCCATCCCCCTCACTCCTTCCCTGGTAAGTGCATTCGGATATGTACGCTGGAGTCCGTCAGGTTTATAGGAACCATGGAAGTCGATAAGAAGATGGTGTTCAGCGGTTTTCCGGGCGGCTTCGTAATAGAAATTAACTATCTTCTGATCATCCCTCTGCATGAAATCGACCTTGACTCCCTTTACACCCCATTTTTCATACAGGGCGACAGCTTCATCGATCTTATCCCAGAAGGTCTTCCAGACAACCCAGAGGATCACTCCGACATTTTTACTTTCGGCATATTTACAGAGTTCAGGAACATTGATCTCAGGGATAGATTCAAGAACAGTTGTTCCCGTTTTGTACCATCCTTCGTCAAGTATTATATACTCAATCCCATTTTTAGAAGCAAAATCAATATAATACTTGTAGGTATCATTATTAATACCCGACTTAAAGTCCACTCCATAAATATTGTTTGCATTCCACCAGTCCCAGGCTACCTGTCCGGGTTTAATCCATCCGTAATCAGTCAGTCTGTTCTGGGAGGCAAGCCTGAACACCATATCGCTCTCCACAAGCTGGCCGTCATTACCGGTGATCACGAATGCTCTCCATGGGAAAGTCCGTGTGCCTTTTGTTGTGGCAATGAAATCTTTTGTACTGGTAACATAAAGATCACGGTCCCTGTTGAGCTTCTCAGTTTCAGGATATCCGGGTTGTACGCCTGCAATTCTTCCCGGTCCGGCTCCTCTGAGCCACATACCCGGATAATCTTCAATATCAGCCTCGGTAAAAAGCACGTTAATCCCGTTTGCCCTGAAAAGAGCCGGAAGACTTGCCAGGTGCCTGTCGCCTATTGTATCAAGTGATGAGTAAATAAAAACCCTCTCATTGTGCGACATAAAGCTCTCCTCAAGCGGATACCATGAATATGAACCCTGCGGAAATTGTATATCAGCGATTTCATTTTTAATAATAATGTTATCCTTAAGGGATGTCTCAAATCTGTAAGCCACACCGTCATTATAGGCTCTGAACTGAACTGCCAGGCCTGATCTGAAAGCTATAAGCAGAGTGTTGCAGTTATCGGTTATTTTAGATCTCTTGTATGCAACAACGGTTTCAAGCACCTGATCTATCTTTCCTGGTGTTATCCTTCTGGCGGTCTCATTCTGACCTAAAACTCTGCCGTCACCAAGCACCATTCCGGCTTTTGCGGAAGTGATCGCCGTTTTGCCCTCACAGGTTACCGACCATTTCAGATCGGTTCCGGCACTTATTGTCACAACTATTTTACCATCAGGAGAGGCTACTTTATAATCCTTTGCAAATGAATAACTTACGGTAAAAACAAATAAGAAAAAGAATAATAACTTACGTCTCATTTTATTTTGTATTGATTAATGATTTTTGTTGCTTGTTTCTGGTTGCTGGTTGCTGGTTAGTTGCTGATTCATAGATTAATACATCATTTATCAATCTAATAACATTAACAATATCTTAATTCTCTTTTTCAAACACCCGGCAACTTGCAACAAGCAACTAGCAACTTAGATAAATCTTTTAGAAAACAAGATAACGGAACAGACTGAAATCACTCTTTTCTCTTTTTTCTTTTGTCTATTTCATCCCTGATAGAAGCGGCGCGCTCATAATCTTCGGTTTTAACCGCTTCATCTATCATTTTATAAAGTTCCTCATCCGAATAGGTATCATACTTTGAATTCCCGGCTTCGAACAGGTTATCAGTATCAGCTTCTGCAGATGTCTCTGCTTCTGCCGGGGTGATAGTGATCCCGGCTTTTTCAAGTATTTCTTCAGTAATATAAATCGGGCATCCGAATCTCAGTGCGAGGGCTACGGCATCTGAAGTACGGCTGTCGATCGACAATTCCTTTTCACCGTTATTGCAGAGGAGTCTGGAGTAAAATACCCCTTCTTCCAGTTTATAGATCATGACTTCAATAATGGTTATATTGAATTCCGAAGCAAAGCTCCTGAATAAGTCATGGGTTAAAGGCCTGGGAGGTTCCAGATTTTCAAGCTTTATTACAATAGCCTGAGCTTCAAAGCCCCCAATAATTATAGGAACTCTTCTTTCGCCATTTTCTTCAACCAGAATAAGAGCATATGCACCTGATTGCGTCTGGCTGTAAGAAATCCCTAGAACCTTAAGCTTTACTCTCTTCATATCAATTAATTAATAACCAGAAGAATATCTGCTCCCCGGTCGAATCCAGCAAATATAAAGATTATACCAGTAAGACTGAGGATTGCCTTACTCTTTTTTTCAACACATAAACAGGCGCATTTGTTATTAAAACAGTCTCTTTTTTAATGCCGTAAGAGAAGCCTGTCCAATTTCTGCTGCATGATTTTATACTTTAAAAATTGTGGTTATGATTTGCAAATAAATGAATTTGTTTATCTTTGCAGTCCGAATTTGAACAAATCCAGCGGGGCTTCACAAAGTTATATGAGCAAAACAGCATATACGCCTCCTTGAGTAACTTAATAAAGAAACAGAAATGTACGCTATTGTTGAAATTGCAGGTCAGCAGTTTAAAGTTGAAGAAGGGAAAAAGATCTTTGTCCATCGTCTCGATACTGAGATAGACAAAATTGTTGAATTTGACAGAGTCCTGCTTGTCGAGGATAATGATAATATCCTTGTCGGAGAACCGGCAGTTGACAATTTTATAGTAGAGGGCAAGGTGATTGATCATGTCAAAGGCGATAAGGTAATTGTTTTCAAGAAGAAGCGAAAGAAAGGTTACAGGATTAAAAACGGACATCGCCAGAGATTTTCTCAGATAGAAATTGTTGGCATTGGGGAAAAGGGTAAAATTGTCCGGAAAGAGACTCCCAAAAAGGAAAAAGTAAAGAAAGCTCCCGAACCTGAAATTGCAGAAGAACCGCTGGCAGAAAAAAAACCTGCCGTGAAGAAATCTGCCGCTAAGAAAGCTGCCGTGAAGAAAGAAGAAGCCCCGGTAAAGACAAAGAAGACAGCAGAGAAAAAAGCAGTTGATAAAAAGCCGGCAGCAAAAAAAGCTTCAAAAAAGAAGGAATAAAATAATCCAGAAGATAAAAATATAAAACTATGGCACACAAGAAAGGAGCAGGAAGTTCGCGTAACGGCCGCGATTCAGAAAGCAAGCGGCTGGGTGTAAAACTCTTCGGCGGTCAGGCTGCAAAGGCCGGTAACATAATTGTACGTCAGAGAGGAACCAGGCATAATCCGGGCCTTAATGTAGGCGTTGGAAGAGATCACACACTGTTTGCACTTATTGACGGTGAGGTGGAATTCAAAAAGAAAAAAGAGAATAAAATTTTTGTTTCCGTCAAACCGGCAGCAAAATAACAGGATATTTACAATATTACAGCTCCCGAAATTCTTCTCCAAAGAGGAAAGCATTACCGGGAGTTTTTATATTTTTACAGCAGGCTTTCAGGCCTGCTTTTTTTATTAATAGTAATCGAATATGCTGACAATAAACCTCATCCGCGATAGTAAGGATTTTGTGATCGCGAGACTGAAAATAAAGAATTTTGAAGCAGGAGATTTAGTAAATAAAATCCTGACACTCGATTCATCCCGTCGTGAAATTCAGTCCAGAGTTAACATACTGCAGGGGGAGATGAACAGGATCTCAAAAGAGATCGGTACTCTGATGAAGGAAGGCAGGAAACCTGAAGCAGATGCTGCCCGTGAAAAGACATATTCACTAAAGGAAGAGATTAAATCTCTGTCCGACAAGCTGCTGCCTCTGGAAAATGAATTAAGGGATGATATTATCAGGTTGCCTAATCTTCCTCATGAGTCAGTTACACAGGGTTTCGGAGCTGACAACAATGTCAGGGTAAGGGAAGGAGGAACTATTCCCAAATTGTCCGATTCAGCACTTCCTCACTGGGATCTGATAAAGAAATATGATATTATTGATTTTGATCTTGGCATAAAACTCACAGGTGCCGGTTTTCCAGTGTACAAAGGCAAAGGAGCAAAACTTGAAAGGGCCCTGATAAGCTTTTTTCTGGATGAAGCGGTAAATGCCGGCTATACCGAGATGATGCCGCCGGTACTGGTTAACGAGGATTCAGGGTTCGGGACAGGCCAGCTGCCTGATAAAGAGGGGCAAATGTACAATGTCGGTCTTGATAACTTCTATCTTATTCCTACCGCCGAGGTCCCGGTTACCAATATTTACAGGGATGTAATCCTGACCGGTGATCAGCTTCCTGTTAAAAACGTTGCATATACCCCCTGTTTCAGGAGAGAGGCAGGATCGTGGGGAGCTCATGTGAGAGGACTCAACCGGCTTCATCAGTTCGATAAGGTTGAAATTGTACAGATTGCACATCCCGATCATTCGTATGAGTCGCTCGACGAGATGGTAAATCATGTGGAAAGCCTTGTTACGAAGCTTGAACTGCCATACCGTATAATGAGGCTCTGCGGCGGCGATATGTCTTTTACATCAGCATTGACCTACGATTTTGAGGTTTGGTCGGCAGCCCAGAAAAAATGGCTTGAAGTGAGCTCCGTCTCAAACTTCGGATCGTTCCAGGCCAACCGTCTGAAATGCCGATTTAAGGAGAAGGGGGACAAACAGACACGTCTTGTACATACTCTGAATGGAAGTGCTCTTGCACTTGCCAAGGATTGTGGCTGCAATACTCGAAAATAACCAGACTGAACAGGGAATTATTGTACCAAAAGTACTCCGTCAATACACAGGATTTGACAGAATCAGTTAAATCCGCCCACCATACCCCCTGAGAGGGGGGCAAAACAAAGATGGATAAGACCCGTCAATCATATATCTGTGCCGTACTGGCAATCTTATTCTGGTCGACAATTCCGACTGCTTTCAAGATATGCCTCAGTGAGCTTGATATTCTCCCGATGCTTACCCTGGCTTCTGTTACTTCGACCCTGGCTTTATTCATTATTCTTCTTTCAGAAGGTAAAACAGCCCTACTGAGGAATAATTCTCAACGGGATCTTGTTAGTTCAGCTTTGCTGGGATTGATCAACCCTTTCCTTTATTACCTTATCCTCCTCAGGGCATATCAGCTTCTGCCGGCACAGATTGCCCAGCCGCTTAATATGATCTGGCCCATTATTCTTGTTTTCTTATCTGTTCCGATATTGAAGCAGAAAATAAAAAGCAGGAGTTTTATTGCTCTCTTCGTTTCCTTTTTCGGGGTTCTTATTATCTCATCACAGGGAAATCTTTTTAATCCAGGCCATGCCGATATAAGGGGAGTATTGCTGGCGACAGGTAGTTCTGTCTTCTGGGCTTTGTACTTTATCCTGAATGTAAAAGACAGAAGGGATGAAGCTGTAAAGCTGTTCCTGAATTTTTTGTTTGGTACTGTTTATCTGGTTGCTGCCTTGATCATTACAGGATCATGGCCGGGAAATGCCGGATTCAGGGGAATAGCTTCTGCTGTGTATATAGGTCTGTTCGAAATGGGAATTACTTTCTATCTCTGGCTTAAAGCGCTTCAAATGGCATCAACCACCGATAAAATAAGCAATTTGGTCTATCTTGCACCGTTTTTATCATTGATATTTGTACATTTTATTTTACGTGAACCGGTATTCTATACAACTCCGGCAGGATTATTGCTGATTGTTACAGGGATAATGATCCAGAACCGGAAACCAAAAAAGAGGTAATTTTCTATCTTTGTAACAAATAAAGAACTGTAAATAAGCATATATGAAAAAACTGATATTTCTGATATTAATTATTCCGGTGCTCTTTTCATCATGTAATAAGGAACCGGATCCGCCTGTTATCATAGATAACAAGCTTACAGATGCCATGGCAAGGGACACTCTGTACTTCGTTATGAAGCAATGGTATTACTGGTACAATCTTATGCCGGCAATTACCAAGGAAAACTATAAAGATCCTTACGAGCTGATGGAAGCAATGAGATACAAGGAACTTGACAGATGGAGTTTTGTTGCTGATTATGAAGAATTCAATGCCGAGATGCTTGGAGAATTTGTCGGCCACGGTATAAGGATTGGGCTTGACGATGCCGGGAAGGCGAGAATTGCTATGATCTATTCAAGATCACCACTCTATTCAGAAGGTGTCCGGCGCGGATGGATAATTAAAAGTGTGAACGGTTACGATCTTGCAAAGATTATCGATGATGGTGACGCAGTTGCATATAATGATGCCATGGGACCCAGCACAGAAGGTATTATCAATAAATTTATTTTTGTAAAACCGGATGGAGCTGAAGTTGAGATATCTTCTGCAAAAAGCAAATTTGAAATTAACACAGTCCTTCATTGTGACACCCTGAAACTCTCGTCAGGAATAACTGGTCATCTGGTCTTTGAATCATTTATTACTCCATCATCTCAGGAACTTGAAACTGCATTTGCTTTTTTTAAAGCCTGTAATGTAAGTGACCTGATCCTTGACCTGAGATACAATTCAGGTGGATATCTTTATGTAGCCCAGGACCTTGCAAGTTACATTGCCGGGAACAGCCTTGCAACTGCCGGCTCTGTTTTTGCAGCTCTTAAGTACAATGCTAAAAATCAGAATGTGAATTCATCATTCCGATTTAAATCAACCAGTTCACCGCTTTCACTTACAAGGCTGATGGTAATTACGACCAGATCGACAGCCTCAGCAAGCGAAGCTGTAATGAATGGCCTTAAGCCATTTATGAATGTTGTAAGTGTTGGAGATACAACGAACGGAAAACCCACGGGAATGAATGGCTGGCCGGTTGGAGAAAAGTATTACTTCTGGCCTGTTACATTTAAAATAGTAAATAATAAGAATGAAGGGGAATATTTCGATGGTTTTGCTCCAGGGAAAGTGGCTTCGGATGATATAACACATGATTTTGATGACAGGAGTGAGCTTTGCCTTAAAGAGGCTATCCGTTATCTCGAAACCGGATCCTTTTCAACAAAGGATTTCACCCCGTTTTACCGCTACCCGCAATATTCCGAAAAACCTGCATGGATGAACAAAGGCCTTTCACTAAATAAGTAATTGCTTTAATACAGCTGCTTGAAAAAGAATCAAAAGGAGAGGATAATACTGGGTATCGATCCCGGCACTACGATTACAGGATACGGCTTAATAAGGACTATTGGTCCGGAACCTGAGCTTATAACCATCGGCTCGATCGACCTCTCAAAATTCGATGATCACTACCTGAAGCTAAAGCATATTTTCGACAGGACCGTCGGGATTATAGATGAATATCATCCCGATGAGCTGGCCATTGAAGCGCCTTTTTACGGTAAAAATGTTCAGTCGATGCTGAAACTCGGCAGGGCACAAGGTGCTGCAATAGCAGCGGCCCTAAGCCGTTCCCTGCCGATATTCGAATATGCCCCGAGAAAGATTAAGATGTCTATCACGGGACGCGGAGCTGCTTCAAAAGAACAGGTTGCCTCGATGCTTATGCGTATACTTAAATTCAATAAAATTGAAATAAAGCTTGATGCCACCGACGGGCTCGCCGCAGCACTTTGCCATTTTTATCAGACCAATTCTCCCCAACAGGATAAAAGCTTTAACAGCTGGAAAGACTTCATTAATAAAAATCCCGGAAGAATTAAAAAACCCTGATCTGGTCAGATAACAGAAAAGGCCAGGGCTGCAACGCTTACTTTGACATTTTCAACCTTAAGCATTTCATTTGCACATGCCTCAATAGTCGATCCGGTTGTAATTACATCATCCACAAGTAATATATGCCGGTGCTTAAGCCTGTTTTCATCCGTAACCCTGAAAATATCCTGAACATTGGTCCACCGGTCATAACGCGACTTACGGGTTTGTGTTTTTGTGCCGGTTTTTCTGACCAGCAGGTCTGGGTCCATTGGAATTCCGGTTGCATCTGCCATACCTGCGGATATTAAATCGCTCTGGTTAAATCCTCTCTGTCGTTTTTTGGACGGATGCAACGGGACAGGAACAATAAGGTCAATATCATCCATGAATCCTGAAGATCTCAAAGAATTACCATAAATCCGGCCAAGTTCCGGTCCGATCTCTTTTATGCCTTTATACTTAAGCTGATGTATCAGTTTTTTTATCCTGCTGTCCCTTATATAAAATGAAAAAGCTGCTGCCTTATTAATCAGGCACCGGCCCCAGAATAACCGGGAAACCGGATTATCAGGTTTCAGATGGTAATTTGTTCTCGGGATTAATATATAACACTCGGTGCAGATAAGTGTTTCATTCCTCATCAGATGATTGCCGCAACCATAGCAAACGCGTGGAAAAAGAAGACTTACAAAATCGTCCCACAAATCATACAAGTAACTCATGCAGCGAGCTGAATTATTCTTATAAAGATATAAAATGGAACAAGAAGAAAAAAATCTGAGTCAGAATTACAGTATCACCTTCTCGCTTATCTTTTTTGCGATCCTGGTGAACTCTTCCGGTGTGAATTTGAGTTTGGGATTTTTGAAGTTTATGTCATTCATCGTATTCATGGGAATAAGATGGATATGAACATGGGGAACTTCCAGTCCGACAACCGCAACACCGATCCGGGCACAGGGGATACTTTTCTCGATCGCCATTGCCACTTTCTTTGAGAACAGAATAAGACCTGACAGTTCATTGTCGCTAAGGTCGAAAATATAGTCAGTTTCAGTTTTTGGAACCACCAGTGTATGGCCGGCCTTTAAAGGATTTATGTCGAGAAAGGCAAAATATTTTTCATCTTCAGCAATCCTGTAACATGGGATCTCACCTTTGATTATTTTTGTGAATATGGTAGCCATTGAACCGGATATTTATTGAGTTGAAATTGACATAATTTCGAACGCGATAATCCCTGATGGAACTTTAATCTGAACAGTCTCCCCGACTTTCTTCCCGATCAGGCCCATGGCAATAGGGGAATTAATTGCGATTTTCCCAAGCTTGAAATTTGCCTCGCTTTCAGGCACAATCTGATATTCCATCACGCTGTTCGTTTTCCTGTTCTTGATTTTCACCTTGTTAAGAATCCTGACAGTTGAAGTGTCGATCTTTGACTCATCGATAATCCTGGAACGGGTAACAATTTCTTCAAGCCTTGATATTTTCATCTCGAGCATACCCTGTGCTTCCTTGGCAGCAGAGTATTCAGCATTCTCAGTGAGATCACCTTTGTCCCTGGCATCAGCTATCAGCTTGGATATCAACGGCCTCTCAACCAGTCTCAGATGGTCCAGTTCCTCTTTAATCCTTTGAAGACCCTCTTCCGTTATGTAAATGATATCTGACATTTTCCTGTCTTCCAGTTAAAAAATAAGAAGAATCCCGGGAATCCCGGAACTCTTCAGTAACAAATATATAAATTCTTTAAATAAATACCAAATAAAATTAATGAAAACGGGTATACTACAAGTATTTATCTTCCGTCATTACCTGTTATTTGTATTTTCTGCCTGCTTTCTTTGAGCTTTTAGATACTCTTTTGTTCTTTTCCTTATATTTCAAATCAGCTTCCTTCCGGTTTTCCAGCATACGAGCTTGTACTTCAGGTGATTGAATTTTCACAGCCCGTTTTCTGGTTTCTTTTACGACAGTGTCATACTCTTTATCCTGTCTTCTCTTGTTAGCCTCCTGTTTCTTTTTTGCCCTCACGACAGCTCTGGACTCCCTGTATTTCACGTTTTTAGTATTCAAAGATTTACCAAATAATATCCTTTCAGGATTTCTTGTGCTTCGCTTGTATCTCTGAGCCTCACACACTGAGAGAGTCATAGACAATAACACAAAAAGCAGTATAAGCTTTTTTACCGGAAAATTCTTCATATTCCTTCAAAAATAATTAATAACGTACTGAATTGCCGATTTAGCAACCGTAGTATTATTTTTGTCCCAATAAATAATAACGCAGAATAGCATGAGAACATTTTTAAAATCAGGACTTTTTTTTATCGTTTTTTTGCCGGCATTTGCACTGACTTCCTGCGGTAAGGCTGATAATGACATTATACCTGATGTTTATGTAGATTTTACTATTGACCTGATGGATCCCGAATTTGTCAGTCTTTCTGTCATTGGGATTTCTGATACAATTGATGCATTAACAAATAACTGGGGTTACAGATCAGCCGGATACGATGGTAACGGGATAATTATTTACAGCGGTCCTGATGAATATTTTGCCTATGACCGAACATGTCCGCACGATTTTACCGTGAATAATCTCAGCATTAAGGTCAAAATCGATCTGACTATTGCAGAATGTCCGCAGTGCGGAACAAAATATGCCCTTTCCGCTTACGGTACTCCGATATCAGGAGTGGGAAAGTATCCCCTGAAAAACTACAAAACCAGTTTTGACGGCGACAGGTATGTAAGAGTGTGGAATCAATAACCTCTCCCTAATCCCTCCCCCAAGAGCGAGGGACTTTCTTCTTATAATATATTCTTTGCTCCCCTTCTCTCCTGGGAGAAGGGGCTGGGGGATGAGGTGTCAATACCTGTAATGCTCAGGCTTAAAAGGGCCATCCTGTCCAACACCAATATATTCAGCCTGATCTTTTGTCAGCTTTGTAAGTATCACTCCAAGCTGATCAAGATGGAGACGCGCCACCTCTTCATCAAGATATTTGGGAAGCCTGTAAACGCCGATATTATAATTGTTTTTCCACAGATCAATCTGAGCCAATGTCTGGTTGCTGAATGAATTGCTCATCACAAACGAAGGATGGCCTGTTGCACATCCCAAATTTACCAGCCGCCCTTCAGCAAGCAGGAAGATGGCATGACCGTCGGGAAATACATATTTATCCACCTGCGGCTTAATGTTTATTTTCCTCGTGCCTTCCATTCCGTTAAGTTTGTCGACCTGTATCTCATTATCAAAATGACCAATGTTGCACACAATTGCCTGGTCTTTCATCTTCAGCATATGATCAAGACGTGATTATATCCCTGTTCCCTGTTGCTGTCACATAAATATTACCTTCATCAAGCACATCTTCAACGGTCTTGACCTCAAATCCTTCCATCGAAGCCTGCAGGGCACAGATGGGGTCAATTTCGGTAACTATAACCCTTGCACCATATGCTTTCATCGATTTCGCACAGCCTTTCCCCACATCCCCATAACCGCAAACAACGACAACCTTACCGGCAATCATGACATCAAGTGCCCTTTTCAGCCCGTCGGCAAGTGATTCGCGGCACCCGTAAAGATTATCAAATTTTGATTTGGTAACTGAGTCATTGACATTTATTGCAGGTACCAGCAGTTCACCATTTTCCATCATCTGGTAGAGCCTGTGGACACCTGTTGTAGTCTCTTCGGAAATACCTTTAAGTTCACTTACTGCCCTGTGCCATTTCCCCGGGTCGAGGTTAATCGTTTCCTTAAGGGTTTTCAGAATGACCGATTCTTCCCTGTTTGATGGTTCCCTGTCAAGAATTTCAGGATTATTTTCAGCTTTATACCCCAGATGCAAAAACAGCGAAGCATCTCCTCCGTCGTCAACAATAAGATTGGGACCTTTACCTCCCGGAAACGAGAGCGCCTGGGCAGTGCACCACCAGTATTCCTCAAGCGATTCGCCTTTCCAGGCAAAAACAGGAATACCCTTTTTTGCAATTGCTGCAGCAGCATGATCCTGGGTGGAGAAAATATTACAGCTTGCCCAGCGGACATCAGCGCCAAGTTCCACAAGAGTTTCAATGAGAACGGCTGTCTGGATTGTCATGTGAAGCGAACCCGTTATTCTTGCTCCCATGAGCGGTTTTTCAGATGAATATTTCCTCCTGATAGCAAGAAGACCGGGCATCTCCTTTTCAGCAATCTCAATCTCTTTCCGTCCGAAAGACGCAAGAGAAATATCTTTTACGGCATAAGCTTTAGTTTCGACCATTAAATTCATCAGTATTAATTTTTATTTGATCTTCCGGGTGCAAAGTTAACAATTAATTCAAAGCCGTTGTTCAGGTCAGCAACCTCATTGCCGCCTGCTTATCAAGTTCCATCTGCCTGGCAAGCTGTTTTACACTATCAAATCGCTTCTCATTCCTTAACCTGAACCTGAAAATGATTGTAGCAGACTGATTGTACAAATCCATATCAAAATTAAAAATATGGACTTCAATTGATCTGATTTCCCTGCCTTTGTTTACAGTCGGATTGAATCCTATGCTTAACATTCCCGGAAGCTTTTCGTTGCCGACCAGTACCTCAACGGCATATACACCGTCGGCAGGTATCAGCTTATGGCTGTCGGAAGGCTTTATGTTGGCAGTCGGAAATCCGAATGACCTGCCCAGCTTCCTGCCCTGAATTACGGTTCCTGTGAGAGAATAGTCATAGCCAAGCAATCTGCCGGCATCCTCAAGGCGGCCTTTAAGCAATGCTTCACGAATGGCAGTGGAACTTATTACTCCTTCACGTGCAGAGACTTCACTTATCTGTTCAACTTCAAAATTAAATAATTCAGCGCATTCACGAATTTTCTTAAAGTCACCTTCTTTATTTTTGCCGAAATGATTATCGTATCCGACAATAAGACGTTTTAAACCTATTTTCCCCACCAGAATTTCCCTTATGAAATCGGCAGCCTCAAGGTTACCCAGTTCTTTAGTGAAATTCAATATTATCAGGTGATCTATCTTTGATTCTGCCAGTAGTTTCTTTTTTTCCTCAAGAGTCGAAAGAAAATAGAGTCCTTCAGTTTTTTCAGATAGTACCAGTCTGGGATGAGGATTGAAAGTGATCACAACTGATTCGGCTCCGGCTTTCACTGCACCTGAAGACAGATGATCAAGAAGTGCCCTGTGACCCAGGTGCACACCGTCAAATACGCCGATCGTGACAAAAGGATTAACCAGACTCAGATTTTCATATCCCTCATGTACTTTCATTCTTTTTCATATTGCGCCTGTAAAAATAGTAAAGCCTGTGAAAACGGGATAATTAAGTGATTTAGTTTTTGTATTTTTATGGAAAGTATCTGATTTATTTAAATTGTCATGAATCCTGTTAAGTTTTATTTATCTGATCCATGGCTGGAGCCGTATAAAGAGATTATTGAAAGCCGGATTAATAAATGCTTGTTAAAGGAACAACACCTTGCAGGTATCGGAAAGCTCAAAGAATTTGCCATGGGGCATTTTTACTATGGCCTTCATTACGACCATGATGGCTGGATCTTCAGGGAATGGGCCCCGAATGCTGAGAACATTTTTCTTACCGGCCAGTTCAGCGAATGGAAGGAGAAGCCTGAATATAAACTGAACAGGATAAACAAATACGGGGACTGGGAAATAAAACTGCCTCCCGGATCTTTAAATCACGGCGATCTGTACAAGCTTTCGATGCACTGGAAAGGCGGGAAAGGGGAACGCATCCCGTCATATGCCTCACGTTTGGTCCAGGATGAAAATACCAAGATATTCACTGCCCAGGTATGGAATCCTGAAACGCATTACAAATGGCAGGTTGAGGATTTTAAACCAGTGGTTACCGCTCCGGTGATCTATGAAGCTCATATAGGAATGGCTACGCCGGAGGAAAAGCTTGGAACTTACCGTGAATTTGCTGAAAATGTCCTGCCGGTAATTATCAGCTCCGGGTATAATACCATACAGCTGATGGCAATACAGGAACATCCTTTTTACGGCTCATTCGGCTACCATGTTTCCAGCTTTTTTGCCGCCTCTTCAAGATTCGGACCACCTGAAGATCTTAAGGCCTTAATCGATAAAGCCCATGAATCAGGAATAAGGGTGATCATGGATCTTGTTCACTCCCACTCTGTAAAGAATTTCAATGAGGGCCTGGGATTGTTTGACGGGAGCCCCGGCCAGTATTTCCATACGAACAACCGGCGAGATCATATAGCATGGGATTCATTATGTTTCGATTATGGTAAAGATAATGTCCTTCATTTCCTGTTATCGAACTGCAGGTACTGGCTCGAAGAGTATAAGTTTGATGGCTTCAGGTTCGATGGTGTCACAAGCATGATCTATTATAACCACGGACTGGAAAAGAGTTTCACGTCATATGATGATTATTTTGATGGAGGGCAGGATACAGATGCCCTGATTTACCTTTACCTGGCCAACAAAATGATACACGATTTCAAGCCCGAGGCACTGACAATTGCTGAAGAGATGAGCGGGATGCCGGGAATTGCTTCAGATACGGCCAGGAGCGGTTATGGTTTCGACTACAGGCTTTCGATGGGGGTCCCTGATTTCTGGATAAAGCTGGTAAAAGACACACCGGATGAAAACTGGGATATGGGGCATCTTATTCACGAACTTACACAGCACCGGCCTGAAGAAAGAATAATATCGTACTGTGAATCGCACGATCAGGCGCTTGTCGGTGATAAAACGCTGATATTCCGGATGGTAGATGCCGAGATGTACACAGGCATGACAAAAAAGTATCACAGTGTCACTATCGATCGCGGAATTGCCCTTCATAAAATGATAAGGCTTATCACATTCAGTGCTTCGGGCGGAGGTTACCTGAACTTCATGGGAAACGAGTTCGGCCATCCGGAATGGATCGATTTCCCGCGCGAAGGGAATAACTGGAGCTACAAATATGCTCGCCGTCAATGGCAGCTAAGCCTTAATGAAGATCTTAAATATGCATATCTGCTGAAGTTTGATAATGCAATGGTAAGGCTTCACAGGGAATACAGATTGCTGGATGATATTGTCGTACACCGGCTCTATGAGAACAACTATGATAAGGTAATAGCTTTCAGGAGAGGTGAGTTTTTGCTGGTATTCAATTTTCATCCCACCAATTCATTTACCGATTATGGAATTCCGATAAAAGGGAAATTCAGAATTGTCCTTGATACTGATGATCCGGCATTCGGAGGTTTCGACAGGGTGAACAGGAAGCTTTATTACACATCTGCAAGGAAAGCAGAAAGGCCAACCCTCGACCTTCCTTTTTACCTTTATCTTTATCTCCCGTCAAGAAGTGCCCTGGTATTAAAAAGGGAGCCTGTAAGAAGGGCGACAGAAATCTAGTCGATCCACCTCAACAGGTAGAAATCCTGCTTGTGGGGAAGGTCTTTATGTTTCGGATATATTCTTATTCCGTAGAAGAATGTTCCGGCTTTTTCAGGTATCAGGTTTGCCCTGTAAAGACATTTCCCGGCTTTACTGCTGATGAGTTTGAATTCCTGACTGTCGACAAACACATATTCTCCCTGTTTGTTCAGGTGAGTAAAGACAAACTCAACTCCCACATAGTCTTTTGGTATCTTCTTGATATTAAGAGCAATTTCAGCCCGGTAATCGTGACCTGAATGATAGACATTTTCTTCGGGCCGTTCGAAATTATAGTTCAGCACTTCGATGTTATCCCATTCGCTTATCATGTTCTTTTTCCAGGCAGCCAGCTCCTTTGCCTTTTCAAAATCGTTAGAAGTGAGATACTTATTCCTTGCCCATAATTTCATGTAATACCTTTCAAAATAATCATCAAGCATCCGTTTCATGGTAAATTCAGGAGCAATTCTGACCATAGTGTTTTTTATGTGGCTTATCCATTCCACAGGCACACCCTGTTCATTGAATGAATAAAATGCCGGAGTTATTTCGTACTCAAGCATATTATATATAGTCTCGGCATCCACATCATCCTGAAGGTCCTGGTTATTGAATGTCCGTTTCTTCGGAAGAGCCCATCCGGCAAATGCATGATATCCCTCCACCCACCATCCGTCGAGAACGCTGAAATGGATTGTGCCATTCATCACGGCTTTTTCGCCGCTTGTGCCTGAAGCTTCAAGCGGCCTTGTCGGTGTATTAAGCCAGATATCCACTCCCCTTACCAGTTGTTTTGCAAGTTCGATATCATAATTCTCCAGAAAAATAACCTTTCCTGCAAACTGGGGCATCTGTGATATTTCAAAGACCCTTCTGATAAGGTCCTGGCCACCCCCGTCATGAGGATGTGCTTTCCCGGCGAAAATAAACTGTACAGGTCTTTCGGGATCATTAACGATTTTTGCCAGCCTGTCGAGATCCCTGAATAAAAGGGTAGCTCTTTTATATGTGGCAAATCTTCTGGCAAACCCGATGGTAAGAGCTTTTTCGTTAAGATGGCTGCTAATATTCAGGAGGGAACGAGGGCTGACATGTTTGTCCATCATTTCTGCCTGCAGCTTCTTCCTTATATTTATGAAGAGATTCTTTTTGAGATTGGTCTTGATTTCATAGACTTTTTTATCATCAAGATTGTACAGTTTTTCCCATTGACTCCTGTCAGTCTGGTCAAAATCCACGCTTCCTGTCAGTTCTTTGTATACTTGTTCCCATTCGGGCGCCACCCAGGTAGGATGATGAACCCCGTTTGTTACATATCCGATATAAAGTTCTTCTTTCAGGTACCCTGGCCATAACTTGTTAAACAAGCCCTGTGTTACCTGTCCGTGGAGCTTGCTCACCCCATTTAATTCCTGCGACATGCGGGTGGCAAGATAGCTCATATTGAATTTCTTATCTGCCTCTCCTTCACAGCGTCCCAAAGCAATGAGCTCATCCCAGCCGATATTGAGCCTTGAGTGATAGTGTGAGATGTATTTCCGCAGGAGATCCTCCTCAAATGCATCATGTCCTGCAGGAACAGGTGTGTGAGTGGTGAACAGAGTTGAAGAGCGGATTGCCTCAACAGCCTGGTTAAATGTAAGATGATTATCCTCAATGAGTTTTCTTACACGCTCGAGGCTTATAAATGCTGAATGCCCTTCATTGCTATGAAAAAGATCAGGTTTTATTCCCATTGCCGTCAGGGCTCTTATTCCGCCAATTCCCAGAATAAGTTCCTGCTTCAGGCGGTTTTCATGATCTCCACCGTACAGATAATGCGTTATTGACCTGTCTTCAGGCGTATTGTCATCAAAATCGGTATCAAGCAACAACAGTGAGACTTTTCCAACTTTTGCCTCCCATACCCGTACCTTCACGCTTCTCCCGGGCCATCCCAGGCTCACTGTAAGATGTTTCCCGTCACCATCTTTTACAGGATTTATCGGAATGCGTGAAAACTCTTCAGCCTCATAAACCGTAAGTTGTTCACCCCTCGGGCCCAGCTTTTGTTTGAAATAGCCAAACCTGTAAATGAGCCCCACCCCTATAATATTAACATTCGAATCGCTTGCTTCCTTAAGATAGTCCCCTGCAAGAATGCCCAGACCACCTGAATAGGTCTTCAGACAGGGATGAATCCCAAATTCCATGCTGAAATAAGCAATCGACGGCTTTTCTTTATCATCAGGCCGGTTAATATATGCTTTGAATTGTTTGAAAACACTATCCAGATCAGTTATAAATTCCTCATCATCTTCGAGGACCAGCAGCCGTTTATAATCAATCTTTTCAAGAAGCAGCTTTGGATTATGGTGTACTTCTTCCCACAGTGAAGGATCCATCCTTTTAAACAGTATTTCTGCTTCTGTGTTCCATGACCACCAAAGGTTATTGGCCAGTTCCTTGAGAGATGACAGCTTATCCGGAACATCACTCTGAACATAAATGTCTTTCCACACTGGTACCTGATGCGGTTTTCTTACCTGTATGCCCGGAGCTTCAACAAACTGCTCAAATTCCCTTGGCTCTTCTCTTCTTTCACTGCTATGTGCCAGGGCAATCTCGTAAGCCTTAAAATAGTGCTTTACCAGATTGTCCCACATGGCTATCCTTGAGATCTCATGAGCTTTTGACCTGGCTTCCTTTATTTCATTTTCCGAAAGACCTATGTATCTGGTTATAAAATCCCTGATTTCAACAACTACCTTTGTCTCATTATCATCGGTCCTCTCAATAATTGCAACACCGTTGCCGGGATCGGTAAAATATTTTTTAACCCAGAGGCCAAATCCTGAAAGTGATGTTGTGACAGTAGGAATGGAGAACATGAGACTCTCGAGAGGTGTATATCCCCATGGTTCATAATAGGAAGGGAATACCGACAGGTCGAATCCTATCAACAGATCGTAATACGACATATTAAAGATGCCGTCGTTGCCATTCAGGTACGAGGGAGCAAAGATGATCTTGACTTTGGCATCCTGATTATTTGTAAGATTATTGCTTTGTATGCTTTGCAGAACCGGATCGGTCGAGGGGTAATGCAGGCAATGGGTAAGGTACCTGTCAATCCCGTTAATGGGTCCGTTATTGTACAAAAAATCAATTAGATCCTGCCTTGGTCCTTTATGGTATGCGGGCATAAGTATGAAAGCAACACACTCTTTGGGAAGTGCATTGTTTTTATTCAATTCTCCAAGGGAGTTAATAAAAATGTCAACACCCTTGTTCCGGAATTCATATCTTCCGCTATTGGCGATAAACATGCAATTATCCGAAAGGGAATATCCAAGAACAGCTTCTGCGACTTTCTTCAGCTTTGTCCGTGCCACCTGCTCTTTTTTCATCAAACTCCTCCTTTGCAGGCACAAAAGAATCTTCAAATCCGTTGGGAGTCACAATATCCACGTCTTTCCCAAGGAAATACGAACATTCCTTTGAAGTGATTTCACTTACTGTAGTGAAAACATCTGCCTCTGCAGCTGTAATTCTTTCCAGCGACTGTTTGGCAACAACACTAAACTCGCGCGATACCTGGACCGGATTGAATTCTTTCATCTTCCCGTATAACGGCCTGTTATTGCCTGCTATACACCTGCCGAGGACCGTCGCATGTGTTGTGAAAGAAGTAGCGATCCAGGGTGCATATTTTTCGATGTAAAGGATCCCTGTACCGGTCATCCATTCATGGAATTGGGCAATTATATTATGACGGTCGCGGTAGAACGAGGTAAAGCTTTCTATCACTTTTCCTGCAGAATAACCAAAGAGAGCAGGTTCGACATAATCCCATTGTCCGGTTATACTGTCCAGCTTGTATGTCTCCCAGAATTTGGCAAATATCTCATTTTGCTGGCCGAAATACGGGGTGAAATCTATTAAAAACACAATAGGTTTGCCGGCTATATTCCACCGTCCTGTTTTTACTCTCAGTCCTTCATTTGCGGCAAGGATCTTCCAATCGACAAAAAGTGTTTCATCAGGGATAAATTCCGGATTTGTGATTTCCTCCCTCCACACATCAGGTCCTATGAGTATGTAATTATCCCCGAGTTCATTTACAATATTCAGTGCTTTTGTTGAGATTACAGTATGAATTCCTCCGACTTTATTACAAACCTCCCAACTGGTCTCAAAAACTAGTTCAACATTCATTATCAGTTATATTGGTTCAGATTAGTGTTCAGATATTTTTATTATTCTTTTTTGTTCTGGCAGGCTTTAAGGATTTTACTTTTTTTGTGGTACTGGTTTTACGTGCAGACGATGCGGATGATTTTCCACCTGACAACAGCTTGCCAGTAATTGGAGAAGTTTTCCTGCGGTGATTGTTCTTAAGGATTTCAATCTCGGTTGTCATCTGATCAATCATTGATTCCTTTTCCTTTATAAGATTATTGAGTTTGGATATTTCGTTTTGTTCATCTTTATCAGGAATGAACCTGTTAAGCCTTATTTCAAAATCGCTCAGGATGTTCATATAATTCATGAATGCATCATAAGGGGTGTCGTATGGATTGAAATAAGCATGTACAGCCCCGTCTGAAAAGAATTTTGTCGCCATATAATAGAAATGATCGCTTGCCTGAAGGTATTCCCAGTCCTTTCTGATCTGGATGTCTTCACATCTCCGGACTTTGTCGGTCAGCTTATAGAGCTTATCAAGTGCAGCGGCCTGCAATTCATTTCCGTTCCATGCTGTAATGTCGCGTTCCTCATCGGCCCACGATATTGGTGAAGGTATACTTATAGCAGACACCGGTTGAAGAGAATCAGTCACCTCTGTCGGGGTCATGAATTTATAAGGAGTCTTTCTTAATATAGATCCCGGCAGGTGATGAAGGAAATCGAATATCCCTGTATCTTTATGATTGTGTTCGCCAAAGGTTTCATAATCAAGAAATATATTGATCAGCTCGCTTTTTGAGGCAAGCCTGTTAAGCCAGGCTGAATATTTATCAGCGGTTAAGGGCCATTCGCTCCAGTTGCGGTTTGAGAATCTGAAGGCAATATCATCGCTGAGGACAAAATTCCTGAGTAGAATTTTTAACCGCGGATTTATGGAGTTACAGTACAGAAAATTCGGGCTCTTCCAGCCAAGTACATGTTTAGCTCCCTCTGTGAGCATCGATTTAAAACCCATATCGGCAACCCAGGAGCCTATTTCGTCAGAATAGATCAATTCGGTGTTTCTGAATGATGTGGTCTCAACTCCCAGGAATTCCTTAATCATGGCTTTGTGAGCAATTACCTGATGTTCAAACTCGCTTCTTGTTTTTATTGATGCCAGGGAATGCGACTCGGTTTCAGCCAGGAATTCAACCATCCCGGTCTCTGCAAGTTTCTTGAAAGAGTCCAGCACTTCAGGTGCATACAGACGAAACTGGTTTATTACCAGGCCAGTAAGGGAAAAAGCGACTTTAAACTTTCCCTTGTTTTTAATAATAAGATCCAGAATTACTTCATTAGCCGGCAGGTAACAATTCTCCGCCACTTTTCTCATGATTGATTCGTTTGAGAAGTCATCGTAATAATAATGGTCATGACCCAGGTCAAAGAACCTGTAACGTTTTAGCCTGAAAGGCTGGTGAACCTGAAAATAAAAGCAGATTGCTTTTTTACCTGTTAAACTCATATTTAGTTCTTATTTTGCCAAATCACTCTGTAATAAATATCTCTCACATGCCTTGCGGAATTGTCCCATTTAAGTCTGACAACCTCTTCCTTTCCATTCTTTATGAACATCTTTGACAGGGCGGGATAATTAAGTATTCCATATATTGCGTCGGCCATTGCATCAATATCCCAGAAATCAGTTTTAACCGCATGGGTCAGTATTTCTGATACCCCCGACTGTTTGCTGATTATAACCGGGACATTCGATTGCATGGCTTCAAGGGGAGAAATGCCAAACGGTTCGGAAACCGAAGGCATAATGTACACATCACTGAGATTCAGCATTGTGAAAACATCTTTTCCCTTCAGGAATCCGGTAAAATGAAATCTGTCGGTAATATTAAGGGCAGCAGCTCTTCTCATCATTCTTTCCATCATATCGCCCGAACCTGCCATCACAAACCTCACATCAGGCATCACCTTCAGAACTTTGTAGGCTGCCTCAATGAAATATTCAGGGCCTTTCTGCAGAGTTATCCGCCCCAGGAAAGTGACCACTTTATCCTCAAAGCCTTTACTGACAACTGCATCCTGCGAAATTTTGACCGGCTCAACTGCATTATAGACTGTCTCGACCTTATCGGGATCGATCTGGTATTTATTAATTACGATATCCCGCGTAAGATTGCTGACGGTAATGATCTTTGAAGCTGCATCCATTCCCAGTTTTTCGATACGGTAAACATCAGGATTCACATTACCGCCGCTACGGTCAAAATCCGTGGCATGGACATGGATTACCAGCGGTTTACCCGATACTTCCATTGCTGCGATACCTGCAGGATATGCAAGCCAGTCGTGAGCATGAATAATATCAAATTCGTTTTCTTCAGCAATTACGGAGGCCACGACTGAGTATTTATATATCTCATCCATCAGAGAACCGTCGTACTTTCCTGAAAATTCAACAGTTCCCTCATTGGTTGTCTGGACAATAAGCTTATACCCCGATGTTTCAGAACTGAGTCTTTTCCAGAACTGTTCAGGATCGGTATATGGAACAATTTTTGATGAAATTTCTATCTTCTCCAGGGAACGCTTGAATCCTTTATAATGAACCTTCTTGAATGCTACAGGAATCTTGTTTGCTCCAATAAGTCTTACTCTGGTCTGGTCCTCATCGCCCCATACCTTGGGTACAACAAAGATCACCTCAAGGTCTTCGAGTGTCGACATCCCTTTTGTCAGGCCATAACTGGCTGTACCCAATCCGCCGGAGATGTGTGGCGGAAATTCCCAACCGAACATTAGTACACGCATCTCATACCTGATTTATATATTAGAATATTTGTTTTCGAGAAGATCAATAATCCTGAGGACCTCGCCGATGCTCCATGCCTGGGAAATTGCACCATTAGGTGAATGAGGCGGATCTCCGTCATAGATCTCTGAGATGGTGCTTACCCCATGTTCACTCATCACTTCCTCAAGTCCGTAAATCAGCTTCCTGACTTTTTGCACTCCCTGTTTGCCGTACACTTTGAGCCATCCCTCGCAGAAAGGGCCCAGTAACCAGGGCCATACAGTTCCATTGTGATAAGCATTATCGCGTTCCTCCTGATTACCATGATAGGAACCTTTGTACAGCGGGTGTCCCGGAGAAAGTGTCCTCAGACCCCTGGGAGTAACAAGTTCCTTGTCTGCAACATCAAGCACTTTTTGCATCTGGTCCTTTGAGAGCATGGAATTGGGAAGTGAAACTGCAATAACCATATTCGGCCTTACAAAATAGTTCTTCCCCTCTTCGTCATTAACATAATCAGCCAGATAACCACGCTGGTGATCGCAGAACAGTTCATGAAAAGAATTCTTAATTAAATCAGGCAGATCTTCATATTCCTTAATAAACTTCCTGTCTCTAACCAGCCTGGCCATATCCAGGGTAAAACAAACTGCATTGTACCATAAGGCATTGATTTCGACAGCATACCCTTTTCTCTGTGTTACGGGGATCCCGTTTATCACTGCATCCATCCAGGTAAGTGATTTACCAGGAGCACTTGCATAGATGAGACCGTTTCCCCTCATCTGAATATTAAAAGCTGTACCGTTCTTATATGCTTCGAGTACAGATTTCAAGGCTTCCCCGTACCTTTCCCATGCATCAGTCCCGCCAGCCTCAACATACTGCTGAACGGCCCAGAAAAACCACAGAGGCGCATCAACAGAATTAAATGCGGGATTGCTAAGCGATCCCATATTCGGGAAAAGGCCGTCTTTCATCCTCTCAACCTGCGTGTCGAGTACCTCCCGGTAAAGCTGGAGGCTTTTCATAACACGGGCCAGTGCAATTCCCGGAAGAGCAATAAAAGTATCTCTGCCCCATGATCCAAACCAGGGATATCCGGCAATAATAAGAGTCTTCCCATGCCGTTTTTCTATAAATTGCTGAGCAGCATTCCTGAGGCAATTGATGAAACAGTTCCTTGGTATTTTGCCGTTTACAGTCTTGGTAAATTTTGTCTTCAGGCCCGATGTTTTTTCTTCTTTCGTTGAAGCAGAAAAAACTATGACATCACCCTCTTTGGCATCAACTTCAAAAAAACCGGGAGTAAAAAGATCTTCGGAATACTCATATCCCCGCTTCTGTTCCTCAGGGTATTCGACTCCCAGATACCAGTCGGGGACATGGACAAATTCAGTTTTTGCAGAGAGCTGCATATTAAGAAAAGGAAAACCTTCGTAGAGTTTTGCCTTTATCCCGTTTTCAATAAAGTCGATTTTTTTGTTGGCGGCAAGATTGGCATGTGTAAGCTCATGAATATTTCTGAATGCCAGAAAAGGACGGATCTGCAATTTCATGGGCTCAGATGCTTCAAGAATTGTGAATCGGGCAAGGTACTGTTCTTCATAATGTACCAGGAGCCTTTCATGTTTCAGCTTGACTCCTCCAACCCTGTAAATCCTTGAAGGAATAGTCTCCATCTCAAGTTCATCAATATACTTGTGGCCTTTGGGACTGTAATAGTCCCCCTTGAATTTCCTGATACCCGTATTGAAGCTTCTGTCATTATTTACAACTGTTACGTCGAGCGATGAAAGCAATACGTACCTGTCACCTCCGAAAGCATCAACCGGACAAACCAGCAAACCGTGATATTTGCGGGTATTGCATCCCACAATAGTAGTCGAAGAGTACGATCCTGCCCGGTTAGTTCTTATAACCTCCCTTTTCAATGAATATTCGAGGTTCACAATCTGCGCTTTATCAAACTTTATGTAACTCATAAAATAATCTTTATAATCGGGTATTAAAAAGTCTTTTAAGATAATTGTTTTTATTGAACATTGCAAAAGAAACGGCCTGAAGTGCCGAAAAAGTTTTTATGTCCGGGGTTTGTTTTCTGCTGTATTTCCATGCGTATTATATTAAAAATACCGGACGTTGTCAGATAAAAAAAAGAGTAACTTTGCATCTCAATAAAATGTTCAGTTTAACTAATATAATTTTCTCAATGAGCAGACATCTTATAACATTTCTTATATGTGCAGCTGTATTGACTGCCTGTCGTAACAAGACAGCTGAAATAGAAGGTATCCTTGAAAATCCATTGCCCCGGCAATATATCTTTTTCCAAGAGCTTAAATCTAATGAGCTTCTGACTGTCGATTCCGTCATAGTTTCGGAAGATGGTAATTTTGAATTTAAGAGGAAGGTAAAATTTCCGTCTTTTTATCTGCTCAAAATTAATCAAAATAACTTTCTGACAATGCTTATTGAACCGGGAGACAAAATAAAAATGACTTCCCACTTCGATTCATTGAATTATCCGGTTGCCGTGCTCGGATCCAAAGGGACAAAACTGATGGCTGATTATAACAAGACAATGTTAAAGACAATAAACAAACTCGGGAAGCTGAGTGAAATACATGATGAAAATCTTGGACGGCCCGATTTTGCAGTTGTTATTGATTCTCTCGACAATCTTGCGGATGGCTATCTGAATGAACTGAACAGCTATGCAAAGAAATATATTGATGAGAACATGTCTTCACTTGTATCTCTCGTTGTTTTATATTCACAGGTAGCTCCAAATGTTTATGTCCTGAATTTTGAAAAGGATCTTTCATACTTCAGGAAAGTCGATTCGGTACTATTCCAAAAATACCCCGAATATGGTCCTGTTATTGATTTGCATAATCAGGTACAGGAAATGGTTACTTACTTTGAAAACAAAAAATCTGCTTCTGTCGTCCCGGGCGAATCAATGGAAGCACCAGAGATAGCACTTCCTTCTCCTGAAGGTGATACGATTAAGCTTTCTTCCACAAGAGGTTCATATGTACTGCTCGATTTCTGGGCATCGTGGTGCTCACCCTGCAGGACTGAAAATCCTAACCTCCTGAAAGCTTACAATATGTATCATAACCGTGGATTTGAGATCTTCCAGGTCTCGCTTGACAAGACAAAAGAAGCCTGGATAAAAGGCATTCAGGATGACAGGCTCGAAAAATGGATCCATGTCAGTGATGTAAAGTACTGGAACTCAGCTGTTGTTCCTCTTTACAAAATAGAATCTATACCGATTAATTACCTTCTTGACAAGGAAGGTCGCATAATTGCCAGCAACCTGAGGGGAGATGCATTGCAACGAAAACTTGCTGAATTGTTTAACTAAACTGAAACTGAATTCCCGGAAACCGGTAATTTGATTTGATTATGAAAAGATACTTGATTTTCCTTCTTCCCCTGCTGGTGGCCGGAGGGTGCCAGAGTAAAAACAGGTTCACCATAAACGGGGTTATCAGTAAAACTGAAAATAAAACTGTTTATCTGAACAGGGTCAATGTGAACACTCTGGTTCCCATCGATTCTTCAAAAATCAGGGACAACGGAAGGTTTAGCTTCAGAATCATGGCCACAGAACCTGATTTTTACCAGCTTGGATATTCCGATACGGATTTTATCACAATCCTTGCTGAACCGGGAGAAAAAATAAAACTTGTTTTTACCGGCGATAATCTTTCCCGTGATTATACAGTCGAAGGATCGGAAGGATCAGAAAAGGTCAGGATGCTTGACACAAGACTTGCCCGGACAAAAAGTAAGCTGGATTCCTTAAGTATTGTATATAAAGCTGCCTCAGGAGAACCTGGTTTTGATGAAAAAGGACCTCTCATTGAGAAGGAATACGATGAAGTATTAAAGGAGATAAGGAGGAAGAATATTGAATTCATTATCACAAACATCAAATCGATGGCTTCAATAAAGGCACTGTACCAGAGGATAGACGATAATGCTTATGTTCTTTATGATCCCCGCGATCTGCAGTATATGAAAATAGTATCTGATTCACTGGGGCATTATTATCCAAACTCCAAAAATGTAAAGGCTCTTGCCGAAGATGTCAGAAGAGAATTGAACCAGATGTACTCAAGGCAATTGCAGAATCTTGCAATTACTTCCCCTGAAATAAAACTTGACCCGGACCTGAAGGATATTAACGGTAACAGAATTGCACTTTCATCATTAAGGGGAAAAGTTGTGCTATTAACTTTCTGGTCGGTCGAGTCAAAAGAGTGCATTGGGGAGAATCTCCAGCTCAAGGATATTTACAGGGCATATAAAAGCAAGGGCTTTGAAATTTACCAGATAAGTGTAGATGAGGATGAGGAAAAATGGAAAGCCGAAGTAAGGTTTGATGAACTGCCATGGATAAATACAAGGGAAGATGATCCGTCAAATCCCCGGAATGCGATGCTCTATAATGTCAAGGCTGTTCCGGCCAATTATCTTTATGACCGCGATGGCACCATAGTCGGATCAAATCTTCACGGAAGATCCCTCCAGATCAAACTGAATCAACTATTTAATGATTAAGTTTTTGCATTGAAAGAATCCGGGAAAATATTCTTCGCGTCTGATTTTCATCTTGGACTCAAAGCAGGATCTGATCCTGCTGAAAGAGAAAAAAGGGTTGTCAGGTGGCTGAACACTATTGCTCCTGAGGCCAGAGAAATATATCTTCTGGGAGATATTTTTGATTTCTGGTGGGAATATAAACTAGTGGTCCCGCGCGGATTTACGAGGTTCCTGGGGACAATCTCCGCGATTACCGATTCAGGTATCCCGGTTCACTTCTTCACAGGAAATCATGATATGTGGGTCAGAGATTACCTTTCGGGTGAATGCGGCCTGATAATTCACACCTCCTCCTATACGCAATCTTTCGACGGCAAGAGATTTCACATAGCTCATGGGGAAGGACTCGGCAACAAAAATACCGGATACAGGATCCTGCTTTCAATATTCCGAAACAAGCCCCTGCGCGTGCTGTATTCTGCCCTTCATCCATATATAGGTGTAAGTATCGGACATAAATGGTCACTGCATTCCAGACTTGGCAAAGGCATAAAAATTGATTTTCTTGGTGAGGAAAATGAAGATCTTGTAAGATATTCAAAATCAATCCTTGAAAAAGAGAATATTGATTATTTTATATATGGTCACAGGCACATTGATTTGTCGATCAGGCTTAAACAAGGAGCTCAGATTATTTTCCTTGGTGACTGGATAAGAAAAGGCAGTTTTGCAGAATGGGACGGACAGGAACTATACCTCAGGTCATACTGATCAATCCACGTGTTCTTCTACATTTACTGTCAGCATAAAGTAAGAATATATATCATTTACCTCTTCAAACTGGTAATTCAGCTTGCTCCCCGATTTGCGGGCCATTTCAATAAGCCCCATATTGCCGGTGCTGTCAGTTTCAATTGACTGCTCAGATAATGATTTATAAAACAATTCCCTGAGTCCTGCCTTATCGTAACTGTTAATTGCATCAAGCTTCCCTTTAAGATCACTGACCCTGGTCTTAAGGATCAGATTACCTGTCGTCAGAAGAAATTTATTATCTACAAGCCTGACCATCGCAACAGGCATCCCATATTTTTCTTCGGGTTCCCTTCCGGGATTGTATTTTGAGACATTTTCCAGAATCTCAACCATTACATTGAACACTCTTCGCCGAAGCTGTGAATCAATATCTTCCTCAGTCAGTCTGGATTCAGCAAGAGACAGAACCTCCTCTCCTATATCAGATGTAATATGCCCTGACCAGATCATATAGATCTTGTTTTCAGCCATCAGATTTTCAAGCTGAATTATGGAATCACCATTGAATTTGTTATCCGTATTCCCGGAATGAACTCCCAGTCCGCTTGAATCGACTGTTTTGCTTAATATGAAATATGAAGAATCGCTATCTACAGGCACAAAATCATAATCGAGCTTATTTCCTGTTTTAACTGCCATTTCAATCAGTCCAAGTCCGGCACCTCCTTTCTCGCTGAATTCCGAAGTATTTAAGATCTGCTTGTAAAGATTTTTTATCTCAGCGATGTCAAGCATATTAACCTCCTCAAGCTTCTTGCCAAGATTACCGATCTGATCAGATGCGATCATATTCCCGGTGCTTATGGTGTATCCGTCAGCTGTTTTAGAGTATGCCACAAGCGACATCCGCCGGTGACTTGAATGATCGCCATGCTTGACAATATTCTGAAGGCTTTCAAGCACGTACATAAAGAGTCTTTTCCTTCCGATGAATCCATAGGAATCATCTTTCATCTCATTTTCAAGCAGTGTAAGCAAAGGCAGCGAATTCCTGTCTGTAATATCCCCCCGGAAAACAAACAGAAGACGCTCCTTCAGCATTTTGTCCTGAATTGTCCGTGTAATATCCATGCAATTAAAATCTGGTAGGTTAACCGGAACAAAAATAACAATATCGCTTAATTTCACAAATTAAATCCCTGGTAAGTGTACATAAGCTTAAATACTCATTTACCATAAGCAGTAATAACTACCGCAACCGGAGATTTATGATTTTTGCATAAAAATTACATTATCATGCAATTGAATGGATTAATTTTTAATGTATCTTGACCGCCTTGAAAGATGAATTTGAACATTATCTTTCAGAGAAAAAATTGATTGATGTTCAGCAGATTCTTAAAATTCATTGTTCCTCCTTTTACCTTCAGGGTATTCTTCAGAAGGATTTTCTATTCTAACCTGAAAAAAGTGCCACTTAACAAGCCGCTTCTTTTTGTTGGCAACCATCAGAATTCATTTATGGATGGGATCCTTGTCGGATCGTATCTTCCGCAGCCTTTGCATTTTACGATGAGGGCTGATATGTTCAGGAAACCATTTGCCCGTTTTTGTCTCCGTGAGCTGAATGTAGCACCTGTTTACAGAGCCGAAGAGGGACTGGAAAATGTTCATAAAAACCTCGAATCCTTTTCCGGTATATATGAGGTCCTTAAGAAAAATGGCAATCTGATTATGTTTTCTGAAGGTATCTGTGTTCAGGAAAAACGCCTTCAGAAGCTGAGAAAAGGGACTGCCAGGCTGGCTTTCGGAGCCGAAGATAAATTTGGCCTTGATGTTCACATAGTACCGGTCGGAATTAATTACACTTATCCTGCCAGCTTCCGTAAGGAGGTGATGATAAACTTTCACGATTCCTTCAGCATCAAGGAACTTAAAGAGGTATATATGGAACACCCGGCCAGAGCTCTGCTTGCATTTACAGAGAAATGTGATACCAGCCTGAGGAAAGAGGTCATAATAATTGAAGATCCGAAGAATGACTGGCTGGCAGAACAGCTTCTCAGGATGGAACGCCATAATATGGTACTTCCTTTTTTCCAGTGGAAGTTTGATACTGACGAGAGAAGGCAGGCTGAAAAAAGAGTAAGCGAAAAAGTAAATCATCTGGGCAAAACATTCCCGGCTGACCTGGAATCTCTTTCCAATAAAGTTGAAAATTATGTCAGTCATCTTGCTGAAAACAAACTCAGGGATGAGAATGTGGCACGGAAACTCGACTGGGGTTTTTTAAGATATTTTGCAGTCGTTGCCGGATTACCTTTTTTCATCGCCGGTTATGTTGCTAACCTTTTGCCGTTCATTATCCCAGGATTTATTTGCGCCCGACTTATTAAGGATCCCAGGTTCTTTAGTTCTGTATACATCAGCTCAGGCACAGTTCTTTACCTTATATATTTCCCGCTTCTGCTCATACTTGCAGGTATCTTTGCCGGGTGGACGGGATTCTTCCTGGCATTGCTTGTTCCCCTGGCCGGATATTTTGTTCTCTTCTACCAGGAGATCTTCCGGGAGCGGATGCACACTCTGCATTTCAGCCTGAAAAAGATCTTCAATCCCGATCTCATAAAAACATTGACATCTCAAAGGCAGGATATTCTGGGAGAACTGGACAAAGTCAAATTATAAATACCAATATCTAATCGCTGCAAATTGCTTACAGTCTTTAATATACAAAGGTATTCACTGCATGATGGGAACGGTGTAAGAACAAATATTTTCTTTAAAGGATGTTCTCTGCAATGTATGTGGTGCAACAATCCTGAGAGCATAGATCCTTTCCCGTCAATAATGTTTGATGAACGATCATGCCGTAAGTTTGGAGATTGTATCAGGGCAGGCAACGGACATATAAACGCCAAAAACGGCACTCTGGCAATAGACAGGGAGAAAATAACTGATCTCGAATCACTCAGGGATATATGCCCCTCCAAAGCTTTGATCGTTACAGGACAGGAGATGAGTATCAGTCAGATAATCGGTGAAATTGAGAAAGATATTCCGTTTTATCAGATGAGCGGAGGCGGTGTGACATTATCCGGAGGTGAACCATTTTCGCAGGACCCTGCTTTAAAAGAATTAATTACTGAGCTGAAAGCCAGAGGTATCAATATATCAGTGGAAACGTCACTTCACGTGCCATGGGAAACTATTGAGAACTACCTGGATATGATCGATGTGTTTCTGGCTGACCTTAAACATCTTGATGAGGAAAAGTTCACAAAATACACAGGAGGCATTGCAACACTTGTCATGAATAATTTCAGGAAGCTTGATGAACATGGGAAAACATTTATCGTAAGAGTACCTGTTATTCCCCGGTTCAATTTTTCTGAGCCGGAGCTGTTTGCCATCATCGATTTTGCAGCCGGATTGAGTAATGCACATGAAATTAATTTTATTCCGTTTCATTCCCTTGCCAGGGAAAAATATGCAATGCTGGGAAAAGAGTATATCTTTGAAAATCACCGGAATGTTGAAAAAGCTGAATTAAGGACATTTGTTGAATATGCAGAGAAAAAAGGTCTGTCAGCTAAAATATTGAATTGAGATGTCAACAACAACATTAACAACAGATACAACCGAACGGATTGCCCGACTGAAGGAAAGGATCCTTTCGGTAAAATCGACAATTTGCACCGAACGGGCCGGAATATATACAAAAGCCTACAGGGAGCACAGTGATTCTCCGGTAATCCTGAAACGGGCATATGCCCTGGAAAAGACATTGAAAGAGATGTCAATATTTATTGATGAAGGAGAACTGATTGCCGGTAACCAGTCATCAGCTCTGCGGGCAGCTCCTATTTTTCCCGAATATGTTACATCATGGATCATAAATGAACTGGATGAATTTGACAAACGTCCGGGTGATGCATTTTTTGTAACAGAGGAGCAGAAAAAAGAGCTGAGGGAGATTTGTGCCTGGTGGGAAGGGAAAACTCTTATTGAAAAAGGCTATTCACTTATGTCTCCTTTGAACAGGGAGATCCATGATTCCGGAATTATCAGGGCGGAAGGCAACCTCACATCAGGTGATGCACATATTGCCGTCAATTTTGAAAAGATACTGAACATTGGCCTGGCTGGTTATCTGAATAAATTGGAGCAGGCAAAGAGATCGGTTAATAGCACTGATAAGAGCCGGGACCGGAAACTGGCATTCTACAATGCACTGAAAATTGGAATTGAATCATTCCAGGCATTTATCAGGAGATTTGAAAAGCTTGCATTGGAGCTTTCCTCCACAGAAAATGACGGCAGAAGAAAATCAGAACTTCTCCGGATCAGTGAAAACTGCAGGAATATTTCAGCCAACCCTCCGTCAGGATTTTATGAAGCCATCCAGCTCACCTGGTTTGTACAGCTGATTTTGCAGATCGAAAGCAACGGTCATTCTGTTTCACTCGGGAGAATGGATCAATATCTGTGGAAGTTTTATAAAAATGATATAGAGGAAGGCAGGATCAATAAGGATTTTGCTCTTGAACTTCTTGAAAACACATGGCTCAAATTGCTGTCGGTGAATAAGATCAGGTCATGGTCGCATACAAGGTTTTCCGCCGGCGGGCCTCTTTATCAGAATGTTACAATCGGGGGTCAGACAGTCGACGGAAAGGATGCAGTAAATGATCTAAGCTTTCTCATTCTCGATTCGGTTGGCAGGATGAAGCTTACCCAGCCGAATCTCTCTGTCAGGTTTCACAGGAACATAAATCCTGAGTTTCTGAATCAGTGCGTAAACGTGATTGGAAAAGGATTCGGTATGCCTGCATTCAACAACGATGAAATTGTTATCCCTTCACTTATCGGCATCGGCGTTGACAGGGAGGATGCGTACAACTATTCTGCAATAGGCTGTATCGAAATTGCCGTTCCGGGGAAATGGGGTTACAGGTGTACCGGGATGAGTTTCCTGAATTTTATGCGGGTTTTCCTTGCAGCCATGAACAATGGTCTTGATACGATGACCGGAAAGTCCTTCTGCCCCGGAACAGGCAAGTTTGAGGATTTCAATAGCTTCGATGACCTGATGGCCGCCTGGAAGCACCAGGTTAAGTTCTATGCCAAAGCCACTGTCGAAATTGATTCTGCTGCCGATCTTGCCCTTGAAGAGCTGGTCCCGGATATTCTTTGTTCCGCTTTCGTTGACGACTGTATCGCCCGTGGCAAAACCATAAAGGAAGGAGGCTCTGTTTACGACTTCATTTCAGGCCTCCAGGTCGGAATTGCCAACCTGGGCAACTCCCTTGCTGCTATCAGGAAGCTGGTATTTGAGGAGGGTGTTATCAGCAAAGAAATCTTAATGCAAAACCTGAGAAATAATTATGAAGGGCAGGAAGGGGAAAGAATACGTCAGATACTTCTGAATTATGCCCCAAAATATGGTAATGACGATGATTATGTCGATAGCCTGCTTGTCGAAGCGTACAATTATTTTATAGAGGAACTCAATAATTATCATACCACCCGTTACGGACGTGGACCAACAGGCTGCAGGTATTATGCCGGCACTTCCAGTATTTCAGCAAATGTTCCGTCAGGGTCTGTAGTACCGGCCACTCCTGATGGAAGAAAAGCATATACACCTGTCGCTGAAGGATGCTCCCCAACATCAGGAACCGACACTCTTGGCCCTACAGCTGTTTTTAAATCGGTTTCAAAATTGCCGACAAGCAAAATACTTGGAGGTGTTCTCCTGAATCAGAAGCTGTCGCCATCGGCCCTTACCAGCGAAACACAGAAACAAAAGCTTATTTCGATTATCAGGACTTTTTTTGCAACTCTTAAAGGCTGGCATGTGCAGTACAATATTGTTTCAAGAGAGACTCTGCTTGCCGCTAAAAAGAATCCGGAGAATTACCGGGATCTGGTTGTCCGGGTAGCAGGGTATTCTGCATTCTTTACTACCCTTTCGCCGGATACACAGGATGATATTATTGCCCGTACCGAACAATCATTATAACAGATATATGGAAAAACTTCTTTGCGGCATCGACCTTGGAGGGACCAAGCTTTCGGTGGGATTGGTGAATCCCGGCGGGCAGATCCTTGACAAAATAATAGTCTATGATCATTCAGTAATGAATGAAGAAGCTATTGTAGAATATATAACGCTGCTGGTCAGGCAGGTTATTTCAGCCAACAATCTCAGGGAATCAGACCTGGAAGGAATCGGGATCGGATTTCCGGGGCACGTGCGCTACAGGGACGGGTATACAATAACCACTTCAAACCTTAAAGGTTTTAAGAACTTCCCTTTAAGGGAATCGCTGAGCAGGAATTTCTCAGTTCCCGTAAAGCTCGATAACGATGCTAATGCACAGGCATTCTGCGAATTCAAATTCGGGGCCGGGAGAGGCTATGATGATCTGATCTTTCTGACAATCAGCTCAGGCATCGGTGCGGGGATTGTCCTCAACAGGAAGATCTACCGCGGAATTACGGGAACAGCAGGGGAATTCGGACATACAATTGTTGATCCGCAAAGCGGCTATGTATGTACCTGTGGTAACATAGGATGTCTTATGGGATGTGCCTGCGGCCTGACTCTGCCACAAATGTTCAGGAAGAAGACCGAACAAGGCATTAAAACAACATTACCCCTCCCGGATGACTTTGATTTTTCAAAGGTCGACGGAAAAATGATAAAGCAGGGGCTTGATATAAATGATCCCCTTTCAAAATCTATTGTAAATGATTGTGCCGATTATATCGGGATCGGCATATACAATATCTTCCAGGTATTCAATCCGCCCATCATTATTTTAGGAGGAGGATTGATGAATCTCGGGGAATTTTATTTCAGCCGGATCAAAAGCAAATTTTACGAGCTTGCAAGGGATATGATTTATGATCCGGTTGAAATTGTTAAATCTGAAGCAGAAGCAGATGCCGGGCTGATAGGTGCTGCATCATTGTTGTTGGAATGAAATCCCATTAATTCAAACTGTTAAGTTGTACTCCGAGAACCAATCTCAAATCAGCCCTGTCCAACATTATTTCCTGATATAAAGCTGTTACGAACTCCTAAAGTAGATAATAACTAATGGATTATCTCGTTTTAGATTGAAAATATATTAAGGATGATTTTGAAAACAAACATCTTACTTAAAAGAATTATAATGTCTATCCCCTTAAAATCAATTTTTTTCCTTTTCAGCGATCTTAAAGATACCATAATAGTTATTTCTTTCAGATCTGGCGGTTGATTGGATTTTCTTCATTCAAAATGAGTAGTTAATTCAGGATAAATAAAAAGTAAAAATATTTGTACCCATTAATTTCAAAAAATAAATAAAGACAAAGAACAAAATCATTATAAAAAGTTTTTATGAATAGAAAGCCTCTTGAATGGAGTTATGGTCTTGATGAAAAGATAAATGATTATTTAAAATTTCTAATAGAAACCGGAGGTCCTGAGCCGTCTGAATATGAAAAATTCATATCCCTGGTTAATAACCTGAAACCTGAAGAAGTCGATGATTTCAGAGAAAGAATGAAACCAATTCTTAATGATAAAACTCTTATCGGTCATGGATTTATTAAACCCTATGGTTATCCTGGTGATTTTACTCTTATAAACAAAATTTATCTATTTGAGGTTAATTCAGATGCAAAATACAAGAACTGGGATCTCTTCTTCCAGAATCAGCCGGCAGCTAATGCTGTGCGGAACCGGAAAGATTATTTTATGGAATATTGCAAAGCCTTGATTTCAAGGAAGGCAAATGCCCAGGTCCTCGTACTGGGATCAGGTCCGGCTTCGGATGTTAATGAATTTCTCACAAATTATTTATCCGGAAAGGGCATCAGTTTTGATCTTATTGATTTTGACCAGGCTGCAATTGACTTCTCTATGAAAAAAAACAAGAAATTCAATGGTCAGATTTCATACAACAGGATAAATGCTTTGCGTTTTAACTCATTTAGGTTGTATGATCTGATCTGGAGCGCCGGTTTATTTGATTATTTCAAGGATAAACATTTTACTTTTCTCATCAGAAAATATTTTAACTGCCTTTCTGAAGATGGTGAAATGGTAATTAGCAATTTCAGCACAAAAAATCCTACGAAAAGACTTATGGAGGTACTTTCCGACTGGTATCTTAATCTCAGGACCGAATCAGATCTGTTCAGGATAGCATCAGATGCCAATATTGATAAGGAGATGGTTAGTGTTGAGAAGGAACCACTTGGTATTAATCTGTTTCTTAAAATAAGAAAAAACTAAAAACTACAGATTGTAATATTCTGGGATACTTTAAATACTTTCTTAATGAATATTTTAAAAAGGTTGGGAAGGAGTTTTCTCGGACTTTCATCAGCGGTACAGGAGTCGTTGTCAATAAATTATATGACACTATCTTTTACCGGTGAATTTAGTTCTCTCGAAAAGGAATTTCATGAGGATTACTTCAGGAAATCGATCAACCCTTTCAGATTCTCAATCATCCTTGCAATGATATTCTATGGGGCATTTGCTTTTCTTGATGCGGTAATGGTACCCGAGCTGAAGGAAGTATTCTGGCTTATTCGCTTTGGAGCTGTATTTCCGGTGTTTATTGCAGTATTTATCTTTTCATTTTCAACATTGTTTAAAAAATACATGCAGCTCATTATCTCCTTTATTATGTTCACCACCGGTTTCGGGATAATAATTATGATTATTTATGCTGCAAGAGTCGAGGTTTATTCCTATTATGCCGGTTTAATCCTGATTTTCATCTTTGGCTATACATTTATAAGAGCCAGGTTTCTATATGCCTCAATTGCAGGTTGGTCAATCGTAATTTCATATGAAATTTCCGCTGTCTGGGTATCACAGACCCCGGTAACAATCCTGGTCAATAACAATTATTTCTTCATAAGTGCCAATATCATCGGTATGTTTATCAGCTATTTCCTGGAGCTTTCAGCCCGTAAAGAGTTTTATATGAGGGTCCTGCTGGAACAGGAGAAAGAAAATGTCAAAACTGCCAATGATGCGCTTGAAAAAAGAGTTTTGGAAAGGACAAAACAGCTTTCAAATGCAAACATTGATCTGAAGAAGGAGATTGATATACGCCAAAAATTTGAAAGAGAAAGAGCCGAACTTGAAAAGCAACTGTTCCAGCTTCAAAAAATGGAAACAATCGGTACTCTGGCCGGAGGTATTGCACACGACTTTAATAATATTCTCACACCAATTCTTGGCTATACCGATATGGCTCTCGAAGAGCTCCCTGAAGAGAGTAACCTAAGGTTTGACATTGAACAGATTAATAGTGCAGCAACCCGGGGAAAAGATCTTGTTCAGCAAATACTTACATTCAGCCGGGAGGTTGATTTTAAGAAGAAACCTATCCGGATACAACCAATTATTGCTGAAGTACTAAATCTGATTAAAGCCTCTCTTCCCCCCAACGTGGAAATAAAGCAAAGCCTCGATCCCGGGATAGGCTCCGTTTTTGCAGATCCTACCCAAATTCATCAGGTTTTGATGAATCTGTGTACAAATGCCAATCATGCTATGATGAAAACGGGTGGTGTTCTGGAGGTAATCCTGGATTCCGTTTGGGTTGATAAGAAAACTGAAGAAAAAATTACAAATCTAAAAAAAGGAGAATACATCAGGTTGATTATTTCCGATACAGGCTATGGCATGGATATCAAAACAAAAGAACGGATTTTTGAACCTTTCTTTACCAGAAAGGAGGTAGGCTCAGGATCAGGATTGGGACTATCTGTAGTCCATGGAATAATCACTAATTATGGTGGCGCAATAGTAGTTGACAGTACCCCCAATAAAGGAACCTCGTTTACAATTTATCTGCCAAAAGTTGGTTCCGATCCCTCCGGCTCCGAAAAATCAACCAGAAAACTGTTAAAAGGGGATGAACAAATACTCTTTGTTGATGATGAGCCTGAAATTACCTTTATGGGAAAGAAAATGCTTGAAAATCTGGGTTATAAGGTAACAATAAAAAGTGATAGTATTTCTGCTCTTGAAGAATTTAAGAATGAACCGGCGAAGTATTCTCTCCTGGTTACTGATCAAAACATGCCCAAAATAGAGGGGACCGAACTGGCCTTTAGGATGAAGGGGATAAAACCAGAACTGAAAGTAATTATAATTACAGGGTATTCTGATAATTTATCAGATGAGATCCTTACCCGGATAGGAATTTCTGAGGTTATTTTAAAACCGTTGCGTCTGGATGATTTTAGTAAAATAATCAGAAGGGTACTTGATAATAATAATAATAAAACAGATTAATCATGGCGAAAATTCTTGTCGTAGACGACGAACCTGCAATACTTCTTATGCTAAAGAAAATGCTGGAAAAAGCTGATCATGAAGTGGATACAGCCTCAGACGGAAATGAGGGGATAATACTATTTGAAAAAAACAAACACGATCTCCTGATAACAGATATCATAATGCCTGAAAAGGAAGGCATGGAAACCATAATTGAACTTCATAAGAAGTATCCTGATCTAAAAATAATTGCAATATCAGGAGGTGGAAGGATCAGTCCTGATGGATATCTTCCTGGTGCAAAACTTTTAGGAGCGAACATGGTTTTTCAGAAACCGCTTGTCCAAAAAGAGTTTTTGGAGGCAGTTGCAATACTGTTGAATGAGCCTAAAGGGAGAATTTTCCCGATGCAACTATAATTCAGAAATATTATCCTGCCCATCCTTCCCTGTCGAGATTCCTGTAGTTAATTGCTTCTGAAATGTGCTCAGCTGTGATGTTCTCTGAGTCGCCCAGATCAGCAATTGTTCTTGCCACCTTTAGAATTCTGTCGTACGCTCTTGCTGAAAGGCCGCGAAGTTCCATTGCAGTTTTAAGCAATCTTCCTCCGGCCTCATCAAGCTGGCAGAACCTTCGTTGCATTGATGCAGACATCTGGGCATTTGCATAAACTCCCTTTACTGATTCGAACCGTTTCGATTGTATCTCTCTTGCTCTTACCACCCGTTCCCGTACAACAGCTGACTTTTCAATTTTTCCGGAATCAGCGAGTTTGTCATATTTTACCGGCACAACTTCTATATGAATATCAATACGGTCAAGAAGCGGTCCTGATATCCTGTTAAGATATTTCTGCACCATGCCGGCCGAACACATGCATTCTTTCTCAGGATGATTATGAAAACCGCACGGACACGGATTCATGGAAGCTATAAGCATAAAGCTTGCAGGGTAATCGCAGGTCGATTTTGCCCGCGATATTGTGATTATCCTGTCCTCGAGAGGCTGTCTCAAAACTTCCAGGACGCTGCGTTTGAATTCAGGCAATTCGTCAAGGAACAACACACCGTTATGGCCAAGGGAAATTTCCCCGGGCTGTGGGAATGTTCCACCCCCGACGAGTGCGACATCTGAAATTGTGTGATGGGGGGATCTGAATGGCCGTCTTGTCATTAATGCAGTGTGGTCGTCAATCTTTCCTGCTACCGAATGTATTTTGGTGGTCTCCAGTGCTTCTTCAAGTGTAAGAGGAGGCATGATTGTACTTAACCGTTTAGCCAGCATCGTTTTACCTGAACCCGGAGGGCCGATCATCAGCAGATTATGATGCCCTGCTGCCGCAACTTCCAATGCCCGCTTTACATTTTCCTGTCCGCGCACATCTGAGAAATCAACATCATATTTGTTTGCCTCCCCTCTGAAAATTTCAAGAAGGTCAACCTTTACCGGATCGAATTTCCGTAAACCATTGAAAAAATCAAGTACATCGCCAAGTTTTTCCATGCCGTAAACATCCAGACCGTTTACTACAGCAGCCTCACGCGCATTTTTAACAGGCACAATAACACCTTTAAATCCTTCTTCCCTTGCACGCAGGGCGATTGGCAGAACTCCTTTTACCGGCTGTAATGTTCCGTCGAGCGACAGCTCTCCCATTATCACATATGACTCAATCTCCCCTTTTATTATTTTTTCATCTGCTGCAAGAATACCTGCAGCCAGCGGCAGATCGTATGATGACCCTTCCTTGCGGATATCAGCAGGTGCCATGTTTATGACGACCTGTTTCCCGGGCCAGTGAAATCCAAGGATCCGTAAAGCAGATTCTATTCTCTGCTGGCTCTCCTTAACCGCAGAATCAGGAAGTCCGACAAGGAAAAAACGTATGCCCTGCGATACATTGACTTCAATTGTGACTGTAACGGCATCGATGCCGGCAACAGCACTGGCAAATGTCCTTACTAACATAATTATATTTTAACAGCACGTTTGAGGAAACACAGTATCAAATATAGAATAATAAAGAAACAAAAGGAAAAGAGAAATGAAGATCCCGACCGAAGCGTCGGGGAAAAAAGATAAGTTAGACGCTGGATAAACTCCGTGACGAACCGGACCCCCGCCCTGCGGGGTAAACTCCGGTGGGTTCGGCGAAGCCAAATGAGTATCAATTAAGTTGCCGGCTTATAATTCAGATAGACACAGAACAGGATGCCGGACAGATTACAATCCGCTGTCATCCAGAACTGCTTCCATAAAACTCCGGATATGCATGCTGAATTGCTGCAGCTGTTTTGCGATAATGCCGGTTATTTCATCAATTGCTTCCTGGCCTTTTTCTTCTGTTATGCAGGCAACAATTCTGTACGTTTCAGGCAGGTCACTGGCTTCAACGGCAGGATCTGAAACCAGTCTGGAAGGCATGTTTTTCTTCAGAACCTTGTCAACGGCTTCTGCCTGGGATGCCGATTGCCGGGTGGCGACATTGATCAGGAAATCGTACGAAAAGGGAACAGTTGTCACCGGATTTTTCAAAGCCAGGAGAAACGGGTGAGATGGATTGTTGTCAATCAGGGCTTTCCGTAAAACCTGAAGCTGAAATTCCTCGAGAACAGTGTGACGGTTCGACACAAGCTGAGTAGCATTCTCCTGGGCTTTGGGAGCCCCAATCATCGATTTGACGCTTATCCACATCAGGCGTGTGGTGCTGACACCAGGCAGAGGTTTCATATGATAAGGCATGGAAACATCACCCATGTAGTGCATTCCCCATCCCATGAAACGCCACCCCCAGTAAGGTTGCTGATGACGGAAAGCAAATTCGGAAAGGGCTTTAAAAAGGAAAATGCGGTAATCCAGATAAGTATGTTTCAGAAACGATCCGAACTTGTAAATAATGGCAGCTTCATGATAAAAGCCCATATGGAACGGAGCCTGACTGCCGTATTCCAGATTGGGATTGCCAAATGGTTGTGCTCCAAAACCATATTGTTTCCCATAGTCGGTATTATTGTCTTCAAACAAGCCCAGATCGAAACCATAATCCGGCTCATCGCTGGCAGTGCAGAGGACATCGAAGGGGAACAACAGTTCTCCTTCTTTGATCCACACGTAAGTGGTCCGGAGAAATGAACTTACATCTTCCAGGGAAGTGATATCGGACGGAGAGGCCACCGGTCTGCCTTCCTTACTGTCGTTGGGGAGCAGATGGAGATAGAGTGGAATCTTAACATTGGGATTTATCCGGATAGCTTTATAAAATCTGAGAAGAATATCGTCAGGATTTCCTGTAGCTTTAAAAGCAAGTCCTTCAGGACAGGGAGCATAATCGGGCAGATTTGTCTCCGACCACGCTTCCTGTCCGGCCAGAAAAACGGCCAGCTCTTTCTCCGTTTCCGCTAAAAAAGTATGAAGACTGACAGCCTTTACAGGATCCATTTTATTCCAGACCTGAAGATCTTTCAGTGCAGGGCGCACCAGTAAGGGATGCTCTGACCAGCCATCCAACCTGGCAGGGAATACAAGTGTCAGAAGAAATAAAAAGATTGAAATCTTTGCAGTTGATCTACTTTTCATTGGTATTTGTTTTTTAATAACCCCAGTCCCTAATTCCATCATCTGTATTACCTGGCCTAATCTGTACCTTTCAGCTTTATAATAATTACACCGTTTGCTCCCTGCAACCCATAAACAGAGGCAGACGGACCTTTAAGCACGTCAATTGATTTAACCATCGCCGGATCAATTCCATTGACAGAACTCACAGTTGTTCCGTTAACAACAAACAATGGAGCCGAAGATCCAATTGAGCTGACTCCTCTTACGGTTACACTGTTACCTGATACAGTCAGGCCGGGAATAGTCCTGAGGACCTCGTAAATAGAAGAAAAAGAAGCATATTCGTTACCACTGACATCAGATCTGGTTACGGGTTTTGATATATTTCTTTTCCGTGTAACATTATAACCTTCATCAACAACTTCATCATCAGAATCTGACCCTGCAGCATCCACAGGCCGGGGAACTAATTTATCCAGAGTGAAATTTATAGCTGTTCTTCCTTTAATAGGCTCATCCTTTATTTCTGTAAAAGTTGTAAAAACGCCTATCCGTTGAGCTGATGGCTTAACTTTCACCTTAAAAAGACCTTTAATGTCAGTCTTCCTCTCGGTGCTTTTCCCGTCAATCATTATAAAAGCCCCGGAAACCGGACTATTATATAAGTCGGTCACTTTACCGGTTATGACAATTTTTTTACCGGTTTTTTGAGCGGACAGATCAAAAAACATAGTAAAAAATATAAGTGTCAGCAAGAATAATTTGATTTTCATTTTAATAAGTTTTTGTATGACAAAGCAATTTAAGAAGAATAAAGCTTTGATAAAAATCTTTTTTCAGAGAAGCTTCCCGGATAGTGTTGCAAGGCGCCAAGTGCAAGTATTGCTGTCGGGGTGCCTGTAAAATAAAAATGTGCGTTTTCATTTTCAATGTGAATTATAAATATTTATTAAGATGCAGGTTTTAGTATGTCACTAACTGAGGCATATCATACTCAAATAAATTTACTTCACAAATATATAAATATTTTATTATAAGACTAAAAGATCTTTTAGTAATTTATAAATATTTTATTATATTTGTACCCTTAATAATTCAATTAAAATGTTCAACAAAGAAACAGAATATGCCTTACGGGGGTTGGTCTATATTCAAATGCAGAACTTAAAGGGCTTCAGACCCGGAATTGACGAGATTTCAAGGGAAATAGAAGCTCCCCGCTTCTTCACTGCCAAGATCCTCCAGCGTTTAGTAAGAATGGGATTCTTAATGTCGCTCAAAGGCAAAGGCGGAGGTTTTTTTTTCGATAAAGAAAAACCTGACCTGACAATCAAAGAATTAATTGCCACCACTGAGGGGGATAAAATAATAACCGGCTGCGGTTTTGGCCTGAAAAATTGCACTCCTGATAATCCGTGTCCCATCCATGAAAGATACGCTCCTATCAGAGATGCGATTGAGGATCTTGTTACATCAGAAACAATTAAGTCGCTTGCATTGAATTATACAAAGGAAAATAAAAGCATTTAAGATAAAACCATTGGTTAAAAGCAGAATATGATAATGTCAAAGCATAATAAAACTAAAATAAAATGAAAAACATTACAAGAGAGTTAAGTGAAGAACACCAGAATATCCTTAAGGTTATTGATCTGGTATTGGCTGAATGCGATAAGCTCGAAAAAGGCAAGGAACCCGATAGTGTATTTTTTCGTGATGTAATCCTGTTCATAAAAAAATATGCAGATGGCTTTCATCATGCCAAAGAAGAAGATATACTGTTTAAAGCTATGCTGAATAATCTGAATAATATGCACTGTAATCCTATTCCGGTGATGCTGAATGAGCATGATGCAGGCAGGCAATATGTTAAAAATATGACTAATGCGCTAAACCGGAATAAAACGTCAGATTTAATCGAAAATGCCCGTGGGTATTGCTTTCTGCTGAAGAATCATATTTATAAAGAAGATAATGTACTGTATCCTATGGCAGAGAATTCTCTCACTGATATTGATAAGGAAAAGGTTGAGAAACAGTATAAGACCGTAAAGGCAGATGATTTCTTTGAAACCGATATTAAAACATTTATAGAGAAACTCCTCTACAGCAAGGCTTTATAATGATATCCCTAAAAATAGCCTGCGTTTAGATTTTGCTTATGTGCTGATTTAATTCAGATCAGCACTGCAGGCCATGGATTTCATCCCGGAAGGATTTTCGAAAGTCTGACAGGAGGTTTTTATATTCTCATAGTTCCGTTGACAGGAATTGCCGGAATTACTGTTGTATTTAGCGGATATATGCTGTGGAGAAGAAAATACAGGAAGCAAGGATATAATAATAATGCGTAATTTGTAATAAATTTCATAAACCCATTACCTGAAAAACAAGTAAAAAAAATCTAATAATATTAATATGAGCGAATTACTTAATAATTCAAAATTCAGGAAGGAAAAGCTGAAAGAGCTTATTCTTAAGCTGCATCAGGGAGAGAATCCAAAGCAGGTGCGTTCTGAGCTGATAAGCACCCTCCGGCAGATTCCTTATGGCGAGGTGGTTGAGGTGGAACAGGAGCTTATTGCAGAAGGATTGCCCGAAGCAGAAGTACTTAAATTATGCGATGTGCATGGTGAAGTGCTCGACGGGCACATTGATCAGAGTGGGGCAAAAGCCATACCTGAAGGACATCCGGTTGATGTTTTTAAGCACGAAAACAAGGAATTACGGAAACTAGTTGAAAAAATCCAGATGCTTTTAGGCACCCTTTATGCTGTGTCTGAAGATAATTTCAGGGAACATGCCCTTAAACTGCAATCATGTTTTAATGACCTGATGGATGTAGACAAGCACTATAAACGCAAGGAATATCTGGTATTTCCCTATCTGGAAAAAAATGAGATTACAGGACCTCCCAAAGTGATGTGGGGCAAACATGATGAGATCCGTGACCAGTTAAAAGGTTGTATTGAAATACTCAGGACCGACGGGTTGAAAAAATCTGATCTGGAGGATGCTCTTGAAATACTTTTTGAACCAGTGCTGAAAGCGGTGTATGACATGACAAAAAAGGAAGAAGATATCCTTTTCCCGATGTGCATGGATGTGCTCTCAACTGAAGACTGGTGGCATATTCACAGGCAGACTCTTGAATTCGGATTCTCACTTTATGACCCGGAAGTTGACTGGAAACCTGATGGGATGTCTTCTGAAGCTTATGAAAACACAGGCATTCTGAATGAAAACGGTTTAATTCAACTACCCTCCGGAAGTTTTTCTGCTAAAGAGATCCTGGCAATATTAAATACTGTACCTGTAGATATGACCTTTGTCGACAAGGATGACAAAGTGAAGTACTTTACACAGGGAAGGGAACGCATTTTTGCCCGAAGCCGTTCCATAATTAACCGTGATGTAAGACTATGCCATCCTCCCGGCAGTGTACATATTATCGAAAAAATCCTGGAAGATTTCAAATCAGGCAAAGCATCTCATGCACCTTTCTGGATACAAATGCAGGGAATGTTCATCCATATAGAGTATTTTGCTCTCAGGGATGAGAATGGAGAATATCTGGGGACACTTGAGGTTTCTCAGAATCTGGCTGATTTAAGAAAGCTTGAAGGAGAAAAAAGGATTTTGTCTTATACCAATAATACAGACTGATGATGGAAAAGCTCATTATTACTCCCAAAACGAAAATTTACGATCTGCTTGAGTCTTATCCCGAGTTGGAAGATGTCCTTTTAAGCTCAGCACCGGAATTTAAAAAGCTGAAGAATCCTGTTTTACGGAAAACTATTGCACGGATCACCAATATTGGCCAGGCAGCAACCATCGGCGGATCTGAATGTGGAAGAGCTGGTAAACAGGCTGAGGGATAAAGTTGGTCAGGGGACTATTGAGCAACTTGACGAAACGGGTGCAAAGTATGTAACAGTTTGTCCTTCATGGTTCAGCAAAGAAGCAGTCGCAGAAACTATTGATATACGTGAAATGCTCAACAGGGATGAGCAGCCCGTTCATGAGGTTATGGCAGCAATTAAACGGCTCGAGGAGAATCAGATCCTGGAAATCATTGCACCATTTATCCCGGCACCTCTTCTCGACAAAACGCTGAGCCTTGAATATAAGCACTGGCTGGATAAAAAAGCTGAAGGGGAATACAGAATCTATTTCTCTAAATAAAATTTCTATAGTCGTAGAGACCTTGCATGCAACGTCTCTACTATATCCATAGAAACACACTATATAGCAGAACCCCCTCTCTCGCCGGTACGGATCCTGATGCATTCTTCCAGTGGTGTAATAAAGATCTTACCGTCACCCACATTGCCTTCTTCCCCGTCTGTTGTCCTTGCCGATTTAAGAATAGCATCGACTGTAATTTCAACAAATGCGTCATTTACACCTATTTCAATCCGTATTTTAGGTATCAGGTCAGGGATGATCCTTTGCCCTCTGTACATTTCCTCTATTCTCTGCTGGCCATGTCCCGATACACGGCTCACTGTAATTCTGGTAATTTCAGCTGCGATCAGTGCCTCCCGGACCTTATCCAGCTGAACTTCACGTATTATGGCGGTTATAAGTTTCATTTCGATTTGTTTATTAAATACTTCATTAACTCGGATTCAGCATTCCGTATCCCCGTTCGCCATGATATGACCGGTCCAGACCTGCCATTTCATCATCTTCGGTTGATTTAAATCTTACCACCTTATTCACTAATAATATAATAAGGAATGTCATACCCGCTGAAAAAACGATTGCGATTACAACAGCAAGAGCCTGAACGCCAAACTGATTCCATATTGTCCATGAACCGCCATGGGCTGCTGCAGCTTCTTCCATCCAGGAGGGGCGGATGAAAAAACTCAGAAAAAGAGCTCCGGTTATTCCTCCGATCCCATGAATCCCGAATGCATCGAGACTATCGTCGTAGCCAAGCTTGTTTTTTACCTGTATTGCCATATAACAGACTGAAGAAGACAGTATTCCAAGAACCATTGCTCCATAGGGTTGTACAACCCCGGCGGCCGGTGTTACAGCTACAAGTCCTGCAAGTATCCCACTTGCAAATCCGAGTGCAGTAGCTTTTCCCTGGTGAAAGCTTTCAATTATGATCCAGGTCAGGGCACCGGCCGCTGCTGCAACCTGTGTTGCTGTTAAAGCCTGGGCTGTGCTTAATCCGCTTGAAACAGAGCTTCCTGCATTGAACCCGAACCAGCCCACCCAGAGCAAACCTGCCCCAAGCATGGTGATCACAAGATTGTTAGGACGGATTACCTGATAAGGATATCCACGGCGTGAACCAAGATATAATGCAGCAACCAGTCCGCTTACCCCTGCAGATATGTGAACTACGGTACCACCGGCAAAGTCGATTGCACCTCTGGCACCCAGATTGAAAAGGAAGCCGTCAGATGCCCAGACCCAGTGGCAGAGAGGATTGTAAACCAAAACGCTCCACAAGGCGATGAAAAAACAGTAAGCCTTGAAATTGACCCGCTCAGCAAAGGCGCCTGCGATCAGTGCCGGCGTGATAATTGCAAATTTGCACTGGAACATTGAAAAGACATATTCGGGAATTCCGGCATCCATGATGTTAGTATCAATTCCTTTGAGGAAAAAATAATTCCAGTTCCATCCAAATAATCCTCCGGGGATGTTTTTTCCAAAACACATGCTGTAACCGAGGATAATCCATAAAACACTTATGATACCCATTGCCACAAAGCTGTGCATAATTGTGCCAAGGACATTTTTGCTTCTGACCAGTCCGCCGTAAAACATAGCGAGTCCCGGAATCATAAGTAAAACAAGCGCAGTTGAAGTGAGCATCCAGGCTGTAGCACCTGAATCAATTGCAGCACCACCCGCAGCAAATAAGCCTGGTGTTCCTGCTAAAAACAGGATCAGAATAACCAGGACTTTTTTCCATTTCAGTTTCATAATTAAGAATTTAAAAACGACAAATCAGGTAATTTGGAACAAACATATATAATTTTAGGGGTGTGTCAAATTATTTTGTATTATTTTTTGACTAATACCCCCTTTTTTAGGGTATACATTGATATTTTATCATATTTTTTGATAACATACCCCCTGTTTTAGCGGGGTATATAAAAATATTCCAATTATGAAACGTGAATTATTGCAGACCTCATATGAATATAAGGGAGAGGTTATAATGTAAATCCGACGACAAGAAATAGTTGTTCCCTGTCGGGATTGAATATTAACTGCCCCAGAACAGGTATTTCAAATCTGTCGGTTATTTTGATGGTTCTGGATACTTCGATCCCTGCATTACAAATATTAAAACTGCTTAAGTCAGTGTCCGGATCATAAGTATGCCACCCGTTGCCTGCTCCCATAAACAGACTGAAATACTTAAATGTATATCCTGCCTGGAAATAAAGATCCTTCCCACACGATCCGGCACCTCCGGCCTCATTAAGGATATAGTTGGCACTTAAATTCAATCCCCCTTTTGTTAATCCAAGATTAATTTCAATAGCATGGCTGCCCGATTCACTTGAATAATCAAAATATCTTAAATCCGGAAAATAGTAATCAGTAAATCCCAGCGAGAATCCTGACGGAAGTGAAAATGACAGATAAAGGTCAACCTCCTGATAGCCCCTGAAATCAAATGATCCCCAGGCTCCGGCCGTGAAAAAGCCTGAAGCGTATTCAAGTACCGGCTGAACAGCAGGACCTGTTCCATATCTGGCACCTCTCCAGATGAAGCTGCTGCAAAAATCTGCTCCGGCCTTAAATGGAGATGACTCCTCATCCTGTGAATAGGAAGGAATACAGACAGTAAGCAGTAGGATTGAAAGATGCGCGGATCTAATTATGAAACCATTTTTCATTGGAATGCGATATTTTATTATTAAAACCGACCGCAATATAACAAAATGATCGATAATTGCGAAATATATACTTTTTTTATCGCACCCCCCCTTGTCCAGGAGGGTATATTTTCATTTTCTATACGTTATTCATGATAATACCCCTATTTTATTTGCCACCTTATTCGGAAACTACATAAATACTATCACTTCAGATATCTCCCGGTAATTACCTTACATATGATTTTAAAAAGAGTTTTGCATGAAATGACCTTATTAAGTATTTTTAGATCCATATATTTAAAAATCGCCTGATGAAAGCTCAAGCAATCCTTTGGATAATCTTACTGTTGGCAGTCTGTTGCTCCCGGGAGAAAAAGTATGTTGTGTCTTCTCCCGACGGAAATTTAAACCTCACTATACATACGGAATCTGCAAATGAGGATGGAACATTACCGGTATTTACGGTGGATGTCCTGAAAAGGCAGATTATTGGTCCTTCCGCTATCCGGATTAATACTGATGAGATTGCGTATGAAGGAAATGAGTTTAAGGTTATCAGTATTGAAAGAGAATCACATTCAAACAAATGGATCAACCTGTTTGGAGAAAAGCAAGAGATACCCGATAATTACAACCAGCTGAAAATATTCATGGAGAACAATGATCTGATGCTCAATCTGATCTGCCGGGCTTACGACGAGGGAATAGCCCTTTGCTATGAATTTCCTGAACAGAATGGAATGGATTCTCTGACTATAAAGGATGAAAACATTTCATTTAATTTCAGCACAGACCATTATGCATGGTCAGCCGCAAGAGCACAGGCGCAATATTCAAGAGTCACCCTTAGCAAAATTGAAAAAGGATGTGAAAGACCTCTTGTGATCGAAATTGATACAAATCTTATCATTGCTCTGGCCGAAGCAAAGCTTGTCGATTATGCCAGGATGAAATTTAACGCCGATACAACACGTAATTACAATGTAATTACACAGCTTGGAAGTGCTGTTATTAAACCACTTCCGTTTCAGTCACCATGGAGAGTGGTGATGATCGGGAAAAATCCGGGGGATCTTCTGGAAAAGAATTATCTTCTGCTTAACCTGAATGATCCCTGCGAGATTTCTGATGTATCATGGATCAAACCCGGCAAAGTGCTGCGTGAAGTAACCCTTACAACAGCGGGAGCCAAAGCTGCTATTGACTTCACCTCCTCCCACAATATGCAGTATGTCGAATTCGATGCCGGATGGTATGGTCCGGAAAATGATGACAACTCTGATGCAAGAGCTGTCAACCTCGATCCGGCAAGATCAAAGGGGCCGCTTGATATGGAGGAGGTTATTAGCTATGCCAGATCAAAAAATATTGATATACTCCTGTATGTCAACAGGAAAGCCCTTGAGAAACAGCTGGATGAACTCCTTCCGATCTACAGCCGGTGGGGAATCGCCGGAATAAAATTCGGATTTGTCAGGGTCGGAAGCCAGGATGCCACAAGATGGCTTCACCAGTCAATTAAGAAGGTTGCAGGGTACCGGATGGTTGCAGATGTTCATGATGAATACCGCCCCACAGGATTTTCCCGGACATATCCGAATTTTCTGACGATGGAAGGGATACGCGGTGATGAAGAGAGCCCTTCAAATCATCACACTCTTATTACAATGTTCACAAGGATGCTTGCAGGACAGGGAGACAACACAATTTGTTACTACAATGAAAGGGTCGATAAAAAGATGGGATCTCACGCCTCTCAGCTGGCAAAGGCGGTTTGCATTTTCAGCCCGCTGCAGTTTCTTTACTGGTATGACAAGGCTGCCCCGGCACTCGAAAAAAATGATGGTCTTTGGGGAGCAACAAACTATATTGGTGATGAACCGGAGCTGGAGTTCTTCGACAATGTGCCCACTGTATGGGATGATACGAAAGTATTGCATGCAAAGATCGGGGAATATGGAGTCATAGCAAGGAAAAAGGGTGATGAATGGTTTATCGGCGGTATCAACGGAGAGCAATCAATTATTCTCGATTTACACTTCTCTTTCCTGGATCCGGACAGGGAATATTCAGCAAAAATCTATTCCGATGATCCGACAGTCAATACCCGCACTCATGTCAGGATCGACAGCACTCTTATAAACAACAAAACTGTTTATCCTGTACAACTTGCATCAAATAACGGGATTGCGATACATATAAAACCAAAAAAATAAGGGCTAAAGCCCCTGCACCTCTATCTGGTCTAACCACGGCCTTCAGGCCGTGGTTTGTGAATGCCCCCAGACCTATAGTGCTTAAACCACGGCCTTCAGGCCGTGGTTTGTGAATGCCACTCAGACCTATAGTGCCTAAACCACGGCCTTAAGGCCGTGGTTTGAGGATCCTATATGACCCGGGACTTTAGTCCTTACAAGAAATTCTTATCGAGGAATTCCTGAAACTTGTCTTTGTACTGATCACTGACCGGAATGTATGTTTTACCAAAAACGATCCTGCTTCTTTCAATAGTGTCAATCTTCTCAAGGTTCACAATAAACGAGCGGTGCACTCTCATGAATCTCGATTCCGGCAGTTTCGATTCAAGGAGCTTCATGGTCGTGAGCGACATAACAGGCCGGATGGCATTTTGTGTATATACTTTCACATAGTCTTTCAGCCCTTCAATATATAGAATGTCGTTGAAATTAATGCGCTTGATTTTATAATCTGATTTAAGAAACAGAAATTCGTTATTTGCATCCACCTGGTCAGGAATACCTTTCTCCAGCTTTATCAGCCTCTGGACTTTTTGTACCGCTTTCAGGAACTCTTCAAAGCTGAAGGGTTTGAGGAGGTAATCAACGACATCCAAGCTTGAATCCATCAAGCGCATACTTCTCATAAGCTGTTGTAAATATGACTTTGGGACCTTTTGCAAGCGATCGTGTAAATTCAAGACCTGAAAGATCAGGCATCTGGATATCGACGAAAATCAGATCAACACTCTTCTCTGGCAATAAATTCCATTGCATCGAGTGGATTATCGAATTTCGCCAAGCAGATTTAAGCCCGGGGTTTTCTCAATATATCCTGTAACAAGCTGTAATGCAAGAGGTTCGTCGTCGATAGCAATTGTATTTATCATTAGGTTAAGTTTTATATTCAGAAATACTTCAAATGTCATAATCTTCGATTTTCTATCTTTAGTTCATGACGTTCCGGGAAAAGAAGATTCAGTCTCTTACTTACATTTTCCAGTCCGATTCCGGAATGTTCTTCTTCTTCTTCTTTTTCTCTTTATTGGAAAGGCTGTTAACACTTCTGAAAATAATTGATTCCCCTGTAACCTTCAGACTAATATCAATAAAGGATTTTTCGCGATAACTTATTCCATGCTTGAAAGCATTTTCGATAAAAGGGCACAAATAAAAGCGGTGGTATGTTTCTATCCTCATATTTTTCGGGAAAAGAGACTGACAGACTTACCTTTTCGCTCATCCTGAGCTTCATAAGGTCGATATAATTATTCATGAAATCGATCTCACTGCTAAGTCTTGTATTTCCATGTTCTGATTCGTAAAGAAGATATCTCATAAGCTTTGAAAGCTTGAAAACTGCCTTCTGTGAATCTTCAGGATTAATACTTATTAGAGAATAGATATTATTAAGGGTGTTGAAGAAGAAATGCGGACTGATCTGGTTTTTCAGGAAGGCAAGCTCAGCATTAAGCTTTGCCCTTTCCATCTCTTCCTGCATTTTCTCTATTCTTGACTGACGCTCAAGTACTTTTACACCAAGTGAAAGAAAGACTATAAAGAGTGAGGATGATACATAACCCATAATGTGGGGACCTACGACCGGAACTTCCAGATCTCATTCCCCGGGGAGGACCGGCAAACGTCTTTCTAATCCTTCCGGATTCTTTTTTTCCAGGTATCCGATAACAATATTATTGGAAATATCTGACACAAAATAGAAGCAGACTATTAAAGCAAGAGCTGAAAGATAATAACTGATTCTTCTTTTCCGAAAAAATAGTTTTGGTATAAGTAAAAGATAATTGGCATAAAAAAGCAGGCCATTTATAATAGTATAAGTATAATAGATCAGGAGGAAATCACTACTGAACTGCAGTCTCTTCACCGAATACAGTGGTAAAGCCAAAATAATAGCCCACACAAGAATATGGAGAACGACCCTGATTGTAGGTCCATTATCTCTCTTTTTCATTATTCCTCCTGTTTCATTATAATTCATGAAGAAGATAAAAGACAAAAGTAAAAAGATAAAAGTAAAGTATTGTCTTTTTGCTTTTTATCCTTTTGTCTTTATCCTTTTATCTTTTATCTTATTTTATTCATATCGCAAAGCATCTATAGGATTTAGATTGGATGCCTTCCTTGCGGGATACCAGCCGAAAAAGACGCCGATAACAAAACAGACGGCGAAAGCAAGGACAACCGATTGCGGTGGTGATCACCACAGAGCTGCCCATCAGCGTTCCGGCAACCTGTGCAATCAGGTATCCGAATAATACCCCGATTCCGCCGCCTAGATAAACTCAGGAGCATCGATTCGACAAGGAATTGTTTCAGGATGTCGGCACCACGGCCTCCTATCGACATCCTGAGTCCGATCTCGCGCGTACGTTCAGTCACCGAAACAAACATGATGTTCATGATCCCTATTCCGCCTACCAGTAATGAAATTCCGGCTATTGCCCCAAGCAGATAAGTCATGATTTCGGTAATAGAGGAAACAGTTTCAATCAGTTCCGACTGCGACATCGTGTAGAAATCGTTTTCCTCCGAATCGAGAAGCTTATGAGTTCTTCTGAGTATTTCCTCAACTTCGCTGATTGCGGCAGCGCTTTTTTCTTCGCTTGCGGCAGAAGCATAGATTCCGGTAATATAATCTATGGCTGCAAGCCGGCGCTGAATCGTAGTGTAAGGAGCCAGTATCAGGTCATCCTGGTCCTGACCCATCCGCTTTCACCTTTGTCCCCGAGAACTCCGATTACCTGGAAAGGCAGATTCTTGATCCGTATATTCATTCCGATCGGGTCGGCGCCTTCTCCGAACAGGTTTTCCACAACTGTTTGCCCGAGAATACAGACTTTAGACATACCTCTTACCTCATTCGCACTGAATATCCTGCCGCTTTTGATCTCAAGCTTCCTTATAGTGAAATATTCTTCACTGACACCATAGATTGTGGTCTGGGTATTTTCGTTGCCGAAAATCACCTGGGCAGCAGCCCTTACCTCAGGCGAAACAGCAGAGAGGTTCACTGCATCATTCCTGAGATCGACAACATCGCTGTATTTAAGGGCGTTTGAACCCGATGCACCAATGTTTACTCCGCGCGCGGCGCGGAAAGCAGGCACAACGATTATCATATTTGTACCCATAGAGGACATCTCTGTCCTGATGCTCTGCTTAGAGCCTTCACCAATGGCTAACATTGCGATAACCGAAGCAACACCTATCACAATTCCGAGCATGGTAAGAATGGCACGAAGCTTATTCCTGATCAGCGCCCTGACTGCTATTTTGAATAAATTCGAGTAGTTCATTGTCCGGATTTTTTAAATATTCTCAAGTTCTTCAACAGGTTCCACGGGCAACGTTTTAAGGATCTCCTTTGCATTGGATCTTTCAGTTACCTGGAATTCGCGAACGATCTTTCCGTCGCGGAAAATAATATTCCGCGATGCAAATTTTGCTATATCCGGCTCATGAGTCACGTATACTATCGTCCTGCCTTTCTCATTAAGCTCCTGGAATACTCCCATTATCTCGACCGAAGTTCTTGTGTCGAGATTACCGGTAGGTTCGTCCGCAAGGATAAGAACGGGATTATTCACCAGCGACCTGGCTATTGCCACACGTTGCTGCTGACCTCCCGAAAGCTGATTCGGCATGTGGTGCATCCGATCGGACAATCCGACTGTTTCAAGTGCAATGAGAGCTGACTTTTTGCGCTCCCGCGATTTCACCTTTGAATTGTAAAAAAGAGGAAGTTCGACATTTTCAAGCGCTGTGGTCCTTGCCAGAAGATTATATGACTGAAAGACAAAACCCAGCTTCTTGTTCCTCAGTCGGGCAAGATCATCCTTGTTCATTGATTTTACATCTGTTCCATCAAGAAAATAATCGCCTGAAGTCGGTTTGTCGAGGCATCCGAGAATATTGAGCATTGTTGATTTTCCTGATCCTGATGCCCCCATGATTGCCACGAACTCGCCTTCCTGTATCTTAAGATCGACTCCTCTCAGGGCATGTACAGTTACTTCTCCGACGTGGTAGTCTTTCCTGAGATTCTTTATTTCTATTATCGTATTATTCATCTGTTTTTATTTTTTAATCATGAATGTCCTGTCATGTTGCCCGGAATGATCCACCCCTGCTCATCCTCCCTGCGGACCAAAACCCGGGAATGGTCCCCTTTGCCCTTCATCCCGTGTAGTTCCTTCCTTCTTAGAACCACCAGTCATTGAAATAATAACTTCGTCTCCCTCGTTTAACCCTGACACTATTTCAACATTTGATCCGTTCTCTATCCCAATAGTCACCGGAACAGGCCTGACGCCGCTTTTTTCATCCTTCATCCATACCATTTTGACACCTTCAGCCATTCCCGGAAATACTCCGGCCGCAGGCAGATTGGCTGCCATAACGCTTGCATCCTTCATCATCTTCGCAAGGTATCCAGTATTGGGAGTGAAACGCATTGCTTTGCCTGAAAGGACAAGTGTATTCTGTTTCTCCTGGATATAAATTGTTGCGCTTGCTGTCATCCCCGGCATCAGCTTTTTAGCAGGATTCGGAGCATTAAGGATCACAGTGTATGTAACCACATTGTTGGTAACCACCGGCTGCAATCTGACCTGCGAAACCGAGCCTTCAAATTTATCATCAGGGTATGCATCGACTGTGAACTCAACACGTTGTCCCTGCTTTACTTTTCCGATATCAGCCTCATCAACGCTGGTCTGCACCTCCATCTGTGTAAGATCGTTGGCAATCGTGAACATTTCAGGAGTGTTGAAACTGGCTGCAACGGTCTGCCCCTCCTCAATTGCCCTGTTAAGCACAACACCGTCAATCGGTGAATAAATTGTCGCATATGCAAGGTTAACGTTAGCCCTGTCGAGTGCAGATTTCGAGTTGCTCAGGGCTGCTTTTGAATTCTGCTGATTAAATAACGCCTGGTCGTAATCAGCCTGGGCAATGAGGTTTTTCTCAAACAGTACTTTAAGCCTGTTGTAAGCAGCTTCCTGATAAGTAAGCTGAGCCTGTGCCTGGTCGACCGAAGCCTGGCTCTGTTCAACCTGTGCCCTGAGAGCGGTCTCGTCGAGCCTGGCAAGGATCTGCCCCTGCTTTACATTATCATTAAAATCGACATATACATGTTCGATAATACCTGAAACCTGCGTCCCTACCTTGATGGTAGTTATAGCCTCAATGGTCCCGGTTGCTGTGACGGCATTCTGAATATTGCCTTTTTCAACCTTTACTGTATCGAAAGTGTATTCATCTGTTTTTTTTGTAAAAGGTTTCAAAATGAGCAAACCAATTACAGCAGCCAGAATTATTCCTGCTATTATTAATACTTTCTTTTTCATTGGATTGATATTATTTAATACCTATTTAATTTCTTCTCTTTATTATAAATACCCCCATCCCAACTATCTTCCCCCAGGGGGAAAGTGATGCACCAGGGCTTTTTAAGCTCCTCTCCCCTTGGGGGAAATAAGAAAGGGGGTTAAAAATCTATTAGTATTTTTTATCATGGTTATTTATAGTGATAAAGGAATTCCGGAATAAAAATCCAGTACCTTATAGCTGTATATTAAATTATATTTTGACTGCAGCAGTTGGCTTTCGGCAACAATAAGGTTTGTTTTGGAAACAAGGTAATCGACTGAATTTATTATTCCCTGCTTGAATTTCTCATCCGACAAAACCGATGATACAAGGGTTGCCCTGTAGTTTTCAAGACTGGCCTCATATTCGATCTGGGCGGAGGTGACATCAAGACATGCCTGTTCAATATTCTTTCTCAGCTGGTTTTTTGTATCGATCTCGGTCAGTTCAGCATCCTGATAACCTATTTTTGCAGTTTCAATGCTTGTTTTGACCTGTCTTCTCTGATAAATCGGGATCGATAATGAAAGGCCTGCCGAAGGATGAATTGCATCATTCAGCTGATCAAAATAAGAATCATTTTCTGCTGAAGTGCCGGAATAATTATAACCGGTACTTACTCCTGCACTTGCTGAAAGCGATGGATAATATCCTGCTTTTGCTATTTTCTCATCAAGAGCTGCAATCTCCCTGGTTACTGCCGCATTTTTTATCTGAGGCTTTATTGCCAGAGCAGTTTCATAAACTGACCTGACATCAGGTATCCTGTTCTGGTTCACAGGTTCGGGAAATGCGGGATGTGCAATTGTGAAATCATCAGTCACAGGCAGCTCCATGAGCTGTTCAAGATTTACCTTTGCTATTGCCAGCTGACTTTTGGAATTTGCGAGAGTAAGTTTTTCACTTGCCAGCTGTGATTTCACCTGTGCATAATCGGCCTGCGAAATAAGCTGAGTAGCCAGTCTTTCAGCAGCCAGGTTCACCTGGCTCCCGGTCGATTCAATCTGTTTTTCACTGTTCTTTACCTGCTCTTCAGCGTACAATACCTGCAAGTATGCATCGAGGATGTTCAGACTGATCGATTCTTTTGTCGTTTCAAGGGAATACTCTCCTCCCTGTATATCTAGCTCAGCCTGTCTGATCTGGTTTGTCAGCTTTGATCCGCTAAAAATTGTTATACCCGAGCTCAACGAGTAGTTTGAGTTGTTGCTTCCGGAAAATCCCGACCCGCCCGTCATGGTATTTTTTGACCAGCCGAAATTCTGGTTTGCCGAGGCGCTGGCTGACGGGAATCTCTGGGCTTTAGCCTGTTCAGCATATATTTCATATCTGTTGTTGTTCAATCCGCTTTTTCTTATCTGGATGTTTTGTTCAAGTGCACAGCTGACGCACTCTTCAAGTGTCCAGATGCTATCCTGCGGTGTCTGAGCTTCAGATTCGTAAAATATCAGTATGGTACAAAATATCAGAATTATTTTTTTCATAATTAAGAATCTTTTGGCGTGAAAATATAGCACACCAAGAGGAACAAAAAATTAAATAGAAGTTCAGGGAGGTTTTACCGACGGATAATGATGTTTTCAGTGCGGATCGGAAAATTTCTGAAGGGGAGTAGTATGATAAAATGACAGTACGGGCGTTGCATGCAACGCCCGTACCACCAATCAATAAAGGAAAATGTTAAGTTTCCTGCAGTTACTTGTTGCCCTGATCATCTTCAGGTTGGTTTCAAGGCCGTCAAGATAAATCAGCACCCAGGCAAGGTTGGTTATCGCTGATACATGTCCAGGAGTACCAGTCTGCCTCGTTTCCATTTGGAGACACAATTTCATCAGCTGAAAATCTGAGGGCATTCCTTTGCCAGTTCAGCATATCCCGGAGTAATTTCCATGTTCTTTACCAGGTTCTAAGACCTCTTAATAGTCATGTTCCTTCAGGATTGTCTCCTGATCATCAACGCCTTTGCAGCAGACCTTCGAGAAGTCCGGTCATCATGAAAAGCTTTCAGGATTCACTTTCCCATTGTTCAGGAGACATACCGTCATTTTGTCAAAATTAGATTCCTGATATTGTCCACAAGTATCTTAAGTACCTCATTTATCTGCTGAACTACCGGATTTTCAGTCATCTGTCAGAAGCTCATCCAGAACCATTTCAGCTTCCGTATAGTTCCGTGACAGGTTAAAGCTGTCATCAATTCTTTTCTTGTGAACATTTAAGGCAAGCAGACCTGAAAAGACAGAATTTATCACCAGAAGCATACAGCACAAAAACAGTATTATAGATGTTGAAGTTCTTATTCCTTGACGGTGACAATAAGAAAAACAGGAAGGAAAACAATATAAGGAAAAGGCAATGCGAAACTGACATTAAATGTCCGGCACCAGGCCAGTGCATAATCTTGAAAAGCATCGCAGTAAATACAACAAAGCCGGTCAACCAGGTAACAATGTATAGAGGCGGTTTTGTTTTGTTCCTTCATCTCTGTAACTGCTATTAAAGCCAGAGGAAGAAAAACCAGAACCAGGGTAACAAGTCCTGACATCAGCATAATATCCTGCACCGGCCAGTGATTGACCTTGAAACATGGTTCCCGTAAGAATCAATCATGGCGGTAACCACTCCTAATATATAGATCTTTTGTTTCATCAATTACTTATTTTACATGATTATTCAGCGTTTTGTGATATGCCTATTACATACATTGGATCTCGACTGTAAGAAGGCTATTTTTCAGAAGTTCAAGAGAGTGTAGACCTGACATCAATGATATTACTTCCGTCCGGTTTTCTTGCAGGCAATAGGGTGAAGTCTGGATCAAGCATTTACAGATTCCTGCAGTTCATTACGCCGGGGAAAGACCTGTCATAAATCTAAGTAATCCGCAATTGCTTCATCGAGTTCCTGCGTGATTCGGCATCCTGGCATCAGAAAGTCACTTACCGGAGCCGGATGGAATGGATTTGAAAGAAGCCTGTAACTGAATTTCCGGGCCATTTTCAGATCTGTTTTATCTGATTATCGCAACAGCAGGTACCCCGGGTTTCCCTTCTGATTCCTGAACCATCTTTACCTGAACATTGCTTATATAGTGAAGCAATCCGGTTGTTCTTGAATGAAGCTGTTCCATCTGAGGATAGCTCAATGAATCCTGATATCCGGGTAACCAGGGAAGTATTATTTCTGGTACAAGTAATTATACATACTGCTGCTGTTCCAGCTGAGCGTAAAAACCCTCTTCATATGAATGCTGACATATTAAGATTTACAAGAGCTCCGGGCAGAATTATTGAAAGAGAACCGATTATAAGAAAAAGAAATCGGGCACTCATGTATTTTCATCTTTCCAGGTAAGCCACGTGTACCATGGAAGAACAACAAAACCAGTAAAAGGATTAATACCAAGACCATAGAAATTCCTGCCCCGCGGCCAATGCTGTAATCTTTAAAAACAATCCGGCCAAATAGAATATCAATCCCGATTGCTCCAAGATATATAGACTGGTCTTTTGTCTTTGTTTTCCTGATCCTGAACCAGGCTGTACAACAAGTGAGGGGATAAAAAATAATATCCCAAAAATTGCTGCCAGGATTAAAACTATTGCCGCACCCGTGCCAGTGCTGGATTTTGAAAAGAATTCCAAGAATAAAAAATCCGCCGGCAAAAGAATGCTGAAATGAACAGAACAAGTTTCTTCCTGTTGTGAGTTTCTTTCCAGAGAACACCGAGGGCTGACGGCATAAAAACAAATGCCAGAATCAGTGCCCCAAGGGTCATCATGATTCCGGCACCTGGCCAGTGCTGGATCTTGAACAGTGCTGCAAAGCCAAACAATATTGTACCGGCAACTCCTGAAATTTTCATAGTGTTTTTCATATATCTGTATTTAGTGTCAATTGCATAAAGTGTCTCTTCCTGGATTTCTTTAAGACGCCGGGGATTCCCAAATTTTCTGCTTTACTCTTTCTATAGGCTTCGTAAAAGGTCAGTCCGTCCTGCATTTCATATTCAACATCACAGCAGATATGATCGATAAGCTCATCAGCCAGATGTGAAAATATTATCTCCTGTTTCTTAACCTCACGGGCAATCCTTTCAATATGTTCAATTGAAAGCTCAGGCATAGTTGATTCCGGCTTTGGGTTCGACAATTTTCTGAAGCGATTCAATAAATTCCTGCAGTTCCCTTATTTTTTCAGCAGCAGCCGAATGTCCTTTTGGTGTCAGGGAGTAATAGATCCTCATCCGGTTATTATGAATTTCAGTTGTCTGTTACTACTGCCTTTTCATTTTCCAGTTTATGCAGAATTGGATAAAGAGCTCCGTAGGTGAGCTTTATTTTACCGGCTGTCAGCTGCTCGACCTTCTGAGTCAATGCATATCCATGCATCGGGCCATCTTCTTTTAACAGTTTCAGGACTATTGTTTTAAGAGACCCGCTGTAAAGTTGGTTTGATATCATACTCTGTCTATATTAAAGTTACTTATATATAACAAAGATAGTATATAATTATTATATAATATATAAAAAATGTAATATTTTTTTGATATTATCTGGCAAGAAGTATGAGATTCTTCGCTACTTATGCACAAGTTTCTTTTTAATTGGTGGATAATTAGATAAAGATCCTTCACTTCGCTGGCGCTCCGTTCAGGATGACAGGTCGCTTTTAGGGTCATCTGGGGAGTGAAGCGGCGCGTTTTGCAAAAAAGTTTTCCCGGGCAGGATAATAAGATTACCTTCGGTGAGCTCGTCCGCCTAACGGTGGACTCGGTTCAAAACGCGCCGCTTCACTCCCCTTATTTACCACCAGAGCCCTGTCATTCTGAAGGAGAAAACCTGCTTTGCCAGCCACAGCTCAGCGAAGGCTGGAGCCTGCGAAGGTTTTCGACTGAAGAATCTTATGCTATAGCCCGATAACAATCTTTATAAAATGTTGTACTAGAGGATATCGGTCATACGCTTGTCATTAATGGCTGGAGTGCAAAAAAATTTGAATGTATCCTCAGAATGACGTTTTTCTAAGAATTGTTTTACCTTGCTTAAGCAAACCACTTTTTTCTATGGAGACCGTAATTATAACCGGTGGAACAGGACTTATAGGAAAACCTCTCAGCAAAAGACTGATTGAAAAAGGCTATAATGTAGCCCACCTGACCAGAGAACGTAATCCACAAAGTTCCATTCCTTCTTATCTCTGGAATCCTGAGAGAAATGAGATCGACCGGAAAGCCATATCAGAGGCTGATTATATTATTCATCTTGCTGGTGCCGGTATCGGTGGCAAAAGATGGACAAAAAAGAGAAGACAGCTTATCTACGATAGCCGTATCAAAACATGTGAACTACTATTCAATAAAATACAGGAATCAGGCACAAACCTTAAAGCTTTCATCTCCGCCTCGGGAATTGGATATTATGGTACAGAAACATCCGAAAAAATATTCAGTGAAACGGACCAGCCATCCGGTGACTTCATTGGAGAGATCTGCCGTCATTGGGAACAGATGGCCGACAGATTCGAAGAATCCGGTATACGAACAGTTAAAATCAGGACTGGTATAGTCCTCACCCGAAAAGGAGGTGCTGTGTCAAGAATGATGATCCCTGTCAGACATGGGTATTGGCTCGGCACTGGGTAATGGAAGACAGTATATACCATGGATCCATATTGATGACATATGCAATATCTATATCAAAGCACTCGAGGATACTACATTAAAAGGGGCCTTTAATGCAGTAGCACCGGAACATAAAACGAATGAGGACTTCATGCGAATCCTGGCAAAGGTCCTTAAGAAGCCTTTCTTTTTCCCCAATATTCCCGCTGTTGTCTTAAAAATAATATTCGGGAAAATGTCAGGGATCCTTTTAAATGGAAGCAAAGTGTCAGCCGGTAAAATAATTGCGGCAGGTTATTCCTTTCAGTTTCCTGAGCTTGAAAATGCACTGAGGGACTTGCTGAAGAAAAGATGAACATTCCCTTTAATGGTCGTTTTAAGCCTGTGGAAAATAAATATTAGGCTGATATACTGGAACAACCGGTGTTTTTAGTGAACAAATTGAAAAAAAGGTTGTTATAAATACTAATTTTGGAACTAAACAAAACAGAATAAAATGAGTCTCACAGGACCAGGTCCTCTTGTTGAGCTTGACGGCAGGAATTTGTATTATGCTTTTATTGCGGGTGCCAGAAAAGTAATTGAAAATCAGGTTGAACTCAACAGGATAAATGTATTCCCTGTCAGTGATGGGGATACAGGCACTAATCTTGCAGGTACAATCAGATCAGTAATAGAATCACTCCATCCCCACAGGTCATACAAAATTACCGCCGACAGGATTGCCGAAGCTACCATGATAAATGCCAGAGGGAATTCCGGAATCATTTTTGCCCAGTTTTTTTACGGACTGAGCAATGAAACAGGAGAATTCCGTTCAGTTACACTAAAGCAATTCGCAGAATCCCTGATAAAATCGGTAAGCTACGTTTATGCAGCAGTAGCCCGGCCTGTCGAGGGAACGATGCTTACCGTCATCAAAGACTTTGCAGATTACATTTATAACAGCCGAAATAAGTTTTCAGATTTCAATCATATGCTTGTCAGTTCATATGAGATCCTTAAAAAATCACTCCGGGAAACAAAATCAAAGCTGGCTGTTCTGGGAAAGAATAATGTCGTTGACGCAGGTGCCAAGGGATTTGTTTTATTTTTTGAAGGCATTATGGAATTTATTAATTCCAGAAATATCAGGGACCTCATGTCTTCCAGACCTTTAACAACTCATTTTGAAAAGGCAGAAGAAATGATCACCGAGAAGATGAGTTTCAGATACTGTACAGAAGCTGTCATTAAAGATTGCAGAATTGACAGGGAAATGCTTATAAGAACTCTCGAAAAGTATGGAGATTCCGTTGTCGTGGCCGGGGCTGATAAATTAAGAAGGATCCATCTTCATACAAATGTTCCTTCCGAACTATTTAATAACATCAGGGATGCCGGTACTATAACATTTCAGAAAGCTGATGATATGGTTCGCCATTATCAGACAGCCAATGAAAGAAAATGGAAGATAGCCCTTGTTACTGATTCCACCTGTGACCTGTCGCAGGAACTTATCGACAATTACCAGATCAACGTGCTGCCTGTAAATATAAATTTTGGTGAAAACCATTATCTTGATAAAGTAACCCTGCAGCCGGAGCAGTTTTACAGCCTTCTGAGAGAAACAAAAGATCATCCAAAAACCTCTCAGGTAAATGAGAATACATTCGTCAATCTTTATTCGCATCTGGCATCGCACTACGATTCTGTGATAGCAATTCATTTAAGTGATAAATTAAGCGGGACATTTTTCAGCAGTCAGAAAGCCGCACTGAAGATTTCCGGCGAATTCGGAAAGCCTGTGACAGTACTGAACTCAAGGAATCTTTCAGGTTCGCTCGGTTTGATAGTATTGCGTGCGGCTCAGGCCATTGAAAGCGGTTTTTCCCATGATGAGATAGTTTCACAGGCGGAAAAATGGATACAGAACGCCCGCATCTTTGTGAGCGTCAAAACGATGAAATACATGGTGCGCGGAGGAAGAGTATCGGCTGCAACAGGGCTGATAGCAAAGATCCTCAATATTAATCCGATCGTTTCGCTCGATCAATCCGGCAAAGCGGTTCTCTTCGATAAAACATTCAGCCAGAAGGCAAATATGGAAAGGGTGATGAGCCATGTCCAAAAGATAAATGATAACAAAATGATCTGGAACTATATTGTGCTCCATGCAAATAACACCAGGTCGGCCGAATGGTTTTCGGGAAAAATGGAAAAGCTGACAGGCAAAAAACCGGTTTCAGTTGTCAACATATCTCCTGTCATTGGTGCAAATGCCGGTGCAGGAGCCGCATCAGTTGCCCTGCTTTATGATTAATTAAATTACGGATGACATTTTTTCAAATTTATTTCCAGGCATTGCTGGTGATCCTTGGGCTGATGTCCCTTCTTTGGATAATCAGTGTAATTATCAAAAATGTAAGCATTGTTGACCTCTTCTGGGGCTTTGGATTTGTACTGACAAATGTTTACTATTTTATCAGCACTGACGGCCTCGGGCTGAGAAAAGTAATTCTTCTAATCCTGGTCTCCATTTGGGGACTTCGCCTGACAGGATACCTTTCATGGCGTAACATTGGAAAAGGAGAGGATTATCGCTATAAGCAGTTTCGCCGCAAATACGGAGAGAAAAGGTACTGGTGGATAAGCTTCTTTCAGACTTTCCTGCTGCAGGGAATACTGATGTGGCTGATCTCTGCACCTCTGCTTGGAGCTCAGTATCACGGACAGGAGAAAAGCCCCGGTATTCTTGATTATGCTGGCATAGCTCTCTGGATCACAGGTTTTATTTTTGAAACATTCGGGGATTACCAGCTGGCCAGGTTCAAAGCCGATCCATCCAATAAAGGGAAAGTTCTTTCTTCCGGCTTATGGCGCTATACACGGCATCCGAATTATTTCGGCGACTCCGCTGTATGGTGGGGTTACGGCTTTTTATGTCTGGGTGCCGGCAGCATATGGCCGGTTCTTGGTTCAATCCTGATGACAGCATTAATAATCAAGGTATCAGGGGTTGCCCTCCTCGAAAGAAACCTGGTTGATAAAAAGCCCGAATACAGGGAATATATTGAAAAGACGAGTGCATTTATCCCCTGGTTCCCGAAAAAATAATGTAATTACAATGTAATTACATTAATTTCCGATATTTGCATTAAAGGTATCGCCCTGGTCAAAATCACCTGAAGTGTATCCTCTTCTGAACCACTCCTTACGCTGGGCTGCGGTGCCATGCGTAAAAGCATCCGGAATAACACGTCCCTGGTATCTCTTCTGAAGTACATCATCGCCAACGGATGCCGCTGCATTCATAGCCTCTTCAATATCGCCGGTCTCAAGCGACTTGAACATCTGCTGGTCGTAATGCGCCCACATACCTGCAAGAAAGTCGGCCTGCAGTTCAAGCCTTACCAGGAGCCTGTTTGCGTTTACTTCGCTCATTCTTGCCCTTTGATTATTGACATCACTAAGTATTCCGAGCTGGTTTTGCACATGGTGGCCAATTTCATGGGCAATAACGTAAGCAACTGCAAAATCGCCATTTGCTCCGAACCTCGATTTAAGTTCATCAAAAAAAGCAAGGTCGATATATACCTTCTGATCACCCGGACAATAAAATGGTCCGCTGGCGCCGCTTGCATATCCGCATGCAGACTGAACCTGATCCCTGAACAGAACCAGGGTTGGCATCTGGTAAGTCATATTCGACTGGCGGAAAACAGTGGTCCAGACATCTTCCGTCCCGGCAAGTACTACTTTAACATATTCTGCCATTGCTTCCTCTTCCGGTGTGGTAGCTACCGGACCTGATTCAGTTGTTGCTTCCTGTTGTACTGTGTTAACCACCTGCGAAGGATCTCCTCCAAGCAGTAAAACCAAAAGGACTATTACAATGGTTCCGATCCCGCCGCCAACAGCCATTTTACCTGTAGACATCCCTCTGCGGTCCTCTACATTATCACTTGTTCGTCTGCCTTCAGTTCTCATAATGCTTTATGTATTTAAGTGCTAAAATTATAAAAAGGTTTACTGATATCATAATACTTAAAAACATTTGAAAACAGGAAAAAATATTAATAGCGTTCGACCAAAATATTGAGATCCCTCACTTCGGAATGTCAAACCTTTCAGGAGTTTTACCAAAGAGTAAGCTCTTTAAATTCTGAAAATATTATTTGGTTTTTAAATTACCGTTGGCTAAAGCCAACGGATCTAAAAGCCACACATATTCAGGGCTTTAGCCCAATACATTTCCAAGCGGTCTCCAATTCCAAGAATGGTGGACTAAAGTCCCGAGGAAGAAAGGGAGGTTTATCAGCCGTCGGTTAAAACCGACGGTAATTGATATCAAAGCCAATTGATAACACAACTTGAAAAACATTTCCACTGGTTTCAAGTTGCCAACCCGGTACATGAATTACCGCTGGCTTTAGCCAGCGGATCTGGAAATCAACCACATTCCGGGCTAAGTCCATCATCAATTGCAAAATAATTAAGTACTTTGTTATTATTAAAATTCAAATCGGAACGTAACCAAAAAGCTCTTCAATCCCGATGTACAGACGATTTTTAAAACAATGTTTAATTTTTAGCGGGCATGAATATTACTGAATCAAGACCAGAATTCATGGGGAAAAAACAAAGAGCCTGTTTAATACAGATTGAATTTCATTACTAACTTGCGTTTATAAAAACTTATTAAGCGTTGTAAAGTTTTACTATACTTATAGTTCAAAAACTTATTAGGACGGATTAATCCATTGGCTTCGCAGGATTCTTATTCCTGGCAAACCAGAGATAAATTATTAAATTCAGAATATCATGACAGAGTCTTTTTCTAATAAACTGAAGAAACTAGAAATACTAGTTGAAAAATCGCCACAAATTGATCGCCATTTTTCAATACCCAGGGAGGAATTTGTTGAACGTCGTCGTTTGATCTGGAAGGCTTTACTGAAAGAGTCAAATATTGATGTGGCGTTTGCTTTTTCAGACGAGCATTATAGCGGAGATGTACCATACATGGGCGGAAATACAAATTATTCTATTGAGCAGGTGGCATTTGGGCTTGGTCCTGATCCCTGCATTTCCGGGATTATAGCCGGATTTGAAGGAGTTTATATTGCCGCTCAGCTTGCCAAACGTGCAGGGATCAGAGTATATCCTACTGAGAGTCTGCAACTGGCTGATGAAAAATACCCGGTAGAAGGATTCTCCTTAAAAGATATACTGGAAACCATTGCCGGCCGTAAAGTAAACCGTATCGGGATATTATCTCCCCGGCAGGTTATACCTGCCGGAATTGTAGCCAATCTGGAAGAGATTGTAGGTAAAGATAATATTGTTGACACTCAGGTGCCATTTCAAAAAGTAAAAAACCTTAAGAGCACAAATGAAATGAGGCTTATTGAGGATGCCGGTTATGTAACTTCTCTTGCCCTGCGCGCAATGCTTGCTGTTATGGAACCAGGTATGGACGAAACTGAGGTAGCCGCCTTTGGTGATATGTTGGCGAAATGGATGGGATGTGAACGACAAGGTTTTCAGACAATGGCAGGTTCAGACATAGCTTGTGCCACGATGATCGGACCGGCCCTGAACCGGCAGATTATTGAAGGCGAGTATATGCATCTCGGAACTTCTTACAAAAGAGATGGCCTTACAGCCTGCTGCAGAAGAAGTCTTTTCACAAGCATTAACGGAATAACGGCATATCGTGACTATTTCAGAAAAATTGTGGAAGATGGTTTCAATGTTGGGTTTGAAGCCTATGTTGATGTTGCAGAAAACAATAAATCAGCAATATTACCCGGAAAAAACACTTGTGGATTTCTTTAATAAAAAGACTCATGAATGCTGTACCTGGTTCAAGCTGCATCTGGCAAAAAGGAGGCTTTATTGTTAAAAGAAAGATTATTTTCAGACATCCCGGGCATTGGTAAAGGGCTTGCCAGAATGAAACCTTACACCGGAACTCACAATTCAGGGTATACGGAGTGCCAGGAATTCTTTGGAGCGATCACATTAGAGTCTGAAGAACCTCTGGAGAAACAGGTGGTTACTATGCTGGATGTTGCATTGAAAGGCCGAGGCAGCAAATGGTTGGGTGAGGAGTTCGAGCAGATTATCCCCGGTTTCGATTATTGGGTTGTTGAAGACACTTTGGGGAAATATGGTAATAAAGTAAAAAATCTGACAGGAGAGCTTCAACCGGGGGGAAGAAGAGTTAGTAGTATAGGGAAAATACCAGTAAATGTTCAGCCTCTGGTCGGCAACCTGAATGAATATGAAGTCTGATTCGACATTGAAAACAAATGAATTAACATTTTTAAAATGAAAAAAAGACTTTCAATAGTCGGGTTAATTCTCCTGATTTTTTTCGTGATTTCATTGTTACAGAACATGCTGGGACCACTCCCCGCCCACAACCCTCCGTGAGGGGAGCCTTAATGAACTTTCCCTGTTTTTTGCCCAGACACTCAGCTCAAATTTTTACTGGCTTTCAACAACAAAAGAAGTCTTCGATTGGGCGAAATCCTACTTCTGGACAACACCTATGATATCTTATCCAGACTTTACTGCTCTGCAAACACTGCCTGAAGTTGAGCTGACAGTGACCAGCAAAACTGTTGTACAAAAGGGGGAAGAACTGGTTTATGTTACAGTAAGCAATCCCACTAAAAACCTTGCCTTTGCTGTTAATGTCCGACTTACCGGGGGTGAGGGTGGCGAGGAAATTATTCCTGTACTATGGGAGGATAACTATTTCCCGCTGCTACCTGGTGAAAAAAAGGAAATTACTGCCATTTACACCGGGAAAAACTTAAAGAAAGAAAAGCCTGTTGTTGTGGTTGATGGATGGAACGTGAAGTAGTGACATCTACAGGTTCCGGGCAGGTGATTCGGTCTTCGGTCTTCGATCTTCTGATTTTTTTAAAAAAAATTTGGAATATAAAAAAATATGTTTTAACTTTGACCAATTGGTTAAATTATATGGTTAATCTATATGGTTAAACCTAATGGTTAAGAGTTATGACTGAAACTGATAAACAAACGGAGGAGAAGATCTTTGAAGCTGCAACAGATGTGTTCATCGAAAAAGGCATGGACGGAGCACGAATGCAGGATATTGCCGACCATGCCGGAATAAACAAGTCTCTCCTGCATTATTACTACCGCACCAAGGATCACCTTGTTCAATGCTGTCTTTGAAAAGATCGCCGGGCAGATGTTTAAAAAGTTTGCTCCTGTACTTGATGACAAATCTTTCTCTGGAAGAGAAGATCAGGTTCTTTTTCAGGGAACATATTGCATTCATGCAAAAGAATCCCAGACTTCCGGCATTTCTTTTAAACGAATTCCACCGGAATCCTCAAAGAATCAGGAAGCTTATTCAGAATATTGATATTAATAAACTGTGGACAACCCTGGAGGCCCAGCATAAGGAAGAACTGAAAAGATACAATATTACAAAAGAAAATATTCCCCAGTTTATGACAACAGTTGCCGGAATGAGCGTCTTTCCATTTGTTGCAAGACCAGTGATTGCCAGCATAATGGAAAAGATGGGCTACAATTTTGATCAATATATAGAAGAGAGGAAAGAATATGCCGCCGATTTTGTAATAAATGCGCTGAAAAAGCAGGAATTAAGAAATAAGAAGAAATAAGCATATAGAAATAGAAATGAAAAAGAGAGGTTTGATCCTGTTCATTTTAATTATACCCTTTGTGTCTGGACTTAAAGGCCAGAAGGTACTGACTCTGAAAGAATGCTATGATATGGCAATGGCTGCCGCGCCAATTGCCGCGGAGAGAGAAGCCTATTCAAAGATTTCGGCTGTGAAGGATAAAAATCTGTCGAAAGGATGGCTTCCCACACTTGATGCCAGCGGCAGTTTTATCTACAACTCTTCAGTCGTGGATATGACCGATGTGCTGGGCACCATACCGATCCCCGGCATAGCCGATCTGATAAAACCGCTGCCTCACGAACAGTATAAACTGACAGTTGATATCAACCAGATCATATATGACGGAGGTGCGATAAAAGGTGCAAGGGCTCTTGAAAAGGCCGACCTTAACATTAATGAAAAACAGACAGAAACGGATCTTTATAAGCTGCGCGGACAGATAAACGGGCTATTACTTCAACCTTTTGCTTCTTGACAGGCAGAAAGAGCTTCTGAAGAGCTATCATGAGCTGATAATAAAGCGAATGGCAACGATGAATTCCGCACTTGCCAGTGGTGTAATTCTGAAGTCAGACATTGATGTTCTTGCTTCTGAAAAGATAAAGCTGGAGCAGCAGATAAGCGAAAATGAGATCAGGAAAGCATCGCTGCTGAAGATACTTTCAAGTATCGCAGGAACGGAGATTGATGGATCAGCAGAATTTGTTCTCCCATCACCGGGAGAAGAGCTTTCAGGAGAATTATTACGCCCCGAACTGCAGGTATTTGATCTCAGAAAAGAACAGCTCGATGCAGGGCTGCAGGTCATTCAAAGCAAGAGAATGCCTAAAGCAATAGGTTTTGCCACTCTGGGTTACGGAAATCCTCCCGGAAGCAATTTCTTCAAGGATGAGTTTGCACCATATTATATATTGGGAGCCAGCATAAAGTGGAACATCTTTGACTGGAACAAGGCAAAGAATGAAAAACAGCTGATAAGTCTGCAGCAGAATATCATAGAAAGCAGGAAGAGCGAGCTGACAGATAACCTGAACAGGCTTCTTGATGCAAAAGGTGCCGAAATATCGAACCTGAAGTCGCTTCTTGAATCAGACTCTGAGCTGATCATGTTAAGGAAAAGGATCACTGCGGCAGCGGAGTCACAATACGAAAACGGCACTATCACTGCAACAGATTACATGAATGAAATGACTGCCGAAAGGCAGGCTATGATAAATTATGAAATACACAGGATCAATCTTGCAATGGCAAGGATAGAATATTTAAATATTAGCGGAAAAGAAATTGAATAACCCCCCTCCCCCCAAGGGGGGGTTAAATCGCAACATCTGAATAGCCCCCCTCCGGGGGGATGGGGGGTGAAACAAAAGGCAAAAATAAGATAACAAAAATCCTATTAATATGAAAGACAATCTGTTTTTAATCATTCCAGCCATTATATTAACTGCCTGCAATAACAAATCTGACCAGGCTGATGCTTACGGCAACTTTGAAGCCACTGAAGTAATTGTCTCTGCCGAGACAAGCGGCCGTATCCTTAAATTTGACCTGACCGAGGGAACAGAGATAGAAAAGGGTTCTGAGATTGCCCTGATAGATACAACCCTGTTCCATCTTCAAAAAGCTGAAATCGACGCAGGAATGAAGGGTGTCAGAACGCGTATCAGCACTATAAATGCACAGAATGATATTCTCACCCAGCAGATTGATAACCTGAGAGTGAATATCGCCAGGATTGAAAATATGCTGAAGGATGATGCCGCTACAAAGAAACAGTATGACGATCTGTCCGGGCAGGTAGCCGTTCTTGAGAAACAGATCACGGCAAATAACACCCAGAAAGCATCCATCGCCGCTGAGCTGTCAGTCTATGAATCAAAAAAAGCAACCCTGAATGAGCAGGTTACACGAAGCATTGTAAAAAGTCCTATTAATGGGACGATAATTGAAAAATATTCTGAAGCAGGTGAGTTAACTGCAGCCGGCAAGCCCCTCGTTAAAATCGCTGATCTGTCACTGGTGAAGCTCAAAGTATATGTCAGCGGTGCACAGCTGGGAAGAATCAAAATTGGTCAGGATTGCATAGTCAGAATTGATGACGGAGAGAAAGGATACAAATCATTTACAGGGACGATCAGCTATATCTCGGGAAAAGCCGAATTCACTCCGAAGATCATCCAGACCAAGGAGGAAAGGGTAACTCTTGTATATGCGGTGACCATTGATGTAATGAACGACGGCACCATGAAATCGGGGATGCCGGGAGAAGCCATTTTCTGAAAACAGGTAAAGGATGCAAAAGATAATTGAGGCATCTGGTATCAGCAAGAAATTTGAAGCAACTCAGGCTTTGAAGGATATCTCATTTGAAATCAATGAAGGTGAGATATTCGGTTTCATTGGTCCCGACGGAGCAGGCAAAACCACACTCTTCAGGATCATCACAACGCTGCTCCTGCCCGACGAGGGTGAAATTAAAGTTCTGGAGCTCGATGCCATCACAGGATTCAAGGAGCTCCGAAAAAACATCGGCTACATGCCGGGGCGCTTTAGCCTTTACCAGGATCTTTCGGTCGAGGAGAATTTGAATTTCTATGCCACAGTTTTCGGAACTACTGTGAGGGAAAATTATGATCTGATCGCTGACATCTATTCCCATATCGAACCTTTTAAAAAGCGACTTGCGGGAAAACTATCGGGAGGTATGAAGCAGAAACTTGCCCTGTCATGCGCACTGATCCACAAGCCCAGGCTCCTTGTCCTGGATGAGCCGACAACGGGCGTTGATGCAGTTTCGAGATCGGAATTCTGGGAAATGCTTAGGAACCTGAAGCAATACAAAATAACAATTGTAGTATCAACGCCATATATGGATGAGGCACTGAAATGTAACCGCGTAGCGCTTATACAGAATGGACACATATTATCAATCGACGACCCGAAAAAGATAAGGGAAGGATTCAGCAGGAAGCTTTTCAGCGTCAGGGCAGCAGAGAAATACAGGCTGATAAATGCACTAAGGGAATATTCTGAAACTCTTACGGCCTATCCTTTCGGAGATTCAGTCCATGTCACATTCACCGATGATAAATTTGATAATTCTATATATGAGTATCTGGGCAGCCAGGGTATCAGGAATGCTGTAATCAATGAAACTAAAGCAGGAATTGAGGACAGGTTCCTTGAGCTTATGGGAACAAGCAAAACTACCCCTTTGAATCCGCTTTAGCGGATCGACGAAGTCAACGGGGGCGGGGGGATGTTATAATGACACGAAATACAGTTATATCGGTAAAGAACCTAGTAAAGAAATTCGGAAGCTTTACGGCCAATGATGATCTGAATTTTGAGGTTTATGAGGGTGAGATATTCGGATTCCTGGGAGCCAACGGAGCCGGAAAAACAACTGCCATCAGGATCCTTTCAGGTCTCTCTTCTCCTACCTCCGGTGAAGTTATTGTTGCCGGATATAATGCAAAGAAAGATCCGGAGAAAATAAAGAAGAATATCGGTTACATGTGCCAGAAATTCTCTCTTTACGGGGACCTTACGATCAGGGAGAACATAATGCTTTATGGCGGCATATACGGAATGCCCAAATCGCTGATTAAAAAGAGGACTGAGGATCTTCTGGAAAAGCTCAATTTCCTGGATTACGGCAACAGAATGATCTCCGACCTTCCACTCGGATTAAAGCAGAAGCTGGCCTTTTCAGTTGCAGTGTTCCATGAACCAAAGATCGTCTTCCTCGATGAGCCTACCGGAGGAGTTGATCCAATTACACGCAGACAGTTCTGGGAGATGATATATGAGACAGCCGACAGAGGTATAACTGTATTTGTTACAACACATTATATGGATGAAGCTGAATATTGCGACCGAATTTCAATAATGAATGAAGGCAGAATTGTAGCACTTGATACACCGGAAAGACTTAAGAAGCAATATAATGCAGGATCGGTTGAGGAGGTGTTTGTGAAGATTGCAAGACCAGAAAACCGACCTCATCCCCGGCCCCTTCTCCCAGGAGAGAAGGGGAGAAGGGGAAAGAGTGCCTCCTGTAGGGGGGGAGAGGCCGATGAAAGCATAATTAAAAAGATATATCTATAAATGAAACGTTTTCTCGGATTTGTGAAAAAAGAGTTCCTGCACATTTTCAGGGATTTCCGGACACTGATAATCCTGTTCGGGATACCGACTGCGCAGATACTCATTTTTGGCTTCGTAGTCAGTACCGATATCAAGGATGCCAGGGTGGCGTTTCTCGACCTGTCAAAAGATGAGGTCACTCAGAAGATCTCTGATAAAATATGTTCTTCGGGCTTCTTCAGAAGAGCCGGTGATCTGGAAAACTTCGATGAGATTGACCTGGTGATGAAAAAAGGCAAGGTAAAGGCTGTGGTCGTTTTCGGAGCCAATTTCGGGCATGATCTTATCAGTCAGAATAAAGCAACCATGAGCATAATTGCGGATGGGTCTGAACCAAATACTGCAACGCTTATCACCAATTACATGACAGCCATCGTGACAGACTTCAACAGGGAATTTGCCGGGAGTTCATTAAGCGGTAATCTGCTTGTACAGCCTGAAGTAAGAATGTTCTACAATCCGGGAATGAAGGGCCATTTTATGTTTGTACCAGGTGTTATAACGTTGATCCTGACACTTATATGCGCACTTATGACTTCAGTAACGATCACAAAGGAAAAGGAATTCGGGACCATGGAAGTGCTTCTTGTTTCACCGCTGAAGCCGCTTCAGATAATCCTGGGAAAAGTGACACCATATTTTTTGCTTTCATTCATCAATGTGATATTTATCCTGCTGCTGTCATTTTTTGTTTTTGACCTGCCTGTAAAGGGCAGCCTGGTTCTTCTGCTAGCCGAGAGCATGTTATATATATTGATGAGTCTTTCGTTTGGTATACTTATTTCGACCGTTTCAAAAACCATTCAGCAGGCAATATTTATTTCATTTCTGGGACTGATGCTTCCGACAATCCTTCTTTCGGGATTTATCTTCCCGATAGAAAATATGCCTAAAGCCTACGACTGGGTGAGTGCAATTCTGCCTCCAAGGTATTTCATAGTTAAGAATAAAAAACATCATGATCAAGGGAACTGGATTTCTGTATGTGTGGAAAGAGACTCTCATACTTATGTTATGACGGTGGTATTTATTGGATTGAGTGTCAGGAAATTTAAGGTAAGGCTCCAGTAGGCGACGGGCATCAGGCGTCGGGCGTCAGGTATCAGGCAACAGGGGTCAGGTGAAAGGCTGACTGGGTAACCTCCCTGGAGGGAAAGGTGGTGGGTTAATTAAACATAAAAAGAATCAAATGCGGACCATTTTATATCTCATCAGAAAAGAGTTCCTTCAGATCTTCCGGGACAAGTTCCTCAGCAGGGCTATTATCGGAGTCCCGATCGTACAGATGCTTCTCCTTGTTCCGGCAATAACCTTCGAGATCAAGAATGTAAGATTATGTGTGATAGACAGGGATATATCTGCTGATTCAAGAGCCCTGCTAAATCAGCTTGAAGGATCTACATTCTTTAAAATAAAGTATTCGACATTTTCTGAAGAAGAGGCAAATAACCTCATGCACAGAAACAAATGCGATGTGATCCTTCAGATCCCTTCGGAATTCGGCAGGAATATTGGAACAGGAAATCCCGGTAAGGTTCTGGCAACAATAAATGCAATAAATGCAACAACCGCACAGCTCTCATGGGCATATTTGAATGGAGTACTTCGGGACTACAATATGAATATACTGCTTGAAAATGCCGGGAATATGGCTGTTTCATCCATCCCGCAGATAGACATTACAAACAGATACTGGTATAATGAGATGCTGAACTACAAGTATTATATGCTTCCGGGGATTCTGGGCATCCTTGTTACTGCCATCGGATTCCTGCTGGCAGGACTTAATCTGGTAAAAGAAAAAGAGGTCGGAACAATTGAACAGATAAATGTGACACCTGTCAGGAAATATCATTTCATCATTGCAAAGATGGTCCCATTCCTTATCATCGGTCTGGTCGACCTGTCGCTGGGACTTATAATTGGAAAGATCACATTTAATATCCCGTTTGAAGGGAGCCTTGGTTTGCTCTTTCTTGGCTCTGCAATATTCCTGGTGGCTGTGCTGGGGCTTGCCCTTTTTATCTCAACTTTTTCTTCGACTCAGCAACAGTATATGTTTGTTGCATTCTTCTTTATGATAATTTTCATCCTCATGAGCGGCATTTTTACACCACTTGAAAGTATGCCAGGGTGGGCACAGAAATTTGATATTGTAAATCCGATGGCTTACCTGATGCGAATCAACAGGATGGTGATGCTGAAAGGATCAACATTCAGCGACATAAGCCGGGAATTGTATGCCCTTATCATTATTGCCATTGGATTCACCGCGCTTGCAGTCAGCCGCTACAGGAAAACTGCATGACTACTTTTCTCAGGAGGGGGATTTAAGGGAGACCGTTGCCATTACCGGCCAATGGTCGGATATGTAGATACCGTGTTCTTTCCTGATAAATGTCCTGTGCTCAAGCACCTTCATTCCATTCCTTACAAGAACATAGTCGATCCTTCCGGATCTTTTATTTTCAGAAAATCCATTATAGGTATAAGCCGGTCCGACAGGTCTCTTTTCAGTGACTGCATACGTGTCACATAACAGGGGAACACTTTCATAGGGGCCGGTAAGTATCTCATAACCTTTGCTTGAAATAACCATGTTCAAATCGCCTGTAATGACAAACGGAAATCCGGAAGCAATACTATCCACTTTGCTTAACACCAGCCCGGAACTCAATATTCTTGCAGAATCAGAATCGTGTGCAAAATGAGTATTGAAGAAATAAAAATGTTCAGAGGTGGTTTTTTCTGAAAGTTCAACCCATGTGACAATCCGGGGAAGATTGGCTCCCCATGCTTTTGTGCCTGCTACTTCGGGTGTATCAGACAGCCAGAAAGTCCTGGTCCTGATAAGGTCAAACCTGTCCTTCCTGAAAAATACCGGATTCATCTCTCCTTCTCTTGCTCCGTCATCTCTGCCAACACCAACTGAGCTGTAACCGGTCAGAAGAGAGTCGAGATATTCATATTGGTGAACAAGAACTTCCTGCATTCCCAGCAGGTCGGGTTTTTCATCGTTCAGAAAGTTGCAGACGAATTTAGCTCTGTTTAACCAGCTGTTAAGGCTGTCATCGGGATTGTCATACCGGACATTAAAAGTCATGACTTTGAGAATATCTGGATCAGGCTTCCTGTTGCACCCCGGAAAAATAACCAGAAGCAGGATAACAGGAAATAAGTGTGACTTCTTCATGATTACCGATTTTTTATTAAAGATAAGGTATGCGGAAAATAAAAACAATAAATGATCCCCGGTATGAAATGTAATTTTCCCGTACAAAAGTAATGATACAAATATACTTATATTTGTAAGAGGTTCAAAACCGGGGATGACATCTTCCGGAAAAACAAAGTATCACACTGATTAATAATTACTTTTTAGATATTTTTCTTTCTGATGCCCGATATTATTAAGCTTTTACCCGATTCGGTTGCAAATCAGATTGCGGCAGGAGAAGTGATCCAGAGACCTGCATCTGTTGTGAAGGAACTGATGGAAAATTCGGTCGATGCACAGGCAGGAAGCATAAAAGTCATAATCAAGGATTCGGGCAGAACATTGATCCAGGTGATTGACGATGGGACGGGTATGTCAGAAACTGACGCACGGCTTTCATTTGAAAGGCATGCCACATCAAAAATATCATCGGCTCAGGATTTGTTTGAAATAAGGACCAAAGGATTCAGGGGCGAAGCACTGGCTTCAATAGCTGCTGTTTCGATGGTTGAACTCAGGACCAGGAAGGCAGGAGACGATTCAGGAACCCTGATCATTATTAATGGCTCCAGGGTTGAGACGCAGGAACCATGCAGTTGTCCCGCAGGATCCAGTTTCTCGGTAAAGAACCTTTTTTTTAATATACCGGCCAGGAGGAAATTCCTGAAGTCGGAAAATACCGAGATGAGACATATTATTGTTGAGTTCCAGAAAATCGTTATTGCTCATCCGGAGATCAGGTTTTTACTGTTTCATAACGAGAATGAAATATACAATCTGGGTACCGGGAATTTCAGGCAAAGGATCATCGGGGTTTTTGGTAAGCAGATTAATAATGACCTCATAACTCTCGAAACAGCGACAACACTAATAAACATAAAAGGATTTATCGGGAAGCCCGAGAATGCCCGCCGTACCTATGGGGAACAATTCTTCTTTGTCAATAACCGTTTTATGAAACACCCTTATTTTCATAAAGCAGTTTTAGAAGCATATCAGAATATTCTTCCCCCTGAAGCAATTCCGTCATATTTCGTTTTTATGGAGATCGATCCTGCTTCAATAGATATAAACATCCACCCGACGAAGACGGAAATTAAATTTGAGGATGAAAGATCGATATGGCAGATCCTTATGGCATCGGTAAAGGAAGCTCTCGGAAGGTTCAATATTGTGCCATCTCTTGATTTTGACAATGAAGCATTAATTGATATCCCTGTCAGATCTTCATTCAAGAGCATCCCCGATTCCCCTTCAATAGAAATTGATCCCCGGTATGATCCGTTTGCAGGCGATGAGAGGATGTCAAATCAAAACAGGATCATTGACAGATTTGAAAAAGAGAACTACTCCAACTGGGAGAAACTTTATTCTGCACTTGAAAGGGAAGAGCCGGAACCTGCGAAGATCGAAACTGAAAGAAAATTCTTCCAGATAAAGAATAAATATGTTGTCTGCCCGGTGAAGTCAGGATTGATGCTTATTGATCAGAAAAGAGCTCATGAAAGGATCCTTTATGAAAGATTCCTCGAAAATCTGAACAGTAACAGAAGTATCAGTCAGACAGAATTGTATCCTGTAACAATTGAGTTAAATCCGGCGGATATATTTGTCCTTAAAGAAATTGAAGATGATATCAGACTGCTTGGATTTAATTTTCAGCTTTCGGATAATAACGTTATTTCAATAACCGGCCGGCCATCTGAGATCGGATCAGCTGATCCTGTTATGTTGCTTGAGATTCTGCTGGAAGAGTTCAAGAAGACACAATCGGATCCGGCTACCGGAATAAGGGAAAAGGTAGCTTCAGCCATGGCAGGGGCATCAGCAATACCTTACGGGAAAGCATTGCTGAAAAACGAAATGGAGGATCTTTTTGATACTCTCTTTACATGCAAGGCACCTAACTATTCACCAAAAGGGAAACCTGTTATCAATATAATTACACTTGAGGAAATTGACAAAAGACTCAGATAATAGTATATTTGCCCGCAAATTTAATTAACAGAAACTATAAAGGCTGATTTATGAACGGATATGGCAGAGGGTTCATGGCTTTACCGCCAGTAGTAAAGAATATTATCCTGATAAATGTTCTGATGCTTATTGCCAACTGGGCAGCAAAGGGTGTTTTCGGCACTGATCTTACGACTATCCTGGGTCTTTATTTCCCGAAATCGGAACAATTCATGCCATTGCAGATACTCACCCATATGTTTATGCATGCAGATTTCTGGCATCTGTTCTTTAATATGTTCGCACTGTATATGTTTGGCGGGATTCTTGAAAATGTCTGGGGACCGAAGAGGTTTTTTATTTATTATATGGTTTGCGGTCTGGGTGCGGCATTCGTTCATGAAACGGTAATAATGTTCCAGTATAATAAAATAATGAACACTATTACTCCCGATCAGTTGCAGCTGGTACTGAACGACGGGGCAGCTTATTTTAATGAAAGAAAAGTTTTTACCGTTGAAATAATGAAGGACCTTCAGATGATCCTGAACGTTCCGACGGTCGGAGCTTCAGGAGCAGTTTTTGGTATTCTTCTTGCATTTGGAGTCCTCTTCCCCAATACCCAGCTGATGCTTCTTCTCCCTCCCATTCCGATCAAGGCCAAGTATTTTGTTATCGGGTACGGAGCAATTGAATTGTGGCTTGCAGTCACCCAGCCAGGCAGCAATATTGCCCATGCTGCACATCTTGGAGGCATGTTGTTTGGTTATATCCTGATCAGGTACTGGAGAAAAACAACTAAAACACTGTATTGATGGGGATCGGGCAGGATATTAAAAAAACATTCAGGACCGGAAGCAGTCTGACAAGACTGATTTATATTAATATCGCTGTATTTTTGCTCATCTCAATAGGATCAATAGTAGGATATCTCCTTGACAATCAAACTCTTTCTTTCAAAGTACTGAACCTGTTCTCTGTTCCGTCCTCATTTAAAGCTTTCCTTTTGAGGCCCTGGACACTGATCACTTATATGTTCACCCATAAAGATATTCTCCATATCTTATTTAATATGTTATGGCTCTATTGGTTCGGGACTATTTTTCTTGAGTATCTCGACCAGAAAAAACTGGTTGCCGTTTACCTGCTTGGAGGCGTCTGCGGAGCTGTAGTATATATAGTCTCTTTTAATATTTTCCCTGTTTTCAACCAGGTTGTTAATGAATCAGTTGCAATTGGAGCCTCAGCATCAGTAATGGCCGTTGTGGTGGCAATTGCGGTTTATGTTCCCGACTATTCAGTTAATCTGTTTTTACTGGGACGGATCAAGATCAAATATGTGGCACTGGTGATTTTTGTCCTTACCTCGGTAATGGATTTCTCGGTAAATTCCGGCGGAAAGCTGGCTCATATCGGAGGAGCTTTATTTGGATATATTTACGCTGTTAATCTGCGCCGGGGATTTGATCTTGGAAAAGGATTAAATAAAGTGATTGACTTTGTTGTCACACTTTTCAAGCCACGCAAAAAACTCAGGGTTACTTATAAAAAACGGACTACAGATTATGATTATAACAAAGCCAGAGTTGAACATCAGGAGAAGATAAATAAGATCCTGGATAAGATTTCCAAAGGAGGTTATGACAGTCTGACCAAGGAAGAAAAGGATCTTCTCTTCTCAGAAAGTCAAAAGAAAAACTGATCTAAAGATTGGCTAGTTTCACACCAGCTTTTTCCAAACTTGTCAAAAATCTTTTGTTTCACAGCTATTTATTCATGAATACAGATAAATTCGCTCTGGTTAATCCGACTGTTTTGAAAAAATTCTTCTATACCATATTCCTCGGAGCAAATATCCTGTTTGCTCTTGCACTGATATTATCATACCTTGCTGTCCATATAAATCCTGATACATTTGCAATCCCGGCACTTTTCGGCCTTGCTTATCCATACCTCCTGATTTTCAACTTTGTTTTTGCAGTAATATGGGCAATTGCGCTTAAATTTGAAGCTTTGATCTCCATTGTTGTAATAGCCGCCGGTTTTACTCATTTTTCGAACTACATTAAAATCAAAAAGCCTTCCGGCGACAAGACCGGAACCTTTCAGGTTCAGAGTTATAATCTGCGTTTGTTCAACTATTTTGAAGGCAGGAACAATGCCATATCAGAAAAAAAGATACTTGAAATGCTTAAAAATCAGCAGTCGGATGTCATTTGCCTGCAGGAGATATATTTCATTGGAGATCCGAATCAGAAAGAACAGTCAATTAAATCGGCACTTGGAGGAAAATACCATTCACATTTTAAAGTCATCGGCACCGGCAGAAACAGGTATTTCGGGATCGCAACACTCAGCAGATTTCCGATAATCGGGCGTGGGGATATTATTCATGAAAAATCTTCAAGCCTTTCAATTTATTCCGACATCCTTGCCGGTGAGGATACAATACGCGTTTTTAACAACCACCTTCAATCATTCAGGCTGCACAGAATGGATCGTACATTTCTGAATGAAATGATTGAATCATCAGATGATAAAGAGACCCTGAATGAGGTCTTAAGTATCTCATCCAGCCTTAGAAAAGGATTTGTCAAACGGGCTTCCCAGGCTCAGGCTGTTAAGATTACAGATTGATAATTCTCCTTTTCCGGTGATCGTCGCCGGAGACTTTAACGATACACCGGTTTCCTATTCATACAGAAAGATCCGTAAAGGGCTCAATGATGCTTTTGTAAGTTCGGGATATGGAGCAGGATTTACCTATAAAGGCAATTACCCCCCTAACAGGATTGATTATATTTTATATGACAATGCACTTGAGTGCCGTCATTTTGATATAATAAAAGTAAAGTACTCAGATCATTATCCAATAGTGGCCTATTTCAGGCAGAATAATTAATAAGTTTACAGAACGGGAGCTTTCGCAGATCAACATTTCCCCCTGAAATAATAAGTCCGGTCCTCTTCCCCCTGAAAAAATCGGGATTTTCTTTAACTGCTGCCAGGACAGTTGCCGATGATGGTTCAATGATTATTTTCATCCTTTCCCAGACAAGCTTCATCGAACTGATAATCGATTCTTCATTTACAGTAAAGATATCATCCACATTTTTCCTGATGATCGAAAAAGTAAGCTCACTGAGAGATGTCAGCAGGCCATCAGCTATTGTTAAAGGATTAACAGAAGGAGTCAGTATTCCCGTCTTGAAAGACTTCCACGCATCATTCGCATTCAGGGGTTCAGCGCCAATAACTTTTATCTTGTCACTAATCCCTTTTACACATGTTGAAGTGCCGCTCATCAATCCGCCGCCGCCTACAGGTGCAACAACCACATCAAGATCGTCAACATCTTCAAGCAGCTCAAGAGATGCTGTCCCCTGTCCGCAGATGACATTAAAGTTGTCATAAGGATGAACAAGAGTTGCCCCCTCTTTTTCCATTATATTCCTGCAGGTTTCTTCGCGTGACTGGAGTGTTGGTTTGCAGAAAGTTATTGAGGCTCCGTACCCTGCAACCGCATCCTTTTTAACTGAAGGAGCGTTCTCGGGCATAACTATAAAAGCCTTTATGCCATTCAGCCCGGCTGCAAGCGCAAGGGCAGCTGCATGGTTTCCTGAAGAATGAGTAACCACACCATGTTTCTTTTTCTCTTCCGTGAGCGACAGAACGGCATTTGTAGCTCCCCTGAACTTGAAGGCACCCACCTTCTGGAAATTCTCGCATTTGAAATAAAGGTCACATTCAAATATCCGGTTCAGCTGCCGGGATGTGAGTACAGGTGTACGATGAATATAGGGCTCAATCCTTTTATGAGCTGACCGGATATCTGAAAGGCCTGGTAGATTCATTGACACAATTATTTGTTTCTGAGTTTTCCGTGTATCGTATCGTAAAAGTATAGAAAACAGGAAGAAACCATGAAACAAATAAGAACAATTTTGTATTTTTCGGTTTGTTAACCTTACTGTTGATTAATAAATCTGATAAGGAGTCATAAATATGGAAAATCTTCAAACCAGCTATCTTGGATTAAAGCTCAGGAATCCGCTGATTGCCGCAAGCTGCGGACTTACAAATTCCATCCCGAAGATAAAGGAACTGGTCTCAAAAGGTATCGGTGCAGTTGTGATCAAATCTCTTTTTGAAGAGCAGATAAGTATTGAAACTGATATTGCAATAAAAACGGATAATGGTGAAATAAAGACATTAACAAAAGCTCCCGACAGGTTGTTCGGGAAGAGAATTTATGATTATGATGAGGCATACTCCTATCTCTTCGACTATGCAAAAGCGAACACTCTCGAAAAATACCTCAACTTCCTCAGGGAGGCTAAAAATTCTGTCGATATTCCGGTTATTGCAAGTATAAACTGCATATCGAATCAAAACTGGCATGCATTCGCAAAAAAGATACAGGATACCAAAGTGGATGCCCTGGAACTGAATATTTATATTCTGCCTTCGGACTGGAGAAGAAGCGGGGAGGATAATGAGAGAATTTATTTTGATATTATCAGGGAAGTAAGGAACTTCGTCGATATGCCTGTTGCAGTTAAGATCGGATATTATTTTTCATCGATGGTTCAATCAGTCAGGAAACTGTCTGAAAGCGGGATAAAGGGTCTGGTACTTTTCAACAGACCATATAATACCGATTATAATATCGACAAAATTGGTTTAAGTCATGGACCTATTTTCAGTTCAAAAGAAGAGTATTCCCGTACACTCCGATGGATCTCAATACTGTCAGGACATGTAGAATGTGATCTTTCTGCATCTACCGGAGTCCATGATCATGAAGCTTTTATCAAGATGCTTCTGGCAGGTGCTACAACAGTTCAGATTGCTTCAGTTCTATATAAAGAAGGACTCGATGTTATTCCTGAGATACTGATGAATACAATTGATTGGATGAGAAATCACAAATTTGAAACAGTAGATTCATTCCGCGGCATGTTAAGTCAGAAAAACCTTGAAAATCCTGCTGCTGTCGAAAGAGTTCAGTTCATAAAGCTCTATTCGGGTATTGAATAAGATGTAATTATAAGCCAGATTCAGTCATCATACCCCTTCTTCCAGTAAGCCGGAGTTACGATTTTACCCTCCCTGGTTTTAAGACTGCGTTCATAAACTGCAAAAACAGGATTAAAAATAAGATCAGTAACACCGATAGTGTATTTAGGTTCCTCACCTTCCACTTCTGAAGGTACTTTCATTTCCTTTACATCAAAGTTGTTAAACTGAAGCAGGTCGGTCAGAAAAGCCAGCCGATCGAGTGTGATACCTGATTCAACAATGGTACAACGTACACCATCTATTTCACCTACAATATGTTTTGCATTATTTAAAGTCATAAAGTATTGAATTTATGACTAAATTCCGAAACTAATGTTCTTTATAACCTCAAAGATAATACTGGCAAATCCTGTAATAACAATACCTGCAACACAAATACCGAGAGCAAAGCGGGTAGGAAAATCGCTGCTGAATTTTTCAATCGGAGTATCACTTTTGTTAATGAACATCGCTTTTACAACAAGCAGATAATAGTATAAGGATATTATCGTATTCAAAACAGCAATTAATACCAGGATGTAGAAACCCTTCTGAGCTGCAGCTGTAAAAAGGAAAAACTTGCCGAAGAAACCTGCCAAAGGAGGTATGCCTCCAAGAGAAAACAGGGCCAATAAGCATAATCAGGCTCAATCCAGGATTAGTCCTGTAAAGTCCGTTATATTCATCAATAGTCTCCTTTCCTTTGGCATTTGAAATTGCTGCCACTACCCCAAATGCAGCAAGGTTTGAGAAAATGTAAACAAGGATATAGTAGATCACCGATGCCATTCCCAGCTGATTTCCGCCGATAAATCCCAGAAGTATGTAACCTGCCTGTGAAATAGAGGAAAATGCAAGAAATCTTTTAAGGTTCTGCTGACGTATAGCGAACAGATTACCGATGGTCATTGTCAGTACAGCGGAAACATAAATTATTTTTTGCCAGGTTGCAATAATTACAGGGAAAACAGTAAACAGCACGATGATGAAAATAAATACAGCAGCTCCCTTTGAAATAACTGACAGGTATGAAGTTATATTAACCGGTGCTCCTTCGTAAACATCGGCTGTCCAGAGATGGAATGGGACAATCGAGATCTTAAATGCCATGCCTGTAAAAAAGAAAATAAATCCGAGGATCTGAAGATTGTCATTAACAAACAGTTTCGCAATTTCATTAAAATAAAAAGTTCCTGTCGTTCCATAAATCATCGATAATCCATAAAGCAGAATACCTGATGATAAAGCCGAGATCAATATTAACTTGATCCCTGCTTCAGCCGATTTGTTGCTGTATCTGTCATAAGCAGCCAGTGCTGCAATCGGGATTGTAGCAAGTTCGAGACCGATATAGAACATTAAAAAATGGCCTGCTGAAATCATAAAATCCATACCAATAAGAGTTGACATCAGAAGAATGTAATATTCACTGATCTTTTCAGAATTTTCTTCTTTATTGAGCCATGTTACTGACTGTATCGAAACCAATAATGCACCGATGTTCAGAATGTTTTTCATTATCAGCCTGGTATCTGTAACCTGGTACATTCCTCCGAAAAGGGAACCTGATGGTAAAGGCAGAAATCCGATGATTGTAATAACAACAAACAATCCGACTGAAAATAAATTTATTGATCTCTTTTTCGCCGGGTCGTGGAAAATTTCAGCCATAAGTACCAGCAGGGCTGCTATAATAAGCAGTAATTCGTGGCGCATCAGTAAGAAATTTGTCAAACTCATATTATCAATTTATGCGGAGTCTTTTCCGGTCATAATTAAAAAAGATTAAAAGCCAGAATCTTGTTAATAATAGGCTGAAGACTTGAACCAATCATTGAAAAGAGCCAATATGGTGCAAGCCCTATAATTGCAACGAAGCTTATCAGAGTTACTGCAGATACTTTTTCGTACCATCTTGCATCAGTAAAATGCTCATAGTGTTCATTTATAGTGGGTCCCAGCAGAAGAATAGCAATTACTCTCAGAATATAAACTGCCGTTATTACAATTGATGTGACAGAAATAATCGTTACAATCCTGTGGAACAGATCGGGGTGCTGGAAGGCACCAACAAAAATGGTCATCTCAGCAACAAAACCGCTTAGCCCCGGAAGACCCAGCGAAGCCAGACCTGCAATTACGTAACACACGGAAAGAAATGGAATGACCTTCATTAAGCCTCCCATCTCATTTATCATTCTGGTATGTGTGCGACTATAAAGCATCCCTATCAGAGCAAAGAAAAGGGCTGTCATCAAACCATGTGAGATCATCTGAATTATAGCTCCGTTCATTGCAGTCTCGTTCATCATAAGAATTGCGAAAAGCACAAGTCCGCAATGGCTTACTGACGAGTATGCGTTGATATATTTAAGATCCTTCTGTGCTATTGCTCCAAATGCTCCGTAAATAACACTTATTGAGGTAAGAATTATGAAGATCCATGATAATTCGTGAGCAGCTTCGGGCATGAGGAAAATAGCCACCCTGAATGCACCATAACCACCCAGTTTCATCAGAACACCTGCATGGAGCATTGAAACAGCGGTTGGAGCAGAAGAGTGTCCATCGGGCGACCAGGTATGAAACGGGAACAATGCACCAAGTACTCCGAATCCCACGAATGTTAACGGGAAAAACAGGTATTGGGCCGACATCGGGATCGTTTACTTTTGATATCTCAAGAATATTAAAGCTTAATTGTCCGCCGTCAGGAGCTGAATTGAAATAAATTCCCAGAATTCCCAGAAGAAGAAGTGCTGAGGCTCCCATAAGCATCAGGGTAAGTTTCATTGCTGAATATTCCTTCGGACCGCTCCCCCAGATTCCAATAAGGAGATACATAGGAATAACAGCAAGCTCATAAAAGAGGAACATAGTAAACAGATCGAGAGAAATAAAAAATCCAAACACCCCTGATGCAAGAAGAATCAGTGATACAAAAAACTCCTTTGTCAGAAAATCCACTTCCCATGATGCAAATATACCGGCAAAGACTACCAGGGAGGTCAGGGCAATCATTGATACGGAGATTCCATCTACCCCTACAGTATAATGAATATTCAGGCTTTTAAACCATACAATATCTTTCACAAAGAGCATTTCAGCAGTGTCACCGCCTTGTCGTGCAGAAACATACAGGTAGATCAGGACAGCTGATAATATCAGCTGTAATCCCATGCCTGCTGCTGCAACCAGCCTGACCTTTCTGATATCCCTTACTAAAATTATACCGGTAATGGTCAGGATCGGAATTACGACAAACAATGATAAAATATCCATAGTATACTTACTTTTCTTTATTTATTGCCACAGGTAAATGAAAATTAAAACAAGCAATACTGCACCTGTAACAAACACAAATGCATACTTCTGCAACTGACCCGACTGGAATCCGCGGATCCTGAAAGAGACAATCTGGGTAACAGATGCTATGGCATTCATAGTTCCATCAACAATATGCCTGTCAAACCAGGCTACGGGCTCTGATATATATCTGAAAATGATTTTTTTAGTAATAAAAAGATATATCTCGTCAATGTAAAACTTGTTATATGCCCATTTATAGGTGTATTTGAAGGTGGCTGCAAGCTTATCAGGGATCTCAGTTTTCTTACTATACATAATAAAAGCTACCCCAATTCCGGCCAGGCCAATAAGCACCGACGGGATCGCAACTGCCCATTCAATTTCTGAATCGAAAGGTTTACCATCAGAAGTGACAAGCCTGCTGAATGGAATAAGACCGGCAAATGCCGAGCCTGCAGCTAAAACAATCAAGGGTATGGTCATAGTTGAGGGAGCCTCGTGAGGTGTATGATGGTAATGGATCTCATTTCCCCAGAAAATATTGAAATAAAGCCTGAACATATAAAATGCTGTAAGACCTGCAACGGCATATTCTACTGCAAATAAGAATTTGTTGTGATGCAATGCGGCAGCAAGTATTTCATCCTTGCTGAAGAACCCCGACAAAGGCGGAATCCCTGCAATGGTAAGACAGGCAATAAGAAATGTCAGATGTGTGATGGGAAGGTACTTCCGAAGTCCGCCCATATCTGTCATGTAATTGCTGTGAACTGCATGTATTATTGCACCCGCGCAAAGGAACAGTAAAGCTTTGAACATAGCATGTGTTGACAGATGGAACATTGATGCCATAAAACCTAATCCTTCGTGACCGCCATAGCCTGAAACACCCAGAGCCAGCATCATATAGCCAATTTGCGACATGGTGGAATAAGCCAGAACCCTTTTTATATCGGTTTGGGTACATGCTATAATTGCAGCGAAAAGAGAAGAGAATGCCCCTACATATGCTACTACTTCAAGGGCGACAGGTGCGGAAAAGACATAAATCGGGAACATCCTCGCCACCAGGTAAACTCCTGCAACAACCATTGTAGCAGCATGAATTAAAGCTGAAACCGGTGTGGGACCTTCCATGGCATCAGGAAGCCAGATGTGAAACGGGAACATTGCTGATTTTCCGACTCCTCCCATATAGACAAAGATCATCGACCATGTCATTACCGACAGTCCCATGAAGCTTATGCCGCTTCCTTGTGCAATTGCCGGCCCATTGGGATCGGTAAGAGTAATAAAATCGAATGTTCCTGTGTTAAACGATAAAATCAGAATGCCGATCAGAAAACCAAGATCGGCAAATCTGGTCACAATAAATGCTTTTTTTGATGCTCTTACTGCCGAAGGCTTTTGATAATAAAATCCTATCAGGATATATGATGACACGCCAACAAGCTCCCAGAAAATATACATCTGAAAGATATTTGTTGCTACAACCAGTCCGAGCATAGAGAAAGTGAACAGGGAAAGAAAAGCAAAAAAACGTTCGAAGCCTCTTTCACCTTTCATATAACCAAGACTGTAAATATGGACCATAAGCGATACTATACTTATAACAACAAGCATCATGACTGAAATCGGATCAAGAAGTACACCTATATCGATATGGAGCTTATCAGTTAAAGGCAGCCATGTGATGCTAATTGCGGAAATCTTCTGATAGGCACCTCCAATCTGTTCACTCCGGAAGAAGTAAAAATAAGCCGTGATAAAGGATAATATTGTAATTATTGCCAGACAGCCTGTACCCAGAAGACCTGATAACCTGGGCTTTAACTTATGTCCTGCAAGACCAAGCAGAACAAACGTTAAGAAGGGTATAATAAGGATCCAGATGGTATAGCTGAAACTAATCATATTTATTGTTTCCTAAGTATATAATATTCAATATTTCATCTCATTAACATCTTCAACATTGATGGTCGTGAACCGCCTGTAAATATTAATAATGATGGCAATTGCCACTGCTGCTTCAGCCGCAGCGACAGTTATAACAAAAAGGCTGAAAAAAAGTCCTTCCAGTTTATTGGGATAGAGATAACGGTTAAACGCCAGAAAATTGATATTTACTGAGTTAAGTATCAATTCAACTGACATTAAAATGGTGATCAGATTACGGCGGGTCAGAAAACCATAGACTCCCACAAAAAACATCATTGTGGCCAGAATGAGAAAATACTGTAACGGGATACCTGTATTCATCTTTTATTGATTTAGAGTTTGGGAATCAGCCTTTTTTGGTCCGCCTTTTTTTGCTATAACAACTGCAGCTACCATCGCGGCAAGAAGCAGAACAGAAATTACTTCAAAAGGAAGCACATAACCATCATTCCCGACCGATAAAAGGCTTTTGCCAATAAGACGCATATCAACTTCCTTTGCAGCTTCGGTTGTGGCAGAAAACTTGTAGTCGAGGATTGTGATTATTGAAAGAAATGCACCGGAAATTGCTGCAAGTGCGCTAAACAGGGATTTTTTCCAGCCTACCGGTTCAAATTTCTGGTTGATATGACTTGTGAGAAGAATTGAAAAGATGATCAGCACGACAATACCTCCCGCGTAAAGCGTCAGCTGAACAGCAGCAAGAAACTGGTAATTCAGCATAAAATAAAGACCTGCTGTCGATACAAGTACAAAGAGCAGGTAAACTGCTGACCTTAATATCTTACGGCTTGTAACTGTCAGTATTGAGAAAACTATAATCACGACAGAAAATATGGCAAACATTATCTGATTAGAGGTCATCACTCTACTCCTTTCATTAATTGTGAACCAGCTTTGTTAAGTACTTTTATCAGGAGAGCCCTGTTAAAAACAGCATGCTCAAACTCCTGCGAAAAAGCAAGTGCATTTGAAGGACAGCTTTTTACGCACAATGCACAGAATGTACACATTCCCAGACGGTAAATATGCTTATCTATGGCTCTTTTCTTCTTACCGTCTTCGGTAATTATGGTTTTTGAGATCACTTCTATTGTTCCGTTCGGGCAGTTTATTTCACAAATACCACAACCTGTGCATCTATGTTCATTATTTTCATTATGGGGCATAACAACTTCGCCCTTGAACCTTTCAAACATTACCAGCTCTTTCCTGTTATTCGGATATTTCTGGGTAACGATTTTCTTTGGATGAAAAAAATAGTACCCTGTCACTTTCATTCCCTTTAAAAGCGACCAGACTCCCAGTAGCTATTTCCTTCAGATAATTTATTATACTTCTCATTCAGAGATATATATTTGTACTTTTAACTTTTCTAAACCCACCCCTAACCCCTCCCTGGAGGGGAACTTATAGGATTATCTTAGCTTTTATCTTTTTACTTTCTTCGTCCACCGTAGCTTTAGCGAAGGTGTTTATCTTTTATCTTTTAAAAATGCCAGCCCATAAGAACAATGAATGCCATTATAAGCACATTCACAAGGTTTATGGGCAACAGGTATTTCCACTCAAGCGTCAGCAGCTGATCGATCCTCAGCCGCGGGAATGTCCATTTGAACCACATCATCAGGAAGATCACAAAAAATGTCTTTAAGATATACCAGATAAACGGTGGTATGAAGTCCATAACATGGTTGAATCCGTCCCAGTGTCCGACATGGAACGGCATCCATCCTCCAAGAAACACTGTTGCAGCGATTGATGCTACAATGAACATATTCATATATTCAGCCAGGAAGAAAAAGGCAAATTTGATCCCTGAATATTCGGTATGATAACCGGCAGTAAGCTCCGATTCAGCTTCCGCAAGGTCGAAAGGTCCGCGGTTAGTTTCCGCTGTGCTTGAGATCAGGAAAATCACAAATGCCAGAAATGCCGGAATATGACCTCTGAAGATGAACCATCCCGTGCTTTGAGCCTCCACAATTTCAGAAAGCTGCATCGTACCTGCAAGTACAACTATTGTAATAAGTGAAAGACCGACTGACAGTTCATAACTGACTATCTGAGCTCCGCTTCTCATTGCCCCGATCAGGGAATACTTATTGTTGCTCGACCATCCTGCCAGCAGAACGCCGATCACACCCATTGCCGAAACTGCAATAACATAGAAAACTCCTATGTTCAGATCGATCGCATGAAGGCCTTTGGCAAAGGGGATTGCGGCTATTGCCATGAAAGAGGCTATTATAACTATGAACGGAGCAAGGTTAAACAAAAACTTGTCAGCATTCTTAATCGGTATAAGCTCCACGAACAACAACTTCAAAAGGTCAGCAATTGTCTGGAACATTCCGAAAGGACCAACTCTGTTCGGCCCGAGCCGGTTCTGCATAAATGCACATACTTTGCGTTCGGCATATACGAGAAACAACCCAACAATTGCATAGAAGATCAGGATCAATACACCTACAATAAGCATCTCAATGACTACTGTCCAGAATGGCGACATTGCATTGCGAAGACCCGTGTCGATCCATTGCGTCAGAGAAGTAAAATCGTAAAGATCAAATGGCATATATATAACTTTTTACTTTTATACTTTTATACTTTTGCTTTTATCTTTTATCTTTCTTTAACCCACCCCTGGTCTCTCCCAAAAGTGGAACTTTTTTCTTCCTCATTCCTCATACCTCACTACCTCATTCCTCACACCTCCTTTTACCTGTCAATATCCGGTATTATCAGATCAAGCGAGCCGCTTATTGCAACCAGATCAGCGATCTTAAAGCCTTTTGTGATCATATTAAGTACCGAAAGGTTGACAAAATTCGGTGAACGGAACTTGACCCTGTATGGATTTTTATTTCCGTCACTTATTATATATACACCAAGTTCGCCGCGTGCTGTTTCAACTCTCTGATAATATTCACCCTCAGGAAGCCTGATAACAGGTTTCATTTTGACAGCATACTGTCCTTCAGGTATATTATCGATTAGCTGATCAATGATATTCATTGATTCTTTCATTTCCTCCATCCTTACCAGGTACCTGTGAAAAGTATCTCCGTCATCAAAAAGAACTTCATTGAATTTCACCCTGTCATAAGCACTGTATGGTTCATATTTCCTGACATCACATGAGAATCCTGAAGCTCTGCCCACAGGACCCGTAATCCCGTGGGATATTGCATCGTTCAGTGATAATCGGCCAATTCCTGTTGTGCGCTCCCGGAAAATAACATTGCCGGTCAGAAGCTGATCATATTCCGGCAGGGTCTTTCTGAAATATTTAATAAATTCTTTGACACGTTTCTGAAAATTTGGATGAAGATCGTACATCAAACCTCCGGGACAATTATAACTGAGCAACAAACGGCCACCACAGGTCTCTTCAAATATATCCATCACTTTTTCCCTGTCGCGCAGCCCGTAAAAGAAGCAGGTAAGTCCGCCAAGGTCCATCCCGAATGTTGCCCAGAAAAGCTGATGCGACTGAATACGTGTCAGCTCTGCCATTATAGTGCGTATTACCTTTACTCTTTCGGGGATTTCAATTTCAAGAGCTTTTTCGACGTTCAGGCAAACAGCTTCATTATTAATATGTGCTGAGAGATAATCCATCCTGTCGGTCAGATGAATTATCTGGGGATAGGTAATACTTTCGCACATTTTTTCGATCCCTCTGTGAACATATCCGATATGGGGCTCAACATTCTTTACAATCTCACCTTTAAGCGAAACAACAAGACGAAGCACACCATGTGTCGACGGGTGCTGGGGCCCCATGTTGATGACATATTCCTGGTTTTCGTCAATTATTTCTTTTACAGCTTCTTCCATAAACTACTTCTTCGTAACGACATTTACATCATCAACAAAATCTTTTCTTAAAGGGAAACCATATGAACTGCTAAGGAAGAATCTTCTCAGATCAGGATGATTGGAAAACCTGATCCCTAAAAGATCGAATACTTCACGCTCATGAAATTCAGCGGTCCGCCAGATGTCAGCTACTGAATCGAACCGTGGATTCTCTCTGTCCGAAGTTCGTGTTTTTAATACCAGACTATGATTCAGCTTAGTTGACCGGAGGTGGTACACCACTCCAAGATCCTGACCATAATCCACTCCTGTAAGACAAAACAGAAAATCGAAGCTTGTCTCCTCGTTATCTTTCAGCAGCCGGGCCAGATGGTATAACTTTAAAGCAGGAACAGTAACTTCTGTAAACTGTTTCCCGTCTCGTATCTCAATATCCTTATCGAACGATTTTATAAGTTCTCCTAACTGTATTTTATCCATATTATAAAAGAGATCAGATCATTTGACGTCGTGCGATGCGTTGCGTTTTTTCCTTGATATGATGCTTTCAGTTTCTATCTTCCGCTGAAGCTGAAGCATTCCATATATCAAAGCTTCAGGCCGGGGAGGGCATCCGGGCACATAAACATCAACAGGAATTATATGCTCAACACCTTTAACAACACTATAGGAATTAAGGAAAAATGGACCGCCCGAAATGGCACATGCACCCATTGCCACAACATATTTGGGTTCAGACATCTGATCATAAAGACGCTTCAGTACCGGAGCCATTTTGTTGACTATCGTGCCCGCAACAACTATAACGTCAGCCTGACGGGGACTGGCACGGTAAACCTCCATTCCAAACCTGGCAAAATCGTGACGCGGGGCACCTGTTGCCATCATTTCAATACCGCAGCAGCTGGTGGCAAAAGTCAGAGGCCACAGGGAATTCTTTCTTCCCCAGTTTATAACATCATCAATTGTTGCCAGGAGGATATTTGTACCGGATTCTTTTAGAAGATCAAGACTTTCATTGTCTTTGAACTCCTCTTTCTTCATTCCTTTTATTCCCATATAAGAGCATGTTTTTCCCAGGCATACAGTAATCCCAGACCCAGAATAAGAAAGAAAATCAGTATTTCAATAAAAGCAGTCATCCCGACCTCTTTCATTACAACTGCCCATGGAAAGACAAGAACTGTCTCAACATCAAAAACCAGGAACAGGATCGCAAAAAGATAATACCCGACATTGAACTGAAGCCAGGTAACTCCCTGGGTCGGAATACCACATTCGTATGGCTCAAATTTCTGAGGATTTATTGATCTGGGTGCAATTATTCCTGACAGGACAAGGACTAAGCCCGACAAATATTGCGCCCACCATGAAAAAGAGTACAAGCCATTCATTATTCATAAAACCAGGTTTTAGTTTTATTTTAAAGCCGGACAAAAATATAACTTCTTTTATTCTTTTTGAAATTATTAACAGTAAAATGTAGTGATAATTGTCACTTAACTAAAGTGAATATATTTTATTAATTATTATTGTCAGGTTAGCTGCTTTTGTTAAGGTTATCCATTTTTAAATTCAGCCGTCGGGTCTGCGGGCATTATGACATATTTCATATTATTTTCTGGATTTTAATTACTATTTTTCAGCCTTTTGTATGTCCCTCTCTTTTAGAAATTAATTTTATAATAAAATGAGTTCAGATCTTCACCATTCAATACCTGCCGGACTTGGTTCAGAAGTTTTCGACCAGACCGAAGTTAAAGTAAGCAGGTGCTATCAGTGCGGAAAATGTTCGGCCGGATGTCCGCTATCGGAAGAGATGGATTATCCGCCCAGTCTTGTAATGAGAATGTTGCAGACGGGAAATAAAGAAATGGAAGAGAAGGTCCTGCGTTCCTTTTCTATCTGGGTCTGCCTGACATGTGAGATGTGCTTTGCCCGTTGCCCGATGAGCATAGATATTCCGAAGATGATGGATTTTTTAAGAGAAAAAGCTTTAAAGGAAAGAAAATCAAATCCAAAAGCAAAAGAGATAGTGGCTTTTCATAAATCATTTCTTGATTCCATAAGATACACCGGCAGATTGTATGAGATAGGTTTATTTGCTGATTATAAATCGAGAACATTAAAAATCCTTGATGATTTAGCCCTTGCACCTAAAATGCTGAAACGTGGCAAGCTGAATATCTTTCCTGAACTGATACATGACCGGTCAGGGATAGCTTCGATTTTCAGGAAAACTGTAAAGAAAAATTAAAAATAAAGATATGACTCTCGGATTTTATCCCGGCTGCTCTCTGAAAGGATCTTCGCGCGAATATGCGGAATCGGTTCTTGCTGTAGCCAAAACATTCGATATTGCAATTCAGGAGATTTCGGACTGGAATTGCTGCGGAGCAACAGCAGCGCATAATCTTAACAGGGAATTATCGCTTGCTTTGCCTGCACGGATACTTGCTCTCGCCGAGAAACAAGGGCTTACAGAAATTGTTGTCCCCTGTGCCGCATGTTACAGCAGGCTTACAGTTACCAGGCATGAGTTGTTAAAAGATCCGGCGCTGAAAGCAAGGATTTCTGAAATCAACAACTTGGAATTTAAAGGAAATGTAACCATACTTAACATTATCCAGATGATTGATAAGTATGTAACTCCGGTTCTTGAAAGTCGTGTTATAAAACCTTTTGATCATAAAGTGGCGTGCTATTATGGATGCTACCTTGTAAGACCGCACGAGATACTGAATTTCGATCGCGAAGAAGATCCGCAAACAATGGATGAATTGATGCTGAAGATTGGCGCCACACCTGTTGACTGGGCATATAAAACCGAATGTTGCGGTGCAGGATTATCTGTATCCAGGACAAGCTCGGTCGGGAGGTTATCGGGAAAGATCATAGGTGATGCAAAAGACAGGGGCGCTGAAGCAATGATTGTAGCATGCCCTATGTGTCACTCTAACCTGGATATGCGACGGGATTCAATTAATTCTTACCTCGGGGAAAAAGTTGATATTCCAGTCCTTTACATAACCCAGGCAATAGGCCTTGCTGTCGGAATCGACAGAAAAGCCCTGGGATTGCAGAGGCATTTTGTCAAAGTAACTGTTTGATTATTAAAATGTATATTCTACCTATATTATGTCAAAAATAGGAGTATTTGTTTGTCATTGCGGGGAGAACATAAGCGCTACTGTCGATTGTACAAAGGTCGCCGAAACTGCAGGCAGGTATGATGGCGTTACTTTCAGCGTCGACTATAAATATATGTGTTCAGATCCCGGACAGAGTATAATAAAGAATGCTATTGTTGAAAAGGGGCTGACAGGTGTAGTCGTAGCATCCTGCTCTCCGAGAATGCACGAACCTACCTTCAGAAAAGCCTGTGCTGAAGCGGGACTGAATCCTTACATGTGCGAGATGGCAAACCTCAGGGAACATTGCTCATGGGTACATGAAAAAGGGGAAGCTACTACCGAAAAGGCAATCGACCTTGTAAGAATCCTTGTTGAGAAAGTGAAGTACAACCAATCCCTTAACGCAATTAAAGTTCCTGTTACAAAAACAGCACTTGTTATCGGAGGCGGTATTGCAGGCATTCAAACCAGTCTCGACATTGCAAATGCAGGTCATAAAGTTATTCTTATCGAGAAAGACCCTTCAATCGGCGGACACATGTCCCAGCTTTCAGAAACTTTTCCCACGCTTGATTGTTCGCAATGTATTTTAACACCGAGAATGGTCGAGGTGGCTCAACATCCTAATATTACATTATATACTTATGCTGAACTTGAAAGCCTTGAGGGATTCATTGGCAACTTCAAGGTAAAAATCCGCAGGAAATCAAAAAGCCTTGATGAGAAAATTTGCACAGGCTGTGGTTTATGCACAACTAAATGTCCTGTCAAAAAGATCCCTAGTGAGTTTAATGAGGGACTAGGTACCCGTACAGCAATTTATGTTCCTTTCCCGCAGGCAGTTCCAAACAAACCTGTAATCGACAGGATCAATTGCACTTATTATATCAAAGGTAAATGCCGTGTATGTGAAAAGGTATGTCCTACACAGGCGATCAGGTTCGATCAGGAAGATCAGATTATCGAAGTTGAAATCGGGGCAATTGTCATTGCAACCGGATTTACTGTCAAACAAACAGATTTTTTCCCTGAATATGGGTATGGCAAATATCCCGATGTCATCACCGGGCTTCAGTTTGAACGTCTGGCATCTGCTTCTGGTCCGACATTAGGTGAGATTCGCCGGCCTTCCGACGGAAAGATCCCTGAGAAGATTGTCTTTCTTGCATGTGCTGGTTCGCGGGATGAGGCAAAAGGAATTCCTTACTGCTCAAAGATATGCTGCATGTACATTGCCAAACACGCAATGCTTTATCAGCATAAAGTGCACGGTGGAAAATCATATGTTTTTTATATGGATATCCGGGCAGGAGGAAAAATGTACGAGGAGTTTGTAAGAAGAGCTATTGAGGAGGATGGAGTTAATTATGTACGGGGCAGGGTATCGAGGATCTATGAAAAGAATGGAAAGCTCATAGTGAAAGGAGCTGATACACTACTGGGAGGTATTCCTGTGGAGATAGAGGCAGATATGGTAGTTCTTGCAACTGCCGGTGTTGCCAACGAGGGAGCTGAAGAGCTTGCTCAGAAACTTCATGTATCTTACGATTCTTATCATTTCTTTGCTGAGGCTCACCCGAAACTAAAACCGGTCGAGACAAATACTGCAGGAATTTTCCTTGCAGGAGCATGCCAGGCACCGAGGGATATTCCTGAGTCTGTATCGATGGCCTCAGGAGCTGCTGTTAAAGTTGCAGGTCTCTTTTCACAGGATGAACTTACACGCGAACCACTTATCGCTGTTGTTAACCGTCAGGCCGCACCTGTTTATTCGTCATGTGTTGGCTGTTTCTTATGCCTTTCAGCATGTCCTTACCAGGCAATTGAAAAAGAGGAAATTAAAAACCGTGCCGGAGAGGTGATAAAGAGTGTCGCAAAGGTTAATCCGGGTCTGTGTCAGGGTTGCGGTACATGTGTTGCTTTCTGCCGCACAAAATCGATAGATATACAGGGTTATACTCACGAGCAGATGTATTCAGAAGTTATGGCTTTATTAAATGAATATTAATAAGATTATTAATGGCTGATTTTGAACCAAAAATTGTGGCATTTGTCTGTAACTGGTGCACTTATGCCGGTGCAGACCTTACCGGTACCAGCCGCATTAAATATGCCTCAAATGTTCGCATAGTACGGTTTCCCATGTACAGGACGAATTGATTATATGCTGTTAATGAAAGCATTTGATGAGGGAGCCGATGGGATAATGATATCAGGATGTCATCCCAACGATTGTCATTACACCTCCGGAAATTTCCATGCCAGAAGAAGGTGGATCATGTTCCGTTCCCTTTGCGACTTTATGGGTATCGATACCCGAAGAATAATCTTTTCATGGGTTTCCGCCGCAGAAGGGGCCAGATGGGCTGAAATCGTCAATTCTTCGGTTGCTTCAATCCGCGAATTAGGACCATATGATAACTATAAAAATATTGCCAAGAAACCTGTAATGGAGACAGAAAATCATGGATAATCTGAAAAAACGGGCAAAAGAGCTTCTTGAAACCTCTGCGGTTAAGGTTGTTATCGGGTATGAACAGGGAACTGCAGGCAAAACCCGTGCGCTTTTTGCTGAAAAACCAGAAGATGCAGACAGGTTAATATTCGACAGCCGGTGTGTCCAGAATCTGGCAGCATATGTTACAAAAAGGGAAGTGAAAGATAAAGGCAAGATGGCAATTGCAGCCACATTGCCGGTGATGAGAAGCATTATCCAGCTAGCTTCCGAATTCCAGGTAAATGACAATAATCTTCTTGTTCTCGGGATTACTCCCGGAAGCGAACTGATGGAATTCGGTAACCTTGCGGAAGTCGAGACATTTGTTCATCAGTATCAGATTGAAATTGATGCAAGCTACAAAGAGAAGCTTGATAAGCTTGACAAGATGACACCTTCCGAAAGATGGAACTTCTGGATCGATGAGCTCACTCCATGCTTTAAGTGCTATGCCTGCCGTGCTGCCTGCCCGATGTGCTATTGCAGCAGATGCACCGTTGATTTCAACCAGCCTCAATGGATTCCGGTTCCTTCACACGAGCTGGGGAACCTTGAATGGCATATCATGAGAGCAATCCATCTCACAGGACGGTGCATTGACTGCGACGCATGTTTCAACGCTTGTCCACTCGGGATTCCGATTAACCTGCTGACAAAAAGAATGATTGAAGATGCCAGAGCGAACTTTGGAGGTTATCAGCCTGCTCTTCAGGGAGAGCATCTTATGTCGACATACAAACCTGATGATAAGGAAAATTTTATACAATAAGATATGAATATTGACAGGCATTTAATCAGGAAAGATTCACTGGAAAAGCTTTTCGATATCCTGAAGCAGAACAATAAAGTAATATATGCTCCTGTCTTAAGGAACAGCAAAGTTACATTTAAAGAGGCAGGAAGCTTTTCAGAAATTACGACCGGATATATTCAGACTGCGCAGTCTTCAAAAGAAGTGGCATTTCCCCGTACTGAGAAATTACTGGATTATACCAAAAACAGAGAAGGAATATCGGTAAAAGGAACTGATACTAAGGATTTTCCTGATATTGTACTCTGGGGTGTGCGACCATGTGACGCTACGGGAATCGGTGAGCTGAGTGCAATATTCAACTGGGATTATAAGGATGAGATCTACAACAACCGTTTATCGCATGTGACGGTTCTGGGATTCAGCTGCAGTGCGTCAGATGAATACTGTTTCTGTACCTCGGTAGGAGGAAATCCCGGGAAATACAGAAGGCAGTGATATTTTGTTTACACAGCTTGGAGAAGAGGGAGATTATCTTGCAGAAATCCTGACAGAAAAAGGATCTGCTGTTGTTACACTGGCATCAGGGCTTTTCGAAAAAGATGGCGAAATAAAGAAAGAAAAATTTCTTGCTGAAGTTCCTGTAATGTTCAACAAGGAGGAAATCAGGAAAAAGCTTGAAAAATTCTTTGAAAGCGGACAATGGGTTGAACAATCACTTAAATGTCTCGGGTGCGGAGCCTGTGCTTATGTCTGCCCCACATGCGCCTGCTTTGATATCCAGGACGAAGCACACGGCAAGTCGGGATCGCGTGTCAGATGCTGGGATTCATGCGGATTTTCACTTTTTACACTTCATACTTCAGGACATAATCCCCGGGATGTGCAGTCGCAAAGGTGGAGGCAGCGCATCATGCATAAGTTTTCATACATGCCCGACAGATTATCTGTTTATGGCTGTACAGGCTGTGGCCGCTGCTCCAGGGCATGCCCTGCTGACATGAATATTCTGGAACATTTAATTTCAATTCAGGAGGTTACTGTATGACGGACAATTTATATATGCCATACCTCATGAGGATTGAGAAGGTCACTTTTGAGGCTCCGGGTGTAAAAACATTTATGCTGAAATTCATAAATGAGGAAGATGGAAATAAATTCACTTTCCAGAGCCGGCCAGTTTGGCGAATACTCTGTTTATGGAGTGGGCGAATCAACTTTCTGTATTGCTTCTTCACCGACCCGCAAAGGATATATTGAATGCACTTTCAGGCAGACAGGTAAAGTAACAAATGCTCTTTCGGATTGCGAGGAAGGCAGTATAATTGGATTCCGCGGCCCTTATGGCAATACTTTTCCTGTTGATGAATGGAAAGGGAAAAACCTGCTCTTCATTGCCGGAGGAATAGCTCTGCCTCCGATGCGCTGTGTTATCTGGAATACGCTTGATCTGAGGGATAATTTCAAAGACGTGACAATTATTTATGGTGCCAGGAGCGTAAAAGATCTTGTTTATAAAAACGAATTAGAGGATTGGAAAAGACGCAAGGATGTAAAACTGGTCACAACTGTGGATCCCGGAGGCGAATCACCCGACTGGAAAGGGGAGACAGGTTTTGTTCCGACGATAGTCGAAAAGATCGCTCCTTCGTCAAAGGACACAATAGCAATAGTCTGCGGCCCACCGGTAATGATAAAATATACTTTCCCTGTGCTTGCCAAACTTGGCTTCCCGGATGAAAACATCTATACAACACTTGAGAATCGGATGAAGTGCGGTTTCGGCAAATGCGGCCGGTGCAATGTAGGGAAATATTATGTCTGCAAGGATGGCCCGGTATTTACAGCTGCCCAGCTTAAAGATTTGCCTGACGAATATTAAAAAAACTGCCTGCTTAGTAATGTTAAAAGTTCATCAGCATCTGCAGGATCAAGTCCCAACGTTGTTTCGCGGCAGCATGGTAATAAAATGCAGAATTTAAAAGTTTTACTTTTGATAAAGCAGTATCCGTAAATCTTATCATATCGATCTTCCAACTCTTAAAATCATGAATTCTGTTCCCAACAGATTTTATATCATCAAAATTTGTATATCCCCATGAATATGGACAGTTTAGTTGGAAATTAAAAATTTGAATTTTATGAATTGGTGATAACCAGCCAGGAAAAGTAGTTGTATTGATTTGATTTTATCATTGGTCATCGATTTTTGTGGAAGATTGCATTCTGTCAATCTTTCTTTGTAATAAAAAGATAAATTATAGGTAAAATCCCAGCTGTGTTAAAAATTAAGATAAAAACAAACCAGGCTATATGATTATTTCTTGCCGCTTTCAACAATGCAAATATTTTCCAGGCAAAGTCCCATATTTTTATAATAATTATCGGGATAAGCCATAGTAGGAAAGAGTGAATATGTTGTTCCACGGAATTTAGTTTTTGCTAATTTTCTTTAATCACTTCGTAATTATCCACATCAACAATTTGAGTTTTAAGGGTCAATCTCAATAACAGTAAACCAATTGTCCCTGCGATGAGTGAACCAATAAAAATCGCAATTTTCGCAGTATTAATCATTTCTGGAATGTCAAATGCAAGAAGTCCGATAAAAATCGACATAGTGAATCCGATTCCACCCATAAAACCTACTCCAATTATATTTCGCCATCTCAAATCTGAAGGCAGTGTGCAAAGACCTATGCTTACTCCGAATAAAGCAAAAAGCAAAATTCCCAATGGTTTGCCAATTATCAGTCCGGCCATAATGCCTAAACTATAATTTTGCCCCAAACCATGAATCAAATTATTATCTATTGTAATACCAGTGTTAGCTAATGCAAATAAGGGCAGAATCAGGAAAGCAACAGGTTTGTCTAAGAAATGTTGAAGGAGATAGGATGGCGATTTTTCACTTCCGTTACCAAATGGTACTGCGAAAGCCAATAAAACACCGGTTATAGTTGGATGCACTCCTGAACTGGACATAAAATACCACATGGCAACACCACCAATTATATATGGAATTAAGTTATGAACTTTTAATCTATTGATTAGCAGTAAAAAACAAAATACAGCAAAAGCGATGATGACGTTCACGAATGACAAGGTTGTTGTATAAAAAACAGCGATAATTATGATTGCACCCAAATCGTCAATTACTGCTAAAGCAGTCAAAAATATTTTTAATGATGCAGGGACACGATTACCTAAAAGAGATAATATTCCAATTGCAAAAGCAATGTCCGTTGCCGTAGGAATACCTGTCCCGGATTGAGCACTTGTGCCGAAATTAAATATTAGAAATATTCCAGCAGGAAAAACCATACCGCCAATTGCACCAAATATTGGGAATACTGCATTCTTAAAGTTTGAAAGTTCACCCTTGTAAAATTCCCGTTCTAACTCCAGCCCAATTAATAAGAAGAAAATGGTCATTAGTCCGTCATTAATCCAATGCACGATACTATGTCCACCAAATTCCAGATTCCAAAAATTTGTGTAAGTAAATTGCCAGGGTGAGTTTGCCAGTCCCAGTGACAGGATTGTCATAAAAACCAAAATTAATCCCCCTGCCTTTTCACTGTTAAAAAACTCCTTATAAAGTCTTGTCAGTTTCATTTTATAAATTTAACCTGAATCAGAGGTCTGCTTTGCTATAACTATTGAATTCCAATAATGGATCCATCAAAATGCCTGTTAAATGTAAAGTGGCGATGGTAAAAAAAATATCCATAGTTTGATTATGTTTTGCTTTCCATAATCATTTCAAATTGTTTTTACGCCTTTTAATACATTCATTAATTAATATTATTATTGCTATCATTACAATTGCCATAAACGCAAGAATGCCTGCTATTGCTCTCATTTAAAGGTTTTTAATTTGGGGAACTCCGTTCATTTACAATGCGATATAATCATTTTCTGTTGTGCTGTGATAATAACAGATATTGTGAAGTTCCACCTGAATATTTTTATTAAGCCTTCATCTCAATTTCTTTTGTATAAATTGATTTACTTTCAAAATAAGAAGATATAAAATATGAAATAGCCGAAACAACCATTAACGGAATTAACAAAACATATCCACCTGTAATTTCAGCAATTAAGAACACTGCTGTCAACGGAATTTTAATTACACCTGATAAAACACCAGCCATTCCTGCTACTGTAAAATTGACAGTATTCAATTCCATCAATCCTGTAAGATTTATTGTGCCTGATATTAAATATCCAAGAAACCCCCCCATAAAAACAGAAGGTGCGAAGATACCTCCATTCCCACCTGCCGAAATGGTAATACCTGTTGCATAAATCTTTACAAACAACAAGACTAAAATTGGAATAAGGATGAAGTTGTTGTTTATGCGAATTAAACTATTGTTAAGTATCGATATGGATTGGTGATTAAGAATAGACTGCAATGAGAAATATCCTTCACCAAAAAGAGAAGGGAATATCAATATTAGTATTGATAAAATAACACTCCCTATACCGACACGAATCCATTTGTTGTTGATACGATTAAATAATTCATTTATCTTAATTGATTGGCGAATAATCACAACTGAATATAATCCAGCAATAATTCCCAACAAAACATAAATTGGAATAGCATGTAACTTCCATTGGCTTGTTATTAATACAAATAGTTGCCCTTGGAATAATATCCGAGATACTATTGCTGCAGTTGCACTTGCAAGAAGTAATGGAATAAATGCTGTAACCGACATGTCTACCAATAATACCTCAATCGCAAAAAGAACACCTGCAACAGGAGCGTTATAGATTGCAGATATACCAGCAGCAGCACCACTTGCTAATAACAATGTACGGTCATTTTCGGAAATTTTAAAAAACCTTGCTATATTTGAACCGATTGCTGAACCTGTTGCTACAATTGGTGCTTCGAAACCTGCTGAACCTCCAAATCCAATAGTAAATGAACTTGAAAGAATGTGTCCATAAGTTTGGTTTGGCTCAATAATAGATGAATTATTCTTTATTGAATCAAGTATTTGGCTGATCCCTTTTTTAAATCCATTTGGATGAAAAATACTGAAATACAAAACAGTTAGAAACAATCCTATAACAGGAAGTGATTACAAGCAAAATGTTTGAAAGACCTTCATTACTGAAAAGTTCAATGAAATTATGAACGGTCTGCAATAAACTCTTTAAAAGAAACGCTGAAATACCAGCCACAATACCAATTAAAATACATATTAATATCAGCAATGTTCGTTTTGGCAATCTTAATATTAGTCGCCTAAAACTTATTTCTATTTTAGAGATGATACGCATCCTTAGTATTCTATTATGAAAGTTTAAAGTATTTAAGCCTTTTAAACCCAATTCCAATAAGAGAGATAATATTATACATCAATTACTTTGTTTGAGTTATCATTTGTCGTTTATGAATTCTTCAAAAAATGAAAAACTTCTTTCATTCATTATTTTGCTGACTAGTAAATTTAATGTTTCGTTTTGAGAGCAAATGGCTATGACAATTAAAAAGAAGCAGCTGCCTGATAATTAATATTGACAACTGCCCTTCTGAAGAAACAAAGCACTAAGTAAACAGGATGTTTCACATTTATTTTAAATCAGATAAATCAGGCAATATTAATTGTGCACATTGTCTACCCGGGGAAGAAAAATATCTTGAGAATTATCAATGCAGCAAATACTGCAACCCAGAACAGAAGAATCTTCATTCCATCCGATAATTTTGGCAGTTTCATAATATAAAAGGATTGATGATTACGCAATTAGTGCAAATCTAAAAATGAATCATATTGTTACTGTTTAAAAAATCATTAGAAAATTATTAGAAATTACTTAAACTTGGATTACTTGCCTTTCATATCGTAAATTTGTACAAAATGGAGGGTCACGATGGAGAACATTAACATATTAATCGTTGAGGATGAACAACGGCTTGCTGATATATTAAAAAAACAATTAGAAGAATCAGGATTCAATGCTGAAATTGCATATGATGGGTATAATGGGAAACAATTAGTTGAAAAGAAAAAATATAATCTTATAATATTAGACATAAACCTGCCATTAATTAATGGCTATGATTTGTGCAAAGAGATTCGAAAGACAAACAATAACATTCCAATTATTATGCTCACAGCCTTTGGAACACCTGATAATAAAATTGCAGGATTCGATGTGGGCGCAGATGATTATATAGTAAAACCCTTTGATTTCAGAGAATTGTTAGCACGTGTAAACGTGTTTATAAGGCGGTCAGATTCTAATTTCATGATTTCTGAAAAGATTGGCATTGCCGACCTTGTAATGGATTTGAACACAAAAACCGTTACACGTTCAAATAAAAAAATTGATTTGACGGTGAAAGAATCTTTATTGCTGGAGACTTTCCTCAAAAACAAAGATAAATTACTTACTCGTGAATTTATTATTGAACAAGTCTGGGGAATCGATTTTGACCCAAGTACTAATATTATTGATGTTTATGTTAATTACTTAAGAAAGAAAATCGATAAGGATTTTGAGCCGAAATTAATACATACAAAATTTGGTTTTGGATTTTATTGCAGTGACAAAGAAATTTAAGCAATGAACATCAAAATAAGACTATCTTTTCAGTTCACACTTATTGTCGCTGGAATCTTATTGTTTTTTTCAGTGCTTGTTTATTATTTTTCATATACAAGCCAACTTGCCAAATTCAGACAAAACCTTCTCGATAGTGCAAAAAATACTGCAACTCTCTTAATTAATGTTGTCGAAGTTGATTCATCATTATTAAAAAAAATTCAACAATCAACAATTTTGTGGGAAAAAGAAGAACTGGCAATAACTGATTCGGCTTTTAATCTGGTTTATAGTAATAATATTCAATATCTGTCAAATAATGCAACGTTAGTAAATTCTTCTAATAGTAATTTGAATTATTTTTCAGTTGCAGATAAAGATGGTGTTTACTACAAGCATATCTATGACAATCACATATATCGCGTATTCATTATGGCATCTGATAAATCCCGTACTGAAAATTTAACAGAACTTCGAAAAATTTTGTTTTGGAGTATCCTTTTCAGTGTTTGGTTATCAGTACTATTTTCATATTTATTCTCCAAGAAGGCTATCAAACCAATTTCACAGGTTATAAAAAGTGTCAAAGAAATTAACTCATTAAGGCTTAGTAACAGGTTAAACGAAGGAGACAGAAAAGATGAAATAGACCAGTTGTCGGTAACATTTAATGAAATGCTTTCCGATTTGGAAATTGCATTTAAGAATCAAGAAGATTTTGTTTCAAATGCATCCCATGAATTGCGTACACCATTAACTGTAATGATTGGCGAGAGCGATTATTTTTTAAGCAGGGAGCGACAGCCAGAAGAATATATCGACCATATTTCCGGATTAATCAGCGACCTTAAAGAACTTAATGCACTTCTTAACAGTTTATTGGAGTTAGCACAAATTAACAGAGATAAAAGTGTTGTTTTTTCAAATGTGCGAATTGATGAAATTGTTTATAATGCCATTCATCTGGTAAAAATCAAGTATCAGGGACGTAAAATTGTGCCAAAGATACAATATCCTGAGGATGGGAACGAACTGATTATTAATGGTAATTCCAGGATGCTTGAAATTGCATTTAAAAATCTGCTTGATAATGCATGTAAATTTTCTAATGAGGATGTTGGTGTGGAATTTGTAATTTCAGATAATTTCATTAATATCGTTATTACTGATAAGGGTATTGGCATACCATACAATGAAATTGAAAGTATTTATAAGCCTTTTAAGAGAGCATCTAATGTAAAATATATAGGGGGATTTGGTATTGGTCTTGCTTTGGTTTCAAAAATAATGGAACTCAATCAAGCAGTTATTAATATTAACAGTAAAATGAATGAAGGTACTCGTATTGAGATACTTTTCAAACGCTATTCAGGATAAATCAATAATGTAATTATGTTCATTTATTAAAAAAGCTGCCTCCCGGGAAGCAGCTTTTTTTATTTTAAAATTAAACGGATTATGCGAAAATACTCCATGCAACTGTTAATCCTGCAAGAACAACTGATACCATCGACATCAGTTTTATAAGGATATTAAGAGCCGGACCAGAGGTGTCCTTGAAAGGATCACCAACAGTGTCTCCAACAACAGATGCCTTGTGTGGCTCGCTCTTTTTACCGCCATAAGTTGCCCCGTTCAATGAATTTCTTTGCATTGTCCCATGCACCACCGGCATTGTTCAGCATACTTGCAAGCACAAAGCCTGCACTCATACCGCCAGCCAGCAGCCCGATAACACCCGGAACCCCAAAAATCACACCCACAATCAAAGGTACAGCGATTGCCATCAGCGAAGGTATAAGCATTTCGCTCTGTGCACCAGCAGTAGATATTTCAACACATTTTGCATATTCCGGTTTGGCTTTGCCTTCCATGATCCCCGGAATTTCACGGAACTGGCGCCTTACTTCCTCTACCATTTTACCTGCAGCCCGTCCGACTGCCTTCATGCTCATTGCGCTGAACAGGAAAGCCATCATTGCTCCTATGAAAACACCTCCGAGGAGAATAGGATTGAAAAGAGAGAGGTCATAGGCATTGGCAAAGTCCCTGATTGTTGCAGTTGTAATATTTACAGCAGCTTGTCCATCCTGTACCTGTGGCATGGAACTGTTGTAGAAAAACGTATCTCCTATCTGTTTGAAACCTTCAGGAGCTTTATCGATAAGTCTTCCCAGCCATAATCTGACCTCCTCCATATAAGCGGCCATAAGTGCGAGGGCAGTAAGGGCAGCGGAACCAATTGCAAATCCTTTTCCGGTTGCAGCGGTTGTGTTGCCAAGACCATCGAGCGCATCGGTTCTTTCTCTTACCTCTTTTGGAAGCTCTGACATCTCTGCATTACCTCCTGCATTATCGGCTATTGGACCGAAGGCATCGGTTGCCAGTGTTATGCCAAGTGTTGAAAGCATCCCTACTGCGGCAAAACCGATTCCATATACACCCATAGCAAAATTATTAAAACCGCCTGCAAAACCATAAGCTGCTATTATGCCACCGACAATTGTCACAACAGGGATCCATGTAGAGAACATACCGACAGCCATACCTTCAATTATAACCGTGGCAGGTCCCTGCAGAGCCTGTTTTGCTATACCCTGGGTGGGTTTATTCCCATCAGATGTAAAGTATTCTGTTGATTGACCAATAATAACACCGGCCACCAGACCGGATACTGCAGCGCCGAATACACCCCAGGTGATCCAATCGATAGCAGCCATGATTGCCAGAACTACAAGGATCAGCGCGGAACTGCCACCGGTTCCAAGGAGAAGGGCACGAAGAAGAACTTTTGGGGTAGCTGATTCTTTTGTTCTTACCATGTATACTCCGGCAATTGAAAGCAATATGCCGATTGCAGAAACAAGCATTGGTGCAATGACAGCTTTCATCTGCATGTCGCTTGCACCGGCAACAACAGGCAATGCAGCTCCAAGAGCAGCAGTTGAAAGGATAGAACCTGCATAAGACTCATACAGGTCAGCGCCCATCCCGGCTACGTCACCAACATTGTCGCCAACGTTGTCAGCTATTGTTGCAGGATTACGGGGATCATCCTCCGGAATACCTGCCTCCACCTTACCGACGAGGTCAGCACCCACGTCAGCAGCTTTTGTAAATATACCGCCGCCAACACGTGCAAAAAGAGCCTGGGTTGAAGCACCCATACCGAATGTCAGCATAACTGCCGTGATTTCAATAAGTTTCTCATGATCAGTAGTCCCGGGTTGTACAAATGTCAGTCCGAGGAATTTCAATCCCGTATCCATATTCTCGGGAGTAAAAACCAGCCCGTTAAGTATAAGGAACCAAATTGCAATATCGAGCAGTCCGAAACCAACGACTACAAGACCCATAACTGCACCACTCCTTAATGCAACCTGGAGTCCTTTGTTGAGCGACTTTGATGCAGCCCAGGCAGTTCTGTTAGATGCAAATGTTGCAGTTTTCATTCCAAGGTAACCGCAAAGACCCGAAAAGAATCCTCCTGTAAGGAATGCGACAGGAACAAAAGGATTCTGAATTCCAAAATATGCCAGTATGGCTAACAGGATAACCAGAATTACAAATACTCTGGCGACCACAGAATACTGGCGTTTAAGGTAAGCCATCGCGCCTTCCCTGACATACAATGCGATCTCTTTCATCTTGTCTGTCCCTTCTTCCTGGGCTTTCATACTCCTGTAGAAGATCCAGGCAAACAGCAATGCCATGAGTGCAGAGACAGGCACAATCCAAAAAATACTACTAATCATGATATGTGTTTTTTAATTAGAAAATGATAGGTTTAGAAATGGAAAAAAATTGCCGTTACAAAACTAATTCAGTTTTTTATTAATGCAAATGAAAAATGGAATTCTTTGGATAGTTTGTGTAAATGTTCATTGTGAATTAATCCTGATTCGATCATTCAATTTATTTAATTATGTTTACAGAACCGGTATTAATAACATTATATTATGCCAATAACGCCCCCGATCTCTCCTGATTCAGATAAAAACAAGACAAAAGTCAGCAAGGTTCCCCGACGCTACTTATTCATTTTGCTTTTAACCCTTTTCATTGTCTCTCTTCTAACCATTGTCAGCCATTATAATATCTTCTATATCAGCAAAATTGTTTTAATGGTCTTCAGATGGATCGCCATTGCGGTTTTCGTTGGGTATGCTCTGTATAAAAGGTCACTGACAACGTGGATCCTGATCAGTATGATCCTGGGTGCTGAATTTGGTTATGACCTGCCGCAGATAGCTGTTAAAATGCAGGTGGTCAGTATGATATTCCTCCGTTTGATAAAGACTATCATTGCTCCTCTCATTTTTGCAACCCTGGTTGTCGGGATAGCAGGTCATTCAAACCTGAAACAGGTTGGCCGTATGGGATGGAAATCGCTGGTATATTTCGAAATAGTTTCAACAATTGCCCTTTTCATCGGACTGCTGGCTATCAATATCAGCAAGGCTGGCATCGGCGTAAATGTCCCTGATGTTGTAAATCAGGCTGAGGTTCCTTCTGTACCTGTCCAGACCGGGACTGATATAATCCTCCATATTTTCCCGGAAAACATTGCCAAGTCAATCTATGAAGGGCAGGTTTTACAGATCGTTGTGTTCAGTATCATTTTCGGTATTGCCGTCGCTATGATTAAAGACAGGTATAAAATACCAATGCTCAGGTTTACTGAATCGCTGGCGGAGGCAATGTTCAAGTTTACCCAATTGGTAATGTACTTTGCGCCTTTTGCTGTTTTTGCAGCAATCGCTTACAGTATTGGACACATGGGCCTGGATATTCTCTTTAATTTATTCAAGCTTCTTGCCACCCTTTATGTTTCATTGGTCATCTTCCTGCTGGTCGTATTACTCCCGGTAGCACTTTTATTCAGAATTCCTTTGCGAAGGTTTATTAATGCGGTCTCTGAACCTGTGGTGATCGCATTCGCCACAACCAGTTCCGAATCAGCTCTGCCTGTCGCCATGGAGCGGATGGAGGAATTCGGTGTTCCGCGTAAAATAGTCGCTTTTGTTATGCCTACAGGTTATAGCTTTAACCTGGATGGCACTACTTTATATCTTTCACTGGCAACTATTTTTGTTGCACAAATATCAGGGATTCATCTGCCTCTGGAAAAACAGCTCTTAATCGTTTTTACGCTGATGCTCACAAGCAAGGGAGTTGCAGGTGTGCCAAGGGCTTCGCTGGTAATCCTGTTAGGAACAGCTGCCAGTTTCGGGCTTCCGACATGGCCGATTTATATTATACTCGGCATTGATGAATTAATGGATATGGCACGAACTTCTGTGAATGTACTGGGTAATTGTCTTGCAACTGCAGTAATTGCCCGATGGGAAGGGGAATTTAATCCACTGCCAGACCCTGTTTTCAAGAATTAATTAAATTATTATATCGCTCTGAAGAACTCGTAGTTGATGTTTTCAAGCTCTGACATACCCGGATAAGGATAAAAAATGATATCATCCTTCTCCCCTACATAAAAACCTGTTTCAATTGTCCTGTACAAAAGCTCTCCGGAAAATATCCTTTGAACAGTCTTCATGTGTTTCTCGTATTCGCCTCTCAGTATTTCAAGACAATCCCTGAGATGGCCTATATTTGAATACGGAAGGTGTTCAGCTGAACCATAAAGCGGATTTGTCGCCAGTTCACCCAGTTTTAATTCAACAAAGAAAAGCTTGGGAATCACAATCGGAATCGAACCGTCGGTAAGTCTTTTGAGAAATACTGACGGCGGAAGCTCACTGGCAACAAGAGGTGTGACCGGATCTAACTCCTGGTACAGATGAAGGGCACCTTTCAATTCTTTACTTTTATCATACTTTGCTCTTTTAAGTTCAAGTACAACTCCGTGATCAGTGGTCAGGTACAGGGATTTCAGGGCATCGAGGGGAATTGTCTCAAGAACCCTGTAAACCGACAGATAAACTGAACTTTTAGGACTACCGTCTTCTTTTGCAACACACCTCTTATTCAGGCTGTCCATGTCAATAAGATCCTCGATCTTTTCAAGATCAACCTCAAAGAAAATTGTCTGGCTTTTATTCCGCTTCTTTGTTCCGGTTGAAAGATACAATCCAAATCCCTCGGGAGGAAGCATCGAAGCAACAAGCGCTTCAGGGGTACAGGTTAAGTAGATGTATTTGCTCATAGTAAAATATTGTTAAGGAACATTGATTCTGCAGAGAAAATTCATATAAAAGAACCTGAATTAAAATCTAAACCAAATTTAATCTTCTTTTTCAACAATCAGAGAGAGAAAGGATATCAATTAATGCTATTTTTTCTTATCCCTTACATATTTATTCATCCAGTTAAGCACTTCCCAATGCTTGTGCAATATTGTCTCTCGGGCTGCATAACCGTGACTTTCGTTCGGCAGCAGTACAAGCCTGACATTTGCTCCGAAGCCTTTCAAAGCGGCATAATACCTTTCACTCTGAATCGGAAAAGTCCCGCTGTTATTATCGGCCATTCCATGAATTAGCATAATAGGATCTTTCACTTTGTCGGCATTCATGAAGGGTGACATCCGGTTGTAAATGTCGGGAGCCTCCCAGTAGCTTCTTCTTTCGTTCTGGAATCCGAATGGAGTAAGCGATCGGTTATATGCACCGCTCTCAGCTATTCCCGCTGCAAATAATCTGCTGTGCGACAGAAGGTTGGCAGTCATAAACGCTCCATAGGAATGACCGCTTACCGCTACTCTTGCAGGATCAGTTACTCCCATTTCAACTCCTTTGTCAATTGCAGCCCTGGCATCAGCAACAAGCTGTTCCACAAATGTATCATTGGGTTCCCTGCCGTCAACTCCGACTATCGGGAAAGCTGCATCCATAAGTATCGCATATCCCTGGGTGACATAAACAAGAGCTGATGAGGGGCTGATCCTTGTAAAGGTAAATGGGGAACCGCTTACCTGTCCGGCAGCCGACGGATCATTGAACTCACGGGGATAAGCCCAGAGAAGAGTAGGGAGAGGGCCATTCTTTGCCTTATCATAACCTTTGGGAAGGTACAATGTGAATGAAAGATCGAGGCTGTCATTTCTTTTGTATTTTACCAGCTCCTTATGGATACCGGCAAGCTGGGGATAAGGATTTTCAAACCTGGTAACCTGTGAGATCTTCCTGTTCTTCAAATTCCTGATGAAATAGTTTGGCACATCGGTAACTGATTGCCTGTTTGTCAGGATAAGTCCCTTCGAAATATCCAGCATGGTCGAAAAGGTTTCATAATAAGGGGCTTCTGAACGCCATAACCGGGTTGTTTTGCCGGTTGAAATCTCATACTTGTCAATAAATGGACGGTCGCCTTCGGGTGAGGCACCATTCCCCGTAAGAAACAGCGATTTCCCTTTGTCAGTAAATAAAAGCACATTTTGCCCGTACATATTCAGATCAGTCATAAAACGGCCCGGATTATTATATCCGTCATCACTGTTAAATTCCTGAATTTTCTTTTTTGAGTTCTGCGGATCAACAGGCTTAAATGAGCTGATTAGGCGCATCCTTGTTCTGGATGATCCTTCCGAGACCAAAGCAAAATTGTCATTTCCCCAGGTGATCCCGCTGAATCTCAATTCCGTCGCAATGAATTTTAAAGGATTGTCTGAAAAAGGAGCTTCAAGCATGTAAACCTGATCATGATACTTCATTTCCTTTTTAAAATCTCCTTCATCAAGAGCTTCGACCCAATACACTGCTGAAGGTTTATCGGATCGCCATCCGTAATACCTGGGACCCGGAAGTACCATATCATAACCTCTTGGCTCATTTTCTATCAGAGGCTCCTCCAGCAGGGTTTTCACAAGATTGCCTCTGATATCCCAGATCTGGGTAGCTGAAGGAAAATTGTAATAAGGTACGATATATGAAAATGGACGTTTGATCATTGTTACCAGCAAAAAGCGGCCGTCAGGTGAAGGATCAGCACCAGTAATCATCGCTGTCTCCCCCAGACTGATGCTTCTGTTTCCGTCCCATAGCATAAGCTGTGACTTTGCATAAAATTCAAAGACTGCTTCATCAACCGGATCTTTCAGCAGATCCTGGTAAGTTGGTGCCTCTCCCTCTTTCCCGAGGTTTTCCTGGATTACAGGTCCCTCAGGAACAGGGCTCCGCTCAGGTCTCTTTCCTCTTTCAGGGTCAATAACAGAATAAATCAGGGTTGAATTATCTGGCAGCCAGCTGATTGATCTGCCAAATACCATATTCAGATGATCAGCTACCTTCGATGCTTTCATTTCAGGTATATCACATACCCACAATTCAATGTCACTTTCAGTAGTATTTGTGAATGCAAATTTTTTGCCGTCAGCGGTCCAGAGGGGAAATCCTAAATCCGGATTTAAAGGTAAACCTGGTATCTCCCGGATATTGGTACCGTCAATATTCATTATTTTAAATCCTTTGTTGAAAGTCTGCCTGCTCGGACCGCTTGTTGCAGGATTGATCCTGAGACCTCCTAATCTTAACTCTTCTAGCAGAAAGTTCGCTTATTGTAATAATCGGTGGTCTTTCGATCAGCAGGATATTTGTCTTATCGGGACTTACCGAGACCATAGGAGTTACCGGAGCATCGACAATCCTGACAATCTCATCAGGCGGCAACTGGTATTTTAATGCTTCCTGCGAAACCGAAGCGATCGAAACAGTGATGAAAAGCAATGTGACTGAGAATGATTTTTTTACCATGGCTGATTAATAATTAATGGTGATAAGGTTTCCTTAAAAGTATCACTATTAAATTAATTCATTTATGATGATACTTCAAATTGCATTTGATAATTTATTATTTTCGCCGGTATTGCTTTTACTGATTTCGGGAACGGAACCCAGAAATAAACTGCTTAAATGGACTATAATGAAGATCTGAATTTAGCTTTAATTGCTCTCAGAAAGGGAGGAGTTATTCTGTATCCTACCGATACGATCTGGGGTCTGGGATGCGATGCCACAAATGCGGATGCTGTTGCAAAGATATTCAGGATCAAAGAAAGAGCTGAAAGTAAAAGTCTCATCATCCTTGTGAACGGATTTACAATGCTGGAGAGGTATGTCAGAAATATCCCCGATGTCGCTGCCAGTATTCTGGACGTTTCAGATAAACCCATAACGATAGTTTTTCCTGAGGGCAGGAGTCTTGCTCCCGGAGTATGCAATGATGATGGTTCAGTTGGTATCAGGATTTGCAATGATGAATTCTGCAATGAGTTGATAACACAGTTCAGAAAACCCGTTATCTCAACATCGGCCAACAGCAGTGACTCCCCATCACCCCTTGATTTTTCAGAGATTGATGAAGGAATTATCCGGTCGGCTGATTATGTGGTAAAATACAGGCAGACGGATACCATAAAAAAAACGCCATCCTCAGTCATAAAAGTTGAGAATAATGGCGTGATCAAAATTATACGACAATAATTTTGCTATCTGGATCTCACATGGCCCGATCCTGAGACTCTGGCATCAACTTTTGGATTCCCGATATAGGTTACATTACCGCTTCCCGAAACATGAGCCTCAAGTGAATCTCCGGCTCTGCACCTGCAATTGCCGCTTCCTGAGATATGGACTTCCAGATGATCAATCTCTATCTCTTCACCTGAAAAACCTCCCGATCCGCTTATTGAGATCTGTCCATTATCAATACTTCCTCCCGAGCCAAGTATTATATCACCGGAGCCCGAAATTCCGCAATTCAGGTCATCGACGTTCAGCCCTGCAGTTAGGAGTTTCCCGCTTCCGCTTACATTCAGGCTCAGATTGTCAGCTTCGACCGTTTCCATGATCTGGGCTTTTCCCGATCCTGAAACACCTAATCCTTCAATTTCGGGCATTGTAAGATTTATGGTCACTCTTTCATCATTATTGAACGAGAAGCGCCAGTTATCCTTTTTAATGGTAAGCCTGTCTCCGGAGACTACTGTTTCAATCTCATCGAGGATCCTTTTATCACCCTCGATAACCAGATGATATTCGGGACCGATTTTAATAAACAGATCCCCTGCAACGCCGAAACTTACTTTTGTGAAGTTTCTAACATTTCGTGTCTCTTTTGACTGACCCGAAACAAGGCCGGTTGTAAGAATCAAAGCCATTAAAAAAATTGCTGAGCAGAATACTTTCTTCATAATGATAAAATTTTAAAAGTTATAGGCTGTTTCAGCTAAAGACGGATTGTTTTATGTTTAGTTGCACAAAATTCCGGATTTGTTAAAAAGTGTTGCGGGAATTATTTCAATTGATATCTGTCAGCCCTTCTGGAAGCTCGACCCGGATTGTCTTTTTCTTCGTGTCCAGGCCTACAATGAAATCCTCATGAAAAGGGATCAGGATCTCTTTATTCTCAGGCGAGATTATTTTCAGCAGATCCTGACCCGGATTCTGAACTATTTCCCTTACAGTGCCAATCAGGTTCTTGTTCTGATGAAATACTCTGAATCCCAGAATATTTTCGGATTTTTCTGCTGACTTGGTTTCTTCATTGATTGAAGTAAGATATACTCTGCATCCGGTGAATTCGCTTACTTTTTCATAGGACTCATACCCTTCAAATCTCAGTTTAAGGATATCTCCTCCTGAATATTCTGATAATGATATGAAAAATGGAACCGGTTTCCCGTTAATTTCCAGGAATACCGATCTCATTTCGGGTATTTTGTCCAAAAATGATTTTTCGAGTTTGACTGACACGGAACCATCATATCCATTAATTCTGGATATTCTTCCGAGCAATATCTGATATCTGTAAGTCATCGGATTTAAGATCCTTATGACTTGATTAATTATTCCTGGGGTTTTTCCTCAGGAGCAGGTTCTGAAGAAGCTTCATTTTCTGCCGGTGCCTCAGCTATATTTTCTGCCGGTGCCGGTATCTCAGCAACTGCTTCGGGCTGATTTTCAGCTGCAGCTTTTGCTGCCAGTTCAGCCTGCCGTTTTGCCAGACGTGCAACTCTTGCCTCGTTTATTTTTTTCTCTGCAGCCAGACGTTTATCAACTTCATCATCCTGCGATTTTTCAAGGCCTGATTTTTTAGCCTCGATTTTTGCTTCATTCTGAACCATCCATTCCTCGAACCGCTTCATAGCTTCAGCTTCGTCAAAAGCACCTTTCCTGACTCCTTCGAGCAGATGCTTTTTTATAAGGACTCCTTTATATGATAAGATAGCTCTACATGTTTCAGTAGGTAGTGCGCCATTTTGCAGCCAACCCAGGGCTTTATCGAAATCGAGTTCGATTGTAGCCGGATCAGTGAGCGGATTGTACATTCCGATCTTTTCAATATATCTGCCATCCCGTGGCGACCTGCTATCTGCTACCACAATGTGGTAATAGGCCTTTCTTTTACGGCCTTTTCTAGCTAATCTGATTTTAACTGCCATTAAAATTTTACGCTTTGTGTTAAACCTACGTTTTAAAAATGTGGGTGCAAAGATAAATAAAATAATTCATGAAACAATTAAACTAATAGGGATAAATAATATCGTAGTAATTGTAGGGGCGTTGCATGCAACGCCCCTACGTCAAACCTGCCTATCCGCCGATATACCACGGATTCTGAACAAGCAGGCTGTTTACCTCCATTTCCCTGAAAGGAATAGGCAGTATAAGGTTTCCGGCATCATACGGCAATGAACCGATATTCGAATTCCATCTCTTCAGATCGTGAAGCCTGTGGCCTTCCCAGCAGAGTTCAAAATACCGCTCATTTCTGATCTGGGCCTGAGTCACAGGACCGGTATAGGTTGGAGCCAGGGAACGTGCCCTGATAAGGTTGATATCCTGTGTCGGGGTATTTGGTCCTATCGGCGATCCTCCTTTCTCAAAATTGGCCTCAGCCCTGATAAGATACATCTCGGCAAGGCGGATAAGAGGAATATTGGCATAATAATCGCCCCATTTTGAAGTGTTTATCCCGCCGCTATTCAGAATAGTCCCGACACCAATATAATACATCATTGTAATATCATCAATCGTGAATGATGATTCAGTATCTGTCTGTAACTTCCCTCTGAGGTCGGCCGGATCAAATTTTGCAAGAAAACCCGGCTGGATATCATAGTCGCCCCTTCCCATGCCATTCAATGAAGCATACATAACTGTCAGCCAGGGCGTATTTGATGCGACATTATTCTGGAGTGCAAAAATGACTTCAGGTGATGATCCTTCGATGTTAAAGGGTTGCAGCGGATGACCGGCAAGAGAAAACAGGCTGCTTTCAATTACATTATTTGCTTCAGTTGCAGCACTTGCATAGCTGCCCTGCTGAAGATATAATCTTGCAAGTACAGCACTGGCTGACCAGGTTGTGGCATATACTCCGTTATCTTCCGGAAGAAGGTCACGGGCTGCCGTCAGGTCAGCAATAGCCTGATCATAGCACTCTTCAACAGTTTTCCTGGGTACCTCTATAGCATCTTCAACATCCTTTGTGGGAGTAAGTATGATGGGAACTCCAGGCTGGGAATTTTCAACCCCGGCTTTATAAGGCAACCCGAAAAGCCTGGTCATTTCAAATATAACCCATCCGCGTAAGAATCTGGCTTCCCCCTCGACAAGATCGCTTTCTTCGGCTGTTTCCAGAATAGCAAGGGTACTTTCATCTAATAATGTATTGCATAAATTTATCAGATTATAAGCCTCAATCCAGCAATTCTCAACGTAACTGTTTGTCACTGTGATCTCTTTCTGGATTATTTCCCTTGGCTGAGCATAGGTTCCGATAAAGGAAAGGTCGGATGTCGCTGCCAGAAGCTCGCTGAACTCATTGAACTGAGATCCAAAAATATCTGCCTCCCTGGCCTGTAAATAGGCTCCGACAAGAGCAGTTTTTATGTTTTCAGGAGTGTTGAGCGCTGTGCTGGCATCTATTGATTGCTGAGGCTTCATATCCAGTTTGTCATCGCAGGCGAAAAGAGCCAGAAATACCGGAAGTATCAGCAACCATTTTTTACTTTGAAAGAATATTTTTTTCATGATAGTCATAATTAACGTTTAAAATGAGAGATTTACACCCAGTGTATATGTCCTTGCCTGTGGTGCCGTATAGAAATCATACCCCTGTATGATATTTGTATTCTGGGTGTCCCTTCCTGTTCCTGTATAGTTGACTTCCGGATCCCAGCCTTTATACTTTGTCAATGTGTACAGGTTCTGCACTCCGATATATATCCTCAGGGCTGACAGCTTGATTTTGCTTATCAGCGTGACCGGGAGATTATAGCCCAGATTGATGTTTCTGATCCTCAGGTACGATGCGTCGGAAAGATACCTGCTTGAAGTGTTGGTTCCGTTACCATCTCCGAGCCGTGCCTGGGGAACATCAGTAATGTCGCCAGGATTCTGCCATCTTTCCATCTGATCAACTGTCTGGTTGTCAAACCAATCAGCATTTGCAGACTGGTATCTGCCCCCTCCGTTATAGACCTCATTGCCATACACAAAACTCAGAAGGATATTCAGATCAATTCCTTTATATTCCATATAATTATTTAAACCACCCGTAAAATCAGGGTTAGGTGATCCGACTATCAGATCTCCTGCCAGGTTGTAATTACTTGTAGCTTCATTATTGGTATCGCTTAAATAATAAATAGCATCACCGTTGTCGGGATCCACACCAGCGTATTTTCTCATTTTGAATACTCCGATAGGCTGGCCTTCAATGACATAGTTAATGCCGTTAGGAGTTATTTCGGGACCATTTATATTAATGATCTTATTTTTGTTGAAGGCAATGTTAAAGTCGGTTGTCCATTTGAAATCTCCGACAAAATTGTTTGAGTGAAGAGCAAACTCAAGACCCTTGTTTTCAAGTTCTCCTGTATTGCTCCATACTCCGGTAAATCCGGATGTGGAAGGCAATGTCCGGTAAAGCAGGAGATCTGTGGTTTTCTTAAAGTACAGATCAAGTTCACCAGTAAGCCTGTTATTGAACAGCCCGAAATCGAGTCCGATATCTGTCTGGGCTGTATTTTCCCAGCCAAGCTCCCGGCTCTGGAGCTGTGTAGGCTGCAGGGCATTCCTGCCTGCATAGTTAACCCCTGTGTAAAGAGCAAGATGTGCGTAATCGGGAATGCCTGAGTTTCCGGTGATACCAAAACTGGCCCGCAGTTTAAGGTAGCTGAGCGTGTTTTTAATCCCTGACATGAATTCCTCTTCCGAAATGATCCATCCGGCAGATACTGCAGGGAAAAATCCGTATCTGTTATCGACACCAAACCGTGATGATCCGTCAACCCTGCCACTCAGGGAAAAAAGGTATCTTTCCTTGAGTTTATAATTTGCCCTGGCAAAATACGAAAGATAGCTGTGTCCTTCATCCCAGCTTGAGAATTCTGTTGCTTCCGCAGCATTGGCTATATTGTGAAAATCGTCGGTGGGAAATCCTTTGCCCTGTACGTCTGAACCGGTCGTATTTGATTGCTGATATGACATTCCTGCCACAACATTGATATCATGAATATCAATTTTCCTGGCAAAGGTCAGATAGTTTTCCCAGTTGTAGTTCACAACCCTTACCGACCGGTTCTGAGCTTCACCTGCCGGTCCGGCTCCTATTGTAAGCCTGCCCCAGAAGTTCTTTTCCCTCATATCCATGATGTCGGTGCCAAATTCTGACCTGAATGAGAGATCCTTAAGGATCTTATATGAGGCATAAGTGTTTGCAAGCGATCTGAAGACAGTGTGATTATTAATCCCATCCCTCAACGATATCAGACCGTTATAATAGATAGTGTTAGTATTCAGTTCACCGGTTTCCGGATCATATACAAGAGTAACAGGAGCCTGGGCAACAAGCTGAAGCGGAGTTGCAAAAGCATTATCATTTTCAACCCTGTCCATTTCTGTCCTGAGCAGGTTCATCTGTATGCCGAAAGAAAGTTTATCGGTCGCTTTCTGATCAAGGTTCAGACGCCCGCTGAGCTTTGTCATATTGTTGCCACGCAGAATGCCTTTTGTATTATCGTAGCTGAGGCCGGCATAATAGGTAGTAAAATCATTCCCGCCGCTGCCTGATACATTTATTCTGTTCATGGAGCCCTTCTGAAATGCTTCTTTCTGCCAGTCTGTATCATATCCCTGATCCCAGCCCGGTACGAACATATCCCATATATCCTCTTTTGGCAGCCATCCCCAGACAAGGCCATCTTCGTCTGATACATTTTCCATTGATTCATTGAAAAGTTCAAGATACTGGTCTGCATTAAGCCATTCCCTCAAACGGCTCGGTTCACTTATACCAGTCGTATAATCAACATTGAATTTGGTTGCTCCCTTTACTCCTTTCTTGGTGGTTATTATGACAACACCGTTTGAGGCCCTGGAGCCATAGATTGCTGCTGCTGATGCGTCTTTCAGCACCTGGATCGATTCAACGTCGGCCATGGCAATGTCGGCCAGCGGACTTACCGGCTGGTTGTCATCGTTAGCCAGACTCTGTGTAGTTATCGGAACTCCGTCAATAACATACAGAGGCTGGTTATCGGCTGATACTGAGGAAGAACCCCTTATCCTCATTTTGACAGCCTCGCCTAATTTCCCGCTTGCCTGTTCAATGAAAACGCCGGCTGTCTTTCCCTGAATCGCCGATTCAAAACTTGTCGTAGGCATCTCCGAGAGACCCTTGGTATCAACTTTGGTTACAGAGCCCGAAACAGTTCTTTTGATTGCTGATCCGTAACCGACAACGACAACCTCATCAACACCCTTTAATTCATATTCAAGAGCAACATCAATAATGTCGGAGGTCCCAACAATAACCTCTTTGGTCCTCATTCCGACAAACCTGAACTCAAGCACTGAACCCGGAGCGGCTGATATCTGATATCGTCCGTTTATATCAGTACTTGTTCCGGTAGTTGTGCCTTTTAATAATACCGTGGCACCAATTACAGGCTGGCCATCTTCAGTGCCTGTAACAGTACCTGTAATGGTTTTTTGCTGACTGTTCGCCTGCAGCAAAAAACCAAAAAGTACAAAAAGTAATAACAGAAGTTTTTTCATAACTTTTGGTTTAGGTAAATAATAAATTTTCAGGAATTTTCCAATTCCTTTTACTGTCCTCAATGATGCATGGCATCATAATACAAAAATATAATTTTTCCTCAGAAAAATTTAGTTTCATTGATTTTTTTCCATTTATTGTTTATGATCTCCGGTTAATATCTCGTTGATTTCTTATTGAACTTAATTGTTGGTTTTTGTCTATTTTTGTGTCCCGGCCTTTTTAGAATTTATCAGACTCCATGACAACTTTTTCGCACCTGCATGTTCATACTCAATACTCCATCCTCGACGGAGCATCAAATATTTCACTTCTTATGGAGAAGGCAAAATCGCTTGGGATGGAAGCCGTTGCGATTACTGATCACGGTAATATGTTTGGCGTCAAGGAGTTTCATGCAACTGCCTCAAAAAAAGGGATCAAACCGGTTATAGGTTGTGAAATGTATGTTGCAAAAAGATCCATTGCCGAGGTGTCGGGTAAAGAAGACCGTTCAGGTGACCATCTGATCCTTCTGGCAAAAAATCTTACAGGCTATAAAAATCTCATTAAGCTTGTCTCTATAGCATGGATAAAGGGATTTTATTATAAACCACGCATTGATAAGGAGTTACTGGCCACGTATAAAGAAGGGTTGATAGCATCTTCAGCCTGCCTGGCAGGAGAGATCCAGGATGAAATTCTGAATGGATCAATTGCCGGAGCTGAGGGAGCACTAAAGAGTTACATCGAATTGTTCGGAGATGACTTTTATCTTGAAATACAAAGGCATGAAACACTTGATCCTGAAGCTGACAGGAGTGCATTCCCCCAGCAGCAAAAAGTCATTGAGGTCTTTAAGCAACTCTCGGCCAGGTATAATGTAAAAATAATAGCAACCAATGATGTGCATTTTATTAATGCAGAAGATGCGGAAGCTCACGACAGGCTTATCTGCCTGAATACCGCCAAAGATATAGATGATCCCGACAGGCTGAGGTATTCAAGGCAGGAGTATTTAAAGAGTGAAGAGGAAATGAGGAATATTTTCAGTGATATTCCTGAAGCTGTCGATAATGCAGGTGAGCTGGTTGCCAAAATCGAAAAATACAAGCTTGACCACGATCCTATCATGCCCGATTTTGAACTGCCCGAAGGCTATACCGATAAAGATGAGTACCTCAGATATCTCACCTACCTGGGCGCAAAGGAAAGGTGGGGAAAACTGACCGATGAGCAATCAGAACGTATTGAGTTTGAGCTTGACACCATAGCCAAAATGGGATTCCCCGGGTATTTTCTTATTGTCCAGGATTTTCTGAAGGCTGCAAGGGAAATGGAGGTTTCAGTAGGACCGGGCCGGGGATCCGCTGCAGGATCGGCCGTTGCCTATTGCCTCAGGATCACAGATATTGATCCCATTAAATACGGATTGCTGTTTGAAAGGTTCCTGAATCTCGACCGCATCTCAATGCCGGATATCGATATCGATTTCGACGAAGACGGAAGAGAAGATGTTCTGAAATATGTTGTGAACAAGTATGGCCACGACAAGGTCGCCCATATTATTACATTCGGGACCATGGCCGCCAAGATGGCGATCAGGGATGTTGCGAGAGTACAGAAACTCCCTCTTGCAGAAGCCGACAGGCTCGCCAAGATGGTGCCCGACAGGCCCGGAGTGACTCTTTCGGCAGCTTATGCCGAGGTCCCTGAACTGGCAAAGGAACGAAATTCATCGAACAAGCTGATTGCCCAGACACTTAAATTTGCCGAGGTGCTCGAAGGGTCCGTAAGGCAGACGGGTATCCATGCCTGCGGTATAATTATCGGTAAGGACTCGCTCGATAATTATATCCCTCTCTGCACAGCCAAAGATACCGACCTTTATGCAACTCAGTACGACGGAAGCCAGGTTGGATCTGTCGGACTGCTTAAGATGGATTTCCTCGGCCTTAAAACGTTGTCAATTATTAAAGACTGTGTGGAAAATGTTAAACGATCAAAGGGGATCGGGATCGATATTGCCAACCTGCCTCTTAATGACAAAAAGACCTTTGAGCTTTTCAGTAACGGGGAGACAACCGGCATTTTCCAGTTTGAATCAACCGGGATGAAACGTTATCTGCGGGAGCTCAAGCCGAACAGGTTCGAGGATCTGATCGCGATGAACGCACTGTACCGTCCTGGACCGATGGAATACATCCCGAAATTCATCAGGAGAAAAAACGGGACTGAACCTATCGACTACCCTCTTCCTGTTATGGAAAAGTATCTCCATGATTCATATGGTATTGCCGTTTATCAGGAACAGGTAATGCTGCTTTCACAGGAACTGGGAGGCTTTACAAAAGGAGAGGCTGACAATCTGCGGAAAGCCATGGGCAAAAAGAAAAAGTCCATCATGGATGAAATGAATCTTAAGTTCAGGGAGGGATGCGCTAAAAAAGGCTATGATGAAAATATTGTAAACAAAGTATGGTCCGACTGGGAAGCTTTTGCCCAGTATGCTTTCAATAAATCGCATTCTACCTGCTATGCCCTGGTTGCATTTCAGACAGGTTATCTTAAAGCACATTATCCTGCCGAGTATATGGCAGCTGTCCTGAGCCGGAATATAAGCGATATCAAGAAAATTACGACATTCATGGACGAAACCCGGCGGATGGGTATGGAGGTGCTGGGTCCTGACATAAATGAAAGCAACGTTAAATTCACGGTCAACAAGGATGGGAACATAAGGTTCGGTTTAGGTGCAATAAAAGGAGTAGGAGAAAGTGCTGTCCTCCAATTAATCAACGAAAGAGAAGAAAACGGTATTTATAAAAGCATCTACGATCTGGTTGAAAGGGTAAACCTTAATTCATTGAATAAGAAGAATCTTGAAGCAATGGCTGTAGCCGGAGCATTTGATTGTTTCAGTGATATTACCAGGGCCCAGTATTTCTCAGCTGATACAAGGGGAATAAGCTTTATTGAAAGCCTGATAAGGTATGGAAACAATGCCAAGGCTGTAAGGAATTCGAGTCAGCAGACACTTTTCGGCGGTTCCGGTGGATTTGATATAATAAAGCCTGAAGCCGCCCAATGCCCGGACTGGCCTAAACTGGAAAAGCTTAACAGGGAAAAAGAGGTGATCGGCATATATCTTTCATCACACCCCCTGGATGATTTCAGGCTTGAGATAAACACTTTTACAACGGCCACACTGGCTGATCTACAGAACTTGAGCGAATGGAATGAAAGGGATGTGGTTGTGGCAGGAATGGTAACCGATATAAAAACCGGTATGGGAAAGAATCTGAAACCATACGGTTCTTTTACCCTTCAGGATTATTCCGATTCATTCAGATTTATGCTGTTCGACAAAGAGTACCTGGAAAACAGCAAATTCTTTACTGTGGGTTATTACCTTCTTGTTAAAGGGAGGGTTCAAAAAAGGAAATATAAAGATGATGAGCTTGAATTCCATATAAAAACTATCAATCTTCTCTCGAGCGTAAAGGATGAGCTTATCAAATCAGTCACCCTGAAAATCCATCCTGAAAACATCAACAGGGAAATGATCAGCGAGTTACTGGAATTAATAAAGAACAATGCGGGAGAAACAGAAATAAAATTCCTGTTCTACGATGCGGAGGATAAGATTTCGCTTTCAATGTTCTCAAGGTCATTAAGGGTAAGGCTGAACAATGAACTTATCTCCTTCCTCGACGATTATCCGGGATTAGAGTATAAAGTTAATTAACTCTGGTTCCTGGTTACTGGTTGCTTGTTGCTGGTTAAAGTTCTGATTAATAGTATAATATAATTTCAATATTAAACTTTCTAATACTTTCTGAATATTCTGGTCAAACACCCGGCAACCAGCACCCGGCAACCAGCAACATAAATTTTTTATATATATTTACATCCATTAAAAATCAATAATCCTTAAAACACCAAATATTATGGCATTAGAGGTAAACGACAGCAACTTTGATGATGTTGTTCTTAAATCGGACAAACCAGTTATGGTTGATTTCTGGGCAGAGTGGTGCGGCCCATGCCGGATGATTGCACCGGCTGTCGAAGAGATCTCAAAAGAATATGCCGGCAAGGTAGTTGTCGTTAAATGTGATGTTGACAATAGTCCGGTTGTTGCCGCAAAATTTGGAATAAGGAATATTCCGACCGTTCTTTTCTTCAAGAATGGGAAGATTGCTGACAAACAGGTAGGAGCTGTTCCTAAAATCAACTTCGTCAGCAAAATAAACAACCTGCTTCAATAGGCACCCCTATATCCCCCAGGGGGGACTTATTAATCAGCAAAGCTTTGAATCCACCTCCGGGGGGCAAGAGGTAATTAAATTAATCAGGGGAAACAACTTATTTTCCGGACATGACAGTATGTGTTTTTGCTTCCTCCAGCAGCCGTACAGATAATGAATATGTACAGGCAGCTTCTGAGCTTGGTGCTCTTTTTGCCGGTGCAGGAATGAATGTCATTTACGGAGGCGGAGGAATAGGTCTGATGGGAGTTCTTGCTGATGCTGTAATCGGGAACGGGGGATCAATTACAGGCGTGATCCCATCCTTCATGAACGATGAGGGATGGGGACATCCTTATGTAAAAGAAATGATCGTAACAACCGACATGGGCGATAGAAAAAGGAACATGTTCTCGAGGGCTGATGCTGTTGTTGCATTGCCTGGCGGGATCGGAACCCTCGAGGAACTCGCGGAAGCCATCACGCTAAAACAGCTTGGACTCTTCATGGGCCCGGTTGTCATACTGAATACCCTCAATTTTTACAAATCGCTTATCGATTTCCTGGAACATATGGTGGCAGGAAATTTTCTCAGAGCGGAGCATAAGGGAATATGGGTGATTGCGGATACTCCGAAAGATGTTCTGGCCGCTCTCTCACATGACAATGGATGGATTGATGATCCAAGGAAGATAGCAAAAATCTGAAACTATATTTCTTAACCACGGTGTAACCCGGAGTTAATACGGAGTGATACTGATTTTTACTCCGTGAATTACTCCGGGAACTCTCTGTGGTTCACGGATTTCTGATAATATCAGGTATTATTCCGCAGGATTTCAAGGGTACTTTTACTGAATTTTGTTTTTGAAAAAAGCCTTCCTTCAATTTCAGGTGCCTTAACACCATCCTTAAATATCTGATTTCCACGAAAGATCCTGGCTTCATCCCAGAGACCTGAACTGATAAAATGATTCAGCACCTTTGCCCCTCCTTCTATGAACAACGATTGAATGCCCCATCCGAAAAGATAGTCCAGAATCTGAATGGCTGATGATTCATGGTTGCTGAGTTTCACCACGACTGATCCCGGTAAATTTATCTTCTCGGGGAAAAATGAAAATATGACCTGTGAACCTATCAGCTTGTTCATGGCAAGCTCCTCCGGCAGCATCCCTGAAGCTGATAATATGATCCGAACAGGATTATTCCCTTTCCATTCCCTGACATTAAGACGCGGATTATCAGTTCTTACTGTTTCTGCACCAACGAGAATTGCCTGCTCTGAAGCCCTCCATTTATGCACAAGAATCCTTTCTGATTTACCGGTTATCCATTCAGGTCCGGCTCTCACTTTATTCTTCCTTTTAATATCGATGAATCCATCGGCGCTCTGAGCCCACTTAAGAGTGATATAAGGCCTTTTCTTTTCATGGAAAGTAAAAAAGCGCCGGTTGATCCTCCTGCATTCATCTTCTGACACACCGGTAACCACATTACATCCTGCACTCTTCAACTTCATGATTCCCTGGCCTGATACCTTTGCGCTTGTATCGGTCGTACCGACGACAATCGCAGGAATTTTATATGAAATGATCATATCAGCACAGGGTGGGGTTTTTCCGAAATGTGAACATGGTTCAAGGTTAACATACAATGTTGACGAGGTCAGCAGCTTTTTGTTTTTGACCGCGTCAATTGCCATTGCCTCAGCATGCAGACCTCCTGCTTTAAGATGATAACCTTCGCCGATTATTTCCCCGTCATGCACTATTACCGAACCGACCAATGGATTGGGATAAGTCATTCCCTCAGCCTTCAATGCCAGCTCAAGACATCTTCGCATGAATTTCAGATCATTGTCTCCGGCCATTTCTCCGAAAGTGCTAAATTTGACTTATGGCTGTTAATTTACAAACAATTAAAGATATCAGGAATTATCTTGCCGAAGAACTTTCAGGGTTGTATTCTGAAGGGGAATTAAGAAGCATAACTAATATTGTTATTCCCAGGATCTTTGAAATCAACACCATATCATTTCTTCTGAAAGACAATGAAAATATAGCCGACAGGAGAAAGATCGGGAAAGTCATCAGCTTTTGCAGGGAACTGAAAACCGGTAAACCTCTGCAATATGTCCTGGGTGAAACTCATTTCTATGATTGTGTCATAAAAGTCCAGCCTGGTGTTTTGATACCTCGTCCCGAAACAGAAGAACTTGTCGATCTGATCGTAAATGAAAATGCCGGATTCGCCGGAACCATAATTGATATCGGGACAGGATCAGGCTGCATCGCTGTCGCACTTGCAGTTAATTTTCCGTTATCACAGGTTACAGGAATAGATATATCTGGTCCGGCAATAAGAACAGCAACAGAAAACGCAAAAAACAATAATGCAACTGTTTCATTCCTGAGAGCAGATCTTTTTAAAATTGATCCTTCCTGTATTAAGAATGCAGATATTATCGTAAGTAATCCACCCTATGTCAGGAATTCTGAAAAACAGTTTATGAAAAAGAATGTTTTAGCCTTTGAACCGCACAAGGCATTGTTTGTACCGGATAACGATCCCTTGAAATTCTATCGTGCAATTCTGGATCTTGCCGGACATATTCTGAATCCGGCCGGCATTATTTATTTTGAGATCAACGAAGCGATGGGAAGGCCGGTGAGGGATCTGCTGGAATTGTATAATTATCGCGAAATAAAGATCATTAAAGATATCAATGGTAAGGATCGTATAGCGAAAGGGAAAAAATATGACTGAAAACATTTTTGTCAAAACAGCTCTTAAGAAAGCAATGGCTCTTTGCGCGAGCCGTGAATACTGCAGTGATGATATACGTAACAAATTGGATTCGTGGGGTATAGGTACGGCGGATTCGGATAATATCATCACTGTTCTTGTCAGGGAGAATTTTGTTAATGATAAAAGGTATGCCGAGGCTTTTGTCAAAGATAAATATCATCATAATAAATGGGGAAAAGCAAAGATTGCGTCCCAGCTCAGGGCAAAACGAATTGCACCCGATCTGATAAATTCAGCTTTGGCCGCGCTTGATGATGATCAATACAGGCAGATGATAAGGGATACTCTTACCTCTCACCGCAAGCTTATCAAGGCAAAAAATAAGTATGATCTGAAAGGCAAACTGATGAGATACGGTCTGTCAAAAGGCTTTGAAAGTCATATTTTATATGACATCCTGAATGAATTTGATTAATTCCATTCAAAAATCCACTCAATGAACGGCAGGAAGCAAACCAGGAACAACATTACTGAGACGGCTATGTCGTATGTAATCAACTGTTTGCCGGTATCCGGGTGTCTGAGGTAGAAAACTGAAAATAGTATCCTCATAAGCAGCTGTGCCGCAAAAAAAATGAACACTCTGAGTCCGTAAATATTCCAGTCGTAAGCTTCTGAGATCTTCCCCCTTAATATAAGTGAAAAGCTGTGTGATAATCCGCATGACACGCATGGTTTCCCGGTCAGCTTTTCATGAATGCAAATTACAGGATAGTTGTCTTTTTCAGGTGAAAAAAAACCGGAGTAAATGAAAATAATCAATATTATTCCGGCTAAGATCATATTTATTAAAAGGTAAGGCTCATTTCTGAACCTTGCCTGGAGTTCTGAAAAGTGATTATTTTTCCTCGACAAGGGTGTCATTAACTGAAGTGCTATCTTTTTCCAGCTCTTCCAGTTCCTGCTGACGGTCTCGCTTCCCGGTACCCACATTGATCTCCACCTTCTCATCGCCGTTCTCAACTTTTATTGAAACATTGGCATCTTCAAGTTCATCAAGAACATTTTTCTGGACATCATTTATAACATTCTCAATCTCACCGCCCCATTTGTTTTCGAATTTTTCGCCAATCTTACCGGCAATAAAGATCTGGGAAAAAGAGATAAAGAAAGCAACAACTGCAATTATTAATGCTGCCAATAAAACTCCGCGGGGAGAATCACTCCTTGAAGCCTGGGATAATCCGATCGAAGCCAGCACTATGGCAATTATTCCGGGGATCATCGCGATAAGTCCGACGCAGGGGATCACTGCAAGAACGAAGGTTACGATTGCGGTAATCAGAGCTGCTATTCCGAGATTTTGTCCGGCCGGTCCTGAAGGCTCCCCTGCCGGTTTTCCCGAAGGCTGTCCCTGGTTTTGTCCTGTATTGGTTGTAAAATCTTCCATGATACTTAATGTATTTCGTTATTTTTCATTCCTTGTCAGAATATTTAACATATCCTGCTCTAAAGACGTTACCGGATTTTCAATGATGCGTCCGGTTTCAACTTTATTTTCCAAAATTATAAAGGTAGGCACTCGCTCTATTCCAAGCTTGTCATAGTCTCCGATCGGGGCCAGTTTTGTATTATCAACGCCTATATAAGTAACCTTTCCGGCAGGGAATCCCCAGATATCAAGGATCTTCATAAACCGCGGCACTTCTCTTCTGCTGTCGGGGCACCACGTGCCCATTACAATTTGAATTGAAAGGTTTTCTTTATTTATCCCCGCTAATTTACTAACTACCTCCTGCACAGGCTGGTATGCGTCGTAACCTTTCAGGTACCATTCAGAATGAGGAGATTGCGAGAATTGCACCGGATTAATATACCCGAGCAGCCATGTGGACTGCTCCATAAAGTTTACCTGCGACGGATTTTCGGCGAGCTGTTCCACCGAAGATCTGCTTTCAGTAGCAAGTCTTGTTGTTCTGCAGCCGGTAAAAATCAGTGTGAAAAAAATAATAGCTGACAAGCACTTTTTCATAATTTTTAATGCATTGATGGAACTCTTGTTATCTATTGTTTTCAGCCAAAATACTATTTTTTTATTCATAAATATGCAACAGAATTTCCAGGATCTGCTTTGCCGCTTTTGCCACCGAAGTCCCCGGTCCGAAAATAGCCGCCACTCCTGCTTTATGAAGGAACTTGTAATCCTGAGGAGGGATCACTCCACCTGCAATGACCAGTATATCTTCCCTTCCAAGTTTTTTTAATTCATCGATCACCTGCGGGATAAGGGTTCTATGTCCTGCTGCAAGGCTTGATACTCCAAGAACGTGAACGTCATTTTCGACTGCCTGTTTTGCAGCTTCAGCCGGAGTCTGGAACAGTGGTCCAATATCCACATCAAAACCGATATCTGCATATCCGGTTGAAACTACTTTTGCACCCCTGTCGTGACCATCCTGTCCGATCTTGACTATCATTATCCTGGGCTGACGACCTTCTTTTTCAGCAAATCTGGCAACCAGGTTCCTGGCTTCATTAAATTCTTCGTCTGATTTATACTCCGAAGAATAAGCTCCTGAGATTGTTCGTATCACTGCTTTGTACCTCCCGACTATTTTTTCACATGCATTGGATATCTCACCAAGAGTTGCTCTTTTGGCTGCAGCTTCAACTGCAAGGTCAAGAAGATTTCCCTCATGCGAAATTACACATTTTGTTATTGCATCCAGAGCCGCCCTGCATTCCTTTTCATTCCTTTCAGCCTTAAGCTTTGCCAGTCTCTTTATCTGGGAATCCCTGACTGCGCTGTTGTCGACTTCGAGGATTTCAAGCGGCTCTTCTTTTTCCAGTTTGTATTTGTTGGTGCCTACAATAGTCTGTAAGCCTGAGTCGATCCTGGCCTGGGTTCTTGCAGCAGCCTCTTCAATCCTCATTTTTGGCAGACCCGATTCAATGGCTTTGGCCATTCCTCCCATATTTTCTACCTCTTCTATGAGTTCCCACGCGCGATGTGCCATTTCGTGGGTCAGATATTCGACATAATACGAACCTGCCCACGGATCAATAGCTTTACATATCTTCGTTTCCTCCTGTAAATAAATCTGTGTGTTTCTTGCTATACGGGCTGAAAAATCCGTAGGAAGGGCGAGAGCTTCATCAAGAGCGTTGGTATGAAGGCTCTGGGTATGACCAAGAGCTGCAGCCATGGCTTCGATGCATGTCCGCCCGATATTATTGAAAGGATCCTGTTCTGTAAGGCTCCATCCTGATGTCTGACAATGGGTCCTGAGAGCAAGCGATTTAGGATTTTTCGGATTGAAATCCTTTACAATCTTTGCCCATAACATTCTTGCAGCTCTCATTTTTGCTATTTCCATGAAATGGTTCATCCCGACAGCCCAGAAAAATGAGAGCCGGGGTGCAAATTCATCAATGTCCAGACCGGCATTTACACCTGTTCTCAGATATTCCAGCCCATCAGCCAGGGTATAAGCCAGCTCCAGATCGCATGTTGCTCCCGCTTCCTGCATATGGTAGCCTGAAATGCTTATAGAGTTGAATTTTGGCATCCTGGCTGCAGTATACCTGAAGATATCTGATATAATACGCATCGAGAATTCAGGCGGGTAAATATAAGTGTTCCTGACCATGAACTCCTTGAGAATATCATTCTGGATAGTCCCCGTGAGTTCTTCAGGCCTGGCGCCCTGCTCAATGGCGGCAACAATATAAAATGCCATCACCGGAAGTACTGCACCATTCATCGTCATCGAAACTGACATTTTATTCAGGGGGATGCGGTCAAAAAGGATCTTCATATCGAGGACTGAGTCTATCGCCACACCCGCCTTGCCAACATCACCGGTAACACGTTCATGATCAGAATCATAACCACGATGAGTTGGCAGATCAAACGCCACTGATAAACCTTTTTGTCCGGCGGCAAGGTTCCGCCTGTAGAAAGCATTTGACTCTTCGGCTGTCGAGAAGCCTGCATATTGCCTGATTGTCCACGGATGTGTCGCATACATGCAGGAATAGGGTCCCCTCAGGAATGGAGGCAATCCGGCTGCATAATCGAGATGCTCCATACCATCGAGGTCTGCTTTTTCGTAGAAATCCTTCACAGCGATCTTTTCAGGAGTCATCCATTGTTCCCTCTCTGCCACAAATCCATGAGTATCAACTTTCTCAAATTGTTTCGAGCTTAGATCACCATATTTAAATTCTGGTCTCATAGATTATTTTTCTGGTTCTTCAGAGGCGGAACCTGCAATTTTTTCACGGACGAATCCCGAATCAAGCGCTGAAATAAATCCACCCATATTTTCGATCCGGAGAAATAATTTCCAGGAATTTTCCGCCAGTAAAGCGGTCAGATTCTCAATATAATAGGAGCCTGCCGACGGATCGGCGACCTTGCCAAACCACGCTTCTTCCTTAAGGATCAGCTGTTGATTCCTTGCAATTCTTTCCGGGAATTCATCAGGAACAGCATAACCTGCATCAAACGGATTTACGGTAAGCGAATCTGTTCCCCCAAGTACCGCCGACATTGCTTCTGTCTGCGTCCGTAGCATGTTTATATATGGATCTGAAACAGTATCATTCCACACTTTTGTAACTGAATGTATTTCCATCCTGAAGGAGTTTTTATCCTCAGCTTTATAAGCATCAGCAACAATCGACCAGAGGATGCGGGCAGCCCTGAGCTTTGCCATCTCCATAAAATAGTCTGATCCGATGCCAAAGCTGAAGCGGATCTTTGATGCAGCTTCATCAGCACCGATACCTCTGCCGGTGAGCTGTGAAAGATATTCCACCGCCATTGACAGACTTAAGCCCAGCTCCTGTACTGACCCTGAACCGGCATTTGTAAAGTTGGAACCATTGATATGTATATTACGGTAATGAGGCAAAACTGCAGTTTCTTTTGTAAGGGAGGCAAGATAATCAAAGCCTGCTTCCACAGGAATACACAGTGTGCCATTTAACATCAGCCTGCCAAGAGGATCAGCTTCTACAGCGCCTCTGAGAGAAGATATGTCGATCCCCTTTTTCTCATATATTTTGACGAGCAGGGAAATTATCTCCCTGGCTTTACCGTCCGACAAAAAATTGATTTCTGTAGCTTCAGGATCTATGCCATCAAGCAATACTGAAAAATTCTTCTCATTTATTGATTCAGGATCCTCAATGATAAATCCGAGTGAATCAATTCCTTTCGTCAGGATTGATATGAGCCTTTTTATTTGCGGCTGAATAATCGGTTACTTTGATGTTTTGCCTTATGAGCCAGGAATTGGGGGATGAATGGACCCTTCTGTCCGCCGGCTGGCGGACACCTCCCCTTAAGTATAATGGGAGAAAGGAATCAACATAATTCAGGTTTTCAATGTCTCCCCTTCGGTAAAAAGGCATGACATTGAACTCCTCGCCGGTTTTCCAGACAAGTCTCTCATTGAAATCAGCACCCTTAAGGTCGGCAGTGATCTTATCCATCCATTTCTGTGTGGTTACCGGTGGAAATTGTTCAAATAGTTTTTTCTGCTTCAAATCAAAAAAGAATTTGATATTTTATTCCAGATTCTTTACTCCCTTTTTTTCGCCCCCAACCCCCTGAAGGGGGCTTAATTTATGCAATAATTTAAAAGTCCCCTTCAGGTGCGACCGAAGCGTCAGGGGATTTAGGGGCTTTTTATTTCCCTGCAAACTCCATAAGATATGACTTAATGAATGGATTCAGATCCCCGTCGAGTACTGCAAGAACATTACCCGATTCATAGGTTGTCCTGTGATCCTTCACCATCTTGTAGGGATGCAGTGTGTAAGAACGTATTTGTGATCCCCATTCAATTTTCTTCTTTTCCCCTTCAATTTTCGATTGTTCTTCTCTCAGTTTCCTCAGTTCAAGCTCGTAAAGCTGTGATTTAAGAATTCTCATCGCATTTTCCTTGTTATTGAGCTGGGAGCGTGTCTCCTGGTTTTCGATCACGATACCTGTTGGATGATGCCTCAGCCTGACAGCAGTTTCGACCTTGTTGACATTCTGACCTCCGGCACCGCTTGAACGGTAAGTTTCCCATGTGATATCAGCAGGATTTACTTCTATTTCAATATCATTATCCACAAGGGGAGAGATAAAGACTGAGGCAAAGGTAGTCTGGCGCTTACCCTGTGCATTGAATGGTGATATTCTTACCAGCCGGTGGACTCCGTTTTCGCTTTTAAGATACCCATAGGCTCTTTCTCCGTCAACCTCTAATGTTACTGATTTCACACCAACCTCATCACCCGGCTGAAAATCGAGCTGTTTTACCTGGTAATTATTCCTTTCGGCCCATCGCAGGTACATCCTCAGGAGCATTGAGGCCCAGTCGTTGCTTTCAGTTCCGCCAGCTCCCGAATTGATCTTCAGAATGGCACCGAGCTGGTCCTCCTCTTTCTGAAGCATGTTCCTGACTTCAAGGTCCTCGATCATTGACAGGCAACTGTCAAATTGTTTATCAACATCCTTTTCGGTCGCTTCACCTTCTTTATAAAAATCATAGATGACCTGCAGGTCCTCAAAACCCTGGTTGACCTTACTGAATTCAGCGGTCCAGCTTTTTATCTGAGATATCTGCTTAAGGAGTTCTTCAGCTGATTTAGGATCGTTCCAGAAATCCGGCTTCTGTGTTAATAGTTCTTTTTCGGTGATTTGTACAAGTTTGCCGTCAATGTCAAAGATACCTCCTCAACGCATCGAGGCGTTCCGACAAGCTCTTTATCTGTTCGGTAGTTATCATTCTTCAGATTTTGCGCAAATTTAGGAATTTTTCCTGATAAGTTCATTTTCCATCAGATCATATCAAAACCGCAACAATTAGTATATTTATGTTTTAAACACTGCCTGGAATATTTCACAATGAGAATAAGTTTCACTGCATTATTTTTACTTTTTATCGCAGTCTCCTGCACTGAGACTATAAAAAGCCCTGTCGACTGGCTTATAGACGGGTCAGGTTATGTCTCCTCAGTAAAAGAAACTGATAACAGGCTGATCTTGACAAACGGTCTTATTTCAAGGACTTTCAGCCTCAGTCCTGACGGCGCCACAATAGGTTTCTCCAACATCATCAAAGGCACTGAACTTTTAAGATCAGTTAAACCCGAGGCAATCATTACAATAAATGGATACCCCATGAAAATTGGCGGGCTTATAGGACAGCCAGTCAGTAATTATCTGACTGATGAGTGGATCTCTCTTATGAAACCGGACACCATTTCGCCTTTTGTCCTGACAGCACACAAAACAGGAGAAATCCTGCCGAGATTCGATTGGAAGAAAAGACTTGAATGGATGCCAAAAGATCTTCCGTGGCCTCCCAGGGGAAAGAGCGTCGACTTTACATTTTCAGCCAGAAAATATATTTCTGTGTCAGAGGGATTAGAGGTAACTGTCCATTATGAGATCTATGATGGTATACCTCTTATCTGTAAATGGATTTCGGTTGCCAACAATACCGGTAATGAAATTATAATCAACAGTTATATATCGGAAATGCTTGCATTTACGGAGGCAGAAAGTGCAGTTGGTGATAAAAAGAACTGGATTTTGCCGGACATCTATGTTGAAACCGATTATGCATTTGGGGGAAGCATGTCTTCAGAATCATGTTTTGAAAAATCAGTCTGGTGGGTTCCTGATCCGGATTATAAAACCATAGTAAATTATAACCGGATACAACCGTCAATGCTTGAATGCAGACCGGTCACAGGACCTTCTGAAAGAGTCAGCCCCGGTGGATCCTTTTCAAGTTTCAGGACATGGATCCTGGTAAATGACAGTTCCGACCGGGAGAGGAATGGACTTGCACAAAGGAAAATGTACCGCACGATAGCTCCCTGGATCACAGAAAATCCAGTATTTATGCATCTCCGGAATGCAGATACAGCTTCAATTAATAACGCTGTAGATCAATGTGTTGAAACAGGTTTTGAAAAAATTATCCTGTCGTTTGGAAGTGGATTTAATATTGAAGATACATCAATATCCAACCTTAACAGGTTCAAAGAATTAACTGATTATGCTCACAGGCGGGGGATTACACTGGGAGGTTATAGTCTGCTGGCAAGTAGAAAAATCGGAGGTGGCCATGACGTGGTAATGCCTCCGGGCAGGCAGCCTGTGTTCGGCAACTCTCCATGTCTTGGGAGTAGCTGGGGTGAAGAGTACTTCAGGAAATTATACAGATTTATCGAATTTACCGGTTTTGACAATTTTGAGCATGATGGCTCGTACCCGGGAGACGTTTGTGCATCGGTTATGCATCCCGGGCATTTGGGATATGAAGATTCGCAGTGGAAACAATTCAGAGTAATCACTGATTTTTATAAATGGTGCAGGGGACGAGGTGTATATCTGACAGTTCCTGACTGGTATTTCTTAAACGGAAGCAGTAAAACCGGGATGGGGTATCGGGAAAGTAACTGGTCGCTGCCCCGGCGGCAACAGGAGATAATAGAAAGGCAAAATATATTTGATGGCACCTGGGAAAAGACGCCTTCAATGGGATGGATGCATGTACCTCTTGTTGAATACCAGGGAGGAGGTTCTGAAGCGACCATTGAACCTCTAAAAGAGCATCTTCCGCATTACGGGCAACGACTTGCTGACCTGTTTGGAGCAGGAGTACAGGCAGCATGGAGAGGCAACCGGCTTTATGATGCCCCTGAAACTCTCGAACTTGTAAAAAAATGGGTGTCATTTTATAAAAAGCACCGGACAATTCTTGATGCTGACATTATTCATGTCAGGCGGCCTGATGGTAAGGATATCGATGCCATTTTGCATGCTGATCCGGCGAATGAGGAAAAGGGCTTGCTGATGATTTACAACCCTCTTGACCATCCGGTAAGAAAAGATCTTAAAGTAAACATTTATTACACAGGACTTTCAAAATTTGCTGTGATAAGTGAAAATGACAAGCCGGAACACAGATACCGGATCGACAGAAATTACGAAATTATTCTTCCAGTGAATATTGAAGCCAACAGTGAATCGTGGTATATAATAAAATAAGAATCGACCGGTATCTTAATAAAGTGTTCATAATATTGTTAATAAAATGTTACATCCTTCATTAAATGAGGAAATGGAACATTGTTAATTTCTCTTCAAAGAAATGAACAAGATTAATGAATTCTCAAATCCGGGATTACACGATAAGATAATCTGATGCTTAGGTCATTTCTATACCGCAATCTTATTGAAGCCGGCTGCGATGAAGCAGGACGCGGTTGTCTTGCCGGACCTGTAGTGGCTGCAGCTGTCATTCTTCCAAAAAACTATAAACATCCGGTCCTGAATGATTCAAAAAAGCTTACTGCAAAACAGCGGTTCGGGCTAAAGGATGAGATCATCAATGCAGCAATTGCGTGGAAGGTAGCTTTCGTCGGGAATAATGAGATTGATGAAATAAATATTCTGAGGGCTTCCATAAAAGCAATGCATCTCGCAATTGAAGGTCTCGAAAAACAACCTCAGTTCCTGCTGGTTGACGGGAACACATTCTTTCCTTATAAAGACATAAAGCATAAGACCATAATAAAAGGTGACGGATTATTTTTTCCGATAGCTGCTGCTTCTGTTCTGGCCAAGACCTTCCGTGACGAATACATGGACAAGATACATGACGAATTTCCGGATTACGGCTGGATCAGGAATAAGGGCTATCCTACATCATACCACAGGGAAGCCCTGCTCAAGCATGGCATCACTCCATATCACAGAAAATCATTCAGCCTTTTCAACACCCAGCTGACAATCGATTTTTGAAATTGGGACTGTTTAAAAAGCCAACCATCTCCCCTTGACGCTTCGGTCAGGGCTTCCCTGCAGGCTGGCCCTGTAAATGCAAGGCCTTTGCGCTATTTCACAGGGCTGGCTCCTCCCTGAAATTGCTCTGTCGGCAATTTTATACCGGTCGGCCCCCTCCTTAAAAAGGAGGAGAAAGATGAGGCGTTGTATGCCGTCCGTGTTATGGGCCAGGCCTTTTTTATTTACAAGCTCTTTGCCAAAGCTTTGGTTGAGGATTAGGCTTGTGGGTCTTTGGTCCCGAAAGCTTTCGGGATGCTTGTAACAGGCACTATTTATTTTTCAAAATTCAGTTCTGGTAAAATGATCTTGAATTCATTTTCTCTTTCAGGATCTTTCCATAAAATAATGAAGTTGACTATTGCATTTTTCAGGTGATATCCCTGTTCTTCTAACTGTGTGATTGTTTCCTTAAATTTTCGAGCGAATTTTAAAACTATGTCACCATTTGAGTTTGTACATCCATCACTGGCAATTATAAGATTATCACCAGCGATTAATCGATTAATTTGGTATTGTCTGTTTTCAAAATATCCAAGAAAGACATCAGAAAATGATAACTGCATTGATAGCTTATCAGGTGGTTGGTAACTCTTTTCGTCAACAATTGAAACCAGTACTTCTGCTTGAAATCTGTCAAAGGAATTACTATTGTGATGGATAAACAGGTTTTGTTTGGCTCTTGTCATTGCAACATACAACGGACGCTTCTTTTCATCACTTGATAAGTCATAGTTTTCGAGCATGATAAAAACATTGTCAAACTCTTTACCTTTTGCTTTGTGTATTGTTGATACAAAGATTGTTTCTCCATCTTCCCCCAGAAAATCTTCTAATTTTGATTCACGTATAAACACTTCTAAATCAGAAAAATATTTGATCCTGGTATTTGTGGATTCAAAGTCTCTGATAATGTTTCTACAGATTTCCAGTTTTGAGCTATTGGCAAATTTTCTGAATAACTCCGTTTTACTTCTTGCCCAGTTTTCATCACTAATTGAAGGTGAATCATCCATTGATTTAAGTATTCCCAGGAAGAAACGAACTTCTAGAAGATTATACAAATTGAATCCGTCATTAGTTTGTATCAGCTTAGCCTTGAATCCATTTTTTATAAGCAGACCTGTAATGTTTAGTGCTTCCTTATTTGTTTGGGTTAATATGCATGTCGTTCCAGACAGATCAGTCGAAATAATATCATTTACCGTAGGGACTATTAGGTTATTGCTATGGTACTTAACAGTTTTGATAATCCCATTTCCTTTATCAAATGCAACAATGGGTAAAGATTTTAATCTATGGTTTATTGTGTTAACAAACTGATTTGAGAATGAGACTAAGTTGCTTTTACTCCTATAATTATCAAGGAGTTCATACTTTTTAGCTTTCTTTTCTGTAATGAACTTCTCCAAATAAATTGAATCTGCCCCTCTGAAGGTAAAAATGTTCTGATCATCGTCACCGACAGCAAGCACTCTCATATCTTCATTCTCCTCAATAAGGGCATTAATCAGATTAAACTCATCAACATCCATGTCTTGAGCCTCATCAATTACAAGAACCATTTTTGAAATCCTGCACTGCTCAACTTCATGATTTTTGATCTTTTCAATAGTTGTTTTAAGTATCACATCAGATTTCTCAAGACTGCCAACTTTTCCTAATAAATCAAAACAGTACGAATGGAATGTTTTGATTTCTATAAAATTTGCTGCATTGCCATAAAGTCCTATCAATCTTTTCTTAAATTCTGTTGCAGCTGCTCTTGAAAAGGTGAGCATCAAAAGTTGCTCATGTTTAATGTCTTCCATTAAAAGCAGGGAAGCAAGTTTGTGGACCAGCACTCTTGTTTTTCCGCTACCAGGGCCGGCGGCAATAACTATGTATTTGGATTCTTTATCATTAATAATTGCCAATTGAGAAGTAGACAAGGATCCGAATAACTGACGAAATTTTGCTGGAGTTAAATTTCTTTTTATATCATCAAGACGACTTCCCTTAAAGTATTTATTGAGAAAAACAGGATAGTTCAGTTTAAAATAATCTTCCACAAATTGCAATGCTCCGCGATAGTCTTCAACCATTTTCTTTGCATACTCTCCAACAATGTGTATCTGCTGCACTTTGTTCTGGTAAAACTGATCCAGTTTTTGATAATCCTCTTTTTTATATTGAGCTTTATTATTCTGTTCGACCTTTTCGATCGTCATTTTGTTATAGACAACCAGGAATCCTCCTTCAATCTTAATTGCCTCAATTCTTGATAAATAGAATAATGTATCTTCAATATCATCTGTTGTAATTTCAAATTTGAATAACTCAAGACTCTTTTCGAATGCTTCTTTGAGTTCAATAACTGAAAATTCTATCAATATCTCTTCCGCATTTTCATCTGCGTTATTCTCAATTTTTTCATAAAGTAATTCAACGATGAATTTTGCAAGAGCATGTCTCTTTTTTAATTTTTCTTGTAAAACAGCTTTAGGTTGGGAGCAAATGATAATAACATGGTTTTTTGAGTTCTCCTGATTTTGCCTTTTAATCCAATTCTTAATTGCCCAAAAATTGATTATGGTTTTTAATTTGTTGGGCGTAACCTCCTGACAACCTGATTCAGTAGCCTTCTCATTCAATTCTTTGAGATGATATGTTTTTTCATGTTCTTCCAGTTGCTGAAGGAAAAATTCTTCTATTTGCCGGAAAGTTTCAGCAATTGATTTTGACCGGTTTACAGCGTCTCCTTTTTTTATGAAAGCAGTCAGGTCTTTGGTGTCTGCTAAGATCTTCTCTTCGCGGAGTAAAGTAATAATTTTAATTACTTCTTCCTTTACAATGCCAAGGTGATCAGATATATAGTCAATTCTGGATTCAGCAACTTCGTCATTAGATTGTCTTTTGCTTTTACTTGAAATTAGTTTTTTTATAATTCGGATTGCTTTTACTTTTTGCTTTTCATCGAATCGTTCTGATGAGTTGATTTTGTCAATTGCATCCTGTGCATTTTTAGTTAAGATACTATTTGCAAAAATTCGTGGTACATTTTGCCCCCGTTTCAAATAACCAGCTTCTTCCAGTGCTGAAATAGCCGTTGTAACACGTGTTTCAATTTCGGTTATTCCTTCATCCCAACCAGCCTTTCGGGCAATCTCTAATGCAGAATTTGAAACAGTCGATCTGAACTTTGTAATTTCTTTAATAGCCTTCCAAACTTGTTTTATCTCCTTGATACTTAGCTTGGTTTGATTAAGCAGTGTAAAATGTTTTCCAAGATCATCCTCATTATAAAGAACATAACAATCAGCAATTATGTTTTCATCTCTGCCAGCTCTTCCTGCCTCCTGGACATAGTTTTCCAATGAATCAGATATTTCGTAATGGATAACCATTCCAATGTCTTTCTTGTCAACACCCATGCCGAAAGCAGAAGTTGCTACCATTATTTGCACGTCCCCTGAGATAAAAGCATTCTGGTTTTCAGTTTTTTCCTTAACATCCATTTTACCATGGTAAGGTTTTGCATTGAAACCATCTTTGTTTAGAGCATCTGCCAGTAAGTATGCTTTCCTTGTCCTGGAAACGTAAACAATGGTTGGACAATTTTTACTTTCAATAAGGTCACGGAGCTTGTTATATTTATCTTGTTCATTGCCGTTTTCAAATACCTTATACTGAAGATTTGTTCTTGACTCACCGGATCTGTAAATTTCAAGATTCAGAGATAATTTTTCTTTAAAGTAGTCTCTGATATCTTCAATAACCTTTTGTTTTGCTGTTGCTGTAAAACAAGAAACCGGAATTCCTTCCTGGAGATTCTTCTTTTCCTGAAGGGACTTAATAAAGTCTCCGATATATAAGTAATCGACTCTGAAATCCTGTCCCCAGGAAGAAAAGCAGTGAGCTTCATCAATGACAAATCGAACAATAGTTCTTCCTAATAAAAGCCGTTCAATAGTTTTAGATCTCAAAGATTCAGGCGAAATGTAAAGTATTGAAGCAGAGCCATCTTCAACTCTTTCAAAAGATTTACTCCGTTCGATAGGATCAAGTAATCCATTGATGGTAACAGCATCTGTTATATTAATCTTCTCAAGGTTATCAACCTGATCCTTCATTAGTGACTGCAGCGGAGAGATTACGACAGTCAATCCTTTCATATTTTCCCCACTCATTAAGGCAGGTAATTGAAAGGTTATATGATTTACCACCGCCGGTGGGAAAAACAACCAGAATTGATTTATTTTCTATAGCCGCTTTAACAGCATCCTCCTGCAAAGGTTTTTCGCCATATTTTCTAAATGATTTAAATCCAAAATAATGATTAAGTCCTGCATAATGGTCCAGTGCTTTATTGCAGTATGCGCAGCCGCTTATGCATGGTTTATTTCTAAGAAGAGACATTATTCTCTCAACTTCCGGATAATTTTTTATTACCCATGGAGGAGTAATAGAGTATCTGTTATTGCAATTAATTAATGCCAGGCAATAGGCTAACTCAATTGGATGTGTGGCAATTATATCATCTAACTTTGAATTGCTGCAAATCTCATTGTTGAATTTTTGACGTATTAAATCTTGTAAATTATCGAAACGATCGGTTTTGAAGGAAGTGTATTCAAAAAATGATTGGAACTCATTTTTATCATTTAGCAGGAGAAAGTAAATACTCTTTAATGAGTTGTCTAACTCATTGAAATGCAGAAACCTCATCATTAAACAAATCTCTGGCTTTTATTGAATCATTCAACGGATTATTTAACTCTTCTGATTGAAGCTTATCGTCTTTTAATAGATGATGATAAGGCCTCGTTGGAAAAAGCAGGGGAGAGAGAAATAATGTATCAATTACATTCAATTGATTTATGCCAGAATTGGTTATATGCCTTTTGAAGATATTTTAAATCATGGTTTAAGATGTTGTGTCCACAAATAAATCTTGTTCCATTGATAAATGAAATGAATTCTGAAGTCGAATTTGAATGGAAAGAATTCCCATTATCCTTAATTCCTCCGATATCAAGTATTTCCTGCCTTTTCAGACTGACTTCGGTATCAATAAAGACGATTGAATTCATTCTTATGTCTTGATCATTGTTTAGAATTTCAGTTTCTTTAAATTTCTTTGCACTTCCCTTTCAACCTGTTCAAAGCCAGGCAGATCTTTAATCTGGTCATTCATTGATACGTTCCAGCGCCCTTTATATTGAGGCATTCTTTCTGACAATTTTATCGGGAACATAGAAGATTTTAGGCCTTTACCGGTACACTTATTTTTTAATTCATTCATGTAAAAGTCAATATTCAGGCCATGCTTTTCCATTAAATACCAGATATCGTAAAAGTCTCTGGCCTGCATTCTCTGCATTACCGATCGCATTTTCTCAATTAGAACCTCTTCAAGTGGATAGCAAAGAAGCTGAAACTCATCAGTATCAGTATAGACCTTGAATGCCTTTTTATTGACAGGTTTAAATTCCATCTTTTCACTTCTCGAGATATCGACTTTAATTTTCTTACTGCTCTTTTGTCCTCCCAATGGACCGATAAAGCTGATGTAGAAGTTTATTCCACCATCTTCATGTTCGTTGTTGTCGATGATCTCCAACGATATATTTGCCTCCTCGCGAACGAATTCAAATGTTTGTTTGAACCATTCAAAAATCTGTTCATTAGTAATACTATCATCAAGTAACGTAAAATCTAGATCTTCTGAATACCTATAATCTTTAAAATAGAATTTCTTAAGTACAGTTCCTCCTTTGAATACAAGCACTTTTGAAAGATCCTCATTTTGAGCAATTCCTTTCAATATCCATGACAGGACATAGTCTTTTTCTATCTGCTGGTCACGGACACCGTTTTCTCTTGCTTTTTGCTGTATTTCTCCAGGTTTGATCATGTATAAATGGCGGATTTTATAGTTTCAGTTTCCAGATTCTGTTGAATACTCCACCTGACTGATCATCTTCCCGGTTTTTGGAAGTTCGGTATCAAGTAAAACATAAGATGCTGTTTTCAACTGTTGAAGTTCAATTATGATATTGTTCTTTATTTCAAGCAATTCGAGAAGAAACCCCATTCTTTTTATTACAGCCTGAGATTTGAATCTCTTTATATAATCCAATAATCTTTTGAAATTGATTTGATTTTTCGAATTATTGATTGCCCTGGCAATCTCAACGATACCACCTGCGTAACCGGGATTAAACAGGCAATCGATTATTGTTTTTTCAATATCCGAACAAATCACTTTATTATAACTGTCAATCCATGTTTTTTTATAGCCAAAGAAATGATTCTCATTATGGAAAATAAACTGGAATGGAACATTTTTTATGTTTAAAACCGAAGGTCTTATTTGCTTCGGGACAACGATCTGTTCTTTAAGAGATGGTTGTGTTATTAGGTCCAGAATTTGCAAAGCAGAATAATATCCAATATAATAATTGACGCCGCTTACCAGGCACTCAGCTGCCAGATGCCAGTCAGGCATGAACGTACCAGAATCCTGTTCATACGGAATGATGAAATACTTGCTTTCTTTTAATCTCATAAGCAGTCCCCTTTTTGTCATATCACTCAGTAATTCTCTGACTGCACTCTCTTTAGAACCGGGAAGAGCTTAAAAGCTTCTTTATAATCAAAACAATTCATGTCCCTTTCCCTGAACCAGGCCAGTAGTTCATTGGATTGTGTTGATATATATTTATTCTTCATAGTTTAATTGTCAGGATAAACCTGACTGCAATGATATGAAATATAATTGTATTAATGACTTCTATGATTGAAATAAATTATTACTTATAGCGCATTTGTCAGGATAAACCTGACTGATAAGATATGAAACATAATAAATAGTACGAATAAATGGCTCTTTTGCATTAGCCCACTTTTATAAAAGCCCCTAATCAGCCATTTTAGTTCTTAAATAAAAGTTTATCTTTGTCGATTATTTTTTTAAAATCCAAATAACATACAGTATGAAAAGATTTTTATCGGTTTTTATTATACTTATTGCCGGTTTTGGGCTGAAAGTCAGTGCAGACGAAGGTATGTGGGTTCTGCCGCTAATCGAGAAACTCAACATCGGCAAAATGACAGAGCTTGGATTTAAGCTCTCGGCTGAAGACATTTATAGTCTGAACAAAGCCAGCATTAAAGATGCAGTTGTACATTTCGGAGGTGGTTGCACAGGGGAAATAGTATCTTCCCAGGGACTTATTCTGACAAATCATCATTGCGGTTACGGCCAGATCCAGGCACACAGTACGGTTGAGCATGATTATCTTAAGGATGGATTCTGGGCGATGACAAAAGAAGAAGAACTTCCCAGCCCCGGACTTTCTGTTACATTCCTTATAAGAATAGAAGATGTTACTGACCAGATACTTACCGCTGTAAGAGCCGGGATGAGCGAACAGGAAAGGAGTTCAGCAATAAATGATGCACGCTCCGCAATTGAGAGCGAAGGCTGTCGAGGGAACCAATTACAGGGCAGCAGTAAGCTCATTTTATGGTGGCAATTATTTTTATCTCCTGGTTTCTGAAAGATATACCGATGTGAGGTTAGTAGGCGCACCTCCGTCATCAATCGGGAAATTTGGATCTGATACGGATAACTGGGAATGGCCCCGCCATACAGGCGATTTCAGCGTATTCCGGGTCTATTCCGGACCTGACGGGAAGCCAGCCCCATATTCGGCAGAAAATATTCCGCTGAAACCAAAATATTGGTTGCCGGTATCAATCAAAGATCTTAATGAAGGTGATTTTGCCATGATAGCAGGATATCCCGGCAGAACCCAGAGATATGCTACTTCTTATGAGGTTAATGAACTTTTAAATATCACAAATCCCAACAGGATCAAGATAAGGGGAATCAAACAGGATATCTGGATGTCTGATATGGTTGCCAGTCAGAAGATTAATATCCAGTACGCTTCAAAGTATTTCGGATCTTCCAACTACTGGAAATATTCGATTGGTCAGAATAGCCAGCTTAAAAAGCTGAATGTAATTGACAAGAAGCAACAAATTGAAAACCAGTTTAATACATGGATTGCAGCAGATGCTGAACGTAAGGCAAAATACGGTGAAGCTTTGAATATGATCCGTTCGTCAGTGGAAGGAAGAGCAGAATATGCTAATGCACAGCAATATATCAGCGAATGCTTTAATCAGGGGTGCGAGATCCTGAGCCTGAACATGGTAGCATCGACAATGATAAATGCATTGAAAGCAGGCGACAGCAAGCAGGTATCTGACTTAATATCAGGTTTAAAGAACAGAATCAACTCATTCTATAAGGACTATAATCCGCCAACCGATCAGAAGGCAATGAAAGCAATGCTGAAGCTTTTCAGGAATGATGTACCTGCAAAGTTTCATCCCGATTTTTATGTTACCATCGTTGATAAAAAATTCAAAGGCGACATCGACAGGTATGTCGATGATCTGTTCGCAAGATCAGTATTTTCAACCGAGGCAAAACTTAATACATTCCTCAACAGACCGGTTTTGAAGACTCTTGAAAATGATCCTGTTTATCTGACCGCAAATTCAATCAGCAAGGTAAGCAGTGAAGTGGCAAAAAACTTGAGCCAGTTTGACGGTAATCTGGCAACAGGCCGCAGACTCTGGGTTGCAGCCCTAAGGGAAATGACCCCGGAAAAGACTCTCTATCCTGATGCAAATTCAACGATGAGACTGACGTACGGCACTATTCAGGATTACGATCCAAGGGATGCAGTTACCTATAAATATTATACAACCCTACAGGGAGTTATTGATAAATATAAGCCGGGTGATTATGAATTTGACCTGCCGCAAAGACTTATCGAGCTTAATAATAAGAAGGAGTTCGGAAGATATGCGTCCCCTCAGGGATACATGCCTGTCTGTTTCCTTACAACCAATGATATTACGGGCGGCAATTCGGGAAGTCCTGTAATGAATGCCAATGGTGAGCTTATCGGACTTGCCTTTGACGGCAACTGGGAAGCAATGAGCATGGATCTGGCTTTTGAGCCTGAATTACAGAGGACTATTGCTGTTGATATCAGGTATGTTCTGTGGATAATGGATGTCTATGCGGGAGCCGGACACCTGGTTAATGAGATGACGGTGGTAAGATAGAACCTCAGGCCCTGTCACAAAATATCAGAATATGCACCTGGACTTAAGAGAGATATTTGCGGCTTTTATGGTACTCTTTGCCATAATTGATATACCCGGTTCAATTCCGATAATAATTGATATCAAATCTAAATCCGGTAATGTCCATCCAATGAGGGTGACTACTGTCTCCTTCCTGATATTTCTTGCATTTTTGTTTATTGGAACTCCCATGCTGGGAATATTCGGAGTCGATATCTCCTCATTTGCCATTGCCGGTTCATTCATCATCTTCCTTATTGCTATGGAAATGATACTGGGCATAGAACTCTTTAAACAGGATTCGCAGGGGAGCGGTTCAGTCTTCCCCATTGCGTTCCCCCTGATTGCCGGAGCCGGCTCAATTACCACCATCCTTTCACTGAAAGCTGAATATCAGACAATTAATATATTTATTGCCCTGGTCTTCAACATGGTGGTGATTTATCTCGTCCTGAGCCTGACCTCTTTATTTGAAAGGATACTCGGTAAGAGCGGTCTGCAGATATTAAAAAAGGTCTTTGGTGTCATCCTGCTTTCCATCGCTATTAAGCTTTTCCTTACCAATACAGGCATTACATTGATTAATGGCAGGTGAGATAACAATATATACAGATGGCGCAGCCAGTGGAAATCCCGGTAAGGGAGGATATGGTGTTGTTCTCATTTCAGGAAGGCACCGTCTTGAAAAATCGGAAGGTTACCGGCTTACAACAAACAACCGGATGGAGCTTCTGGCTGTGATAACAGGCCTTGAGTCGCTTAAGATACCCGGGAGCAACGTAGTCATATATACCGATTCGAGATACGTTGCAGATTCAGTCGAAAAGGGATGGGTGTTCCGGTGGGAATCAAAAACTTTCAAAAAGAAGAAAAATCCTGACCTGTGGATAAGGTTTCTGAAAGCATACAGGAAGCATAATGTCAGATTTGTCTGGATAAAAGGTCATGCCAGTAATCCTGAAAATGAGCTTTGTGACCGGCTGGCTGTCGAAGCGTACAGGAAAGACACACTTTTGGAAGATACAGGGTATACACCTGAGGATGAAAATGATGTCTTATTTAACGAATCCGGAACATGAGAGGACAAAAAGAACTTTATGAACTTCTGGAAAAGCTTGGAATCAGTTTTGAATATCATGAGCATCCGCCGCTGGCTACTATTGATGATGCAAAAATCCACTGGAAAGATTACAATTCAGGAAGGTGCAAAAACATCTTTTTCAGGAATCATAAGGGGGACAGGCATTACCTTGTCATACTGGAACATCTCCGGCAGCTTGATATCCATGATCTGGAGAAGCGTCTCCGCCAGGGCAAGCTTACATTTGCATCGGACCAGAGGCTGAAAAAATTCCTGGGTGTTGAACCGGGATCCGTCTCTCCGTTCGGACTGATTAATGACCGGGAAAGGCATGTCCGCCTGTTTATTGACGAAAAGCTTGGCGAATTCGAACGTCTGGCTTTCCACCCCAATGTCAATACTGCATCTATAGTTGTGTTGAAATCCGACTTTCTCAAATTCCTGGATTATACAGGAATCTCATACGAGTTCATTAAACTCTATGATTGAGTTATTTGCCCCCAACCCTCCTAGGCAACCTAAGGGGGCTATCTCTTTGTTTGATAATCAAAAAGTCCCCTTCAGGGGATTTAGGGGCAGACAATACTTATGCAAGGTTATTTTTTCTTCCCCGTTCCATAAACCGGCTGTTTCCATTCCTCTGCAGGTTCATACTTGCTTACGCAAGCCCAGAGAATACCACGTTTCTGGATCTCGAGAGCCTGCGGGATATTGAAGTCCGAAGCAACATGACCCAGGGAAGAATAAAAGACCCTTCCCTTTCCATAGAATTTCTTCCATGCGACAGGCACTACATTCCCTCCTATCCAGCTGGCACTTTTATCATTGAAGGTAGTTGTGGCAAGTACCTTTACGTTGGGATCAACATGCACATAGTATTGTTCGGAATGCATATCAAAATCATCCAGCCCTTTGGTGACCGGGTCCCTGTGGTCAACAATATTTACCCGGTAATCGATTACTCCGCCGGGATGAGCGACCCATTGACCACCAACCATGAACTGGTATTCGGTATTATTCCTGAAAGAATCCCCCAGGCCGCCGTGCCAGCCTGCAATACCTGTCCCGCTTTTGACTGCATCAAGCAATGCTTTTTCCTGGTTGTTAGCAATCGTTCCCATCGTCCAGGTCTGTATTATCAGGTCAAAGTCATTCTTAAGATTGTACGTTGTATACGCTTCGAGTGTATCCGATACTGTCACCTCTGCCCCTTCCGATTTCATCCAGGGAACAAAGATATCGCGGCACTTATCGGGCTCATGTCCCATCCATCCTCCCCACACGAAAAGCACCTTCTTCCCGTTCAAAGGTGAATTTTCTGCGGCGAAAACATTTCGGCTTAATAGTGAAGGAGTTATTATTGCGGCAGCTGTTGCAGCTGCACTTTTCGTAATAAATGATCTGCGTGAAACCATAGCTTTAAGATTTTAGTCTAAGATATACATTTTACAATCTCAATCTTCGCAAGAGGGTATAAATGCTGCTAAAATGTCTTTATTAATTGTATCGCTTAATAAAAATGACCTTATTTAAAGTTATTATAAATAAGGCTGTATTGCATCAATTTTAAATCTTATCCGTCCTTATTTGGAACCATATTGAATTAAAACTTATACATCTTTATTCAAAATCATAGCAAAATTAGTTTATCCATGAAAAGAATTTTAATCACCCTGATTACATTGCTGATGATACTGCCGGGTGTAACTGGACAGACACCTGAAAAGAAGCAGTATAAGGCAGTAAAGCTTACGACTGCACCTGCAATCGATGGCATTCTTGATGACGATGCGTGGAAAGAAGGTACCTGGATTGATGACTTTACCCAGTTTGAACCTTACAACGGGGGTAAGGTATCTCAAAGAACAGAATTCAAGATCCTCTTCGACGACGACAACCTTTATGCGGCATTTAAAGCCTATGACACCAGTCCCGACAGCATTGTAAACCGTCTTACAAGACGTGACAACCCCGATGGCGACCTGGTAGGTATTATTTTCGACAGCTTTCATGATCTGCGTACCGGTTTCCTTTTCGGAATAACATCAAGTGGTGTTAAGTACGACCAGATGTTCACTAACGACGGGCAAAACGAGGATTCCTCATGGGATCCCAACTGGTGGGTGAAAACTTCAATTAATAACGAAGGATGGGTTGCCGAGATGAAGATCCCTTTCAGCCAGGTGAGATTTGAAAAGAATTCCGGAGATATCTGGGGTCTTGAGGTGGCAAGACTTTTATACAGAAAGAACGAGACAAGCTTCTGGCAGCATATTCCCAAAGATGCTCCGGGTCTGGTGCATTTGTTTGGCGAACTGGCCGGTCTTGAGCAGATAAAGCCCCGTAAGATATTTGATATCACACCTTATACTGTCGGTAAACTTGAGACATTCAAGGCTGAACCAGGAAATCCATTTATGGAAAAAGGGAAAAAGTACGGACTTAACGGAGGAATAGATGCCAAAATCGGAGTTACAAACAATATGACAATGGACCTTACCATTAATCCTGATTTTGGCCAGGTTGAAGCTGACCCCTCCGAGGTAAATCTATCTGCATATGAGACATTTTTCAGTGAAAAAAGACCTTTCTTCATCGAAGGTAATAACATAACCAATTTTAACATCGGCATAGGTGACGGTGATGTTGGCAATGATAATTTATTTTATACAAGAAGGATCGGCCGCCGGCCGCAGGGTTACCCGAATGTTGAAGACGGGATGTATGCTGATGTACCTAATTTTACTACCATTATCGGGGCAGCCAAGCTTACAGGGAAAACCCAGAATGGCTTGTCGGTTGGCTTCGTCGAAGCTGTTACAAGTGAGGAAAAGGCTGAAATTGATAACGGAGGAGAAAGATCATATGAAACAGTTGAACCACTCACGAACTATGTCGTGGGAAGGGTTCAGAAGGACTTTAATGAAGGCAAAACAATTGTCGGGGGCATTTTTACTGGCACAAACCGGAACCTTGATGCAAATCTCGATGATTTTATGCATAGATCAGCCTACTCGGGGGGAATTGATTTTACCCAGTATTTCAAGGACAAAAAATGGATGTTCAACATTAACACTGCATTCAGCCAGGTTAATGGGACAGAGGAAGCTTTGGAGATAACCCAGAGATCTTCAGCACATTATTTTCAGCGCCCTGATAAGGATTATGCCCTGCTCGACCCGGATCGTACATCACTTGCCGGTTCAGGAGGAAGGGTCCAGTTAATGAAGCTCGACGGGCATTTAAACCTGGGGGTGGTTACTTTATGGAAAACACCCGGATTTGAGATCAATGACCTTGGTTATTTACAGCAGGCCGACAGGATCATGCCAATTATCTGGGTTGGTTACAGCCAGTGGGAACCCAAGGGGATATACAGAAGTTTCAATATCAATGGAGATGTCTGGTCGATCTTTAATTTTGGCGGAGTCCATGTCGGAGACGGACTGGAGGGAAATGTAAGCATGACTTTCAAAAACTACTGGAATGCCTGGGCTTACAGTAATGTCGGAACAAGTACCAATGATGCAGCTCTGCTCAGGGGCGGACCAACGATGAAAACACCCGGAAGAGTAGTTGCCAATGCCGGTTTCTCGACCGACAACAGGAAGAAACTCGGGTTTCAGTTTAACCTGAATTACAATAAAGGTTTTGAAGGCTACTCCGAGAGGGATTATCTGGGCATAGAGATCTCTTACAAACCAACCAACTATCTGAGATTATCTCTGAATCCGGGTTATTCAAATTCATTCAGTGAACTTCAGTTTGTGACACGGACAACCATGAACAGTGACGACAGATACATATTTGCCAGTATCGACAGAAAAACCATTAACACATCCTTAAGAGTCAATCTTAACCTGAGCCCTGATCTTACCGTTCAGTACTGGGGTCAGCCTTTCGTGGCCTCAGGCAGGTATTATGATTATAAGTATATAACGGATCCCATCGCTGATAAATATCACAACCGTTTCCATGTCTATTCTGACGGAGAACTAATCCCGCAGGATGGGTACAATCAGATCGATGAGAATCTGGATGGAACCATCGATTACACCTTTGATACTGGTGACTTTAATGTCAAGGAATTTCTTTCCAATCTGGTTGTAAGATGGGAATATTCTCCGGGCTCCTCGGTTTACCTTGTCTGGAGCCAGACCAGGAGCGGTTATGATCCCACTGGCAATATGAAATATTTCAACGATATGGGGGATCTGTTCGATCGTAAACTGTTCAAAGAGGACGATAACTACAACCTGAAAAATATATTTCTTATCAAATTCAGTTACAGATTCGGATTGAAATAGTACTGGTGATTTTGTTCTGGCCCAGCACAAAACCTTGCTGCCAAATGAAAAGAATTCTGATTTCCTTGTTTCTGCTGTTCATTGTATTCCCTTTTGCATCAGGTCAAACACCAGAAAAAAAACAGTATAAGGCTGAGAGGCTGACCGTTGCGCCGGAAATAGATGGAGTTCTTGACGATGAAGGCTGGAACCAGGGAACCTGGATTGATGACTTTACCCAGTATAATCCACACAACGGGAAAATGCCTTCGCAAAGGACCGAATTCAAGATCCTGTTTGATGAGGATAACCTGTACGTTGCCTTTAAGGCTTTGGACACAAGTCCCGACAGCATAACAAGGAGGATGACAAGGCGCGACAATGTCGATGGTGATCTTGTCGGGATATTTCTTGACAGTTTTCATGATTTGCGTACTGCATTTCTTTTCGGTGTCAGTTCAGGCGGAGTCAAATATGATCAAATGTTTACAAATGATGGGTTGAATGAGGATTCTTCATGGGATCCGAACTGGTGGGTAAAGACTTCAATAAATGACCAGGGCTGGATTGCCGAGATGAAGATCCCTTTCAGTCAGGTCAGGTTTGAAAAAAATTCAGGCGATACCTGGGGCCTTGACATGATCAGATTGTTATACAGAAAGAATGAACAGAGTCTATGGCAACATATACCGGCAGATGCACCCGGATTGGTTCACCAATTTGGAGAGCTATCGGGACTGGAACAGATCAAACCGCGAAAGATCCTTGATGTAACACCGTATGTTGTCGGGAAAATGGAAACATTTAAGGCTGAACCGGGAAATCCATTTAAGGAAAAAGGAAGGAATTATAAATTCAATGGCGGAGTAGATGCCAAAATAGGGGTTACAAATAACCTGACAATGGACCTTACTATTAATCCCGACTTCGGCCAGGTTGAGGCGGACCCCTCCGAGGTAAATCTTACAGCCTATGAGACATTCTTCAGTGAGAAGAGACCCTTTTTCGTTGAAGGAAAGAATATAACAAGTTTCTCATTTGGTATCGGTGACGGTGAAGAAGATGATGATAATCTGTTCTATTCCAGGCGCATAGGCCGCCGACCTCAAGGGTATCCTGATCTTGAAAATGGAATGTATGCAGATATACCTGTTGCTTCCACAATTCTTGGAGCAGCCAAACTGACCGGTAAGACTCAGAACGGACTTTCTGTTGGTTTTGTTGAAGCCCTGACTGCCGAGGAAAAAGCAGAAATTGATGACAATGGTGAAAGAACCTATGAGACAGTGGAACCACTTACCAATTTCCTTATCGGAAGAATTCAGAAAGATTATAACGAAGGAAAAACAATATTCGGAGGAATCCTGACAAGCACAAACAGGGATCTGGATGAAAATCTCGGTCAGTACATGCATAAATCAGCCTATTCAGGCGGCATTGATTTTACACAATATTTCAAGGATAAAAAATGGATGTTTAACTTTAATACTGCATTAAGCCAGGTAAGTGGTTCAAAGCAGGCGATGGAATACACCCAAAAATCTTCAGCACAGATATTTCCAGCGGCCCGATAATGACTATGCTGAATTTGATCCGGACCGTACTTCTCTCCTTGGATCAGGGGGAAGAATGCAATTAATGAAGCTTGACGGCCATCTTCATTTACTGGGATCCCTTTCCTGGAAAACACCCGGCTTTGAAATAAATGATCTGGGGTACATGCAGACCGCTGATCAGATCCTGGCTATCTTCTGGGCTGGTTATAATGTATGGGAACCAAAAGGAATTTACAGGAACTATAATATTAACGGCAGCATTTATTCAATCTGGAACTTTGGAGGAGATAATGTTGGAAAAGGAATTCAGGCAAACGGAAATATTAATCTTAAAGAACTACTGGAATGCAGAGGCCGGAGGAAACGTCAACACACCCTCACTCTCAACAGGGATCCTTCGTGGGGGCCCAATGATGAAAACGCCCGGAACTCTCAATGGACGTATCAGAATTTCGACTGATTCCCGGAAAAAGCTTGAATTCAATTTCTTCACGAATATCAATAAGGGATTTCAGGATTATTCCAAAAGCACTTATACTGAGATCGGGGTCACATATAAGCCCTTTAACTTTCTGAGATTCTCAGTTAGTCCGGGATACTCCAAATCGTTCAGTGAACTTCAGTATGTTTCCCAGACTTCAAATAATGGCAGTGACAGATACATATTTGCAAGCATCGACAGAAAAACCATAAGTACCTCCTTAAGGGTAAATTTCAACCTTTCTCCCGATATTACACTGCAATACTGGGGCCAGCCATTCATCGCATCGGGCAAATACTATGATCATAAATATATCCTCAATCCCATGGATGACACTTATGAGGAACGGTTCCATGTTTATTCCGGGAACGAGATAACGGAACAGAGCGATAATTATGAAATAGATGAAAACCTTGACGGGGATTTTGACTATACTATCGGGAAACGGGATTTCAATGTCCAGGAGTTTCTTTCAAACATGGTTTTCAGATGGGAGTATTCTCCCGGTTCTACTGTTTATCTGGTCTGGAACCAGACACGAAGCGGGTATAATTCTTCAGGCAACATGGATTATTTCGATGATATGGGCGATTTGTTTAACCGGCAACTCTTCAGGGATGATGATAATTACGTCTTAAAAAATGTTTTTCTCATCAAATTCAGCTACAGGTTCGGACTGAAATAATGTATTAAGGAATTAAAAATTATTATTTCGTGCCGGCCAGTCTTTCTATCTCATCATACAATGCTTTGAAGCACTTAACGGGTGAATTGGGATTGTCTTCAGGTCGTCTTCCGTAGTAACTGTCGAGAAACGGTCCCGTTCCTGACCAAACAGTTTGCACCATACCCAGAAATCTTTCTTTCATTTCAGAAGTAGAATGTTCCCTGAATTTCACCATATCCTGTACCTGGAGCACGGCGTTGCCGGGCATACGCCACGGACATGTTACAACACTTAGTCCCTTCATCGCAAAATAAACCGGAGTCTGGTCCGGACGCTCATAATGCCAGTCGCATATTATGACATCCTTTGGTATCATATCTACAGCCCTGTGGGTATTATTATAACTTGCTTCCCACTCACCAAGACCGGTTGTTTTTCCATCGATCAGCCGGTCGCCCCAGATCCATAATTCCCTCCCGTCAGAAGCAAGATGATCACGTATTGTCCTTACTTCTCCTGCAAAAAGCTCTGCAGGATCCCTGCCGGAACACCTTGGGCATTGTTCTTCCCCGATATAAAACACTTCATCCATCCCTGCGTGAAAAGCATCCGCTTCAAAAACATCACAGATCTCATCAACTATTGCAAATACTATATCATGAACTTCAGGGTGAAGCGGACAATAACTCTTACAGTATAATCCATCAGGATTAGGCCACACATATTTTTCAGGCATTTTAACCAGTGGAGTTTCATCAAATTGCGGATATGCTCCAAGCAGGTTACCGGTTTTGCCTGCCCACGACTGATGTCCCAGCAGGTTAACCTGCGGAATTATCCGGATCTGGTTTTTCCGGCAGACCGCCACCAGCTTTCTTACATCCTGCTTTGAAAGGGCGATCGAATCCCTGAGTTCCGGGTGGCTTTCATACTGATAATTATAGTCAACCCTGAGGATCAGCGTATTGACTTTCCGGGGTGACAGTTCTTCCTCTATAAATTTCACAAATTCCCCGAGGTTTGATGGTTGTGGTGCGGCGATGCAAAAGCCACGGACAGGCAAAATAGTGTCAAGTTTTTCCGAATAAGGATTCAGGGCTTCGGATGAAGCTGAAAAGCACACCAGAAACAACAAGGCAGTAAGGTACTGTTTCATATTTTCATAATTAAGGTTTAATATATAATCTTCTTATATATATAAATAAGTTTTATATATTGAAGACAATCATTAAGTGATTTTTATTACGCCTATACCAGGTTTTTCCGGCAATGTAACCTTCCCATCAACAATTTTCAACCCGTCAAACGGATCATTGCTTATAAGCAGATTCCCGTCAAGGTCGCACCAGTCGACAAGAGGTGAAAGCTGGGCTGCAGCAGTTACTGCACATGAAGTCTCCGTCATGCATCCTATCATAACCTTCATGCCAAACGCCCTTGCCACGTTGATCATTTTCATGGCAGCATTCAATCCGCCGCATTTCATCAGCTTTATATTTATTCCGGAATAAACATCCCTGTTATTTAACAGATCATGAACATTCTGAATTGCCTCATCGCCAACAATGGGCAATGGGCTGTTTTGAGTCAGCCAGGCTATATCATCTTTCATTTCCTTTGGCATCGGCTGTTCAAGAAATATGACCCCTTTTTCCTTTAACCATCCTGCCATATCAAGCGCAAGCTTACGGTCTTTCCACCCCTGATTTACATCCACGCACAAAGGTTTATCCGTCAGCGATCTGATCACTTCCACCATCTCCCTGTCATTATCCCTCCCCAGTTTTACTTTCAGCACCTTATATGGCTCTGCTTCAATGACTTTTTGCTTTATTACTTCAGGAGTATCAAGTCCGATAGTAAAGCTTGTAAGAGGGGCCCTGGACGGATTCAGGCCGAATAATCTGTAAAAAGGCTCTCCCACAAGCTTACCGATGAGGTCATGGAGGGCAATATCAACAGATGCTTTTGCAGCATAGTTGCCCGGCATCACACTTTCGACATATTCGAGTATATCAATCAGGAGAAACGGATCGGAGAACTGTGAAAGATTTAACAACGAAAGGAACTTTGCGACCGATTCATGGCTTTCACCAAGATAAGGTGGCATCGAGGCTTCACCATATCCGGTCATGCCATCAAATTCAATCTCGGTAAGAACAACGGGAGTAGTTGTCCTTGTACTTGTAGAAAGTGTGAACGCATGCTTAAGCTGAAGTGTATAAGGGGAAAACCTGAGGATCAGTCTGCCTTTATTCTTTCTTTTCTTCTTCCTTTCCTCAAAAAAAGGAGCCGCTCCTGCAACCTGTCCGCTCAGAAAAGTACCTCCTATCAGGTAGCTGCTGTATTTTATAAAATCCCTTTTATTCATGACTATTAATTTACTTAACCTAAGTAACTAGTAACCAGCAACAAGCACCCAGAAACCTGTATTATTTATACCATCCATGGTCCAGAACAGGTTGAATACCCTTTCCGTATTCCGCTCCGATAATTCTCCTGACCCCCAGAAACGAATCCCTGCGGAAACGGCTGAAATTTGCCCTTGTTGAATCAAGGCTGTTTATCCTGACCATCCCTGAGCAATGAATGAATTCCGAACCGCCGATATACATTCCTATGTGCGTTGCTCTTGGTCTTCCGCGCCCTGAGGAACCAAAGAACAGCAGGTCACCGTTTTTCAATGAATCGGGAAATGAGGCTCTTCTTATCCGGATCCCATACTGGAACTGCTGGGATGCATCACGGGTAAGAATCATGCCGTTCAGATAATAAACTGTTTTAATGAATCCGCTGCAGTCGAATCCTTTTGACGATGTACCACCCCACAAATACGGGATGCCCATGAATGATCCTGCAGTCTCAACAAGATTCTGAGGATTGAGATATGTATCAACAGACAATTGATCAAGAGTTATTCCCTTATCTCCGGGAATAAATCCCGCACGGCCGTCAGGCAGTTTAACCTCAAAGCCGCGCTGCTGCTTTCCGGATATTTCGACTATACAACCGGCAACAATATCCGAAATTACTTTCGCTTCAGACGGATCAGCGTATATATCTCCTGTTTTCGCAGTGTAAAACACTCTGGATGATGACTTCCATTTTTCATATTCATCAATACTTTTGGTTTCAATTGCATCGTTGTCCACCCATCCAAGATACAGGTCAGGTGTCTGGATAAGCAGCCATCCTCCTTCTTTCTTAAGAATTTTTACAGGAGCCCCCATCAGTGCCTGGGAAACCATCTCGGCATCATATGACGAGAAAAGTCTTATATTGCAGACACTTACATTTACCAGTCCCCATGGTTCATTTATTTCAGAGACATCAGGAAGCACTTTCAGGCTGTCTTTGAAGATCACCCCTTTTTGATTCAACAAACCGGTAATAGCATCTTTTGCCTCCGGAATGTTGGTCTCCCCTTTCAGTATCATATCCGGGCCGCGTGAAATAAGTTCCGCCTCATATATGCCTTCCCTGAGGTCAGGCACCCAGACGATGCCGATTGAATCTATTTCCCCCTTAAAATTATTCGTTGATTTCTGCTGACAGCCTGCCGTCAGGATTAAAGAAACTGATACAACCAACAGTATCCTGAAACTGATTCCTCCTCTTAATAATTTCATTTATTGTATATTATTTCCATATTATAATCCCACTTGTCAAAATACAGATTACCTCCGCTCCATTCTGTTTCCCCTCTCTGGAAATCGAACGGTTCACTTCGCAGGAATTTCTTTTCGGGATAAAGCCTGCCTGCGATACCTTCATTAATGATCAGCCTGTAAGAATCAATGCCTGAAATATAGAATTCCCTGGTCTTCCGGTTATCTGAATATTGAAGCCCGTAAGATATATCAACCGGTACCCAGCCGGTACCTTCAAAATAAACCTCACACCAGTCGTGAAGATTTTTGGCATCCGGAGGCACTTTCCAGCCGCTCTGCCACTTTACGGGTATTCCCTTGTACCGGAGCATCGACATGAAAAGAAATGTCTGCATTCCGCAGTCTCCTCTCCTGTTCTTTATAACATATTCCGGAATATCTGGCATTATTGAATATTCCTGAGCACCCGACCACGGGATATTGCCGGTGAACCAGGAATATATTTTTCTTACGATTTCAAATGGCTGGTTTTCTGATCCCGTGATGCTGTCGGCCAGATGCTTTACATTCTCAGTGAAGCTTATATGGGGCAGCTGTTCTGAAGTATATTCCCTGTATAATTCCGAGGTCGTGTCATACTGAAAATTTCTGATCAGAGCCGGATCAAAATATTGTCCGGATGATTGATAGCTGAATGAAACATTAAAAATAAGAGGGAGTCCTTTTTCAGCCTTCGATTCCATATAGATTGTCCTGTGAATTGCTGAATCCGGTGCTATTATGAAATTCTCATGAGAGGCGGAGAGCAATCTGACATTTTGCTGACGAGGATGGTTTTCTTTTGGAAAAGGCAGCCAGCACCTGACAATTTCCCCGGCCGGAACTGCATCAGGATCCACTGTTATCGTGTAATTGATGGTCATATTCACCGGTAAAACCGGTTCCGGACTATTTTCTGATGCTTTGATTATTGACTGCGTATGCTGTTTGCGATATATCATTTCCTGATCCCCTGCCTCAAGGCTGTCGCGTTGAGCCCTCTGATTATGAAACCTTTGAATCAGATCAAGGTTCGTGACTGCCCTGCTGAAGTATCTTTTTTCACCGTTTATAATTTTAAACTCAAGCCAGTTTTTTTTCTCCCAGTTTGCTTTTTCTTCAGAAGTAAATGCTCCAATCCTTTCTTTTAATTGTTGGTCTATATCACTATCGGTGAATGGGAAATCAAGTTCAATTCTTTCAGCTATCTGGCAGAGGGAATCGACTTTAATTGTCAGATATTTCTTATCAGGATATGTCGTAAGGAGTGAATCAGTCAGAACATTCATTCTATTAAAATTTCCGGCATGGAAGTGAGTTTCTATTTGCGCCAATAATTTGTCACACTCCTTGCTTTTCTCCCTGCAACCAGAGGAAATCAATAACAAAATTGCACTGAATAATAATTCCGGAACTTTCATAGAGAAATGTAATCAGGGTAAATTTATAAAATTAGAATTATCAATCTTCAGTCTTAAATGAATATTATTTGATTTTTAAAGAATATTGCTTTAGTTTTACAATCAATTAAATCGCTAACTATGAAAAACTTACACATCTCTATATTAGTTCTGGCCTTTTCTTTTGGACTAGCTAATACAATTAACTCTCAGTCAGCAGAGGAATTCAGGAACAGAAGGAAAGAGGTCATAAATAAGATGGAGCCGGGAAGTGTGCTAATACTAAGCACACCCCAAATGTCAGGGAGATTCAACTACGGAACCCTGGGCGGAAATTTTTATTACCTGACTGGAATAGATGAACCGGATTGCTCATTGATCCTTTTTTCGGACTATTTTCAGCCACCATCTTCGCTAAAAGCCAGCACTAAGGAGGTCCTGTTCATAAAGCCCGTAAATTCAGACAGGGTGAACTGGGATGCCCAGACCATTGGCATTGATGGAGCCAGATCAGAATACGGGATTGAAGATGCAAGACCTGATTCAGAAGCACCGGATTTCATTGGACGCTTATTAACATCCAGTATTAAAAATGTGTATATGGATGTTGAAAGGTCTGTCTCTGTTAATGCGCCGCTGACAGGGGATGAACAACTGATAAAAACAGCCAGGGATCATGGAGCAGTTTTTAATATTCTGTCACCTTCAACAATCTTGAATCCGATGCTTTCAAAGAAATCTCCGTCCGAGATTGAACTGATGCGAAAGGTCATAAACATTACAGCGGATGCCCAGCGTGAAGCAGCGAGGTCATTAAAGACAGGGATGTTCGAATACCAGCTTGATGCGATTATCAGATATGTTTTCTCGGTTAACGGGTCAGGATCTGTTGCTTTCCCGACTATTATAGGCTCAGGGATTAATTCAGTGGTCCTCCACTGGATGGAAAACTCCCGGAAAATGGAAGACGGAGATCTGGTAGTCGTAGATTGCGGAGCGGAGAAGGATATGTACACAGCCGACATAACACGTACATACCCTGTGTCAGGGAAATATACCAGCCGCCAGAAGGCAATTTATGAGATTGTCCTGAAAGCAAATGAAGAAGCAATAAAATCAGTTGCTCCCGGAGTAAAAATGGCTGATGTAAGCCACGTAGCCGATTCAGTGCTTGCCGATGGAATGGTCCGGATAGGCCTGATCAAAGACAAAGCTGATTTTAAGAAATACTATTACCATGGCCTCAGCCACCAGATCGGATTAAAGGATGCATATGGAGGTCTGGTACAGGTTCTGGAACCGGGGATGATCATAACTATAGAGCCTGGAATTTATGTCAGGGAAGAGAAAACAGGGGTCCGCATAGAGGATGATGTGCTGGTGACCAGTACCGGCTACGAAGTGCTATCAAAAAATGCCCCGAAACAAATTCCCGAGATAGAGAAGCTTATGAAGGAAGATGGAATGGATGTTTTTAAAAATGTTGCAAAGATAAGATCCTTATAATCACATTGTAGTTTAAAAGTATTTATTGCGGATTTGGCTCTGCCGAAATAATCAATGAATTTTCCTCGGTAATCTTCAAACAAGCGAATTTCTGTTCTCGTAGATCTTTGCTATTGCATTCACGATATCATCCATATCAGACTTTGATCCCAGCAATATGCTCTGGTAAAATGTTACCGCCTGATCACACAGCTGGTCATTGCCCGGCAGAACATTCTCCTCACGCCACTGCTTAAGTCTGGCTTCTGAGAACAGCCTTTTGAATCCCCTTGAATTCAGCTGCTCTTCTATCAGCCCGTCCCTGTTCTGTTTGCCATATCCATTGCCACAGGGAATTCCTTCTGCATTCAGCGCAGCAATGAACTTGTCTTTGGGAATATTATTGAACTGTTCCTTTATATATCTGAAAGGATAGAGATGATAAACAGCCCTCGTAGCGCCTTCAGCCAGCTTGTAAGGGATTATTCCGGGAATTTCTTTCAGCTTTTTATCAAGATAGAGTGCATTTGACAGACGGACATCATTGTCCTTCTCAATCCTTTTCATCTGCGACATGAGTATCAGTGCCTGCGATTGCTGCATCCTGTAATTCATACCATTATATGGATTCCCGGGTATCCTTTTCATATTTCCGTATGGCCTCCCGCAGTTATGATAGGCATGGCAGCGGTCAATCAAATCCTCATCGTTGCCGAGAATGGCCCCTCCCTCACCTGAAGCAAGATGTTTTGAATTCTGAAAACTGAAGCATCCGAGATCTCCGAGCGATCCGACTCTTTTGCCCCTGTATTCTGCAAGCCACGCCTGACATGCATCTTCAATGACTTTAAGGTTACGGGCTTTTGCTGCTTTATTCACACTGTCCATGTCGACAGGTAATCCGTAAATATGGACCGGGACGATCGCTACGGTCCTTTCTGTGATCCGGCTCCCGATCTTTTTGGGATCGATCAAAAATGTCTCCGGATCTGAATCGACAAAAACAGGCAATGCCTTACTCCCAAAAATTACATTATAGGTTGCTATAAAGGTGAACGGAGATACCAGGACCTCATCCCCGGCATCAACTCCGAGAACATGCAGTGCTGTCAACAGTGCCGTTGTGCCGCTTGCAGTAGCCAGACAGCGTTTTGCACCCATAAGTTCGGCATATTTTTTCTCAAATTCAGCAACATATTCACCGCCACCTCTCCACCAGCGGCCGGAGCGGAACATATCAATGATCCCCGGTTCTGCCGATTGATCCCAGTAGGGCCATTGAGGCCATGAACCGGAATGCACTTTTTCTCCGCCATTGATCGCGAGCTTTTTCAACTGCCGGCTGTTTTTTATCCCGAATGACCTGAAGGGAAATCCAAGCAGAGCTCCGGCAAAGCCTGCAGAAGTAACAGCAATTGCCTGACGGCGTGTTAGTTTTTGTGTTTTCATGACCTGAGAATTAAAGTGAATTATAATATCCTTCTTATGTCTTTTTTCTTTTATGAAGTTAAATGATTAATTTCATATTTTGAAATATTTTAATATCAAGGACAATTAATATCTGATCTCGAAGCGCTCGAAAATCAATTTATTTACCCCTTCCCCAAGGGGAGTAAATTGATTTTCTTCGCTCCCCTGGGGTCGGGGTAAACGAAGAACCGACGACCCGAAGGGGAGGAGCTCGACAAAGTCAAAATCAATCAATGAACAGAAGGAACTTTATCTCCAAAAGCGCTTTGCTGACTTCAGGATCTCTGGTGGCTAAACATTCCTGATTTCAGTCCTTTAACACAGAAAAATACTGCTTGATTGAAGCTGAAGACTTGTATGAATTGTTTCGAAATCCCGGACTGAATTATCATCCATTTGTCCGGTGGTGGTGGAACGGCAATAAGGTGGAAGCAAAAGAGCTGGTAAGGGAACTCCGTTTATTAAAAGATGCCGGTATTGGCGGAGTTGAGATAAATCCTGTCGAATTCCCTTCGCGCTTTGACGGAGATGATCTTGGCAAGCCATCACTGAAGTGGCTCAGCAATGAATGGATCGATATGCTCAAGGTAGTTTTTGATGAAGCCAGGTCGCTTGGAATGACCTGCGATCTGATTGTCGGGTCAGGCTGGCCGTTTGGTGCCGAATATCTCAAGGGGGAACAACGTGCCCAGATAATCGTTATCGCGATTAAGAAGTTCAAAGGACCTCTTGACTATGAAATATCAAAATTTGAAATTTTCAGGGAAGCTGATCCGGCAATCAGTTCTCCCTTCCCGGGCCGGACCATGGAACTGATATCTCTGAGCCTTGTTCCCGATCCTCTAACAGATATGAAACAGGTTACTGATCTGAATCAAAATCTTGACGATGAGGTCCAGAAGATCACTGTTCCAGCAGGGAAACATGCACTCTATGCCCTTGTAAAAATCAACGGATTTATGCAGGTTATCAATGGTGCACCCGGTGCCACCGGTCCGACGTTGAATCATTACAACAAGGCATTTGTAAGCCAGTATCTGAACAGGATGTCGGATGCCATTGAAAGGAGGACGGGCCCTCTGTCAGCAAATATCCGCGCTCTATTCACCGACAGCATGGAGCTTGAAGGATCGAACTGGACATTTGATATGCTGGAGGAATTTAAAAAAAGAAAAGGATACGACCTTTCACTATATCTTCCATTTATCCTGTTCAAAACAGGTGCGATGGGAAATGTGACAGATTTTAAATACGGGGTCGCCATGTCGCCTGAAATTGAAGCTATGATATGCAGGATGAGGTATGATTTTGAAGTTACCAAAGCCGAGCTTCTGGAAGAGCGGTTTATCAGGACCTATGTTGAATGGTGTAAGGGATTGAATGTCAAATCACGGGCTCAGGCTTACGGACGAAGCTTCTTCCCGCTTGAGAGCAGCTTCCACTACGATATCCCTGAATCGGAATCGTGGACGATGAACTGGCTTAAGCATAAGATCGGGGAAGAGATGCCTGAAGACGATTACCGGCGGGGAAGGGCATATACCATGATCAGCAAATATGTATCCTCAGCTGCTAACCTGACAGGCAAACGGATCGTGAGCTGTGAAGAGATGACCGACACTTACACAGTATTCAATACCACACCCGAGAATCTGAAGATCGGAGGAGACCAGAGCGCCATAACAGGGGTGACACATTCTGTTTTCCATGGATTTAATTATTCTCCGCCTGAAGCTCCTTATCCCGGCTGGCTCAGGTATGGCGGATACTATAACGAAAACAACACCTGGTGGCCTTATTTTCATCTGTATAATGAGTATAAGGGACGGCTTTCAGCAGTGCTTCAACATGTTACCATGTTCACGGATATTGCGGTCCTTCCGCCCAACGATGATATGTGGAGCAACATAGGAGCACAGATGGAACCATTTCCTTCTTTAACCAATGTTGAATATTTTACCCTTATCTGGGAGGCAATCAATAAAAATGGCAACGGTTGTGACTATGTTTCGCAAAGAGTCATCAGCAACACAGAAATAAAAAAAGGAATAATGCATTATGGTCCCCGGAAATATCATACTCTATTTCTTGTGCAGGTCGACAGCCTGAACGTGGAGACTGCCAGGAAATTATATGAATTCGTTGTTTCAGGGGGAAGAGTGTTCTGTATAGAGACATATCCGTCACGGTCCCTGGGATGGAATGAATTTGAGAGGATGGATGCAGAGGTAAAAGGGTGGATCGAAAAGATGAAAACATTTCCCGACCGGTTTATCCTGGTTAAGAAACCTGAAAAGGACTATATCAGCTGGTACAAAAATCTTCAGGAAAAATACAGCATCGATCCATATATAAAAATTGAAAATCCCGACCCATATGTAATGCAAAACCGTTACCAGGCTGATGATGGCTCAGAAATATTCTATATAATCCATTCACATATTCACAATTCACATAAAACAAAAATCTCATTTCCTGAAAATCTTATCAGGAATAAGCAGTGCTGGATATGGGATCCTGTGGATGGGAATAGATACAGGATCACTCTTGACAGAGACCTAAGCCTTACACTTGACATGGGTCCTGCTGAATCATTCCTGTTCGTTTTCGACAGGCAAAAGAAAGGTCCTGATTGGAAACCAATGCCGGCAGAAAGCAGTCCGGCAAAAACGATCCTGAACGGTTGGAGTCTGGAGTTCCGGCATTGCAGGGATGGATCGGTAAAAGCTCTTGAAACAGATATCCTGAAGGATATCAAGGAGATACCCGAATTTACCAATTTTGCCGGCACAATTATTTACCGTAATTACATTGTAATTACAGATCCAAAACCTGCTTTTCTTAACCTGGGAAAGGTGTATGGCATATCCGAACTGAAAATTAACGGCAAAGATTGCGGTGTCAGATGGTACGGCCGAAGGATTTTCGCGGTTGCCGGTAACTTTGTTCAGGGCACCAACATAATTGAAATAAAGGTGACAACCACAATGGGTAATTATATGAAGTCGCTGACCGGCAATCCTATCGCCCAGTACTGGACAAACGAGAAGAACAAGATACAGCCCCTGCAGTCAATGGGCCTGCTTGGTCCCGTGACTTTGTATTAGCCTAAGAGTTTATGCTGAAAGCTTCTTTCTATATTGCTTTAACCCCCTTCCCGACCTTCCCCCAAAGGGGAAGGAGTGAGTCATTTCCCCCATGGGGGAAACAGGAAAGGGGGTATGTACCCTAAACAACAGTTTTTAATCCAACAGTCTATGAAAAAGAGTATAATCCTGCTAAATATCTTAATCCTTTCTATATCAGCAGAATTACCGGCCAAGGACTACAACGTCTCCCTGTTCGGAGCTAAATCGAACGGTACTACCCTGAATACTACCTCTATCCAGAAAGGTATAGATTACATTCATGAAAATGGAGGAGGCAGGCTTGTATTTTACGTGGGAAGGTATCTTACCGGAACCATCTACCTGAAGTCAAATGTCACAATCCAGCTCGAGGAAGGAGCTATCCTTGTCGGTTCGGTAAATCCTCTTGACTATGAGATGAATCACAACTGGACTGCCTTGATCTTTGCCATTGACCAGCAGAATATCGGGATCACCGGTAAAGGTGTAATTGACGGCAGGGGATTCGAGGTAGCCAATAACCTTGTCGATCTTATACATAAAGGTGTGATAAGCGATCCGCTCAGGTACGACCGCCCGCGGGAGACTATTCGTCCGCAGAACATATATTTCTTCGGATGCCGTAATGTTACAATCCGGGGAATTATCCTGAAGGATCCGGGTAGCTGGAACCAGCAGTACGACCAGTGCCGGAATGTTATTATTGACGGCATAAGTGTCGACAGTAAATCGTATTGGAACAATGACGGAGTTGATATAGTTGATTGCGACAGCGTCAGTGTCACAAATTCCTATTTTGACGCTGCAGATGACGGTATCTGCCTGAAATCCCATTCAGCCGATTTTGTCTGCCAGAATGTATTCATTCGCAATAATACGGTGCGGACAAGTGCTAACGGAATTAAATTCGGCACTGCATCGTATGGTGGTTTCCGGAACATCAGGATAATTAATAATCTGGTATTCGACACATACAGGTCAGCCATTACATTTGCTGCCGTTGATGGCGGATTTGTGGAAAATGTAGTTGTCGACAGCCTGAGATCAATAAACACCGGGAATGTGATATTCCTGAGGATCGGCGAACGGAGAGCAGGTAAAAAGGGGAAAATGAACAATATCTCCATTTCAAACGTATATGCCGAAGTACCCTTCACAAAGCCCGATGCCGGTTATAACTACGAAGGACCCGTGGAAGATCTTCCCAGGAATATCTCCCCTTCATCCATAGTCGGAATGCCGGATGCGGCTATTGAAAATGTAACACTGAAAAATATCGAGATACATTTATCCGGGAGGAGGAAATCCTGCCTATGCAAAGGTGGGGCTTGATGAGCTTGATAAAGTACCGGAAATGGCAGCGAACTATCCTGAGTTTTCGATGTTCAAAGAGCTTCCGGCATGGGGATTCTATATACGTCATGCAAAAGGTATCACTTTCGAGAATGTGAACCTGACATGTGCCAGAAAGGATTACAGGACAGCTATTGTTCTCGATGATGTGGCCGGAGCAATTTTCAGATCGCTGAAGGTCAATGAGCCGGCTGGCAAAAAGGAACCGGTGTATTCGTATAAATCAACCGGAGTGGTTGTGGAACGAAAATAATTGATACACTTAACTTATCTTTGAAATACAAAAACCAAACCTGGGGAATATGAAAAAAAGAATATTATTCTACATCGTTATTGCAGCCGGATTGTCGTTGTACGCCTGTACAACTCAGACCGCCCCGCAATCATCAATTTTGCTCAGGGATAACTGGGCAATTCAATCTTCAAAAGATATTGGCGAGAGCGGTGCTTCAATCTCCGCTCCTTCATGGCAGCCTGAAAATTGGTACCCGGCAACAGTGCCTTCCACTGTCTTTGGTACCCTTGTGCAAAATAAAGTATATCCCGATCCCTACTTCGGAACCAACATTCAGAAAATACCCGGGTATATTGCCAGAAGATCCGGTGAAATACCTGACGACAGCCCATTCAAAGCAGCATGGTGGTACCGTACGGTATTCTCATTACCAGCAGACTATAAAGGGAAAAACACCTGGATTAAGTTTCACAGTATTAATTATAAAGCAAATATCTGGTTGAATGGTCAGCTTGTTGCCGACACAACCGAAATTGAGGGTGCCTATCGTTTGTACAATCTGAATATTACCGATTTTGCCCTTGCCGGAAAGGAGAACTGTCTTGCACTTGAAATATTCCCACCACGAGGTACCGACCTTACAATTACCTGGGTCGACTGGAATCCGACCCCTCCCGACAGGGGAATGGGCATATGGTACGATGTGGCAATCAGTTCCACAGGACCGGTGGCAGTTGACAACCCAAGAGTAATTACTAAACTAAATCTGCCCTCAACAGATAAGGCAAGCCTGACTGTTTCAGCTGATCTGACCAACAATACTGACAGGAAAGTCAAAGGTAGTCCTGAAGGGTACAATTGAAACCATCAGTTTCTCACAGGAATTAACGCTGGGTCCGAAAGAGAACAGGCAGGTGGTCTTCAGTCCTGAAGAATTCAGCCAGCTTGTGATTTCCGATCCGAAATTATGGTGGCCTCATACTGTTGGCCCGCAGAACCTGTATGATCTGAATCTGAGCTTTGAAGTCAAAGGCAATGTTTCAGATTCGGAAAAAGTTCGTTTCGGGATCCGTGAGATCACATCATGGATGAATGATTTTGACGGGAAACATACAAGGGTTTTCCAGATAAACGGAAAGAACATTGTGATAAGGGGAGGCGGCTACGTTGAAGACATGATGCTCCGTCCCTCCGATGAAAGGATTGACACAGATATTCAGTATGCAAAACATATGGGTCTGAATGCTTTAAGGCTGGAGGCTCCCAGGGGGTCGGACTATCTGTTTGAAAAATGCGACGAGGAAGGTATTATGCTGATGGTAGGATGGTGCTGCTGCAGTTCGTGGGAAAGATGGGAAAGATGGACCCCTCATGTACAGGATATTGCCCAAAAAAGCTGGACCGATCAGATTGTCCGGCTCAGAAATCATCCCTCAGTGTTTGACTGGCTCTACGGAAGCGACATGCATCCGACAGAAAGTGTCGAAAGAATGTATTTGCAGGTACTGAATGAACTTGATGGTACAAGGCCATTATCAGTCCTCAGCGACTCAGGATTCCAGCGCGGTTACAGGCAATACGGGAGTCTGGATGGGGCCTTATCCTAAAGTATATGCATACATGCCACCTTCTTACTGGTATGGTAAGCTGGAGTTCAATACTGAGGCAGGACCATCGGGAGAACAGATCCCTCCTGTTGAAACCATGCGCCTGATGATGCCGGAATCCGATCTATGGCCGATGAGTGACTCATGGAACATCCGTTTGCATAAAGCATTCTACCCCGAAGCAAGGAAAGCATTGTTTTCGAGGTATGGAGAACCGAAAAGCCTGGAGGAGTACAGCATGAAATCGCAGGTTCTTCAATATGAGGCCACAAGAGCAATGTTTGAAGCATTTGCAGGGAACAAATACAGATCAAGCGGCATCATTTACTGGATGTACAACTCCGCATGGCCCTCGATGTACTGGCAATTGTATGATTATTTCTTCGCACCCAATGGTGCATTTTACGGAACCAGGAAAGCATGCGAGAACCTGTTCATATTCAGTACTCTATGATGATCAATTCAATCAGGGTCGTCAATAGGCTTTACAATGACTTTTCCAGGCTTAAAGGCTTCTGCTAAACTTGTACAATTTCAACATGGAGGAGAAATATTCACAAGAAGTTCCCGTGGAAATAGAAGCTGATGAAAGTAAAAAACTCAGTTTCCCGAAGTGGCCTGCAACGTGGAAGTGATATTACTTTCCTGAAGCTGGTATTAAATGATAATGACGGGGAAAGAGATCTCATCCAACTTTTACTGGCTGTCATCCAGGAAAGGAGATGAAAATGCTGATTTCACCGCTTTAAACAAGCTTCCGGAGGTAGAACTGAATAGCTCCATATCATCAGTTAAACAGGAAAACGGCAAATACGTCGCAATAATTGAAGTTGAAAATCCGTCAACCTCCCTTGCTTTTTCGGTAAATCCCAAGATTATCAGAAGTGACTCAAAGGATCTGGTTTTGCCGGTATTCTGGGAGGATAATTATTTTTCGCTTCTTCCAAAGGAAAAAAGGAGCGTTAAGGTTGAATTCAATGCTGAAGATCTGGATGGAGCAACACCTGTTCTGGCAATTGCCGGGTGGAACATAAAAAATGACAGAAAAGGAACTAAATTAATTTCGGATTGAATGCAGATTGCGGATTTTGACTCCGTGCAGATGCGCCCTCCATCCCGCCCTGGAAGGGGGGCATAATTCACTATTTCTTATAACCCCCTTTAGGGGGAAGGGGGCATTAAAACCGGTGTAATCCTGGCGACCCAGCCACCTCCTGAAGCAAGTCTCAGTTTCAAAACATCTCCGGCCTGAAAATCAGATTCAATCCTTTTGTAATCTTCGGCCCTCTTATTGGCATTTATTCCATCCTCAATCGCTTCAAGCCTGTATCTGCCCGGTTCCAGGAATCCTGTTTCCAGATCGATGGTCCGTTCACTCCAGTCGGTAATTGCCCCGATATGCCATTCTTTCCCTGACCGGCGTGCTAAAACAGTATATTTGGCGATTTCTCCTTTCAGCAATTTTGTGTCATCCCATTCCACCGGGATTTTTGCAAGAAAATCAGTGCATTCCTTTTCACGGTAATAGTCCGACGGAGAATCTGGAAGCATTGTCATGGGACTGTTCAGAATAACAAACAATGCCATGGAATGGGCACGTGTTCCCTGACCCATCGGGTAATCGCCTACAGCCCGAAAATTCTCCTTTGTGGAATTGCGCATTGTGCCAGGGATATAGTCCATGGGGCCGGTAAACATCCGGATATAAGGCAACAGGTTATGATGTACCGGATCATCCTGATTTGTCCAGCCATTGTATTCAAATTCGATAAGTGCTTCACGGGTAAGCACGTTCGGATATTTACGGCTTAATCCGGAGGGCTTGTAAGCCCCGTGAAAATCCACCACCATCTTTCTTGCAGCAGCTTCACGGGCAACCTTCTCATAAAACTGAACCATTAGCTGATCGTCGCGGTTCATGAAATCAACCTTGATCCCCTTTATTCCCCATTTCTCAAACTGGCTGAAAGCCTGGTTCCATTGCTTTTCGAGGGTATGCCAGATCACCCAGAGCATTATATCAACTCCTTTTGATCTGCCATAAGCGGTAACTTCAGCCATGTCCAATCCCTGGACCGTGTTTAAGAGATCATCCCCTGAGCTCCATCCATCGTCAAAAAGGAAGTACCTGAATTTGTGTTCAGCACAGAAATCGATAAAGTATTTTGCTGTTTCGGTATTAATTCCTGCTTTGAAATCAACTCCGAAAATATTATGTTTTGCCCACCAGTCAAACATGACCACACCGGGTTTTATCCATGAAATATCCTTAAGGGCGCAAGGTGATGATAGCAGATAAACCATGTTGTTCGAGATAAGATCTTTCTCATTGCCGGCAACGGCAAAAATACGCCAGGGATAGGTCCTTGTACCTTCAACCCTGGCAATATAACTGTAGGTTGCGGCAACCTGGTTCCGGTTATATGCACTGCCGGTGGTGGTCAGGGTTTTTGGACGGGGCGGATTAAGAGCTGAAAGTTGTGCCTGCCCGGTCCCTTTTAACCATAAACCCGGATAATTGTACAGGTCGGCTTCGGTAACCATTACAAACATTCCGTCCTGTTTCTCCACGAGCAGGGGCAAATTGCACAGTTTCTCCTTTTCAACCTCTGATATTTTTTTATGCTCATAAGGTGTTTCGTAAGCCGAATTAAAACTTTCTGATGACTGGAACCTCACAGAATCACCTGTCTCAAGATAGAGTTTAAGATTTTCTTCGATAATCGTCAGACTGTCTTTCGATGATGTTGAAAACCGATAAGCTAATCCTTCGTTGAACAACCTGAAAGTAACTGGTCTGTTTATCCCTGAACTTGATTTCCAGTTCATTATAAGAATTGACAAGGGTTGCTGCTTTTTCCCGGATTTCAGGTTTGACAATTTCGTTAACTGAAGTACGGTTTACTTTCTGTACTTTAAATTCGTTATTTTGCCCCTCGACAAAGTAAGTCTTAAGTGAAATGTTTCCCAGCTTAAAGACAGCATTGCGTCCTTTTATCAAGGCTGCATAAATACCATTGTCAATTTCAATTCCGGCTGTCAGCTTTCCGTCTGGTGAGGTTAGTCCATATTTCTGAGCTGAAACGGCAAAGCTGAAAAGCACTAATGATGTCAGAAGTAGAAGTTTTTTCATTTGCAGTTTTTTAAATCATTTAAGTTCAACAATATCGTTTGTAGAATATAAGAACCGGATCTGTCGGATCAGTATTCAACCCCGAAATCTCTATAACCAACAGGAGGATAAGGATCTGCAGTCACGGATTCAACATAGCCGAATCCCGGACCCTCATTACACCATTCAATAAAAGTCCTTCAATTGTTTTTCAGATCCTTCTGCTTCTATATAAACACTCCCGTCAGACAGATTTTTAACAAAGCCCGTGATACCCTTCCTTTTAGCTTCTCTTACAGCACTCCATCTGAATCCCACACCCTGGACATATCCGGTGACATGAATTTTATAAAGCAGTTTTTCCTTCATGTTAAACTGACAGCCTTAATCCTGAGACAAACAAGTTTTTCCACATAAAATTACGAAGAAAAATCCATCAAAATAAATTTGACTTTCCCTTTTCACAGGTGTAACTTGCATTTCAAATAGTTGCTTTCTGCCAGTCTAAGCCTCATTCAACAATCACTTATAGAGAATGATCAGATGAAACCTTTCATAATTACTTTTACACTTCTTGCCTGGACGCTGACCAGCTATTTGCCGGCACAAACCGCAACAGGTACAGATTCACCTGATCCGCTAAAGGTAACAAAGATCTCCGGAGGTATCACTTTTGACGGAGTTCCCGATGAAGCATCATGGCAGGCAGTGGAGGCCGTACCTTTGGTAATGTTCATGCCTGAGCCAGGAAAAACACCGACAGAAGTATCCATTATCAGAATGGCTTATGATGACGAGTATTTCTATGTCTCAGGTATCCTTAACTATCAGGATATGAATTACCTCAGGGCAATAGGAAAGCAAAGGGATTATACAAAATTATCCACCGACTGGATGGGATTAACCCTCGATACTTTCAATGACAGGGAAAATGCCGTACAGTTTTCAACCAATCCCAACGGACTGCGGAGAGATGCAACGATTCAAAACGATTGTCTGGTTGAGGATATTGATCGGAATCACAGCTGGAACACTTTCTGGGATGTTAAGACCCGTATGGCAGAGCAGGGATGGTCGGCTGAATTCAGGATCCCTTTTTCCAGCCTGAGATTTCAAAGCAGCGAGGGAAAAACTCTGATGGGTATTATTCTTCTGAGATGGATCGCTGCCAAAACCGAGCTGGCAACCTTTCCGGCTGTCTCACCTGAATACCTGACACCGTACTATAAACCATCACTGTCGCGGGTGATAGAATTTGAAGGTCTGAAACCAAGGAAACCGGTATATATTGCGCCCTTTTTAATAGGCGGTGTGGGCCAGGTCAATAAGCTTAATGAAGCAGAAACTGAATATGAAATGAATTCAACCCCCAAGCTGGATGCAGGTGGTGATATAAAATACAGTTTTACAAACAACCTGACTCTCGACCTTACGATCAATACTGATTTTGCACAGGTCGAAGCAGATGACCAGATGATAAATCTTACCCGCTATTCCCTCTATTTTCCCGAAAAAAGAATATTCTTCCTTGAGAAATCGGATGTTTTTGATTTTTCCTTCCTCGAAGGAAATAACCTGTTTTACAGCCGCAGGATAGGTCTTCATGAAGGCAATGCAGTAAGGATTTACGGCGGAGCCAGGATAACCGGCAGAATGGGGAAATGGGATGTGGGATTCCTTGATATGCAGACCTCGGAATTTGAAGAAAATCCATCTGAGAACTTTGGCGTTCTGAGATTGAAAAGAGATGTCTTTAACAAGGACTCCTTCCTGGGAGGGATGGTCACAACCAGGCTGGGAATGAATGGTTCATACAATGTTGCCTACGGGCTTGACGGAAGGTTCCGGATCAAAGGTGATGAATACCTGATATTAAAGATGGCTCAATCAATTGAAAATGATGCTGACAATAAAATTCAGGGATTGCTGCCTGCCAGGCTCTTGTTCCAATGGCAGCGGCGAAGCCAGATAGGACTGGGCTATGATATACAATACACCTATTCCGGCGAAGATTATAATCCTGGTATTGGCTTTGAGAGGAAGAAAAGCTACCATGGTCCGATAGCTACAATCCAGTACGGATGGCTCCCTGAAAGCAGTTCATTTTTATATACTCACAGGCTCTCACTTTCCGGTTATAATTACTGGAACTCGGTTTCCGGCCTGCATGAGACAACAAACGCAATGTTGAACTGGTTCTGGCAGACAAAGAAGGCATACGGAGGAAATATTTCGGTCAACTGGTTCACAGAGGACCTGACATATACCCTCCCACTGGGCAATTATCAGGCAACCGTTCCCCCGGGAAGATACTCGTTTGCCTACTTCACCTGTGAATATCAATCCTCAGTTGCAAAAAAACTCTCCTCAGTTTTATCACTGACAACCGGGAAATTTTATGACGGATGGAGATTTTCATTCTATGCTGAACCACAGTATAAACTGGGAACAGATTTTGACCTCGGGCTTACCTATTACCTTGATTATGTAAATTTCCCTGAAAGAGATATGGGATTTACAAATCATATTCTGGGAGTAAGGGGATTAATGACCCTGACAACCAAAACATCACTTGCCAGTTTTATCCAGTACAACACAGCCGTTAACAGGGTTATTGCCAATGTACGTTTCAGGTACAATCCGAGGGAGGGTAACGATTTCTATATAGTATATGATGAAGGATTGAACACCAGGCTCCAGAGGTTTACTCCTGAATTGCCTGTCTCAACGGGAAGAACAATACTCCTGAAATATACT
>CAWHGX010000051.1:0-11279 GCA_963828775.1 uncultured Bacteroidales bacterium | reverse complement strand
ATAAACATGCCCTGCAGAAATAAAAAATATATCTGCTTCTGATCATCTTCCAGAAAAGCTCCCCTGTGAATATGGGCAACATGGGAGGAATTATTTACCGGAATCCTGAGGTATGGGATCTGACCAGTGACCAGCCGGAAAATATTATTACGTACACATGCAAACCAGAGTGATCCTGTTTTGTCCATAACGCACTGAAATACATAGAAATTAGGGACCCGGTAAAGTGATAATTTTTCGGATGCAGGATCAAATCTGAACAACAATCCGGCCAGTTTATTTAAAAACCAAACAGTACCATCATCATTTTGTAAGGCCTCATCAATGAACAGGTCATTCTCCGGGTATTCATATAGTGACCTGTGTTTATAGATAAAAATGTAGTTTCCCAGGCACCCATCTTCAGGATTATATCTCGAAAATGCACTATTACCGAAGCACCAGAGCGACCCGTCGTTATCAGGAAGTATAACTGAAACAGCTTTAAGGGAATTTCTGTATTTTCCCGAAGGTTGAATTTCAATCCGGTCAGCCTTGTTCTTATTTTCATCCCACTTTAACAGCCCTCCATCAGTGCCTATCCAGACAGTCCCATTTTTATCAGTAGTGACACATCTTATTTTATTTATACCTTCCAACCCGTTATCACCGTCACCAGGGAAAGCCATACTGAATACCTTATCAATAGTGTTGTACTGGTAAAGGCTGTTGAAAGTAATGAATAGTATATTACCACGGCTGTCTTCAGCAAAACACTGTTCTTCCGATAACGGATAATAATCCTCCGGATACCAGGATAGTGAATCAACGGCATATCTTATAAATCTTTCACTTTCCCTGTTAAAAGAAAAGATATCTTTTCTTGTAAGAATCCATAACAAGCCATTCCTGTCCTCCCTGATTGCCCTTATGAAGTTGCTCATGCCGGATTGCTGTGCTGAGTCAGGGTAATAATGCAAAAAAGTGCCTGTCCTTTGATCAAGCTTATTCAATGCTTCTGAAGTACCGATCCAGATTGTACCTTCAGAATCTTCAAAAATATTTGTAACAGTAAATCCTGCAAATCCGTTATTGCTCCCTGTACTGACACCATATTCAACATATCTTACGCCATCAAATCTGTAAAGGCCTGTTTCAGTTCCTGACCAAATAAAACCTTTGCTGTCAATAAATATACTAGTTGATGTCTGACTTGCCTGTCCTCCCTTAACCAGGAAATTATCCCATCTTACATTTGGCGGTTCGTAATCGGGATCGAGAATTTTCTGGGAACAGATATCCACCGGAATCAGCAGTAATATGGAAGCAAAAGTCAGGATTCTGATATCCGCTTTCATTGTTTCAGTGTCGAACGATTAGAAATTCCCCCTTACTTGAATTCTTATGAAAAGTTACGATTTTTTTAACAGTAAAAAGCTCGCTGATTACTACTTTTTGACTATCCGAAAAACTGATAGCACAAAATAACAATTTTATGAGACAAATGAGGTAGATTTTGAATTTACGGCGGTCGAACTTTGCATGATTATTAACTTAAAATCTTAAATTATGAAAGCACTTAAAATTATTGTCCTTTTGTGCATTATCCTCGGCTTTACTACTAATCCATTGAATGCTCAACCTGCGGTGACTGAGAAAGGGATTTATTCTGAACCCTGGTATATTGATTGTACTGGGGAGTGGGCTATTGGAAACGTGAATTACATTTTTGTAGCTAACAAAAACGTGTTCAGTATGAGCTTTCATGGGAAATTAATTGGTGAAGAGAGTGGTACCGTTTATTTAATTAAAGATGGGTATGGCCAGCAACTTATTCTGAACAATGATGGAGCGGTTTGGACTTTTAAATATGATTATGTGGTCCATGCCAATGGCAAGCCAATTCTGAGAGCCAAAGCACATTCCCATGTTACGGCAAATGCCAACGGGACAGTAACCGTTGAATTTTACCGAGATGAATACGAATGTCTAAATGACTAATACTTGCTTCATGACCAAGCGCTCGGAAATCAGCTCCGGGGGCATTATTATTCTGCCATCCGAGTATATGTTAGGGTTGTTTAGATAAAAATATAGTTGTGTCACTAAACGGGGTATCATGTTTAGCGTAAATCAGGGATAATCTCGGAATGTGGCATGGTATGAGACATCACTGAATGAATTTTCGATAATTTTTGTTTTTAGACAGGTAAAATTGAGGCACTGGTATTATTCCGGTCTCCTTTTCAATTACCGTTGGCTTCAGCCAACGGATTTAAGGCCTCTCTCCTGCCCGGGGCTTTAGCCCAATAAATTGAGAGCCTAAAACCCCAAATAAGGAGGGGCTTTATTCTTTCTCTTAACTCAGAGAAGAAAATTATTGATCAATTCAAGAGACTCCTTAAAATCCAGACACATTTCAAATGTTACAAATGACAAATTTTTGGTTCAAATGAGGTAGACTCTGACTTTTTGTCGGCCGATCTTTGATAGTGTGTTTGATCTTTTTCGCTGATTTTTTGGCAAAATTATTAACAGGAAATATAATTAAACACAAATTTTTTACATCATGAAAAAAATCACTCTGTTTTTCATTGCAGCATTATGCATAATAGCATCATGCTCAAAAGATTCCGGTTTTGGCCCAGGATCAGATCTCTCTCCTGCTCTCAGTAAGGGTTATCCTGCGCACACTAATATAATTAATGTACCTCCAGATCAGGATGGTGATGGAGATGATACTGATGATTTGCTAGCAGCTTTTGCTTCTGCAGGACCAGGAACGGTTATAAAACTCCTTGAAGGTGTTTATCACGTGGGCTACCTGGAAATACATGATTTTAATGGATCACTTATAGGGGCCGGAAAAGAAAAAACCATTCTTTACCCGGTAACGCCGCTTGACAGCAAAACTCAGCTTGTTGACAGGAACATCTTTAATGCATGGTGGAGATTTATTGGTGGGAATATGGTGATTTCAAAACTAACATTCTCGACCAATGTGCCAGAACCGATCCAAAACTATAATACAGATCCGTGGTGGGGAAAAGATCTTTATGCAATACTTGTTTTCAACAACTATGATGTCAATTCTCCTGTTGACAAATCTTACCAAAAGGTGATTATAAAAGAGATAAATTTCATTGGAGGGTATGATGATGCTGGTGGTGATCCTGACTCATATCAATGGAGGACGGACCATAATGTTATAATAGGTGCTTGGGTAGGGCTTGACTATAACTTTCCGCTTGAGGATGTTGGGTATTCACTTACAAAAGGAGAATACAGAGTTGAAAACTGTTATTTTGAGCATGTTATAGCAGGCGTTGAGGGATTCGGTCTTGGTGAAAATGCAATGATGTCAGTTTCCTCATGCAAATTTAATAATTGCTTGTGGCAGACCTATTTCACTGCCAACTACAATTCCATGATTGCTATAACTAATAATATCTTTTACAGTTCGGTTGGGAGTGATATCGTTATTGAAGACAATGACTGGGGTGTGGTTTATGGCTATGCTGATATCGAACCTTTAAAAAGATCAACATATACCATTTCAGGTAACGTTTTTAATGCCGCGCCTTCATCCTCCTCCGTAATATTATGGGACAAGTGGGTGGCAGAGGACAATAATTTTATTCTGCCGATGCAGCTAAGGCTTACCGGAAATTATTTTAATCTGACAGAGGGGAGTACTGGTATAACTGCCATCAACAGCCAGGATGCCAGGATAAACAACAATATGTTTAAGGGTACCTGCCTGACAGGCATTGTGGTTGATGGTATTGCAACTGACCGGTTCGGGACGCCGCTGTTAAATCCGGACAAGGCATTTGCAGATAATGTCCTTCTTCTGGGGAATAATTTTTCAGGGCTTGAGTCAGCTCAGGCTGATATAGTTCTTGGGGAAAGGTCGAAGAATTGCACCGTTGTCGGATCCGCAAGGGATGAAGTAATTAATAACGGGACAAACAACAAAGTAATTGGTTTGAAACCGGTTCACAGAGGTTATCACTTCGGCCCATCAATCCATGATAACTTCAGGATGTGGCATAGAAGGCACTAAACCACTATCCCGGATAAAGTCATATGCTAAAGTAAAATGCGGAATCCATAATGGAATATAATTTTCTTCATTGTTAAAAAAGCTGAAGAAAAAGCTTCTATGATTTTTGGTACTGGTGTCCGAATAATTGCTTGCTAGAGAGAGCCCTGAGGCATTTAATTCATTGGTAAATAATTTATTATTACTCCTCTAAACTGAATTTTTTCTCATATTCTTTAGGAGACACTCCGAAATAAATCCTGAATGATTTTGTGAAGTTTGCGGGATTTGAGATCCCCACGCTGTTAGCAATTTCAGTGAAATTGCCGCTTTTCCTGCGTAACAGTTCCGCTCCCTTCTCGAGCCGGATATTACGGATCATTATTCCCGCCGGTAATCCTGTGAGTATCTTTAATTTTCGATTAAGATGAGTTTTGCTTATTCCCACCAGTTCACACAACAATCCCACATCAAAACGGTAATCGTTCAGGTTTGAATTGATGATGTTAACCACCCTGGCGATAAACTCGTCGTCAACTGATATGGGAGTTTCCTTTCCGATACCAAGAATATGGAACCTGTCGTATTTAAGACGCAGCTTGTCGCGAAGCGCCAGAAGATTTGAAATCCTTGTGCTCAGCTCCGGCATTTTGAACGGTTTTATTATATAATCATCAGCACCTGTTCGGAGTCCTGTAATCTTGTCTTCCGATGTGGCTTTGGCAGTCAGCATAATTATTGGAATATGACTTGTCCGCTCATCATTTTTAAGCTGGGTACACAATTTAATTCCATCAACGTCAGGCATCATTATATCCGTCACAATCAGATCGGGCATCATTGTGAAAGCAGTATTCATCCCTGACCTTCCATTGTCTGCTTCCAGTATAATGTAATTATCTGTCAGCGATTCTTTAATATAATTCCGAAGATCTTCATTATCTTCAACAATCAGTATCCTGATTTTTTCCTCTGTGGTCTGTTTACCAGAAACCATTTCCAACTTTGGTTCAACGTGGTCCTTAAATGGCTTCGCAGTAAGGTCAGCATAATACCGGGTGAGAATATATTCATCCGTGGAAAGATGTTCTTTGCCGAGAGGTAAAGTCGCACAAAATTCTGATCCTTTGCCTGGCGTACTGTTTACTTTTATCTCACCGTGCAGCAATGACACGAACTCCTGAACTAAAGACAGGCCTATCCCTGTGCCATAACCCTCAGTTCCATGATGATCCTCAATCCTGAAGAACCTATCGAAGATCCTGTTTTGGTTTTCTTTACTAATACCCGGACCTGAATCCGAAACTTTTATCTGAAGTAAGGAATGAGATTCCTTGTTTAAATCTGGCTCTGCTTTTACAGTACAGAATACTGTTCCGCCCACTGGAGTGTATTTGAATGCGTTTGACAGAAGGTTTGAGACGATTTTTTCAATCTTATCTCTGTCGAACCAGGTTATAAAGGGCTTTTCAGGAAGATCAGCTATGTATTTAATTTGCTTGCTTTCAGCCACTGACAGGAATTCATAAACAAGGATCCTTAAGCATTTGACAATATCATCCTTAACCAGAGTAATTTTCATCTTACCGGCATCAAGGCGGGCAATATCAAGCAGCTGGTTGACAAGATGCATTAATCTTTTTGCATTTCTTTTCATCAGATCAATCATTCCGGCCATCCTGCTGCTTAGCATCTCTTCCTTCGCTATTGTCTCAAGCGGCCCTGTTATCATCGTCAGGGGTGTTCTGATCTCATGAGAGATGTCGGTGAAGAATCGGGTTTTTAGCCTGTCGATCTCGGCAAGCTGACGGTTTTTTACTTCAAGTTCGGCTGTAGCACTTTCAATTTGCGATTTAAGTTTTTCCTTTTCTCTTTTCAGGTGCCTGATTCTAAGCCTTATATAACCTGCTAAACAGGCGGCAAAAGCTATTAAATAGAAAATATAAGCAAGTCCGGACCTGAACCAGGGTGGACGGATCCGGATATCGAGTGAAGCTCCAACTGCATTCCAGAGTCCGTCGTTGTTTGATCCCGTGACCCAGAATTTATACTTTCCGGGGGGCAGACTCTTATATTCAGCTGCTGTCCCCTGAGATACCGTAACAGTATCCTTATCTCTCTTTGCCATATAGTAACGGTATCTGTTCTCTTCAGGATTCAGGTAATTAAGAGCTGCAAATTCAATTCTCAGAGTGTTCAGCCTGAAGGGGAGTTCAATTTTATTGACTGAACTGATCTCTTTATTGTCGTTGTAAACCTGATTAAAGTCGGTGCCATTTATGAGCAGTTGTGTTATATAAACCGGTGGGATTGTGTTGTTTAACGGAGGGTCTTCATAAAAAATACAAAGCTGATTGTCGTTAACATAAAGTACATGGCCGGAATTTATCTGCTTTGACTGCAGATCATACTGAAGTTTGCTAGTCCTGATAAACCGTGTGTGGCCGTTTTCAACATCAAGGATTGAAATTCCTTTATTATGTCCAATCCATAATTTACCTGTTCTGTCGGCGAGGAGGTCGTAATACTCCGTGTCGGGCCCTTCAGCAACCACATCAAATTTCGTGAACGATTCATTCAGCCTGTTAAAAAGATACAGACCCGACCTGCTGTTCAGTATCCAGATGTTCCCCTTAATATCTTCCCTGATGCGTACATTGCTTCTGACTGATGTGAATATATCATCTCCATAATTTGTATAATCAGTAATCTTCTTTTCAGGCATACTAACTGATAAAAAGGATTCAGATGTCAGCATCCAAAACTGACCATAGCTGTCGATAAGAAAGTCGATCAGCATTGCCTGGTTAATTCCTTGCTGGTCTTTTATAAAATCCATAAGGTGTTCAGGTTTTTCAATTCCCGCGGTAAGTCTGTAAATGCCGGCACGGGATGTGGCAACCCAAATATTACCGGCTTTATCCTCCCTGATCAATGGTATCCAGAACAGACTCCCGGCCGGATCCCTTTGCGGCAGATAAAAATTCCTGGAACTTCCGGTTACAGGATTGTATTTTGTTATTTTCCCTGTGAACGATCCGAACCAGAAATTGCCTTTGCTGTCTTTAAATCCACTTTCTTTTGTAGTATCACCATCTGAAAACCTGAGCTGATGAGTAATTAATGATGAACCAACACTAAAGCTTTTTATGACATAAGTTCCGTAATTAAGCAGAAGCCAGACATTGTTCTGATCATCCTCCAGGATATAGTTTCTATTTGTCTGGGCTGTACTGGCAGAATGGTTTATTCGGATGGTGAAAAATGGCAGCTGACCTGTAACAAGCCTTAAGATATTGTTTCTTATGGCTGAGAACCAGAAGGATCCGGTGCTATCCATAACGCACTGATATACCATGAATGTCGGAGTCCTGTACAGGCAGAGCTTTTCGGTTCCAGGATCAAACCTGAACATTAATCCGGCTCTTTTGTTCAGGAACCAGATGGTCCCGTTACTGTACTGAAATGCATCGTCAATCCAGACCGGTGATTCCTGATTTTCATAAACAGTCCGGTGCCTGTAGAGAAAAATGTATTTACCGATGCTGTTATTTTCAGGATCATATTTTGAAAATGAACCGTTGCCGAAGCACCACAAAGAACCGTCAATCCCTGGCAGTATTGCTGAAACAGAATTAAACGCTTCTGAGTTTTTTCCCGGTGGCTGCATATTGATTTTTTCAGGTTTGTCATGGATTTCATCCCACTTTAATAACCCGCCACTTTGGGTTCCGATCCAGACTGTTCCCTTTTTATCTGTGCTAACACAACTTACCTGCGACACATCGCTAAGCTTATCATCCAAAGTATCGGGAAGAATCAGTCTGAAGCTCCTGTCATGACTGCTGAAACGATAAAGTGCCGAGTAAGTGACAAACCATTTGTTCCCTTTGCTGTCTTCAGCGTAGTGCTGACTTTCAACTGTATATACTTCATTCCTCGGATACCACGAATGTGGATCAGTAGGATACCGGCAGAATGCTTTGGTTTGCCTGTTAAATGAATAAATATCCTTTCCTGTCCTTATCCATAAAATGCCTTCCTTATCTTCGTTGATTGACCTTATAAAATTGCCTGTTCCTTTGTTATTTACTGAATCCGGGAAATAATGGAGGAAAGTACCTGCTTTTTGGTCCAGCCGGTTAAGGGCTTCAGAAGTTCCCACCCAGATTGTCCCTTCAGAGTCCTCAAAGATGCAGGTTACTGTCAATCCTTTAAAACCCTTGTTATCTCCTTTGTTCAGACCATACTCGACATACCTGGCCCCGTCGAACCGGTAAAGTCCGGTTTCGGTCCCTGACCACAGGAATCCCTTGCTGTCAATCATAAGGCTTATAGTTTTCTGGCCGGCCTCTCCTCCTTTTGTAAGGAAATTATCCCATCTCACATCAGGAGGAACGAATTCGGGATCCAGAATTTTCTGGGAAAATGTTTTAATCGTCAGCAGAAAAAGCAGAGCACTAAAAATCAGATATCTGATACTGTTTTTCATTTTGCCGGTCTTCAATCCTGAAGGAGCTGATATTGTCTGAACTAACTTTAAAAGATACAGATTTTTCAGGTAAGATAAATATGAGTTCCAGCAGCTTTTTGACCAAACAGGCATTGTATGTTACAAAATGACAATTTTTTGGTTCAAATGAGGTGGAATTTGTCCCCGGGAGTGTCGAACTTTATAAGTTAAATGTTGAAACAGAAGTTACTGGTTACTGGTTGCTGGTTGCTGGTTGCTGGTCAGTCCTGCAATATGGAACGTGCCTTCGCCTGAGTTCCGGCAGGCAAGACCCGGAACTTTGAACATTGAACTTATAATTTCCTGAAAAATGGATTTCTGTTATTTACTAAAATCTCAACTCTAATGAAAAAGGTTCTTTTTATGATTCTAGGAGCAATATGCATAATAATTGCATCGTGCTCGAAGGATTCGGGATTTTTTCCCGGATCGGATCCTGCATTTGCCCTAAGCAAAGGGCATCCTGTCTTTGGTCCGGTAATAAATTATAGCCCGGCCTCTGATGGCGACGATACAGATGAGCTGCTTGACATTTTTAATTCTGCTAAGCCAGGTACGGTTATCAAACTGGCGGAAGGTAAATACTATGTCGGCTATATGGAAATTTATGGATTTAAAGGTTCACTTATTGGCGCAGGAAGAGACAGAACAATAGTTTACCCTAAAAATCCTTTGACAGCAAAAATCCAGATGGACAATAATTTTCTTGATACCTGGTGGAAAATGATTGGAGGAGATATATCTATTTCACAATTAACTTTCAACACCAGTACTTCTGAAGGCTTAATACATGATTATCCTGAGGAGCCTTTTTTTGGTCAGGATCTATTTACAATGTTTATTTTTGCCGATTACAATGCTAATTTCAGATCTGATAATTCTTTCCAGAAGGTGGTTATTAACGAAGTAAATTTCATCGGCGGGACAGATGATGGTGGAGGTGGTTATACCTTTCAAACTGACAACAACACACTTTTGGGAATCTGGTGTGGGGTAGATTATTTTTATCCCTTGTCTGGTGAAAATCCGCTGATCTCAGGTGATTACAAAATAACCAATTGTTATTTTGAACATTTTATTGATGGAGCAGAAGGATTTTCTCTTGGTGAGAATGCAACTATGAGTGTCTCATACTGTAAATTTGATAATTGTGTGGAGCCCCTCTATTTTACGGCTAATTACAATTCAAACATTTTAATTTCAGGTAATGTTTTTTCAAATTCAACTCTGGCTGACATTTGGATTGAAGACGTGGATTGGGGGATAGTTCCCGATGCTAAACCAATAAAAAGATGCGAGTATATATTAACTAGCAATAAGTTTAGCGTTACTGAACCAATTTCATCAGTTGTTATAAAAGACCATTATATAGTATATGATCCTCAGGTGGTAAGGCTGCCAATGCTAATTACCCTTAAAGGAAATATATTTAATCTTTCAGATGGAAGCACCGGAATATCTGCACTAAACAGTCAGGATGCGCTGATTCGCAACAATAAGTTTTCAGGATCAGGAAGCACCGGAATATATGTTAATGGTACAGAAGTAACAATTTATGATATAAATTTCAATCCATTGCTTACAGGTACTCCTTGGGCTAAAAATGTGCTTATCCTCGGAAATAATTTTTCAGGATTAAATTCAACTTATAATATCTGGCTTGGTTCAAATTCAAAGAATTGCACTGTTGTTGGCAATGGTAAAGACAGTGTCTTTGATGAAGGGACAGGGAACAAGATTGTCGGAATGAAAAATAAATCCGGAGGAGGGCATATTGGTCCAGGAATAAGGGATAACTTCCATATGTGGCACAGGGGCAGGCATCATTGAGAAAATCAGGCTGATCTAAATACTGACGGAATATTCAGTTTCAGGTACAGGTTAGGTTAAGGATTTGGGGAAAAGAGGCTGTCTCAAAAGTCCACCACCTCCCCCTGTCTGCCGGCTGACGGACAGGGTACTCCTCCTCAGAGAGGAGGAGAAAGGTAACACATTGTTATTCACAACTTTCCCCTCCTTTTTTTAAGGAGGGGTGTCCCGACCGAAGCGTCGGGACGGGGTGGCTTAACCAATTTTAAGACATCCTCTTTATTATAAATTTCCTGTTTCAGTTACCGTTGGATGAAGCCAACAGTAAATAAAAAGCAATTTCTCTGTTTTTTTTAGCGGGATAACAGGGGAACTTCCTATCTTAGCTTCTGTCTAACGCTGCTATATCTAATACTATGTCACACATCAGGATCTGGGTCCATTGCGTGTGGACTTCTAAGAATAGAATACCCTACCTAAGGGATCCTTTAAAAGATGAGGTTATTTACCACATCCTTGAGAATAGCCGAAGGAAAGAGGTCTATATAGACCATATTAACGGTTATTATGAACACCTACATGCCCTGATCTCATTGGGGAAAAATCAGGATATTGCTGAAATTATGCAAATCATTAAAGGTGAAAGTTCACATTGGATAAATAAAAACAGGATGACAAGATTCAAGTTTGAATGGCAGGATGATTATTACGCAGTATCAGTCGGAAATAATCAAATAGAAAATTTAAGGGATTATATCCGGAGCCAGGTCCAACACCATCAGGTAGTCCCGTTTCAGGAGGAGTTGAAAAAGTTCCTTGAGGAAAATACAATGGAAGAATAAGGGACTAAAGTCCCTAGATATGTGGGAACTTTGGTTACCGTCGGCTGAAGCCGACGGCAATTGAAAATAATTCCTGATCTATTTCTTCTTT
>CAWHGX010000050.1:0-84534 GCA_963828775.1 uncultured Bacteroidales bacterium | reverse complement strand
GTCGAATGCGGCGGTCTTGAAAACCGTTGTCCGCCTATCGGTGGACCGGGGGTTCGAATCCCTCTTTCTCCGCCAAAGCCATCAGATCAGACCCGCAGCAGTTGCTGCGGGTTTTTTGTTTTATGAAAAAACCGATTATTGCTTGTAATAGAGAGGTTTTTGAATAAAACAAAAAGACGCCCGCAGGGCGTTCTGATCTGATGGCTTTGAAGCTCCCCCCTTGAGGGATCGCCGCAGGCAATCCCGGTATGCACCTCTCCCCCTGCCTACCGGCAGGCAGGAAAGCAAAAACTGTGACGAACAACTTACCCATAGCATTGTCCGTGTTAGCGTTTCGTTGTTTATTTCAAATATTCTTCAATCACAATCTTTTTCTGTCCCATCATTACTTTAAATGAGTTTGGTCGATTCATTAGCTCATCTAGATTTTTGGGTAACACTTGCCACCGAAGTCCATATTTATCTATGCACCAACCGCATTGAGATTCTTCACCATCCTGGGTAAAATAGTTCCAGTATTTATCAATTTCATTTTGATCCTCACAATTGATCATAAATGATATTGCGTCATTTAATGGATGATGTTCTTCAGCAGTACTCATAAGAGAATATTTTTGCCCAAAAATATTTACCTCACACATTTCTGTTCTTCCACTGGGTGTCTCTCCCAGAGGTATTATCTGTCCATGCTGAAAGTCTTTGCCAAAAATGTTTTTGTAATATTCAATTATTTTTGAAATATTACCTCCGTCTTCACAAAACCAAAGGTTTGGAACTATTTTGTTCTGTAACATATTTTCAAATTTTAAGGTTGTCTAATTACTAGATCTTTTTATCTATCCATCGTTATAACAGTATAAGTTAGATTTTGTTCAAATATCGACTAACGGTCACTTTTTTAAATCGTTTTCTTACGTATTTAACTGATTGTCAAATCGGCAGAAAATGAACGCTATCGGCCCGGCAATATTGGAGGTTGTGTTACCCGACGCAGCATCCGGCCTGAAAGTTGTCCCTGTAGGCCAATAAGATGTCACGGTACAATATTTTAATTACGGGCATATGAGCGTGTCCGGGTGCAATTACCATTACAAATCTGTCTTGAGTACAGGATTATAAGCAAAAACTGTGACGAACAACTTACCCATATTGTCCATGTTCGCAAATGTAGGTGTTAAGAACCAATTTGCATTTTAGAATAAGAGTCCTGTTTTGATATTAAGAAGCATCTCATTTACAGGCAAAGGGGTCCAGACATATTGGATAGTATTTTTTTGAATTTTAATACCTAGATTTATAATTAGTGATACTTTTTTAGATATTAACACTTTGGTTCCGAATGAAGGATTAACAAAGTAACCCCCGAGACCACTTTCATAGTTAAGTTTATAACCTGATAAATTATACGTGTAACCACCTTCAACACCAAAGAAAAGAATTTTTGGATATTTTAAGAAATAGTATCTAATATCGACTGAAACTGGTAGAATTGTCTGACCTAGATTTTCACTAATTCGTAACCTGTCTAGACCAATCCCAATTCCAAGACTTAGCTTTGAATTAAAAAGGAGACCATTAATTGTTCGAATCCCAAATGACGCATGCCCATGGGATCCTTTAATACCACTGCCAATTCCAAAACCATAACTAATCTCGGTAATATTGGTAAATTTAAAAATAGTCGAAGTATTTGAACTTAAATTTGATGGGGTTTCAATGCTATTTTGTCCATATAGAATTGTCAATGGAAAGACTGCTATTACAAAAATAATCAGAACACATATATAGTTTTTCATTCTGATCTATTTTAAAATTAGACAAAATCTAAGAGGAAAATATTTCAAATAGTAGAGGTTTTCTTCTCAAGGTCATTCCCTATTATTGCTAACTTGTATATTGTGGAACACAACCCAAGTCTTATTACGCCCCATACGGGGCTTGCGGATAGTTGGTGCTTCTTTCGGGACGGGCTTCGCCCATCCCTATAGTATTTTAGACCTACGGTCTGTAAAGTATCCGGTATATTTCGATAACCCCATAGTATTTTAGGCCTGCGGCCTTTATAACATCCTGTATATTTCAGTTGGCCCGTAGGGACATCATAATATAAAGCGCTAAAACAGCCCACCGGGCTGTTTTTAACGCTCGGCCCTCTCTTTCTCCGCCAAAGCCATCAGATATTATATTGGTCTGAGTATGAGAAAATAAAGGTGTGTAAGAAAATAATGCAAGTCAAAATAAATCCATCCATCCAATTCAATAGAGGTTTTGGATGGATGGACTATTTGAAGAAAACTCTAAAAACTTCTTCGATTTTTAATATTGAGCTTCAACGATCTTTAATTCAAATGGTAATTCACCTGATTTAAGGATGTTGGCAAGATCAGATGCTTCTTCTATTGTAAAATCACCTGCGATTTCAGTACTTCCTCCCGAAATTTCACTCATTACCCTGGGATAGGATCTGACAAAGCCGTCATAAACAACTGCAATGCAGCGATTAATATTTTCACGAGTTATCTTAGCCCAGGTCCTGGCTCCTTCACTATCCATCATTAAGTCGATTTTCACTCCTGAGTCAGCAGATCCTGTTGTCGGTTTCGCTGAAATAATTACACTCCCATCAAGAGGAGCTTGTTTATTGGATGGTCGTCACTTTTATTGCATGAAGCTCATATAATGATTTTGAAGGGTCATACCTGTATGGATTTTTGCTCCAGTAAAACTTAAGGTCAAATGGGAAAAGCACTTTTACCTGATCCATTTTAAAATACTTGTTGATATCTGATGTGTCTTTTCCACTTGCAAGTCCTATCATACATGAAGGTAATGGCTCACCCTGAGCTGTAACCCTGGGACTCAGGATTCCAAACAGTGAATTCTGCTTTGTAAATACTTCACGAGAAGCAGCTTCTGCTGTTTTGACTATATAAGCACCTTCGGCAGTTGTTTGTATGTCTTTTAACATATTATTTGCCTCTGTCAGATATCCCATGATTTCCCCGTTCTCATACGTTTCCCAGAATTCCAGTTTATTGTATCTAATGATCACATCTTTAATCAGGTCGATTTTACTGGTGTCAATTTTGGCTATAGATACAGATATTTTATTTTCAGTAACGTCAAGTTTTATCCTTTTTTGAGAGATACTGAAAAAATATTCCAATCTTTTATTAATTACATCAGCAGCTTTATTCATATCACTGAGTGTCGTTACAGAATCGGATGTTTGAGGTACAACAGTAACTTTAAAATCAAAGTTTTCTTTCGTTGCACATCCTCCTAAAGAAAATGCAGCAATAATGCTTGCAGCAATAATAAAATTGGTTTTCATAAAAGTATGTTTTAAGTTAAATTATTTTTCTTTTCTCCCCTTGCGAAGGGAAATTATTAAAATCGATAAAAGAATTTAACTTAAAGCTGGCAAGTCTTCTTTTCCACCTGAGGTAAGAGGATAACATAACCTCCAAAGAAATAAAGGTTCTATTACAAGTCTTGTTTTCTGAATGTTAATGAAATTTTGAGTTGTTCTTTGGTCGTAACTGGATATTTTATATTCTAATGAAAACAGATTAAGGCTTGTATTTTGCAGTATATATGCACTGTTTTTATAAAGATTGGATAAATTTACAGCATCAAACAGAATGGCATCCAGATGAATTGAGATATTTCCCAATGCCAGTTCATTCTGTAAAGAATATCTTGATGATGCTGAAGTCTGACTTTCCGGGTTACCTGAAAAAATTAAAACAAAGAGTGAGAATAGAATTATGAAAAATATAGTTCCGGAGTTTTGGTTTGTATCTTCTTTATAATCTCCCATGAGATAAAGTTACAACTTGTTTTGGTTAAAGTCAATTTTATTTTTGCCAATCTACCAGATCCACTTATTCAGAGGACCTGGCGAATGGATATAACACGATTGATTTTCAGTGGATTTTAGATTTTATAGTTGACAGTATAGTACTCCCTCTCAAACAATCTCTACAATTCCGGAGTTCAGAAATTAACAATTGACTTTGGTATTAATAAGTTTTAATTTTGATTATGAAGTTGAAAAATCTTAAGGAATAACAGTATGAAAACAGATTACCAGCAATTAGAAAATGTACAAGGTAATTTGTTGTTGAAGATTATTTTCAGAGTATTGCTGATCTTTATTTTCCTCGGTTTGCTTTTGTTCCTTACTGCCGGTTCTTTAAAATATTCAGAGGCATGGATTTATATAACTGTGCTGCTCGTTCCGGGACTATTTGTAATATTATATTTTTATAAAAAGGATCCAAATTTCATTAGCAGGAGAATACTGAAGCGACGTGAAAAAGAACCAATGCACAAATCAATACAAACGATTTTTTCAATAGTATTTCTAATTGCATTGTTAATTCCAGGTTTTGAATTTCCCGGATTAGCTTATCAGGTGTCAAAGGATCAGCTGCTTCAGGATAAAGGCAGGATCTGGCTTGGGGATATCACATTGAGGACCAGAATTACATTGCCATAAAAAGCAGTATTCAAAATGTTCCGAAGCTTTCTTTCTCCCTTAACTGCAAGCCACCAGTTATTTCAGGTAAGATTATAATATCAGAATTGCCCGGTATAGTCATCGAACGTTTTACCTGCATTGTCTTTCAAGCCGGGAAAAGCTCCTTTTTCGAGCAAGAGTTTAACGACCTGTGAATGCCCGTTTTTAGCCGCGACTATCAGGGCAGAACATCCATCAGTACGCTGAATATTTATGCCTGCCCCATTTTCAAGAAGGAGCTTTACAATCTCAATGTTCCCGTTTTGAGAAGCAAAAATCAGGGCTGTACTGCCGTCATTACTCTTTAGATCCATTTTTGCACCACTCGCTGCAAGTAGCTTTACGATTTCTTCGTGCCCGTTCAAAGAAGCTGCCATCAGGTCTGTGAACCTGACAGTTTTCTGAACATTCAGATGTGCATCTTTTCTAAGCAACACCTTTATTATAGTTATACGGCCGCTCGGTATGGCATGTATAAAGGCAGTCGATTTACCGGAACCGGCCAGCATTTCGGAATTTGGCCCTTTGCCCGAATTAATCTCAATTGCCTCCATATTTCCATCTTCAGCAGTAGTAATCATAGCAGTCACCTGATCACCATCCAGCAGATCCGGATCCAGTCCTTCATAAAGCTTCATCTTTAAGGTTTCCGCAAGCTCATCTTTAGCATTTATCACAAGAGCATTTGTGCCATCAGATTCCTGCGAGTCGGGTTTAGCCCCATTTTCAAGCAATAGTTTTACTACTTCGGTGTACCCGTTCAGGGAAGCTAAAAACAGGGCATTTGCTCCGTCAACACACTTTAAGTTAATGTCGGAACCGTGGTCCATCATCAGGTTCACAAAATCAATGTATCCGTTGAGGGAAGCCGTCATAAGAGCAGTGGCTCCCCCCTTATCCTGCAAATCAGGATTTGCTCCTCTGCCGAGTAAAAGCCTGGCAATATCAGTAAATCCGCTCAGGGACGCCTGAATCAGTGCAGACGTTTTATTGTTTAAATCCTGGATGTCAGTATTTGCTCCGCGATCGAGCAACAATTTTACTATTTCAGTATGTCCGTTCTGGGCTGCCATCATCAGGGATGTATACCCGTCAACTCGCATGAAGATTTGACTTTGCTCCGTTATCGAGCAACATTTTTGCTATTTCCGTGTGGCCATTCTGGGACGCCATCATCAGGGCAGTTGTTCCGTCAAGTGCCTGCATATCGGGGTTTATCCCACTTTCCAGTAACAGTTTTACTATTTTGGTATGACCGTTATATGAAGCGAACATGGCAGCAGTTGCACCATCAAGTGCCTGCAGATCAGGATCTGCTCCTCTTCTGATCAGTATTCTGCACGCCTGCTTATACCCATTTGCTGATGCGTACATCAACAGACTCCGATCATGAGTATCAGTGTGATCAACATTATCTATATTCCGTACTATATAAAGTGTATTTATGAGGTCCTCTACTCTCGACCTGGTGTAAAGTCTTTCTGTATTTGTTCCTTGCTGTCCCTGTATTTCACCTGTACCGGGCAGAAGGAATAAACCAATCATTGCTGCTGTTAATATTGTTTTCATGTGATCTGGTTTAGAAAGCCGGTAATCATTGCTACAATTAAATTTCAATTAATTAAACATATCTTCTGGTGATAATAACTGCCATATTTAAACCAACACAATAAAGATACAAAAAAGTCGGATTCTTTATAATATTGACCAATCCTAATTCCTATAAACCTGGTTCACCACGCCAGGCAAAAGGGAAACAAAAAGCCCTCGGAATTGTTTGCCTTAATATGGATTATCTGAAATTATTTTTAAGATTTTGCTGCGCCGGCATCTGGCGAAAACCAACGATTGAACCCTGATTCTTTCAGTCAGAAAGGAAAAGTAATCTGAGATATCTGAATATATAAAAAAAGATTTCATTGAAGTTCATACAATAGAATTCGCAAGTGATTGTTTATATACAGGGGAACATTAATTCCGGATTTGCTTTATTGTCGGATTGTTTTAAAGTGATTTTGCAGAAAAAATAAACATAAAATGGAAAAGGTACTTTTTGCTATAAGTTTTTTTCTCTTTACAATAAGCTATGCTATATTGATCCTTCCAGCTTTGATAGTATTAATTATTGCGGATCTGATAAAGGAGAAAAGACCTGTTAAAATGTTTGACCCTGTTATTATGCAGAACTTTGAGGGATAAGTTCTTTTCATATGAATTCTAAAATATCCGGAATCTCCGATTGTCATGACTATTAACGACTCCATGTTCCGGATATGGAAGAGGGAACCAACCTCTTATTTCTGATTAAAAATCTCATTAAGTATCTGATAACTTCGTAATTGGTTAAATTTGTTTAACTTGGCAGACATGTAACTGATCGTTGCGGATCATACATAAAGGTGGAATGTCAGTCTTTTATAAATTAATGATATAAAAGATGGTTGATAAGCCAATAAGCACTTGTTCGAAAGAATCCTGTATTAATTGCAGTATTCATAATAAGATAAGCTGCCACTTAAGTCTTCCTCAGCTTCTAAGATTCTACGTGACTGTATTGCCTTCTTTTTTAATTGGGGGGACAGTTATCTATAATTATAGTATCAACTCATTTGTTGGTTGGGTTACGGGAACAGGATTATTTTTCCTGATAATAGGGATAAGAGTTCTTTGTACACATTGTCCGCATTATAATGAATCATCGCATATTATGAGATGTTGGGCAAATTATGGAGTCCCTAAATTCTGGAGATACAGACCTCAGCCTATGAATTTCTTTGAAAAGGCATTATTTATTTGCGGATTTATTTTTATCTGGAGTTATCCGGTTATATTCATTTCATTAATAAAGAATTGGATCTTATTAGGTGGATACTTTTTTTCTGTTGCATTGTTTTTCACTTTGATGTACCAGTTTAACTGCAGGAAGTGTGTTAATTTTTCCTGTCCTTTGAACAAAGTGAATATTAAAGTCAAAGAAGAATTCCTGAGAAACAATCCCCTATTCAAAAATGAAGGTACCAAAACTGTTGAACTCGTGGAATGACCTGGAAGTTTTTTGCCAGGCAAAATGTGAAGCACCTTTATCATAATCAATGCGGTACATATTTGCCCTCCATTTTGTGCCTGATACGGGAGGCACCTGTGGGAGAGGATTAAGCAATTTATACGGAATAAAAAACTCGGCAATCCAGGCTGATACGGTACTGCCGCTTTTCTTTTCCCCTCCCACTGCAGATGTTGCATGCAGAATCCTCCTGTCACCACCGTAATTCCATGGAAGCCAGCCAAGGAATTTTCCTTTGTAATTGGGAACAATAATCGGCAATTCGAAATCCATCGGTGATATCTCATATTCGAAATACACAGGGAAATCCTCGGATGTCCACAAAAAAACCTCAACAACATCTTCTTCCCAGAGATTAAGGTTATCATCCTTCATAGTTGTTGTCAGCTTTTCGTCCTCACATCTGAAAAGAAAATAAATACCGGTTGAGGAGTAAAGCACTTTGACTCTGGTTTCATATGAAATTACGCCAGAACCCTGATGGATCAGATTTATCCATTCTGTACTTTCCCAGGAACCTGAGCTGCCGTTACCGGTGACAGTAAAATCCTGGCATTTTTTAACAATGGCTGATCCCGGATCCAATCCGGCCAGGGGTGATTCTTCTGCTCCTGAAGGCGACGGATCATACTGGTCTGATACAAAGGCTGTAAGCAGAACAGGGAATAATAAAACAATTAGTTTATTCATTATCATTTATACTATTTCACTGAGTTTTACCGGACGATTCTCGAGGTGTGACTTTTTTGCTGCCAGGGCAATTGCGACCGACATCAGACCGTCAGTGCCTGAAACCGGAAGCTCCTTATCATTTACTACCGCATCGCAAAATATCTTCATTTCGTTGGCATATGCTTCAAGATACCGGTCCATGAAGAAATTAAGCGGCAGGGATCCGTGCACACCGTCTTCTGCAAAATAGCGGTGGTTCTCGGGGTAGTTATTGTCAGCGAATACCATTCCTTTGGATCCGAAGATCTCAACACGCTGATCGTACCCGTAAACAGCTTTCCGGCTATTATCTATGACCCCGATTGCACCGTTGGCAAAGCTGAGCGTAATCACTGCCGTGTCTATGTCACCTGCCTTACCGATTTCCGGATCAACCAGAACTGCAGTTTTTGCATAAACCTCAGTCACCTCGCTGCCTGCGATATACCTGGCCATATCAAAATCGTGTATGGTCATGTCCATAAACATACCCCCTGAGGTTGCGCTGTACTCAGCCGGGGGCGGTGCAGGGTCGCGGGATGTGATTTTAAGGATATGTGGCTCACCTATTTTCCCCTCCATTACTAACTGTTTAATTTTAAGAAAATTAGGATCAAAACGGCGATTGAATCCAACCATAAGCTTTACTCCCGCCTTTTGAACTGCATCAATAGCTCCCTTAATAATGTCGAGGGACAGGTCGACGGGCTTTTCACAAAAGATATGCTTTCCTGCATTTGCCGCCTCAACGATGTATCTGGCATGAGTATCCGTAGGCGAACAGATTGCTACTGCCTCAACATCGGGATGACTTAAAACGTCGGCATAGCTGGTGAAGACTGAAGTTATTCCAAATGCCTTTGCAACTTCATTTGCACTGGTCAGATTAACGTCGGCGACAGCCACCACGTCAGCCTGCGGAACATTCTGGACCAGGGTTGCAATATGTACTTTGCCTATACGCCCGGTGCCGATTACTCCAATTTTTACTTTTTTCATTTTTAACGGTTTAATAATTCTTTTATTGATTATAATCCCAGAGATTTTATAAAATCCCGGTTACGTTGTGCACAGACTTTGGGATTTCCCATTCCCGGAAGCACATCCTGCTCCACAACAATCCATCCTGAGTAATTCCACTCATGAAGCACCTTTACAATCGCCTTAAAATCAACTGATCCCTTTCCCAGCTCACAAAAAACTCCATTTGCAACGGATTTGAAATAATCCCACTTCTCTTTCCTTGAGTTTTCAGCAATAACCGGCTGGCAATCCTTAAAATGGATATGCCAGATCCGGTCTTTGTGTTTCCTGAGAGCCTGAAGCGGTTCTCCGCCTCCGAACATATAATGACCCATATCAAGGACCAGACCGACAAGCGAAGGATCGGTTAAAGAGAGCAGGCTGTCAATTTCGGCCGGTGTTTCAACATATCCTGCGCAATGATGGTGGAACACTGTCCGCAGTCCGGTTTTTGCTTTCACTTCCCTGGCAACCATATTCGCTCCTTCGGCAAATACTTTCCATTCATTTTCGGTGAGCCCCATAGAGGAAGTCACTCTTCCGGCATTCAGTGTGCGTTCATTTACACTTCCGTTTTCATCTGCAAGAACAATAAATGCATCAGGGTAGCCTGCATCAGCCATCAGCTTTGCTGTTTTGACTGCATTTTCCACACCGGCAGCATGTTTGCTTCCGTCCTTCAGAAAGACCGGAACAAAAGCTCCAACCATTGCCAGGGAACGCTTATCAAGCTCTTTCCTGAGCTCTTTCGGGGCAACAGGCATAAAGCCCCAGTCGCCTAGTTCGGTGCCCTGATAACCTGTTTCCCGGATCTCATCAAGGACCTGGTTAAAACCGGCAGCTTTGCCTTCAAGTTCAAATTCGAGTACACCCCAGGAACATGGGGCATTAGCGATTTTTATCATTTCACATAGTGTTATAATTTATCAAAATTTCCTTGTCCATTCATCGTGCCAGCGTTCAATAACAACCTTTGTCTGGGTATAAAATTCGACTGCATGATTTGATTGTCCGTGCAGATCGCCGAAGAAACTCTCCTTCCAGCCGCTGAATGGGAAGAATGCCATGGGTGCAGCGATGCCAATATTTATCCCGATGTTCCCGGCCTGAGTTTCATACCTGAATTTTCTGGCGGCAGCTCCGCTGCGGGTAAAGATGCAGGCTGAATTGCCATAGCGGCTTTTGTTGATCAGTGAAATTGCTTCATCGAGTGTTTTTACGTTTACAATGCATAATACAGGCCCAAAAACCTCGGTATTATAGATATCACTTCCGGGATTTACATTTCCCAGTATTGTCGGACCTATGTAATTTCCTTTCTCAAAGCCCGGCACTTTAATATCCCGGCCATCGAGGAGCAGGTTTGCACCCTCATCCAATCCTTTTTTAATCAGGCCATTAATACGGTCTTTACTCTCCCTGGTAATTACAGGTCCCATTTCAACTCCTGGCTCCAGACCATTCCCCGTCTTTTTTGCGGCTGCTGCCAACAACAATTTTTTCAGTGAAGGTTTCGGCAGCCGAACCTACCAGCATAACCAGGGAAGCTGCAAGACAACGTTGCCCCGCACAGCCGAAAGCGCTGTCAGCTATGATTTTCACAGTTGTATCATGATCTGCATCAGGCATTACCACAACAGGATTCTTTGCACCACCCTGTGCCTGGATCCGTTTCCCGTTCGCCACCCCGGTCTGATAAATGTATTTCGCCACTCTGGTGGAGCCGACAAAGCTTATTGCAGGTATGTCAGGATGTTTAAGTATTGCATCAACAGTCTCTTTCCCCCCATGAACCAGATTCAGGACTCCCTGAGGCAGTTTCAACTCCTCAAAAAGCTCAAAGATACGTGTCATTGTCCCCGGCACTTTCTCTGAAGGCTTGACAATATAAGTATTACCGCAGGCAACAGCATAAGGCATAAACCAGAATGCTATCATGACAGGAAAGTTAAAAGGGGCTATACATGCGCCGACACCTATTGGCTGGCGGATTGTAAACTCATCAATTCCCTTTGTTATATCCTCCGAAAATTCGCTCTGCAAAAGTTTTGGTATTCCGCAGGCAACCTCTATGTTCTCAACTGCCCGTGCTATTTCAGCCTTCGATTCAGCAAAAGTTTTTCCACTCTCTTTCGTGCAGATCTCTGAGATTTCGTCAGCGTTTTTCTCAAGGATCTGCTTCATCTTAAAAAGATACTGAATGCGCCGGGTTGCAGGCACCTCTCTCCAGGACTGATATGCCCGGTAAGCCTTTTCCGCTGCAAGTGCAACATCATCAACCGATCCTGCAGGAACCCTTGCAAGAAGAGTCCCATCAGCAGGATTTACAACATCCAGGAACGATGTACTCTTGCTTTCAATCCATTCTCCGTTAATATAATTCGACAGCTTTTGTTTCATCATTATTAAAATTCTTATTTATTGATTTCAGAGGTGCCTTTCAAATAGTATCTCTGCTTCTTTTTACTTTCCCTGTAACCCTGATAAGCCTTCCTGACAGAGTCAATTTCTGCAACTTCAGCAACAGGCACATCCCACCATGCGAAACCGGGTACACCTTTGAACAGATCTGTTTCGATGGTGATTACAGTTGTCACGGTTTGTTTTTTTGCTTCAGCCAATGCTTTTTTTAATGTATCAATATCAGATGCTTCAATTACGTAAGCACCTAAGCTGCGGGCATTCAGTGCAAAGTTCACCGGGAGTGTATCCCCCGTCAGTAATCCTGTTTTGTTATCACGGTAACGGTATTTCGTTCCGAAACGCTCAGATCCGATTGACTGGGATAATGCTCCTATACTACCGAATCCGTTATTATTCAATAAAATAATTGTGACCTTGATTCCTTCCTGAATGGCAGTAACAATTTCGTTATTCATCATCAGGTAGTTGCCATCGCCTACCATTACAAAGATCTCGCGGTCGGGACAGGCTATTTTTGCTCCGATCCCTGCTGCGCATTCATATCCCATTGTGGAATAACCATATTCAAGGTGAAATCCTTTCGGATCAATTGTGCGCCAGAGTTTATGGAGGTCTCCGGGCAGGCTTCCTGCAGCGCACAGCACAACGTCGCGTGGGCCGGCACACCCGCTGACTGCCCCGATAACTTCAGCCTGTGAAACAGGGATTGATTCTGAAACCCTGAAGATCTCACTTACTTTCTCATCCCAGGCTTTATTGGCACTTGCAACACGCTGAGTGTAATCATCGGAAACCCTCCAATCACCGAGCAAACCCGATAGCTCTTCAAGACAAGCCTTAGCATCAGCTGTGACAGGCAGTGCGCAATGTTTGTAAGAGTCGAATTCAGCGACATTAATATTGACAAATTTCACATCAGGATTCTGAAAGGCAGTCTTTGATGCAGTTGTAAAATCGCTGTAACGTGTTCCGATGCCAATTATCAGATCAGCTTCGGAAGTGAACTTATTTGCCCCCGGAGTTCCTGTTGCACCTGCCGCTCCGAGATTTGAAGGGTGGTTATACGGTAAAGATCCTTTCCCTGCAAAAGTCTCAGCTACAGGAATTCCCGTCTGCTCAACTAATTTTTTTCAGAGATTTCTGTCGCCTCGCTGTAAATCACTCCTCCTCCTGCTATAATTACCGGTTTTACAGAATTCCTGATAAGCCTGACAGCTTCTTTTAAAGCTCCGGCATCTGGCCTTGGCCGTGCAATTCTCCAAATCCTTTTAAGGAATAATTCTTCGGGAAAATCAAACGCTTCTGCCTGAACATCCTGCGGCAGAGCGAGGGTGACTGCACCCGTATCGGCAGGTGAAGTCAGAACTCTCATCACCTCGGGCAGTGACATGATTAATTGCTCAGGCCTGCTTATCCTGTCCCAGTATTTTGAAACAGGCTTGAAACAGTCATTAACTGAAATATCCTGAGAAAAAGGGGATTCGAGTTGCTGAAGAACAGGGGCCACATTCCGGCGTGCAAAAATATCACCGGGCATTATCAGTACCGGGAGCCTGTTTATTGTTGCACATGCGGCTCCTGTTATCATATTTGTGGCGCCGGGCCCTATGGATGAGATGCAGGCAAAGGTGCCCATGCGGTTCTTCATTTTTGCAAAAGCCGTTGCTATATGCACCGAGGCTTGTTCATTCCTTGTCATATAGTAACGGAAATCCGGATTTTCCATCAAACCCTCTCCCACTCCGGCAACAATGCCGTGTCCGAATATTCCGAGACATCCTGCAAAAAACTGATTTTCAATACCGTCACGTTCAACATACTGGTTCTTCAGGAACCTGACTATTGCCTGCCCGACAGTTAATCTGTTTGTCTTCATCAAGATAAGCTCCTTATTTATATTTGCTTACAATTTATTTCAATGGTCACGACCGGGATTATTGGGTCGATACCTTTTTTGTCCCTGTTCACAGGTCATAATTTAGGTAACATCATATCGCGGATCAACGCAATCAGGTCAGAAGTTGCCTGAATAAACTGCCTTAATGTTCTTACTGTGGCCCCGAATTCATCAAATTCCTCGACTTTCATCCCCATCTCATCATATGCCCTGCGAAAATCAATAAACTTTTTCTCCAGTTCATCAATAATTGCCGGATCAACCGGTTTATCCATCCTGTTCTCCACGGTCACATCCGATGCATTATATCTTTTCTGCCAATTGCAGGGCGGTGAGATCACTACATTTCCACCTATGAATTCCGACCAGTGACGGTGATGCCTGAAGGCAGCACTTAACAGCCTGAGCCTGTATCCGCGTTCTGTGTAAATCCGGTAGGCTTTTTTCATTACAGCCACACCAGCCCAGTCTACAATCTCAGGATTGGCAATTATGTTCTCCTTTTCTGCCACCACCTTCAGCCAGTCATCGAGTCTTCCCACCATTAATGTACTGATTGGTCCCATGGTGCTGATATCCTTTCCTGTCCTTTTCCCGCCGGGTCAGTCCGCGCTCCACGGCTTCTGCCACAGCAATTGCCTGAGGAAGGGTAAAGCTTACTGTCGCATTGATGCTTATACCGCGGTAAGTTGCCTCTTCAATGGCTTCCACGCCGGCTTTTGTAACCGGGATCTTAACAATCATGTTAGGCGCAAGCTCGCTGAAATGCACAGCCTGTGAAACAATTCTTTTTGCATCCCGGTATAACCGCGGATCCGTCTGGATTGACAGCCGTCCATTCTTTCCCTTCTCCCTGTCAAATACAGGCCTGAGGAGGGCTGCAGCCTTAACAGACATTTCACCGATGAGCTTCCAGGCAATTTCATCTTCCGTGGCGGTTGGATTCTCGTGGATAATCTGCGGGATCCGTTCTTTCCAGATATTCCACTCCTGCTTCAGGACATTAAGGACTATCACCGGATTACAGGTTGCTCCCAGAGCTCCGTGGCCGATCGAATAAGTCAAGCTCCTCAATTGAGCAGGAATCATTCCACAGGATCGTAGGAGTTGTCTGCGTCATTTTATGCAGAGTGCTTTTAAAACCTTTGTTCTGAATTGATTCTCCTTCCATGGTGTTATTTGGTGAAGAGTGATATTTTATAAAGAATTACCAGAATACAGTGTAAAGAAGGGCTAATATACCGCAAATTCCTATCGCCGCGATATTGAATACCGGGGTGGTCTCAAAAATACCTTCCTTGATAAGGATACCCTTCCCATTCATTTTCTTCTGTGTATTGTTCAGGATAATGATGAAGCCCAAAAGGATAAAGCCGGCAACCAGAACATAGCCTGCTTCCAGCGCCAGGTTTTTAAATTGCCCGACAAAGAAAGCCATCACAATTCCGGCAAGCATTGCCGCAGCAATCATCCTTGCCCCCAGCTTTATTTTCCTTCCGGCTGATTCCCCGTCAGTAACATTATCGGCTGTGTGACTTTTGTCCAGAAGGCTTATTCCAACCATTACAAAGGAAAGCACAATGAAAACATATCCGATTCGAAGTATAAAAGGCATTTCCGGATTGATGATTTTAAAAGCGATTCCCATGGGAATAGTCAGGATTGCCGTCCACAGTGCAGCATTGGCAGATGCCCGTCTCCAGAAAAGCCCGCAGAAGAATATCAGGAAGGTACCCGGGTAGATATATCCGGTATATTCCTGGATATACTGGTATGCCTGATCGAGAGTTCTTAACTCAGGGGCTACGACAGTTGAGATAAGGAGAGCAATCAATGCCGCTATCCTGCCTGTTCTGACCAGTTGTTTTTCTGAAGCATTTTTATTAAGATAGCTCTTAAAGATATCAATGGTAAAAATGGTTGATGTACTGTTGACCAGTGAACTGATCGATGATACGGCAGCTGCAGCAATTGCCGCCAGTGATAGTCCGGAAACTCCGACCGGTACAATATTGGCTATCAGCCAGGGGTAGGCTTCGTCTGATTTTCCGAGCTTTACACCAAGGGCAAAAACAGTGATCCCGGGTATTACAACCAACAGTGGTACAAGCAGTTTCAGATATCCGGCAAAGGCTACCCCATGCTGGGCCTCCTTCAGTGTTTTCCCGGCAAGTCCGCGCTGGATAATGAACTGATTGAAACCCCAGAATCCTATATTTGTCAGCCACATCGATCCGATCACCACTCCCAGACCCGGCAGATCGAGGAATGCATCCTTCAGACCTCCTTTTCCATCAGGTACCGATAAAGTTCCTTTTTCGATTATCATATGGAATCTCTGAGGGGCTTTTTCCAATAGTTCTGTAAACCCTGCCAATATTCCATTCCCGTCGCTGAGAGCATTAAGTGCAAAAGCCGTTGTGATCAGTCCGCCCAGTATTAAAACAAATACATTAAAAACATCGGTCCAGGCAACAGCTTTCATCCCTCCCCACAGTGAGTACAATGCCGAAAAGAAGGCAAATCCGATAACCCCGTAAATAAGAGGCAAACCGACAATACGTTCCATTGCCAGCGCCCCCAGGTATATTACGGCTGTCATGTTCACAAAAATGTATACAAGGATCCAGAAAACTGCCAGGCTGGTACTTACTCTCTTATCGTACCGCTGTGTCAGGAATTGAGGCATCGTATATATTTTTTTCTCAATAAAGACCGGAAGAAAATACTTTGCGACGACAATGAGAACGGCTGCAGCAATCCATTCATAACATGCTATTGCCAGTCCGACTGCGTAGCCTGATCCGGACATAGCAATAAAATGTTCTGCCGAGATATTTGCCGCCAGAAGAGTTGATCCGATCGCCCACCATGGCAATGCACGGCTGGCCAGGAAATAGTCCTGCGCCGTTTTTTGCTCTCCTTTTTTAGTTCTTGAAACCCAGAGTCCGATAGCCACAATAATTATGGCATATGTAAAGAAAATTATCCAGTCAATGACAGCGAACTGCTTCATTTGTAAATGATTATTTAAGGTTCAGGATCCTTTGAATATGCGGGCTTCCAGATTTATGGTACAGGATTAAAAATAATAATTTTTCCGTTTTCAGAAAGCCGAAGGATGATTATTTAAAAACTCTGCAAGCTTAATGATATGGTCAGTATTAATGAAATCAATCCCCATCTTCATAAAGGCATTCCAGGCATTCACATCATCGGGCGAGTTCCAGAACCTGATTTTCTTTTTCACGGAATGAACTGAATCAATAACATATTGTAACCGGACTTTTTCTTTCTCAAGAATATCACCTGTTCCATTCCATGAAGAGTAGCTCTTAAAGTTAGCACTGAAAAGCGGGATCCTTTTAAATTGCTTTCTGTTATATTTCCGGTTTAGCAGACCATCAAAAAATAAAAAGTCAGGATAACTTTTAAATCCTGACGGTTCAGGCCTGTTGCCTGAAATCACGATACGGACAGCACCTTTGTTGACGCCGGGATTGAAAACATCCTGATATTGTTTCAGCTTCCGGACCAATATTGAAAGTGTCGGTTCGACCGGTGTTTTGAGATCGATAAGGAGCTGAAATGAGTAAGGATTATCTTTCCAGACATTCCCTTTATTTTGCCGGACCATCCTTGCAATTGGCTGAAGATAGAGAGAATCCAATGTCCTTTCTGAACTAATATCTTTCTCATAATGCGCTACAAATAATTCACCTTTCACTGCCCAGATATCTGCTTCAACCGATCCGAAATGGTTGTTATAGGCCAGCCAGAATGGAGTGTCGTTCTCATAATCATTGTGAGAATGGGCATTGAGAGTCGAATATTGGGCTCTGGCTAAGGCTGACAGGCTTATCAGCGCTAAGAGGGTAAACAGGATCTTTCTCATAATAATTGTCAATTTCCGTCGGATTCCACATTAGAAAATTAATCAATATCTTTAACATATCAAACAATCGATCCTCTAAAAGCCTGGCAATGAAAAAGCTTAAAACCTGCTTTCTCTTTTTATTATCATGTGCTGTTAATCCTGATGAATCTTGTCATGCACACATAAAGCTCAGAGCTTTGAATATTCTTCAGACTTCTACAAAATACAGCTTTGTGACACCTTCCCTTTTGTGAAATACTTCTCTGTGGACGGATTAGGCAATTCGAAACTTGAAAACAATCCTGTTCAGTGGAGACCATCGCCGGATGTTGGTGAATATCAATTGTATGAAGATGCCGGTTCACAGGCAGATATTTTAAAAAGGGGAACTCCCGGACGTCCTTGCTGGCGGTTCGAATTTGATGAGAAAAAACTTTCCATAATCTCATACTACAGGAAGGGTAATTCAGCAAGAAACCTTGTTCTAAGATTTGGCAAAAAGCAAAACCATACAACCCTTCTTGGAGTTATGATAAGAAAGAATGAAACCAGACTGCCTGCATTGCTTCACTTTCCTGACATGGGGACATTAAGGCTTGAGGCAAATAAGCCGGATGCAGCTGTGGAATATGATGCGAGCCGCAAGGAAGGCGAAAATTTCATTTCAGTTGGTCTGCGGCCTGCAACTGAACAGCAGGGCTCTGTAAGGTATACGTTGACTGCCACAACCGTTTATCCCTCTTTTGAAGGTGTTGAACAGGGAAAATTTGCCTGCTTCAGAAGAAATTATCTGAACCTTTTCCAGGTAAATCCAAGATTGCAGGTCCTGGCAAATAACTCCTGCAGTGATCCTTGCGCATTTACCCTTTTCCTTTCATCAATGCTGGCTCTTAAAACACCTCCGCTTGCCGATTCCCTTTTTGCCCTCGATCTGCTCAGAATGTCGGTTGAGCGATACCTGGGCGGGATGAAAGCTTACGGAATGTTCGGGTACAACAGTACATGGGAGGATGAGAATGCCAGCACAGATAACAGCAAGGCCCAGCCATTTGATTATCTCGACACGTACCCTTCTCTGGTAATTTCGGCATGCAATTATATAAAAGGTTCCGGTGATATAAAATGGGCGGAGAAATACTATCAGCAAATAAAGGAATGGATCGACAGACAGATGAACAGGGATTATGACAAAAACGGCCTGGCAGAATATGAACTGAGCGGTAATTCTGGCTCGTGGGATGGTGTTCTAAGGCCTGCCAACTGGTGGGACACCATCGGCTTCGGGCATGAGGACGCCTTCAGCAATGCACTGACATACGATGCCCTGAACCTTATGGCGATGGTGTCTGAAATGGTTGGTAAAAAGGACGATGCTGACCATTACAGGCAACTCTCGGAAAAATTGAAAAAAGCATATTTTAAGACCTTCTATAACCCCGCGACAGGAGTTCTGGCGGGATGGAAAAGCAAGGACGGGAAATTGCATGACTACTACTTTCTGATGATAAACAGTATGGCTGTTTACTACAACCTGGTACCGGAAGAAAAAGATGAAAGACACTATGATGGTTCTCTGGAATAAGATGCAGGAGGTTGGTTTCACCGACTTCAGACTCGGACTTCCGGGGAATCTGGTTTCTGTCAGAAGGGAGGATTATACCCATCATGACCCCCGCTGGGGAGGCGGTGAAAAAGAAGACGGCAGTGATGCATTCCAACAGTACGAAAATGGAGGAGCATCTCTGAACTGGTCGTACTACACGCTTAAGGCGTTTGAAAAAGCAGGGCTTAGTGAACAGCTCGAAAAGATCACAGATGGAATTCTTAAAGGAATTGATGAAGGTGGGTTCCAGGGTTCCTGTTCTGAAGGCGGCATGACAAAAGACTGGAAGACCTGGAATGGTGAGTGCTGGGGATATGAAGGATTCCTTTGCGATGGATATCTGGTATTGCTGGCTCTGAATCCGGAGGACAGGTAGAAAACAGTCGCGCGGTAGTGAGGTCGTCATAAAGTCTGAGTCTGGTTAATTTCCCATTTTGAACTGAATGTCATCATTTTTCTGCAATCGATTTTTTAGCCGCTCCGAACGGATGATACCCTGAGTTAAATAATTTGCTAAAATAAAATTAACTTTGGCATAGTCCGGATCAATGTTCGTTTAGTTCTTTTTGAGAAAATATTATATTGGCAGTCGGCTCATTGTAAACAACACATATGAATAACGTAAATAACGATTAAGAATAATCGTCATGAATACCATTAACCGCAGGAGCTTCCTTAAAACTTCATTAATGGGAGGAGTTGCCCTTCCTTTTATAGGACCTCTGAATACTATCGCAACTATTGATAAACAGGAACAATTACCTGCGAGCGTTGCCATAACTACAGGTGACAACAGGGCTGACCTTGCATTCCGTGCTCTCCAGCCATTCTCAAAGCAGATAAAACAGGCTATTGGTGGCCGCCGTGTTGTCCTTAAACCAAACAATGTATCAATCGACATTCCTCTTTGTGCTACTCATGCCGATACACTGGAAGGCATACTGGAATTTCTCAAATCGATAAGGAAGCTTGATAATGTCGTCATTGCTGAATCAGCTGCGAATGGACCCACATTCGATGGATTCAGCAATTACGGGTATTTCAGGTTAGCTAATAAATATCCTGTAAAATTTGTTGACCTTGATCAGGAAGGATCTGAAATATTGCATGTATTTGATGAAAGAGATTTCAAGCCGCATCCCGTGAGGTTTTCCCGTGTAATTCTCAGTTCCGATTCCTACCTTGTATCCGTGGCCAGGATGAAAACACACGACCGGACCATAGTAACTCTTTCCCTGAAAAATATTGTATTTGGCGCGCCCATAAAAGACGTTGGCTTTACCTTTGGAAAAAACCGCAAGGAGGGTGTCAGGAGTGACAAATCGATTGTACACGGAGGAGGATACAAAGGAATTCATTACAATTTGTATGACCTTGCACCCCGCCTTCACCCGCATCTTGCCGTCATCGACGGATTCGAAGGGATGGAAGGGAATGGTCCGAGCAATGGAACTCCTGTTGACCACAGGATCTGTGTAGCAAGCCCCGACTGGCTTGCGGCTGATCGTGTTGCTGTTGAGCTTATGGGTGTTGATTTTTCCATGATCGGCTATCTTAATTATTGTGCACAAGCCGGTTCAGGTGTGGCTGATTTAAGCAAAATTGGAATAGTGGGGGAAAGCATCAACAAACATATTAAGCCTTACAAACTTCATAATAATATTGAAAAGCAGTTGATTTTAAACAAGCCGTTATGAGGAATACTGCATTCGATGTCACTGCCCTGGTATTTTTTAATGGTTGTATTTCAGAATTTCGAAAAATTGTAGTTTAGATACCTATTCATGCCTAATCTTGGTAAAATCCTGGTAATCGCTGGCATAATCCTGATTATTGCCGGAGTTATCATTTATTTTGCCGGAGATAAACTTGGCTGGATAGGTCATCTCCCGGGAGATATCAGGGTTGAGAAGGAGAATGTAAGGTTTTACTTCCCCATAACAACAATGATCATTCTGAGCATAGTGGTTTCTTTTATTTTCTGGCTGATTAAGAAGATAATTTGAACTGTGCCTGAAATAATCCCGGGGAATATATAATTTTCAAGTCTTTTTTTAATTTTGTCAGGAGATCTGTCTAAAGATGTGTAACTCCTTAAAAATTTAGTATAATGAAAAAACTGTCAAGAAGAGATTTTCTTGGAAAGAGCGCTTTAGGGATCGGATCAGCAGTTATTGCTTCTCATTTTCCGGTTGACCTGAATGCAAGTATACCTTCAGGCCTGGTAAAAATGCCCATTGGTTTCCAGGTATGGACCATAAAGGATTCACTTATCAAGGATTTTCCGGGTACATTGAAAAAGATGGCAGCCCTGGGATACCAAAGCATGGAAATGTGTTCGCCTCCCGGTTATGAGTCTTCAGGTTTTGGTCCTCTCATGAAACTGAAAGCCAAAGAGATGAAACAGATCATCAACGATGCCGGCCTCATCTGCCCGAGTTCGCATTATGGCATGGGCGAGTTCAGGGAACATCTGGACGAACGCATAACATTTGCCCTTGAGTCAGGTCAGACACAGATGATACTTTCCAGCTTCGGACTTTCGCAAAAAGCAACCCTTGATGACTGGTTAAAAGCAGCTGATGAACTGAACAAAATGGGTGTTAAGGGCAAAAAATGCCGGGATCCAGATGGGTTTCCACAATCATCACGGTGAATTCCAGAAGATAAACGACACATTAATTTATGATGTCCTTTTAAAACAATTTGATCCTGAATATGATTAAAATGCAATTCCAGGTTGCGGTAATAAATATTGGCTATAAGGCATCAGATTATTTCAAAAAGTATCCCGGCCGGTTCATCTCAGCTCATCTTGCTGACTGGTCTGAGACCAAAAAGACTTCCGTACCTGTCGGACAGGGCATTGTTGACTGGAAAGAGTTTTTTGCATCAATTAAGAAGGGCGGAGTAAAGAATATCTTCGTGGAGATGGATGAGGAAACCTTCAAGGATAGTGCGGCTTATCTGAAAAATCTTAAAAAATAAGAGGTTATTTTATAATTAAAAATTCACCCGGGCAAAGTTCTATTTCTTCTTCGCAGAAAATCCCTTAAGTTTAAGAAGACTGATATTACCAGTGCTGCAAGAAAAGAATACAGAGTGACATCATCGACCAGCGACTGGCTTATATCCAATCCGGTAAGCCGGTCAGCCAGATATTTAACATATGAGGTCGGGAGATTAGTTACTCCGAGTTTGTCAAGAACACTGAAATGCCAGTCAGTCAGGGGACAATAACCAAGTGTTCCGACAATAAGTCCCAGGATCAACCATGATGCACCTGTCAGGACAAGTAAAATCAGATTATATTTTCTTGTCCTTCTCCAGATCCAACCGAAAAGGTTGAACAGGATAACGAAGAATGGAAAATCACAAAAAAGATATCGAGGATGCGATAGATCATCGAAATGTTTCAACGCAACGCCATCTCAAAGAATTATTCAAAACCCGTCTTTAGCCTTAATTATTTATTTTAAGGATTTGACTGCAACCTCTTTAAACCATGCAACAGATAATGAATCATGATTCTGCAGTCCGATATAGCCCGATTCGGGTCTTGGTCCCCTGTCGGGTTCAAAGTCCCGCGTTTTCTCCGGAACCGTGTCACCTTCAGTGAAATCTGTAACCATTTCACCGTTGACAAATACGATTGTCTTCAAACCGTCAAGAGTTATTTCCATGGTATTCCATTCTCCGGGGCTTTTCTGAGGATGAGCCCTTGCCTTTGTCAGCGAATACAAAACTCCGGTACAATGATAGTCTCCGCCGACATGCCGTGTCCCGTTGTCAATCTGAACTTCATACCCCTTGTTTACCGCCACCCATTCATCAGCTGGCTTCTCAGGTATTCTTATGAACACTCCGGAATTGCAGTCGTTATCCTTTACCTTGTAAACAACACGGATGACAACGTTGCTGAATTTTTCTGCAGGATACAGGATCATACCCATGCCTCCCACAGTCTTAAGAAGTCCGTCTTCAACAACAAATTTACCCGGTCCGACCTGTTCCCATCCGGTCAGGTCACTGCCATTATAAAGCTGACGCCATTTCTTGTCCTTATCTGAACATGAAATCAGAATAATAACAATAGCCAGAATCAGAAGATAATTTTTCATTTCAGTATGAATTTATGACACTCAATTTAAGAAATAAATTATTGATAATGAAATTTCTCCCTGGCAATCTCAACCAGGAACCTGCTTGGGATAAGACAGGAATGCATTGTATGTTGTGACATATGATGGCATTGTAATAATAAGATCCTGCTTCGCCCTGCTGCATGCGACATAAAACAGCCTTCGCTCCTCCTCAATTTCCTCAATATTATTCAATGATCTTACGGATGGGATCAATCCATCAAGTGCATGCGGAATTATAACACTGTGCCATTCCAATCCTTTGGCAGAATGGATCGTTGAGACCGTTAATGGGTTATCTTCCGATTCATCGATCAACGGAACAGTCCTGGTGCCAAAATTTCGAGATGGAGGATCCAGCGCAAATTCTGTCAGGAATTTCTCCAACGAATCATATTTTGAGGAAAGGTCGACCAGAACGTTTATGTCAAGTAACCTGACCTGATAATCGTATTCTCTTGCCTGTAATAAGGGGGTGTAATAATCTTTTATAAATTCTATTTTTTGCGGGATCGTAATATTGTGATCCTTAGCCCTGTCAATCATTGCTGTCAGGTTTTTCAGGCTATCCCCAAATTTACTTTTCTCAAAGGTGTCAATATCCATTCCCTTATCAGTCAAGATCTTCTGGATTATTTTGCCGGCTGTAACCTGCCCCACTCCCGGAAGATATTTCAATACCCTGTGCCAGGCGACAGCATCATAGGGATTCTGGATGATTCTCAAATATGAGATCACATCTTTGACATGCTTGCGTTCGTTGAACTTAAGTCCTCCGACAGCAATGTAGGGGATACTCCTTTTATTCAGTTCCAGTTCAATGTACCTGGCATGCCAGAAAGCCCTGACCAGTACTGCAATCTGGCTTAAGTCAATACCTTTTTCCCTGTACTCCAGAATTTTGTCGACAACAAATTCTGCTTCCGATTCCTGATCGTAAAATTTTCTTACCAGGGGAATCCGCTTCATAAACGATTTTTGACCAGAGATGTTTTTTATAACCGATCTTTGCATTTAATATGATATCGTTTGTGAAATCAAGGATCTTCTGGTTGCTCCGGTAGTTTTCTTCAATCTTGATCACTTTGCAGTCGGGGTATTTTTGCGGAAATCTCAATATGTTCTCATAATTGGCACCCCTGAAAGAATAAATGCTCTGGGAATCATCACCGACGACAAGAATATTCCGTGATTCTTCAGACAGGTATTCGACTATTTCCTTCTGGATAATATTGGTATCCTGATATTCATCAACCATTATGTATTTATATTCATTCTGCAGCCTTCTTCTGAATCCGGGATTATCCCTTAATGAATCCCTTAATACATCCATTAAATCATCATAATCAAATATTTTACAGATCTTTTTATATTTCTCATAACCCCGGTTTATAAGCTCTATCTGCTCAACAAACTCCCTGAGGCCGGAAAATTCATTTTCTATAACATCCCTGATCGTAAGATTCCTGTTTCGTGCAGAAGAGATTATTTCCTGAATCCTGTTTTTCCGCGGAAAAGCTTTTTCTTTCTTTTCAATTTTAAGTTCTGATCTTATCAGATCGATAGTGTCAGCTGAGTCTTCTTCATCGATGATTGTAAAATTCACCGGGATGTTAAGCATGTTTGCATACTTCCTGAGGATATGGTTGGAGAAGGCATGGAATGTTCCGCCGAAAACCTTTTGAGCTGCATTATCTTTAAGAAGCTGCTGAACTCTTCCAAGCATTTCTCTTGATGCCTTCCTGGTAAAGGTCAGCAACAGAATATCATCCGGGCTGATCCCATTTTCCATCATATAGGCTACCCTGTACACAATTACTCTGGTTTTACCGCTTCCTGCACCGGCGATCACCAGAACAGGCCCGTTTATTGCGGTCACAGCCTCAAGCTGTGCAGGATTAAGTTCATTTCTGTAGTTGATCCTGTAAGTTTTGTCAAGGTTTATTTCGGAAGGTATTGAGGGTCTGTTCTCAATGGCTGATATTATCGACTTTAATTCATCTATCTTCTTAACAGTTCTTTCTGTTGACTCAACCTCAGGGTAGTTGTCTATTGAAATGCCTGGCAGGTCAGTGCTTCGCACACCAGTACTATCAGAGGAACTGCTCTTCTGCCTGATTGCCAGTCCTTCGACAGATTCAAGAAATGATTCCCTGGATTTTTCATCATTTGAAGAGTCAGTCTCTGATGACCTGGTTTCGTCACTATTGATTGAAGAAATCATGTATTAGCTTGTTTTGATTTAGTTCAGGGCAGTGCAAGGGTGATCTGATTATGGTCCCGGATATCCCTCAGATAAATATCCCTATATACTTTTAATTGTTCAAACAATGATAACATATAGTTTTTCAGCATTATTATGTTCGTGTCCCTGTAACGGTCATAAGTCGATTTGCTGATAATTTCGTCGTTCAAATAATATGGGTAAAGTTCAGCATAATATATTTTCAAAAATTCTTTTAAGGAGATCAGATGAAAGCTGTTCCAGCAATTCCCTGAATTGGATAAGGTAAGTCTTGTACAGATATGGATCGGTAACTATTTTTTTATCAAGCAGATCTTCAGTTGAAAAGAATAACTTGTCGCCAAGAAGTCTTCCTGCCTTCAATATTTCCTTCGTGCGGCGATCGGGCAAACAAATCATCATAATCCCAGGGAATTATATTAAATTTATCAGTGCCCGGATCTGCAAAGAAATATACTTCATCGGTATAATCGCCATTCCGTGACCAGGAAATTAAAAGCAAGCCATTTCAAATAACTGTCAATATCAACCCACTTTGAGAGCATAGTATAAAGTTCCTGGCCTTCGTATTTTGTTACAGACGCGTAAATATGTCTGAAATAGTCTCTGTATTTTTTTACTTCATCCCCTGAGGTTCCTTTACCGGTCTTTATATCCAATGTGTAATATCCCCTTCGGATCATCAGAGGTGAATTGTGCTTTTTTAATGCCCAATCCTCGGGCCGTTCAATAACCATGCCGATCCCTTCGCTCTGGCCATTTATCCGTAATTCACAAAAAGAATAAAACAGGTCAAAAAGCCGGGCAGCCTTCATCATTTCGAATGCCAGACTGTTGTTGCAGTAGTTTCTGTCCATTGAAAGACTAAGAACAAAAAACCTATTCATCGATTCGGTTTTTTCTCCGTGCCTGAATGATGCTTCTGATTTAAGATTAAAACTGTAACTTTTTCTCCTGTAATAGAGTGTTGTCTGTCCTCTGGTTTTGATTTCTTTAGGATCCAGAGTGTCGCCATTAATTACCAGCGAAGCAGCTTTTATGGTAATTTTTTTACCGGTAGTATGCTTTAATGTTCTTCGTAATTTGAATAAGAAGTGTTAAAACTTATAGTATTTTCAATCTCCCTGCCCAGATCGGCTAAACCCAGAGTATCACTATTTGTTGGTACCGGTTGACTTTTGGAATTGAAAATCACCAGGGGGGAAAATAATGAAACCAGGAAGGCAAATTTCAGATTGAGATTCATATGTGTAATACTTGATTAGTACTTCCTTAGCTCTTATGCTGATCCTCAGCTCAGCAGTTTTTTTATTTAGTGCTTTTCACACACCTGAAACCGACAGCAAAATCGACCCAGCTTGCCGGGAGTCCGTTCCGGTAATAAGTCTGGACACACATTGCACCTGAATGCCAGCTGCCTCCCCTTATCACTCTGAATCTTCCGGTCTGATGGTCCTTTCGGGTTTTCAGCAGGAGAGGTTTTATAGTAATTATCACCATAATAGTCCGAGGTCCATTCCCAGACATTTCCCGTAATATCAAATAATCCGAAATTGTTTGGAGGGAATGATCCAACCTTAAGGATCCCCTTGAATTTTTTACCATAATTAACTTTTGCCGAATCGACCTGATCGCCCCACGGAAAATTCTTATCAATCAGGCCTCCCCTGGCAGCATACTCCCATTCCGCTTCTGTAGGAAGCCGTTTGCCTGCCCACCTGGCATACTGTTCTGCATCGGATGAGCTGACTCCCACAACCGGATAATCGGGGTAATCCAGTCCGGATTTAAACTGAGCCGATCCCCAGAATTCAGGCAAGATGATGTTTTGTCTTCACACAGAAATCATAATACTGTTTATTGGTAACCTCATGCTTATCCATGTAAAATGCATCAACGTACACTTTGTGTTCGGGCTGCCAGTCTGTAGGATTGGAAGTATTTTTTCCCATATTGAATTCACCGGCCGGGATCAGGACCATTTCCGGATCTGTCACCTGAGATTGTCCGGAGATAGAGATAAAAAGCGTTAGAATTAGTAAAGTTGGCTTCATTGTATGTTTCATTGTATTAAATAAAGTTGTTTGTTGCCGGCAATATATTCTTTGTTTCCCGCTGATCACGCAGATCATCGCAGATAATAAGTCATTTTATCCCACTTTGCCACTATCCCATTTACATTTTGATCATAATTCAGCAAATCTTATCCCTGTCTCGCTGCCAATCTTACGTATATATTGAGCAGCCAAAAGATAATCTTCCTGTTTTTCGAGGTGTTCCATCATCATAGGAACATCCTTCAGCCTGCTCATTTCCTGAAGAAATACCGCGTAGTCGAGTGAGCCTGTTCCCGGCCTGCGTTCCTCCAGATGAACAGTCAGTTCAGGCATAATTGTAATGTCCTTTGCATGAACAGATTTGATATAGGGTCCAAGTTTCGTAAAGCATTCCCTGAGAAATGCTGAATTATTAAAATACCTTTGCGGACTGGAGATCATGTTCACCGGATCGAGATGCACTGCAAAACGGTCGCGGTCAATTGCTTTGATCAGCTCCAGATATGAATCGGGCGAATCAGGAAGCATATAAGGCATAGGCTCCAGAGTGTATAAAAAGTATTCCTGGGTTTAACCTGATCGATTATGTGCCTGACTGTCTCTACGATCTGATTAAATGTCTCTTTTGAATAATTACCAGGATAAGGGCCGTCCCAGATCTCCCCTTTTGCTCCGGAGATATTAACACAGCAGCAGGCTCCAATCTCATCAGCCAGCTGCAATGAAGCAATGTTCTTATTTATTGCCGTTTTTCTTGCAGTTTCGTCCGGATCTAACATATTGTTCCAGACTCCGACTTCACTTATCAGGATGTTGTTCTTTTTTGCCACTGAGCTGAAAGACCTGATCAGTTCAGAAGGTGCACCGGGCTGAACCGGACAGATAGCTGCACTGTATCTGAGCGATTTAACTGCTTCTACCCATTGAACCGGATCATCGAATTTGCCGGGAACAGGCCCCCCAAGCCGTACCGGATTTCCGGGAAGGCTGTTTTTTCCGGCTTTTAAAGCTGAAGGAATAATTGAAATTCCTGCCATTACCAGAGTGGTCTTTCTTATAAAATGTCGCCTGCTTAGATTGCTTTTCATAGTCTGATTATCTGATCAATAATACCTCCCTAATAACTTATTGCCGACAATAAGCTTTTTCATTTCAAGAGGATCGATCATATCCTGCTTTTTATAAAGGATCTTCCCTCCAGGTTCAATCAGGAGGGTGAAAGGCAGGGCGCCCTGCCAGTCATTGTCAACAGCTTCAATAAGTCTATAGACATCATCATCATTGAAAATATAGTTTTTATTCGAGGCTTCCTGCTTTTTGAGAAAATTCAGAGCATCTGTTTTTCTTGCCTGTTTGTCGGCACTTACAGTTATGAACTCGAAGGCACGCTGGCGATACATCCTGTCGATGATAACCAGATCGGGAAATTCCGTAATGCAGGGACCACACCAGGTTGCCCAGAAGTTTATTAATCTTAGCTTGCCTGAGGATGTATTCTTAATAAGGTCCTTTATACCTTGTTCATCAATCTCTTCCAGATTCACAGGCAATTCCGACCACTGCTTGTACAGTTTCTGTGTATAATCGCTCTTCCATGACCATTTAATTGAACAGCCAAAAACCTTCGTGACAGGATTTTTAACAGGTTGTCCGGCCAATACCGCATCAATTGCATTCCTCAGATCCTCTCCTTTACCGGTACCGGGTTTTTCCGATCCGTCCACCCGTCCGGCATATCTGAGTATCCGGTTTCTGTCAAAAACAAAACAATGAGGTGTTGCAACCGGACCATAAGCCAGGGCGCACTTCTGGTCATCACCATCATACAGATAAGGGAAGGGGAATTTTTTATCCGCAGCCCTTAATTTCATATCCTCATAACTGTCGCCCATATCGGAATAACCAAGTTCCGAATAATTCAAAGCCTTCCCGGAGTTAGGTGAGATCATAACAAGATCAACTCCTTTTGGCTTATATTCACCGGCAATTGAGATGATGCGATCTTCGTACGCCTGTGCAGTCGGGCAATGATTGCAGCTGAAAATGACAACAAGCACCTTTGCTTTATCAAAATCTTTTAGACTGTAATTTTTCCCGTCCACTCCCAAAAGGCTGAAATCAGGTGCTTTTGAACCCGGTTCGATAGTTTTTGGTTCCTGTTGGGCCGTCTGGGAGGATTCTCCGGCTGAACACAGCAGGATCGGCAGGAGTATGAATAAAGGCATCAAGAGTTTTTTCATACAGGCAGACTGGTTTATTTTCAAATATTAAAATTAGTTATAATCGCTGACAACGGAAAAAGAATTATCATCCGGCAGCATATATAAAAAAGAGGCTATCTTTCAGGGAAAGCCTCTTCTTAAAAATCCAACAAAACAAAGTTATTTTTCTTTGATATCAGTTAATGGAATTTTGAAATCAGACGTATTTCTCAATTATATTTTCCCGGATCATCCAAGGAAGAATCGGTGATTGTATGGAAATTCTTTTTCCCTGAGCCATCTGCGAAGTGCTTTTGCAATCTTTCTGCGGCGTAAGACAACTGTTCCGGTTTCTTCTGACGAAATTTCAAAAAGTGTTTTCATAATTGTGGGATTAAATGTTCGAAGTAAAGATAAGGGTCAAAGATGCTGTTGTCAAGTCGCAAATGGCCATTTAGTGGGTTAATGTGATCATTCCATACATGTTTCATCAGCTAAAAACAGGAGATAGTCAAAAGGTGAAATCAGATTCACGGCCATAAGCCGGCGATTCGTCAAAATCGACTATATATTTATCAGAAATCAGGACTGAAATACTTTCTCAAAAGCAAAATACAATCTATTAGATTGATTATCAGAATAATAATATTTACTCTAAAATTCAACCTAAAAAGTTGTGATTTTGACAAACAGATAAATACTGAGGATCAGAATTAATACAATTGGATGATTTTCTCAATTTTGTTTGCCTTTTCAGCAGAAAATAAAGACGCTGCTCTCAAAGGTTCGCAGCCATTTGTTTTCCTTATTGACGCATTTGTAATTACGAAAATTAGAAAAGATTTTCCTATTCGGCTTCCCATATTGCCACGAGCAGGGTAAATACAGGGAGCAATACTGAACCATAAACCGGATTGTACCATGAACATAAAGCGAAAGGTCCTCCCAGTGCAAAAACCCATACCACAAAGAGAGGAGCGATATGAAATGCTGCTGCAACTTCAGCACTTTCTGTACGCGCCATAAATACAGCGGAGTAAGGACGCAAAAGACAACGAACAATGACCATTGAAGAATCTTTATTTCACCGGCATCTGTTAATTGTTTCACAACTCCCATAACAAATATATAACCAGCCACCAGCTCTGCCGGAATATACTTGAAAAGTCTGTCGAAATATCCATCTTTTGTTACAGGATATGTTGTGCCGGCAGGAATCCTTGAACTTGCTTCTGACTGGTTAAATTTCTGAATGTCACCGGTTGTTAATACTTCTCTTGGCATGGTAGGTTTATAGTTATGCGGTTATGCGGTTATGCGGTTTTGCGGTTATGTCGGAGCGAAGCGGAGATCCTGACCGTAAGCGTCAGGGCGGTTATGCGGTTAATGATCTTGTATCTCAGCTGTCGACTTTCGCTTGCGGACCCGGTATCTGGATTTTAATTCAAGGGCTCTTTTTACAGCTTTTTCAGCATTTACTCTTCCATATCCATAATATATACTGTGCCCTTTTGAATCATATTTCCCTCCAGCCCTGTCAATCTTATCTGAAGTCTCTTTTATTATTTCTCTTACCTGCATCCAGGTAAGTTCAGGATTGGCTGATAGTATCAACGCAGCAGTCCCTGCCACCCCCGGGCAGGAACTAGAGGTTCCGCCAAAATCATCGGTATAATCTCCTTCAGCGTTATAACCGGCTTTCCCCTGGCGGTCAGTAGTATAAATCCCTGAAGTCAGGGTCCAGGGTGGTTAAAAGGAGCATAACCGAAATCGCTGCTTGGGAATGAGCACCATACGTTCTTCCCGTAATCACTGTATACGCATCTTTTTCCGGTGTCGTTGCACGCTGACACTGCCATGACTTTATCATAGCCTGCATAGCCGTCAAATTTGCAGTCTTCATTTCCGTTTCCTGCAGCAAATGTTATTATGCAGCCTTTGCCTTCGCGTCCCTGTGAGATCGCGTAATCCATCGCCAGCCGTGTACTGTCGGGTAAACCCACTTCAGTGCTGTGGACAGGATCGTCCGGATCGCTCCAGTTTCCGTCTTCAGGTCCCCAGCTGCATGAGATGATATCCGCTCCATGATCCGCGGCCCACTTAAATGCTGCCGCTTCAGCCATGGAGCCGAGGTTTGAGCTAAGGCGAACCGGCATCAGACTGCAATCCGGCGCAACACCTGATGCTTTTATCCCTGAGGCAGCAGCAACACCTGCACATGCAGTCCCATGATTATTGTAGCTGTTCTTAGGTCGCGGATCATTGCTGTTGGATGAGACATCTCTTGAGTGGACAACTTTTCCCGGCTTACTGAATTCCGGATGATCAATATCAAATCCGTCATCGATCAGTGCGACAATTATGTTTTCGCCGGTTGAAAATTTATGGGCACGCTCAGCCTTTACATTTGCATTGACAGAAACACCATTTATAGTTGTGACCTTTAAGTGCCACTGCATCGGATGTATCTTTTTAAGGCTTCTTTTCCTGATAAGTTCAGGGTGACAAAGCTCAACTTCCTTCCTGCTGAGGAGTGATTCTGCAAGTGCAAATATCCTAAGTCCGGTATTTTCAGGTGCCCCGACAAAATAGGTATTTCTGGCGTAATCGGGCTTTTGCTTTATTTTCAGACCGTTTTCAGCCAGAATATTTTCACATAAACCGGTTTCAATATGATCATGAAATTTTATGAAGATATTTTCCGTGTATAAGACCAGAGTTTTACTGTCGGGGTCAATGAGAACTCTGCCTGCAAACCTTAATTCAGGTTCTTTTTTCAATGTTTTTTTTGCTTTGTTCCTGACAGCCAGCTTATCCCTGACGGAATCTTTGGCCTGAAAAACTGAAATGTCGGCTTCCGGGAACTCCAGCACCAGTTCAAAATCCTTCAGCGCTTTCTTCCCTTTTTCTGAAATAATTGCATTTTTCAGGTCTCTTGAATTCCTGGTGCGAACCGCTACCATATCTTTGCTTTCGTGGAGGATATATTTTTTACCTTTCTTGCCGCCCAGAGTGTAAGTGTACATAGCCTGCTGAGTTTACATTAATTCTGCTAAAAAAGTCAACGATACAGATCATTACATTTACCTATAAGCTTGATCAGATCTTCCTGTTTCCTGATATTCAGCTTGTTTTGCTTAATATACTCTTCTAATTCTTTCAACTTTTCCGGAAAGATCTTCAGAATCTGCCGTTCGCCGGCCATTCTTACAGGTAATTTATCTTTTGTGATCCAGAATTGCGAAGCGTCGCTTACACGGTATTCCCGCGGAAGCTCAAGTTTATACAACATCCCTGAGCTGACCAGCACTGAAATGGAGGATGTCGCACTGGTTTCCGATGTTCCGCCATATCCGGCAGGCTTGCCTGCCGGCAACAAGTTGCATTTATGCTGGATAGAAAGGGAAATACGATCATTTACCAAAACCTCATGGAATACCTTTTCATAAGGTACAAATTTCTTTGATCCCAGAAAAACAGTATCGATGGTTTGAAGATTATCCATGGCAAGTCTCTGGCCATCTTTTTCAAAGATCATCTCCTCCGAAACCTTATTGTAATTCATTATTGCTCCTATGGTTTTTCCGTTTTTCAATTTTACTGATCCCTTCACAAAATCAGGCAAAACATAATGGGGAGAAACGGATTCTGATTTATCCTGGGCACTAACAGTTGACCATCGAAAGCAGAAAGCTGCAAAAAACAGGCAGACTGCAAATAACGTAACAGGCAAATATCTTTTATTCATTTTATGATTTCGGATAATGAGTTATAATACACATTAAAGATCACTTAGTCTTTCAATAACCTCCATACACATTCTTCCGCTATGATACGGGCATATCCAGAATCCGGCTTTGTCGCCTCCCGGCACTCCTGATTCTGAAACATAACTGAACCAGCCGCCATTCTTTGAATCAATGAAATGTTGTTTTATATAAGTCCAGCAATCCAGCGACTTTTTAAGATAAGTTTCATCTCCGGTCAGTTCAAATGCATTCAGGTACCCCACCACTGTTTCTGCCTGCTCCCACCACGATCGCTGGGTCCTGATATGTCCTGTGGCTGTATTCTTATCGGAGAGCATGCTCCCATCCGGCTGGTAACCCTCAGCAGCGGCATTTGCGATCTTTATGCCGGTCTCCTTTACTCTTTCAGTTAGTTCTGCATCCCCCAGCAACGTCGCTGCCTCATACAGGAGCCATGAGGATTCAATATCATGACCATAGGAATCCACAGTAGAAGTACTGTTCCAGGACCTGTCCATAAAACAAATCAGATGAGATGTCTTTCTGTCAATTATCTTATCGAGGAAGATCCCGATAAAATTCCGGAGACGATCACCGACAAGCATATCACCCGATACCCTGTAAAGATTAGCATAGGCCTCCATGACATGAAGGCTGGTGTTCATTGTTTTCTCATCCTTTTCTGAGCTCTCCCCTATCATCCTGTCGCGCACACGTTCCCACTCGCGGCTGAAAACCTCGAAGTATCCGTTGAATTCCTTGTCAGCTGCATATTTTTCAAAAAGGTCAAAGATCTTTCTTGCTTCTGCAAGTGCCTGCTTATCACCTGTGGCCCGGTTATATTCAGCAAGAGCATAAATAAAGAAAGCATTGGTATATATATGTTTCCTTGTATTTAACGGTGTACCGTCAGCATTAAGACTCATGTAAGCTCCGCCATACTTATCATCAATAAAATGAGCAATTATATAATCTTTTGCCCGGGTTGCAATGTTCAGACAGGATTTATCACCCAAAACCCGGTAAGCTGAAGAAAACGTCCATAATATCCTGGCATTCAGATATGCCACCTTTTTCAGCATCGGGATAAACTTTCTCATTTCCATCGATTCGCCCGTAAAATCCTCCGTTGACATTATCAACCATCTTTGTAGACCAGTAAGGAAGGATATTCTTTGTAAGGTCGTCCGACACCTCTTTTTTAAGCTGTTCAAGCTTTTGCCGTTGCCCGGGAGTGATTTTCTTATGTTCCTGACAATTACTTGAATTTGAAATGATAAAGACCAGAATTAAAAGGGAGATTCTATTAGTCATAAGTTACTGTTTGTTAAAGAATGAATAAGTACTCAAAGTGGGCTTAAGTTTGGAGTGACTAAAGTTAAAAAATATTGAAGCAATTTAAAATCTTAACTTTAGGAATTCCAGACACTCCGAACTTCTGGCATTGTCTGGTCATAAGTTATATTATTCAAATATTTATCTGACAATTTTTTATAACTTTCCAGATACAGTAATAAATCACCGGTCATGAAAACTAATAATACTGAAAAGGCTTTAAGAAGCACCATTTATCTGATTTTAATACTTCTTATGACTACTTCGTTACCAGCCCAGGTAAAGCTGTCGGAACAGGATTGGGTAATTCCGACTTATTCAGTCGCTCCTCCCGACAAAAATCCTATGTTCTTCAGGGGGGAGTCATACCAGGGAGCTTCAAAATATATTTATCCCTATGGTATGAATGACGTCATATCAGATGAAAAAACTGACAGAGCCTGGAAGACAGTGACGCTTGAAAATGAGTACATCAAGTTATGCATTACTCCTGAGATAGGCGGCAAGCTCTATTATGCCACTGACAAATCGAACGGGTACAATTTTATTTACAGGAACAATGTAGTGAAGCCTTCAAATATCGGTATGCTCGGAGCCTGGGTATCTGGCGGAATAGAATGGTGCGTGCTTCATCATCACAGGGCATCAACTTTTCAAACAGTCGATTATACGACATCCGAAAACAGTGACGGCAGCAAGACAATCTGGATTGGTGAAACAGAACCAAGGCACCGGATGAGATGGACAATAGGAATAACAGTTTTCCCGGACAGATCATATTTCCAGGCAGAAGTAAAGATCCATAATCCCACTCCTTTCACAAATACTTTCCTGTACTGGGCAAACGTAGCTGCTCATACAAATGAAAATTACCAGGTTATCTTCCCTCCAAGTGTAAATGTCGCAACATATCATGCAAAAAACAGCTTCACTCATTGGCCCTATTCAACTGAAATATATAATGGTCAGGACTTTACAAAAGGAGTTGATATCAGCTGGTGGAAAAACTCGCCTAGTTCCAATTCCTTCTTTGCCCATGATCTGAAAGAAGACTTTATGGGAGGATATGACCATGGAAAAGAAACCGGGACCGTTCATATCGGTGATCATAACATAGTAAAAGGAGCAAAGCTGTGGGAATGGGGATCGGGAGCAAGAGGCCAGGCAACAGAAGCAAGGCTGACTGATACTGACGGACCATATGTTGAAATAATGGTTGGCGCGTTTTCTGACAACCAGCCTGATTACAGCTGGATAAGACCCTATGAGGTGAAGACCTTCAAACAATACTGGTATCCCGTAAAGGATATCCAGGGATTTAAAAATGCCAATCTGAACGGTGCAGTAAACCTTGAGGCGAGGGAGAAGAACCAGGTATTTCTCGGTTACTGCGTAACAAGGAAAGTCAGCAGTGCTGTTGTTGTTCTGCAGAGCAAAGAAAAAACCATCTTTAATAAGAATACGGAGATATCTCCGGGAAATGCTTTCACAGAACTGATAAGGATTGATGAACCTTTTGAATTAACTGACCTTTATACGGAGATCAGAGATCTTGAAACCGGGGAAGTACTGGTCTCCTATAAACCTGTAATTAATCAAAAAGCAGAAAAACTGCCTGAGATCGTTAAGCGGCCTGCATTGCCGGAAGATATTGAAACAATAGAAGAACTTTATCTGGCTGGAAGCAGGATCGGGCAATTCTATAATCCTACCCTGAATGCTATGGATTACTACCAGGAAGCACTGAAGCGTGACCCGTCAGATATCCGCACCAACACTGCGGTTGGAAATATCTACCTGAAAAATGGAGATTACAATACTGCCAGAAGATATTTTTCAAGGGCTGTGAAAAGATTAACAAAAGATTATACCCGCCCGTCAACATGCGAAGCACTCTACCTGCAGGGTCTTACTTTAAAGGCATTGGGAATGTACGATGAAGCAATTGATACCCTTTACCGTTCAACATGGGATCATGCGTATCATTCAGCAGCATATCTTGAACTTGCAAGAATCTCATCGCTCAAAGGTAACATGCAAAAAGCACTTGACCAGGTAAATGAGTCATTAACAACAAATTCAAGGAACAACAGCGCTATAGGACTTAAATCCTCAATTTTGAGGCGGATGGGCAATTATAATGATGCCCGGGAAACTCTTGCTGCCATTTCTGAGGATGATCCGCTTGATTTCAGGACCGGAAATGAGGAATACCTGATCCTGAAAAAATCGGGTGAAAATCAAAAAGCTGAAAAAGCGCTGACTGATCTTACACTGAAAATGAGGAATTTCGACCAGAATTACCTTGAACTGGGCATTGCATATCTGAATGACGGACTGACAGATGAAGCTGAAGATGTGTTCAACCGGTTCAGAGGAAAGAATCCTCTGATCTGTTATTATCAGGGATTTATCCAGGATAAAAAAGGCAACAGGACAGAAGCAGGCAGGTTCTTCAAGGAAGGATCGGCACTGCCGGTCGATTATGTCTTCCCCTTCAGACTGGAGACAGTAAATGTCCTGAAACTGGCCTCAGATTATTATCCTGATGATGCAAAACCATGGTATTACCTCGGTAATCTATTATATGACAAACAACCTGACAGGGCTATGGCATCATGGGAGAATGCTGTCCGGCTTGATCCGTCTCTGGCGATCGCACACCGTAATCTGGGATGGGGGTATTATCACCATAAGGGCGACGGATTGAAAGCTATTTCATCTTATGAGAAAGCAATGGCACTGAAAAAGGACGAACCTGTCTATTATGAGGAGCTTGACGCTTTATATGAAATGAGTAATTCACCGGTAGAAAAGAGGTTAAGATTATTTGAAGGTAATAACGAAGTAGTATCAAAACGTGATGATGCCTTTGCACGGCAGATCACAGTTCTCACTCTGGCCGGAAAACCCGAAAAATCTGTTGAATATCTTACAGGAAGGAAATTCAGTTATCGTGAAGGAAGCTCAAGGGTAAGGGATATCCTTATAGATGCCCATCTGATGCTTGGTAAAAAATATATGGTTGAAAAGAACTACAATAAAGCACTTGAAGAATTCCTTCTGGCTCAGGTACCTGAAGAGGAGGCAGGAGGGAGCAGATCAGGAAACAGGAATCTTCAGGTAGACTATTTCATCGGAACGGCATATGATGCCCTGGGAAACAGATCAAAAGCAAAAAAATACTATGCTCTGTCGACAGCACAGGAATCGAGAAGCTCGAGCTATATTAAATACTATCAGGGATTAAGCCTTTTGAAACTAGGTAAGATAGCAGAAGCAAAGAATATCTTCGATGCCATAATTGCTGAAGGAGAAAGACAGATCAGGGAGAGCGCATCGGGTGAAGTAGATTTCTTTGCCAAGTTCGGGACCAGGGAAGCAGAAAATGCAAGGCTGTCAAATGCATACCTGCTAAAGGGCCTTGGATATAAAGGACTTGGCAAGACAGAGGCTGCAAAGGAAAACCTTCTGAAGGCCGTGGAACTGTCAGCGAGCAACCTTTATGCAATTATGGAGCTAAAAGATATATAGGAAGTATTGATGCTTTAACCACGGCTTTATAAGCCGTGGTTTTAGGGGGTTGGGGGCAAAACCGGTTTAATAGTTGTTATAAAATCATACCTCTGTGGCATCACCTGGTATTCCGGAAACACACCGGCTGCAGTACACCCCACCCCGCTGGTTGCATAATCGAGATTGAAAGTAATTCCATCAAAAGGAAGAAGCTGGCAGGTATATAATGCTTTTGTAAGATTATCAGTTGAGTAAGGCTGTACACTGAAATTAAAGAGCTTATTGCCCTTCAGCTCAAGCCCCAGACCATTTAAGTCAGTTATCCTGATCCAGCGGGTGTCGGTCCTGAGTCCGTAATCCTGAGGTATCAGATATGGTTCATACATTTCTGCAGGTGTTGATGTATATTTTCCAATCCTGTAACCACTCTTTCTGTCGGGGTAATTCTCCTGGGGTCCCCGGCCGTACCAATGTATGTTTTTAAGAGTACTGTCAAGCACCCATTGCTGGCCGATACGAGGGAGCCACGACGGCATCTGTCCGTTTGGAATTATTGAATTTTCCAGGGTGATCACGCCCTCACCATCAATAGTGTATTTTGATTTATTGATAAAAGATCCTCTTCGGTTCCCTGTGGTATAAATGTTACTGGCGGTGATTACAACAGTTGCATTTCCTGATTTTTCCCAGGTAAAGTTATCTGTGAATAGTGTCATTTTTTCGATCCCGGCCGAATACCACTCAGTTGCAGCCATGCGGCCATAACCATCAGTCCGGTGCTTGATATTCGACGATCTGAATGTCCACTCATCTGTTTCATTTGCGAGCGGAGCATGCCATACATTCAATTCCGGCCCTTTCTTTATCAGTTCCTTACCATTTAACTGCAATGACAGCAGGAATCCGGTTTTCCTGTCAAACCTGTAAGTAAAGTTTTTTCCCTTTACCAGCAGGTTGTCATTGATATCCTCAACAACCAATGGAGAGGTGACATCCACGGGAGTCCCGGTCTCAGGCTTGAACCATGGCAATACCATCTGATCCCAGGCTATCTCAAATCCCGGTTCTGCCCAAAGGGTTTGTTCCTGCTGCTGAAAACTGACCATCAGAAAGTATTCAGTGCCTTCCCTGATTTCAGGTTTGGTAAAGGGCACTCTTACCACAGCTTTTTTGCCGGGTTCCATATCAAGATCAAGCTCCCCTTCCTGCAAAGATTCACCATCGCCTTGCAGAGTCCACCTGGCATTAAGCTCGTTCAGGTTCGTAAAAAGGTACCTGTTTGTTATCTCCACCGTTCCAGTTTCAGCGGAGATAAGTCTTACCTTTACAGGTTGTGCAGACTTTTTGATCTGCCACATCTCAGGTTGAGGACGTCTGTCGGGCCATATTGAACCGTAAGTCCTGGCTCCGATTCCGTAACTGAAAAACTCTCCTCCTGAGGTTTCTTCCTCAAAATCGAGCCAGAGAGCTGCCTGCTGTTTTATTCCTTCTGTCGGATTTTTCAGGAAATCTGAAGATATCTGCTTTGAAAAGATCCCGACCTGGTCGATAACAGCGTCGCAGATATATACTGATGTCTCCTGTCCGTGAATTTCAGCATTCCGTCCTATATTCACAGGGAAAGGAGTGTTCCTTATATTTCCTGAAACAAACTTGTGTTCGCTCTCATTATCATCGATATTCAGGTAAATAGCTGATCCGTCATAATTAGCCACAACATGGTGCCAGTTGTTTTCCCAGTTTTCGGGAAGTGCGATCCTCACTGTCTGCCTCACACGGGTTGTGATATAAAATTCAAGTGAGTCCTTTTTCAACTGCCTGATCCCAAACTGCCAGTTTCCTTTTGTTATCAGAGTACCTGCCGAACTGCTGAGTGAACGCGGATATACCCATAAGGAAAGTGTAAGCTTATCACCGGTTATCTCGAGAGCATCATCCCTGTAAACCTCAACCCACTGATCGTGACCATTAAGGTCTATTCCCAGATTCTCTTTCGCGGGTACCAGCTTTGCCCTGCCCATAATATTTACCTGAATATTATTTCCGGAATTGTCTTTAAGCAACCTCACTTTTTCGGTAATACCTGTACTGACAAAATCCCAGATAGCACCTCCCATGCTCCTGGGATGGCTGTAAAACAGTTCCCAGTAGTCATCGAGGCCTCCTCCCCCATTCCCGGTAACTGCCAGGTATTCATCAAGAAATGAAGGCCTGGGATCTTCTGTGGCTGGAATATTGTATACCTCTGTAAGCAAATCACGGATCTGGGGGTATCTTGGTCCGATAATCTCTTCGCACCGATGGCTGAATGCATTTCCTCCATACATCCAGTATCTGGTTTTATCATATTTCCTGCCCTCATCAATTACGGCACAAATATTTTCACCTTCACCGCTTTCATTCCCGGCACTCCAGAACAGCACAGAAGGATGGTTCCTGTCGCGCAAAACCATTTTCCTGGCCCTTTCCCTGTACATGCTTTCCCAATCCTTGTTTCGGGAGACATACTCGGTGGCATGAGCCTCATCACCAGTCTCATCAACCACATAAATTCCATATTCGTCAGCCAGGTCAAGATATTTAATAACCGGTGGATAATGGGAAGTCCTGACGCAGTTTATGTTGAACTGCCTGAAAATGCTGAGGTCTTTTCTTATCGTGGCTTCATCCATTGTATGTCCGGTAACCGGATGCTGCATATGACTGTTTATACCGTTGAGTTTTACGGGTTTACCATTGAGGTAAAACACCTGGTCCCGGATTTCTGTCTCCTTGAATCCAATCCTGCCGGAAATAACTTCTTCCGTTTTGCCTGATGAGTTAACAAGTTCAAATGTAAGCTTATAGAGGTTTGGATGTTCGGCTGACCATTTGTCAGGATTAGTAATTATACCGGTTAACCTGACTGTTTGTCCGGATTCGGGCAAAACTGAGAACTTTTCCGTTGTTAATGTTTTAATAATCTGTTTTCCTGAATCATACAAGGTAGCGCGGATTGTAATGTCATTCTTTGGCTTACCTGAATAATTTCTTATATCAGCAGAGAGACTGAGGTTTGAATTGACATATTTCTCATCAAGATCAGTTGTTGCCACCCAGTCAGAAATATGGATCTCAGGTGCGGCAAAGAGCCAGATGTCGTCAAATATCCCGGCCAGCCGCCAGTAATCCTGATCTTCAAGATAATAGCCGTCAGAATATTTATAAACAACTACCGCAATTGTGTTTTTACCAGATCGTATGTAGTTTGTAATATTGTATTCTGCCGGTTCCTGGCCTCCCTCATTGTAGCCTACCTCTTTTCCGTTGACCCATACAAACGAGGCTGAAGCTGTTTTTTCCATCCTGAGGAATACTTCTTTGCCGCTCCATGATGAAGGTATGTTAAAAGACCGGCGGTAGGAACCTGCAGGATTGTATTCTTTTGGCACTCTCGGAGGATCGGGTCGAAAGGGTGTTGTCACATTACGGAAAAGCGGATCGCCATACCCTTTCATTTCCCAGTTGGAAGGTACCCTTATTGTGTCCCACTTCCTGTCATTAAATCCTTCCTTATAAAACTCTGATGGTACACCTTCGGGAGTATCTGAATAATGGAATTTCCATATCCCGTTCAGGGATAAATAACTGGCCGATCTACTCCTGTTATCACTTAAAGCCTCATTAACAGACACATAAGGAATGATTGGAGTATGTCCCTCTTCCTGGTTCAGCTCAAAGACCGACGTGTTTTCAAGGAAGGAATATATGTCCGAAAGAAAGGTTTTCTCCTGGCAGAATGAGTTAGAAACAGAAATTGCAGAGAAAACCAGGAAGGGTAGTATTTTTTTCATTTTCTTAAAATTTTAGTATGAAATAGAAATATACACTAAAATGCGATAGTGCGGATCTTGTTGCAGCACTTATCCCTGACTACTTTATTATTACTCCTGCGTCCTGAGAAATCACATAATACATCGCCTGTAATACATAATACATTATTTCCCGGTCATATTCAGATTACCGACATAGTAACTGGGATCGACAACTATTACAGGGTTTTCAGTTCCAAGATCGATTGTATTGAACCGGGAGGTTGGTGTAATATCTTTTCTCACGCCTGATACATATATTCTGAGTGGCATATTGAATCCCTGAACGCAGTTGTTCCAGCGGTATGTCAGCTTGCCGTCCTTTACGAAATATTCAAAAACAGGGATCCTGATATCCCTCAGGTACTGATCAAAAACCGGTTTCAGGTTAATCCCCGCCTTAATGGACAGGTATTCTTCGATCTGTGATCCCTTCACTACCTGATGATAAAAATCCTTATTCAATCCTCTCAATATACTTCTCCACTTTTCATCATCATCAACGATCTGCCGGAGAGTGTGAAGCATATTCCCGCCCTTGTAGTACATATCGCCCGAACCGCCGAAATTGACATTATAAACACCTGTTACCGGCCGGTCGTTTCTGATATTCCTCCTGCTTCCAAGTACATATTCCCTCCCTGCATCTTTTCCATAATAGTACTCCACATACAGGTTCTCAGAGTAATTTATAAAGCTCTCATGGATCCACATATCCGCTACATCTTCATATGTTATGCTGTTTGCAAACCATTCGTGACCTGACTCATGGACTATTATAAAGTCGAATTTATCACCCCAGCCCGATCCGCTTACATCATTTCCCAGATATCCGTTCCTGAAACCATTACCGTAGGTTATGGAGCTCTGATGCTCCATCCCGAGGTAAGGAGCCTCAACCAGTTTGTATCCATCCTCGTAGAACGGGTATGGACCAAACCAGTATTCAAATGCTGAAAGCATCATCGGAGCCTGCCTGAAATGGATCTTTGCCTTTTCAAGATTTTCCTTCAGGACATAATAGTCGCAGCTAAGCTTACCTTTTTCGCCATTGAAGACCTCCGAAAAATGTGCATAATCTCCGATATTAATATTTACGCCATAGTTGTTTATCGGATTAGCAACAAACCAGTTATAGGTGGTGGTATTGTTTTTCTGCCTTACCACACTTCTCAGCCGTCCGTTTGAAACATCCATAAGGTTTGACGGGACATTCACGCTGATAAGCATGCTGTCGGGTTCATCGTACATATGATCCTTGCATGGCCACCAGAGGCTGGCTCCGGCACCCTGGCATGAAGACGCAACAAACGGCAGATTGTTTTTATCCTTTTTCCATGTAATCCCCCCTTCCCATGGAGGCCTCCGGGAGATTTTTGGTCTTCCTCCATAATTAATAACCACAGAATAAATCTGTCCCGGTTCCTGCTTTTCCGTCATGCGGATCCAGTATACATTCCCTTCCCGTGAAAAATTGAGGGATTTTCCGTTTTGTTCTGCTTTTAATATTTCCAGAGGCGGTTGAAGGTCAATCTGCATTACGTCTGAGCTGTTAATAACCCTGTATGTAACAGTATTGCTTCCATAAATTGTACTGTCGGAAGGTTTTACGGCAATATCAAGATGATAATATGTCAGATCCCACCATGCTCGTTCAGGAGTGATTGAGCCCCTGAGAGAATCCTGCCGTGTAAATTTCTTTTGTTCGCGGTGCAAGGTACTGGGCTCGGGCAGGTAGCATGATTGGCAATAATGTGATCAGGATGTGCAAAAACGGAATAGGGTTCTTCGGTTCATAAGATTATATTTAAGATAAAAGACAAAAGTAAAAAGATAAAAGTATTTTTATTCTCGCTATGAGAAAAGATATATTCATGATATTCTTTACTGCTGACTGGTTCAGGAATGTTTGGATTTGGTCAGTTATCATCAAATCTTCCGATTGTGGTGGTAACCACACCTGGCGGTGCAGATATTCCCAATGAGCCGAAAATAACGGCAGACATGAAAATCATTCATAACGGTAGTGGCCAGGTCAATAATGTCTGGTGATCCGGGAAATGTTTATACGGGGAAAGTGGGGATTGAGATCAGAGGCCGGCATTCGGCATCCCTTCCCCAGAAACCTTACGGATTTGAAACCCGCGATGAGGCCGGGATTAACCTTAATGTTCCGATCCTTGGGATGCCTGAAGAGAATGACTGGGTACTTACTGCAAACTATAACGACAAAACGTTTCTCAGGAATTATCTTGGCATTTGAGTTATTCAGGAAAATGGGCCACTATGCTCCAAGGACGGTCTATTGCGAGGTTGTGCTTAATGAGCAGTACAAGGGAATCTATCTGCTCGGGGAAAAGATAAAGCAGGATAAAAACCGTGTCAATATTGCAAAGCTTAATCCAGATGAGACATTCAGGAGATGACCTGACCGGAGGTTATATATTTGCAAATGATTATTACACAGAATCCGACAGCTGGCTCAGCAATTATTCCCCTTTGAACAGGCCCGACGCCGATGTCTATTTTGTCTATTTTGATCCTAAACCAGATATTTTAACAACAAGCCAGAAAACATATCTGAAGGACTTCGTCGATTCATTTGAGAATGTACTGTACAGTCCTGATTTTAAATATCGCAGTACCGGTTACAGGGCTTACCTGGATGTAAATTCATTTGTTGATTACTTCATAATTGGTGAATTATCAAGAAATGTTGATGCCTATAAAAAGAGCAGGTTCTATTTTAAGGACAAAGACAGCAATGGAGGAGTGATTCATTCGGGGCCGCCCTGGGATTTTGACTGGGCATGGAAAGATATTAAGGAAAATTGCATCCATTTTAACCAGACCGACGGATCAGGATGGGCTTACAGGGTGAATGATTGCAACAACTGGCCGGTACCGCCATCCTGGGAAGTGAGACTAATGCAGGATGATGCATTTGCAAATCAGATCCATGACAGATATTTTCTTTTGCGTAAAACTATTTTAAGCGAAACAAGCCTTTACCATGTTATCGACTCTGTCGCAACCCTTCTGGATGAAGCCCAGGCAAGACACTATCAAAAATGGGATATCCTTGGAATAAATGCAGGAACGCCTGAATACGGTGAACAACCTGAAACATTCAGTGGTGAGATTGAAAAATTCAAAAGCTGGATAAACAGGCGCCTTACCTGGCTCGATGCAAATATGGTCGGTGAAAATTCATCAGGTGATGATGACCGGGCAATCTTCAGGGTTTTCCCGAATCCGGCAGCTTCTTATCTGCGTGTTGAATCGGATGAGATTATTGACAGGATAACAATTTTCAGTCTTTTAGGAAATCCCGTTCTTGAGAAAAATGAATGCGAAGATTATTTAACATCAGTCAATGTCTCAAAGCTTCCACCTGGCTTATTTATTGTCAGGATTTATTTCAAATCAGGAGAGGTTGTTAGTCAGAGGTTTGTGAAGAAATAAACAATTTTGGAGATGATTTTTATAGGGGCTTCTGTAGGGGCGTAGCATGCTACGCCCCTGCTACGCCCCTACAATTTTTCACTCCCTGTTAATATATTCATCCGAATTGCCTATTTTAGAAAAAAATTCTTATCCAAAATCACATATCATGAAACGAGTTTTTACCATTGTACTTTTTATCTCAGTCATTATGATCTGGAATACAGGATCTTCGGAAGCCCAGAATTCCTCCAGGTCACGCGAATTATTCAACCAGGGCTGGAAATTCATTAAATTCTTTAATGCCTCCACCGATGCGGCAACATCTGACAGGGAACCTGAAGGACTTCAGCTTCCTTCCGCAAACGACAGCAACTGGCGTACCCTTGATCTGCCTCATGACTGGGCTATCGAAGGTCCTTTCAGCGACACACTTGAGAATAATACAGGCCTTCTGCCCTGGAAAGGGATTGGCTGGTACAGGAAACACTTCGTATTGACTGAGACCGACAAGGGTAAAAGAATCTACATTGATTTCGACGGTGCAATGGCCAATTCTGAAGTCTGGGTAAATGGCAAATTTGTCGGCGGATGGCCATACGGCTATACTTCATTCAGGCTTGACCTGACCCCGTATGTCAGTTTCGGTAAAGATAACCTGATAGCAGTAAGGCTCGACACAAAGAGCTGGGATTCACGATGGTATCCCGGTGCGGGATTGTACCGGAATGTATGGCTTGTCAGGACTTCACAGCTTCATATTGCCTATAACGGCGTCTTTTGCACAACACCTGAAATCAGGACCGAGAGGGGTATTCTAAGCGTAAAGGCCGAAGTGGAGAGCCATATCGAACAACCGGTTACAGTTACAGTAAAAGCTGCGGTTTACAAGCTTAATGAAAAGGGTGACGCAACTGCCCAACCGGTTGCTGAATTCATAACCCCTGCCGCAACCCTGCCAGCATTGGCAGATCACAATTTCAGACTTGATATCCCTGTAAAAGATCCGGTTTTATGGAACCTTGATGATCCTCAACTTTACCGGGTTGCAGTCACAGTCTTTCAGGGAACTGCCGTATCTGACATTTACGAAACCAACTTCGGATTCAGAACCCTGAATTTCACGCCGCGTGACGGATTTTACCTGAACGGGAAAAAAGTTCCGGTGCAGGGCGTTTGCAACCACCATGACCTCGGTGCTTTGGGAGCAGCATTCAATACCAGGGCTGCTGAACGCCAGCTCGAAATCCTGAAAGAAATGGGATGCAATGCCATCCGGACAAGCCATAATCCTCCTGCTCCGGAACTGCTTGATCTTTGTGACAGAATGGGTTTCCTTGTTGAGGATGAGGCATTCGATACATGGAAAACCCCGAAGAAGAGGAATGATTACAATAAACTGTTCTATGCATGGCACGAGGAGGACCTCAGAGCAATGGTCCGGCGCGACCGCAATCATCCCTCCGTTTTCATCTGGAGCACAGGGAATGAGGTGAATGACCAGAACAATCCTGCCCTTTCCGAAAGCCTCAGAGAAATAATTAAATCAGAAGACCTTACCAGACCCGTCACCGTAGGATGCAACTGGGATGAATCAGGCACAAACGGTTTCCAGAAAACTGTCGATGTGTTTGGTATTAATTATCGACTCTACAGGTATGATGCTTTTTTTGCATTGAAGGACAATGATAACCTGCCATTTCATTCAAGCGAATCGGCTTCGACAGTAAGCTCCAGAGGTGAATATTTCTTCCCGGTAGCTCAGGGTGATCTGAATAATAATCTTCCCGGGAAAGGGATCTTCCAGATATCCTCATATGACCTCGCATATCCTGCCTGGGCATCAACTGCCGATCAACAATGGGAGATGCAGGATAAATATCCGGGAGTGTTCGGAGAGTTTGTCTGGACAGGATTTGACTATATCGGAGAACCGACACCCTACGGAGGGGATCTGACCGGTTTAAGGCCTGGAACAAGAAGATATGAACAAGCCAAGGAATTGCTTGACAGACAAAATGTTACTGAAGTTCCGTCGCGAAGCAGCTACTTCGGTATCCTCGACCTGGCAGGTTTTAAAAAGGACCGCTTCTATCTTTACCAGGCAAAATGGAGACCTGATCTGCCAATGGCGCATATACTGCCTCACTGGAACTGGCCTGAAAGAAAAGGACAGGTGACACCTGTTCATGTATATACATCGGGGGATGAGGCTGAATTATTCCTGAACGGTAAATCGCTGGGAAAGAAGAAAAAAGGTCAGTTCGAGTACAGGTTAAGATGGGATGACGTTGTTTATCAGCCGGGTGAGCTAAAGGTTGTGGCATATAAAAATGGTGTCAAATGGGCTGAAGATAAAATGGTTACAACAGGAAAAGCCTCTCAGCTGTCAGCATCGGCTGATCATTCAACTATCCGTCCTGATGGTTCCGACCTGGTCTTTATTACAGTAAGGATTGAAGATAAGAATAAACTTATGGTCCCCCGGAGCAGTAATCTGATTAATTTCAGTATTGCGGGCCCGGGAAAGATTGTTGCTGTTGACAATGGGGATGCAACATGTCACGATCCTTTCCAGTCACCCTCAAGAAAGGCATATAATGGAATGTGTCTTGTAATAGTAAAAGCAGAAAAAGGTGCAACCGGAGCATTTACTGTTAATGCACAGTCAAAAGGACTGAAAGGTGCAGCAGTGACAATAAATATCGTGAAATAGACACTGGTATAATCATAGTATGGAGTTATATTTTAAAAACCGGGAAGAGTGGCGCAAATGGCTCGGGGAGAACAGCGCTTCGGTTGACGGAATATGGATGATAATATATAAAAAGCATACAAAGAAGGAATGTGTGCCTTATAATGATGCAGTCGAGGAAGCGCTTTGTTTTGGATGGATCGATGGAAAGATAAAAAGAATAAATGATGAGTTTTATATTCAGCATTATACTCCAAGAAGGCGAAACAGCCGCTGGTCAAAATATAATATTGAGAGAGTCGAAAAGCTTATCCGTGAAGGAAGAATGACACCTGCAGGTTTAAGAGCATATAATGAAATATTTAAAAAGCCTGAACTTGCATATGACAATAAAGCATCCGGAGAACCTGACATACCTGAAGATCTTTTATCGGCTTTAAAGGAAAACGAAACAGCAATTTTCAACTTCATGAAATTCTCTTCTTCAGCCCGAAGAATTTATATAGAGTGGCTCAACAATGCAAAAAGAGCAGAAACCCGTTCCGGCCGCATTCTGAAAATAATTGAAGCGGCTAAACTAAACAAAAGACCGGGAATTATGTAAATTCAAAAAATACTAATTATCTTCAGCAACCTTTTTTATTTTTGTTCGTCATTAGCACATATATATACTCCATACTGTTCGATTCATACTCCATAATATTTTTTAAAAATGATTATCCGAACTTTATTTGATAATTAAATCCAGATTATTATGAATTTAAAACGCCGTGAATTTATCAAGATCAGCAGTATCACAGCAGCAGGTTCACTTATCGTACCTCCATTCTTTAATTCATGTAAGGGGGTCAGGCTTTCAGACAACGCTGAAAGCTATCTGAGCCACTTTGAAGTGACGAAGGACCTGCTCCAAAAAGTGATTTCTGCAGCCATGGAAAAAGGAGCCGATTATGCAGATCTTTTTTTCGAACATACACTCGAGAACTACAGTTCTCTGGAGGATGGAAAAGTCAACAGTGCCTATTCCAATATTGGCTACGGAGTTGGAATCAGGGTATTAAAAGGTGAGCAGACCGGTTATGCTTATTCAGAAAGTATTACAGCTGATGCCATGCTGAAAGCTGCCAGGACTGCAGCAAATATTGCAGACGGCACTGCAGCTGTCTCTCCTGTCAGAATAAATGAATTCATCTCTCCAAGCTACTATCCTCTGAAGACATCATGGGAAGATACATCGGTTAAGGATAAGATACCTTTTATTCAAAGGATGAATGATAATATATTCGCTGCCGACAAGCAGGTAATAAAAGTTAACGCTGTTCTTGGAGATTCTACATCATATATCCTTTTCTTCAATTCCGACGGGGAGCTTGCATGGGATTATCGCCCCATGGTTCTGCTTTATGGAGTCTGTATTATGGAAAAGAACGGGCAGGTTGAGAATTTCTTTGTCGGCCGCTCTCATCGGATGGGTTCGGAATTTCTTACTAATGAGCTTATTGATGAGCTTTCAAAGGAAGTTGTAGCAAAAACTTCTCTGTTATACTCTGCAACAAAACCAAAAGCAGGTGAAATGGAAGTAGTTATGGGAGCAGGAGAATCGGGTATTTTACTGCATGAAGCTATCGGCCATGCCTTTGAAGCTGATTTTAACAGGAAGAACACTTCAATTTTTTCTGATAAGATGGGTCAGAAGGTTGCTGAAGATTTTGTTAAAATTGTTGACGACGGGACTTTACAGGGTAAACGCGGAGCAATAAATTTTGATGATGAAGGAAATCCTACAGAAAAAACAGTGATAGTAAATAACGGAATCCTGACGAGCTATCTTCACGACAGGATCAGTGCCAACTACTATAAAGTCAATCCAACAGGTAACGGAAGGAGGCAGGATTTTCGTAATATACCGATACCACGTATGAGATGCACATATATGGAAAACGGCCCTCATAAGAGAGATGAAATCATTGCAAGTGTCAAAAATGGTGTTTATGTTGAAAGCTTCAGCAATGGGGAGGTTAACATTGGTCAGGGTGACTTTACCTTTTTTGTAAAATTGGGATATCTGATCGAAAACGGTAAACTCACAAAACCTATCAAGGATTTCAATATAATTGGTAACGGACCGCAAGCCCTTGCCGATATGGTAATGGTTGGTGATGATCTTGAAATTAATAACGGCATCTGGACATGCGGAAAAGACGGTCAGGGAGCGCCGAATTCTATGGGAATTCCCACTGTTAAAATTAAGAAACTAACTGTCGGCGGAATAAATGTTTAAACCTGTAAAAGATTTTATTATGGATAAAAATGAAAAATATAGTCTGGCTGATCTGGTGATAGAACACGCCCTGAAAAGCGGTGCAAACCAGGTTTCGGTTAATATTTATGAAAACCGGAGCAACAATATCGAGATAAGGGACCAGAAAATTGACAGTCTGAAAGAATCAAATCAAAGCGGACTTTCAATCAGTCTTTATGTCGATAAGAAATATTCTTCACATTCAACCAACAGAATGAAGAAAGAAGAACTTTTCCGGTTTGTTGATGAAGCTATTATTGCCACCCGGTTTCTTGCTGAAGATGAGTTCCGGTCACTTCCTGATCCTGAATTGTACTACAAGGGAGGTGGTTCGGATCTGAATACCTTCGATCCAAAATTAGATTCAGTTGATGCAAAAACCAAAATAGACCTTGCTAATCAGGCTCTCAATGAGGCATATAAAAAAGATGACCGCATAATATCAGTAAGTTCTTACTACTCAGATAGTATCTCCAACTCAGTAATGGTGACAAGTAATGGCTTCAGAGGTGATTCAGGAAACACAAGGGTTTCATTGGCTGTCACCGTTTCGTTGAAGAGCCTTACCGGCCGTCCCAATGATTACTGGAGTGAAAATGCATTGTTCCTCGATAAACTTAAAACAACTGATATCGGGAAGAAAGCACTTGAGAGAACAATAAACAAGATTGATCCGAAAAAAATTATATCAGGGAAATATTCTGTAGTGGTTGATAACCGGGTTGCCGGGAACCTGATATATCCTGTTTATGGGGCACTTCAGGGATCCAGCCTTTATCAGAAACAGTCGTTCCTTATCGGAAAGGAAAATAAACCTATAGCCTCCGGACTTCTGACTGCTTATGATGATCCTTTCATACCGTCAGGATTTGGCTTCAAGATTGTTCGATGATGAAGGACTGGCTGCTGTTAAAAGGCCGATAATCGAAAAAGGAGTTCTTAAGAGCTATTTTATCGATAACTATTATGGCAGGAAGCTTGGGATGAAGCCGACTTCAGGAAGCATTTCGAATGTGGTTTTCAATACTGGCTCAAGAAATCTGGATGAAATTATCGGATCGTTAAAGAAAGGAGTATTAATAACCGGATTTATTGGAGGTAACTGTAATGGTTCAACCGGTGATTTTTCGTATGGGATTGAAGGATTCTTTATTCAGGATGGAAAGAAAGTTCACCCGGTGAATGAGATGAATATTACCGGAAACATGAATCAGTTCTGGTTCAGCCTTGCAGAAGTGGGAAATGATGTTAATGAGAACAGCTCCATCAAAATTCCATCATTGATGTTCGAAAATGTTGATCTGAGCGGGATTTAGAAAAAGTTAAAATAAGATTATTAACAAATCAAATAAATAATAATATGAAAAGGATTACATTTTTTATCACTTTAACAGTTTTTGCTGTTTTTTCAACATTTTCTGTCTCCGGTCAGAAAACTGATTTTTCAGGCACATGGAAAGTGGACAGGACAAAATCAACTTTATTGGAATATTTACCAACTCTTGCCAGGATAAGTATTGAAATAAAAGGAGACAGCTTATTAACAGAACGGGTGTATGAGGGCGGTGACGGACAGGAATACCCTTTTGATGAAAACATCACCCTGGATGGCAAAGAGTGCGCAATAACAATTTACGATATGCCAAGGAAAACGAAAGCATCCTGGTCAGAACAGGATGGATCGGTAAGTCTGAATCGACAACCACAATTAATGGTGATAGCGGCTCTGAAGATTTCATATCCAAAGAAACATGGAAAGTTGATAAAGAAAACAAAGTTCTTGTTATCAAGCTTTAAAAATAAATTGGCTGGGAGTGAGTCTGAGGGGGCTTTCTTCTTCAATAAAGCTGACCAATAGTGTCGAACCTTGCCTTGGGGTCTTTTGATTCATACTTTTTAAGTATTAAGGGTTTGTGGAGATTCTGAAAGGTGACTTTTCAGAAAGAGCCGGGTTCAGAAAATGAAGATGTATTTTTCTTAACTAACAATATTTTCATCAGACTTCTTATATTTGCTCCCTTATTATTCTAACTAACCCATTTATAATGATATATGATTATATCGTTATAGGATCCGGTTTTGGTGGAAGCGTTGCCAGTCTCCGACTTGTTGAAAAAGGTTATAAGGTCATTACCATTGAACAGGGTAAACGTTTTAATCCTCAGGATTTTCCAAAGACTAACTGGAATCTGCCAAAATATCTATGGGTACCCTCCTTAAGATTTTTTGGTTTTCAAAAGCTCTCCTTTTATACAACAGCAAGTATCCTTAGTGGAACAGGTGTCGGTGGCGGCAGTCTTGTATATGCAAATACACTTTATATCCCGCCTGATGAATTTTACAGAAACAGTTCCTGGTCGCGTTTCGGGAACTGGAAAAAGATCCTTGAGCCCTATTATGAAAAAGCTTCTTTCATGCTCGGAAGAACTAAATATACAAAACTTAACACCGAAGATCTGGCCCTGAAAGAAGTTGCAAAGGAGATGAATGCTGACAATACGTTCGATACAGTTCATGTCGGAGTAAACCTTGATGGTCCGGAAGGGGAAAGCGATCCCTATTTCAATGGATTAGGACCTCTGCGCAAAGGATGTACTGAATGTGGAGGATGTATGGTAGGATGCCGGGAAAACGCAAAGAACAGTCTCGACAGGAATTATCTGTGGTTTGCAGAAAAATCAGGACTTGAGATCCTTGCCGAAACCAAAGCTGAAAAGATCACTTTTACTGACAATTTATATCACATTGAAGTAAAGCATATGACATCTTTCTTTCCTTCAAAGAGGAAGATCCTTGTAGCAAAAGGACTTGTTGTTGCAGCAGGAACTCTGGGTACTCTTGAACTTCTGCTCAAACAGAAATATCGTTACAACACGCTGCCACTTTTATCAGAAAAACTGGGTTATGAACTCCGGACAAACGCCGAAACCCTGTGTGCTGTTTCAGGAGCCAGTGATAAAATGAACAACGGACTTGCCATAACATCGGTCTTCAGTCCTGATAATTATACGAAAGTGGAGATAGTAAAATATCCCGATAATTCCAATGCGATGAAATGGTTTTTCGGGCTTTCAGCAGAAGGAGCCAGAACACCGCTTTCGAGAACACGGAATCTGTTAATCATGACATTAACTCATCCAAAGCAGTTTCTCAAAACCATGTTTAATTTCAGGTGGTCTTCAAATCTTGTGATTCTGCTGGTTATGCAGTCAGTAAATAATGCAATGCGTATGGTATGGAAAAAAACACTTTTCGGTGGGAAAATGAAGCTGGACAACAGCGGACAAAAAAAGGTACCTGCTTATATTCCTATAGGTCAGGAGGTTTTGAAAAGGTACTCTGCAAAGGTCAATGGAATTCCACAGAATATACTGCTTGAGGTTTTTTTTAACAGACCTACAACCGCTCATATTCTTGGAGGATGCCCGATGTCAGATTCACCTGAGACAGGTATTATTAACAGTGATTTTAAGGTACACGGATATCCTGATTTCTATATCACTGATGGTTCAGTTATTCAGGGTAATATAGGTGTTAATCCCAGTTTTACTATTACAGCAATCGCAGAATATGCCATGAGCAAAATCAAAGATAAAGATGGGATACAGGCGACAGATTTAACAAAACAACTTTTATTTCTGGAAGAAGAATGGAAAAAGAAGAGATACAGCTAGTACTTGATAATCAGAGAAAATTCTTTGCAACCGGAAAGACTCGTGATATCAGGTACAGGTTGGAGATCCTGAAAAAGCTCCGCACCCTGGTAATCCGTCATGAACTGGATATAAAGAAGGCTTTATGGAGCGATTTTCACAAACCCGGATTTGAAGTTTTAGCTACAGAAACGCGGTTTGTAATAAAAGAGATGAACCTGGCTATCCGTAGACTTAAAAGATGGAACAGAAACAAACGTGTATGGACCCCTCTTGTACATTTTTTGGCACATAGCTATATAACTGCACAACCATACGGTCAGGTCCTGGTCTTATCACCATGGAATTTCCCATTTCAACTTTCATTCATGCCTCTCATCGGTGCGCTGGCTGCAGGCAATTGTGTTATCCTTAAAGTATCGAGACAAGTCCCAAATATCACCTCCGTAATGGAAAAAATTCTTGAGGAGTTTCCGAAGGAACTTGTAACTATGATGAATGGAGATCATACTGTCAGTGAGTATCTTCTTAATTATAAATTCGATTATATCTTTTTTACCGGAAGCTGCAAAATAGGCAAATATGTGATGCAGAAAGCTGCTGAAAATCTTATCCCGGTGTCTCTTGAACTTGGTGGCAAAAATCCATGTGTGATAGCTGCTGATGCCAGGCTCGATTTTGCTGCAAGAAGGATTGCATGGGGGAAATTCATGAACGCCGGTCAGACATGCATTTGTTCCGATTATCTTCTGGTTGACAGACGGGTAAAAGATCGTTTCCTCGAGATAATCACAAATGAAATTGATTCATTTTATGGTAAAAACCCTGAAAAAAGCAACAATTTTGCCCGAATTATCAGCTCAGATAATATCAGGAGGATTTCGTTGCTCTTAAAAGCAGGACATATAGTAACAGGCGGAAGAATTGACGAAGAGAGTTGCTATGTTGCACCAACTGTGATAAAAGAAATCAAACCGGATGATCCCATTATGCAGGAAGAAGTTTTTGGTCCTGTTCTCCCGGTAATAGATTTTGATGATTTTGAAGAAGTTTACCGGATAATTGAAAAGAATCCAAAACCGCTGGCTACATACATTTTCACCCGGAATACAAAACTCGCCCGTGAATTCCTTAGAAAAACTCAAAGCGGTTCAGCCGGGATAAATGACACTGTCATTCAGATAGCCTCCCCTTACCTTCCCTATGGCGGAGTCGGTTCCAGTGGCTTAGGCAGATATCATGGAAGGAAATCATTTGAAACATTTTCGAACATGCGTTCTGTTATCGTAAAATCCAATCTCCTGGATTTAAACCTTCGCTACCCGCCTTATAATAAATTTAAAGAGAAGGTCCTGAGCCTCTTGATGAGATAGGCATTCCAGACCATTGGTAACAGTAAAAGGATTTATGTGGAAGTCTACAGGCGGTGTGATATATTGAATTTGCTTAATCTAAACATAATTCCTTCTGAGTAATTCAAACTCTTCAGTCATTTCTTCATAAGGTACCGGCATAGTGCTTCCATGTTCTTTTTTACCCTTTATTATTGAGCTCAGCTGAACAGAAGGACAGACCACATGAAGAGGTCCGGGCACGGCTTCCCTCAGCCTTTTAAAGATATCCGAAAAATCTTCATTCATTATATTCCCAAATGACACCGGCAGGAATACACAGGGTTCAACATTGCCAAGAGTATCGATATAAAGTTGAGAATTTCCTGCCATCATGCACCCCATATTTTCAGGAGCTTCATAAAATGCTTCATAGGAAATCAACGGGTAATCACGGTAATCTGCCGATGCATTTGCCCTTTCATAAAACTCTGTTATGATTTTCTTTTCTTCAGGGTTTATTAGTTCAGCCTGATCCCTGTCAGAATATCCGCCGCAAGGCCGGGGTTCAAGCCACCGGACAATTCCGATATTCAGTTCTTTCAGAAACTCAAGATATTTAAGGAGTTCACCTGAGTTTACCAATTCTTTGGTCAGACAAGTATTTACATAAGTAAAAATCCCCGCTTCCTGAAAACATCTGATGGCTCTGACAGCTTGTTCATGGGCTCCTGTGAATCCTCTCAGCTTATCGTTTCGATCCGGATCACAATCATCAAGTCCTACACCGGCTGCATGCAAACCGGCCATTTTTAATCTTTCTGCTATTTCCCGTGTTACTCCGGATCCTGATGTATGCAAATGAAAGTCAGACCTGGAATGATCTGCAGATCTTAGAATCTCCAAAACATCTTCATACCTCATTAATGGCTCACCTCCCGACAATGTAATAATACTGACACCTGAATCCTGGAGCTCGCCAATCACCTTTTTCCACTTTGTAACAGGAACAGTATCCGCGTCGCTCAGATTGAAATGTTCATAGCAATGACCGCATTTATAACTGCATTTTCTTGTTATTCCAAGTATTGCTGTATCAATTTGTTTCTTTATCCCTGTTCCTGAGGCAGTTATATTCAAACCACCGTTTGCAGCCATATGATCGAATGCCTTTGAAGGCCAGTGAGGCATGGTTAATGAAAAATAAAAATGATTATTATACCTTACAAACTTGTTCAATTTTAGTTTTTTCCGGACTTCGTAGGTTTTCATTAATCCCCCTTCAGAAGAACTGACCCTGAATAAGGGGTATTTTTTACCCTGAAAAAAGTATCTGAGTAACGAAAGTCTGAATTTCAGCATTACCGGCACTGCTTTTCTGCAGGAATAGTACTCTGTCTTCCTTTGATGATTCTCAGATTTCATTTGGTGTAGACATTTTTAACTGTACTGTTCTTATCCTTGAATATTCCGGTCCCGAAAGGCATAATGCTGATAACGGGTTTGTGAACGGTGGGATTCTTGCTGAAGCCGATCCTGAAGCATTCATTTGATTCCAATAATCTTTTAATCAGAACATCGCTGCATTTTGCCTCCAGCGATTCAGTGATCCGGACATTTTTCCGTGTTTCCAGGAATATTTTAAGCTTGATGAAATTATCTGTATCAGAATCTGTTGAAAGTTTGAATGTGTTTATTGCTGAAACTAACTCAGGATCAGATAAAATGGCTTTATATATTTCTGAAGGTGAAATAAGGGCGCCGTTAATTGAAACAGTTCCGTCGATTCTGCCATATAGATAGACAACAGGGAATGGTATTATTGCGGGTATATTGAAGTCATGTTTTATCTTAGTAACAGGATATCCTGCTTTTTCCAATTTTATGCAGAGTTCATGAAATCTTATAATTCCTCCTTCATCCCCGATTGCGTATTTAATATTGGGAGAGACTGATCTTAAATTCATCACGGTTATCTCCAGTTCTTTTATTCCAATTTCATTAATTGTCTCCCTGACATAATATTGCTGGGGGGAGCATTGTCCGATAAAGCACGGAGACCTTTCAGATCCAAGTACCTCTTTTCTTAATTTCGTGTCATTATTGATCAGTTTCCTTAAAGCTACTGTAAAAGGAGTTTCCACTGAAATACCTACATCCAGGTCAATTGCGCCGTAATCTGAAAAGATAAGCGCTCCGTGCCTGAGGTGCGAAGATGTATACTCTCTCCATTCCTCAACAAAGCCTTCTCCACCGGCAAAAATGTCAATGCGGTAATCTTTCCAGTCAAAATTAGCCAGGGTTTTGCCGAATTCGATAAGTTCAACAATAAAGGGAGGATATCCGCTTATCAGGAAGGTGTATCCCGAACCCAGCTCTTTAATACAATTGATAACCCTGACGGGATCCGGTCCAATATTTCTGACACATGCCAGAGTGCTGATCCTTGATGCAAACCTCAGACCACCGGTCCATCCACCCAATAAAAAACAATTTAATACAATGAAATTATCTTCTTCCCTGAATCCGTACAGGTGCAATAATGATGCTTTCATAAGCGCCATGGTGTACCTTTCTTCCTCAAGCGACCTGATCCATAAAGTCGATGTCCCGGAAGAGCCGGAACTCTCCTCAAATGAACCCTTCTGCGGAAACTCTCCATTTACACATCTGTCAGATAATGAATAGGCTTTTATATAGTTTTCTTTCGTAGTCCGGGGAACAAGTTTGTCAAAATCTTCTATACTGTTTATTTCAGACGGGTCAACATTTTGACTTTGCAGGAACTTTTTATAAGCCGGGACGCTTCTGGCAGCTTTCCTGAACATAAAAAGCATCTTCTTCCCCGAGTAATATTCAAAGACTTTTGGTTTTATTTTGCTGAAGACCTTAAAGGCTCTGCCTGAATTTGGAAGGGATGCATTGGCAAGAAGATCCATTGCCCCGGGTGGAAATAAATGAAAGATAAAGTTTGCAAAGGAATTAATGAACTGCATGATCCTTTATTTTTTACAGCAGCAATCTGATAAAGCGGCTTCAGTAACTTTTCCTGATTCAACCATACATGTTTCTTTTGCACAGTCACACCCTTTATCAAGAAATACGTGAACATTTTTCAATCCTTCTTCAAATCCTGACTGCCGGGCCTGAAACAGAGATTCTGCCGGTGTCTGACTGATATGACTTAATCTGTTTGCCGGAAAAAACCGGGTGATATGCCATGGTGTGTTTATGTCCATATTATCCCTTATCCATGAGGCGATAGCATGATAATTTTCTTTCTGATCGTTGGCTCCGGGTATGATGTTTGTCCTGACTTCAACATGAATGCCTTCGTCATAAAATGTCCTGATACATCGCAGAATTTTATCTGCAACACCGGGGATTCCTTTTGCACCGCAATATTCATAATAAAAACCGTCGTTAAGGCTCTTTATATCTGCTGCCACTGCATCAATACATGATGAAATCCTTTTGGTTGATTTTTTTGTAAGGGTACTGTTAGTGACAAGAATATTGAACAAGCTGTTTTCTCTGGCTTTGTATGCGATGTTCTCGACAGTTTCAAGGAGAATTGCAGGCTCATTGTACGTAAAGCAAATACCACGGCAACCGTTTTTCAGCGCCATTTCAATCACATCCCCTGCAGTCATTTCCCTGTAATCCAGCCCGTCGCCTGTTTCGGACCATGAGAGGTTAACATTCTGGCATCCAAGGCATCTGAAGTTGCATCCCCAGGAACCAAGTGAAAGAACTTTTGCGTTTTCCGTGAAGTGGATGAGAGGCTTATCAAATAACCAGTCAGTACAGACTGCATTGAACCTGTTTCCTTCTTTTAAATGACCGGAGTCATCTCTGCGATGGCAGAAGCTGTTACCGGTTTTACATTCACGTATACAAACTGAACAGTTTTTATTATTCTTCATACAGAACTGAAATGAAAAATCAGTTATTGGAATATTTCAGATCAGTACCAGTGTGCTGGCGGAATAATTCACCGGAATATTCAGGGAACCGGCCTTTCTTCCTGAAAGGAAGCAGATATTTCACCTGCTGCTCTCCCCTGGCATCCAGCAATATCTTATAATGTCCTTTACTGTGCAAGAATAGAGTTTGTTCGGGCTGTGTATGAGCCGGGACTGAAAATCTCATGTTTACCTCATCACCAATTTCCGGCTGGACATAATAAAGCATATCTGAGGTTTCAAGAAGTTGTTTCACGTCAGCTTCAGTATTATCGATTGCGCTTTCAAACAGAGCGGTCCTTTGGGTTACAGGAACATTAAGGGAGAAATCAATGGCAGCATAATCAATTTCCCAGAACATAAAACCAAATTCAAGTTTGATTTTAACAGTATCTGCCTTAAGATCAGTTAAATCTATCGAAAGTACATCCTCCCTGGCAGCCATAGGCCCGACAATGTTATAATAATCAATGAATTTCCATTTTCCTTTCTTTTCGACATACACCAACAGGGGAATTTTCTGATCGATCTGCCAGCTTTTCATCTGCCTGTCAGGAATTTTCTCCTGTTTTTCAACCCAGCAATCATACTGATCTCCAAATAAGCTGTGAAACCTGGTAAACACATAATCAAGCCAGAACGTGCTTTTTGCCTTAACAACCAGCTTTGCATGATCAGCATTTTTGGGTCTGTTGAATTTCAGGATAATCCCGTCGGTGGTCTCCGTAGTGCTGACAGTTTTATCTCCGAAATAAGAAAGGGAATCTTCATCTTTTATAATGCCAAGAACATTTCTTCCCCCAAGGTTTTTTGCCTCGACAGGAGCAATGAGATTACCGGTGGTTTGATAATTGCCGTATTTATCTACCAGGACTTTTGTATCTGCAGGATGATCAAAGACCATTAGTTCAATCAGGTTTGTATTTTGGATTTCCCGGACTTCATTGGTCATTTTAATTTTGTACTCGGACTGACCTGGTTTTTGCTTTGGCAGAGGTAAATAATCATCCCGTTCCAGTGAAGAATATATTGCTCCGCTGTATATTTCTCCGATAAATTTATAAGAGTCATTATCTGAAACATAAATGAAAGGACAAGATTCCTTGGTTAACAGAGCGACTACCACTATGACCGGAATTGCAACTGCCAGGCCGCTGAAAACCCATGATGCAACAGTTGCCCCGACAGCAGGATCATAAATTTCAATCTTTTCGATACCTTTAACCGGGAAGGAGACATTTTTAGCTCCTGATTCAGCCAGATTTGTTGCATAGATATGCACCTCATTAAGAACCTGGGATTCATCATTACCAGCTCTTTTCTTATATCTGTTCGGGCTGTCAGGCTTTACCGCAAGGAATTTATTATGATCTGACAGCGAAGATAATATGCCTCTTACACTATCTTCATCAGCTGATATATCCAATAACTGCCATGCAATTGTATCATGATGCAGAATGATGTATTTTCCTGATTCCTGTAATCGCAGGAGGGACTGGGCAGGAGGTTCTGTTGATTTTGCTACTTTAAAATAATAGCAACTCTGAATCAGGCTTATAATCATGATCAGGATGATCAATGAAATAAGTCGCTTCACTTCTTTCAAACCGAATGATTTTGACATGTTCTGAGGGAGGTTTAACAATAACTAAGTTGAAAGTCAAACTGATGATCTTAATCAAAGTTAAACTATAAGCAAACAGAAGTCAAATATTTTTTGTAAAGGTTACTTTTTAAATTCCGATCCTGCAGAGGTACTTTTCGGTCCTGAGTATTACTGAATTTCTCAAAAAAGCCGGTGTTGCCCAGATCCCTGAATCCATTTGATTTTGTGTAATTACTTTGTAATTACGTCCGGCCTGTATTGCCAGTACTTCTCCCTTGATTGAGAAGAACCAGACAACTCCGTTTACAAACACCGGAGAGGCATTATGATCTGATCTCAGTCTTTCAGTCCATATTTCTTTTCCTGTCGCGGCATCAATGCACATAAGAAAATTCCTTGAACTGACAGTGTAGATTAGTCCGTCTTTTATCACAGGAGTCAGTATTTGTGTATGCGACTGATCATCGCGTTTTTTCCAAAGGATATTGGTCCCGGTTATATCGCCCTGGCCATCGGGATTAACTGCAAACATTTCAGTGTATGTGCCTCCTTCCGGACTGTTGACCGAACCTGTATAGAAAAATACTTTACCGTTTTCAGCGACAGGCATGGGTACTGTAGATTCAGCGCCTCCTGTAACTCTCCAGATCTCTTTACCTGTGAGAGGATCATAGGCACAGCATACTGCAGATCCGTTTGAGATCAGAAGATCTTTGCCCTTCACATTGATAATCAAAGGAGTGACATAAGCTTTCTTACCGATATTTGCCAGCGCTTTATAAGGTTCCGCAGGTCTGTCGGCACGCCAGATCTGTTTACCGGTCGCTTTATCAAGAGCAACAATGTACCTTACATCGGTGCCTTCATAATGAAGGATCAGCAGATTCTTATATATTACCGGCGAAGAACCAGGTCCCTGGACATGATTGCACTTAAGGTCATTGCGTTTCCACACGACCGATCCGTCTGATGTCCTCAGGCAGGCAGTGCCAGGACTTCCATAATGCACATAGACAAATCCTTTTTCAATACACGGGGAAGGACTCGCATATGTGTTGATCCCATGTTTGCTGATCACATCATCTGTCGCAAATACTTTTATGTCAAAAATCATTTTACCTGTTACGTAATCAACGCACACTGCATAGAGTTCCTTTCCGTCAATAGTAGCTGTTGTAACCCAGATCTGGTTATCATAAACTACCGGGGATGAATGACCCTTTCCATGTATTTCTGTTTTCCATTTTATATTTGAGACATCCCATTTAAGCGGTATGTTATTGGTCATTGCGATACCGTTAAGATTACTTCCCCTGAAATGAGTCCAGTTTTTATCCTGCGAACGTGCATTTTCAGATCCAAACATTACCAGAGTAAATAAAACAGTAAGCTTAAGCAGAGTTTTACCGGTCATATTATTGATTTTTAAAAATTCTCCTTAGGAAATTCCTGATTTTTCTTTCCACCTTTTTATCGGCTTCTCCATAGGTCTTTTCATCTTTTTCAAAAATATCAATTATCCTGTCAAAAAGGTTCTTTTCTTTAAAATCGGGACAATCAAGTGCATTTTGCAATTCCGGAGGCAGATCGGGAAACCCGGAAATGAGCTGATCCTTCAGAGAAGAATTCTGCCGTACCTTTTTCAGTGTCAATGCCACCAGAGGGAGAGCAAGAGCGCTTCCTGAACCGTACGATCCGCTGTTAAAATGAACAGCCCTTGATGATGCCCCGACTCTGGAAACAATTACCAGTTTTGGATTGAACGCGGCAAACCAGGCATCTGAATAATCCTGTGATGTCCCGGTTTTGCCTGCAAGGGGAAAATCGACACCATAAACACTGCTCATTGAGACTCCCGTACCTTCCCTGATCGCCTTTTGGAGCATAGCACTCATCAGCAGGCTCGATCGTTCAGTAATGATCCTGGTCTTTACTCCTGCCGTATCTTTTACGTAAATTTCCTGTCCATCAGGAGTTTTGATCGAAATAATGCCATAAGGCTGAACCCTGTATCCTCCGTTTGCCAATGATGAATAAGCTACAGCAACTTCCCTGGCATTTGCCTCAGCTGTCCCCATCGAAAGAGAAGGTGTATTAACGAGAGTGAAGGAAAATCCCATCTTTCTCCACATTGAATCGAGACTTTCAAAACCAATTTCAAGAAAAAGGCTGAAGGTCGGGATATTCATCGACTGGGCCAGTGCCCCTGATAATGAATACTTTCCGCCATAAGAATGATCAAAATTCTCAGGACTCCAGTCTTCAAATCCGGATAATGTAATCGAATCATTATCAAGATATTGACAGGGCTCATAACCTTCTTCAAGAGCTGCAGTGTACAGAACCGGTTTAAAAACAGAAGCAAGTTGCCGTCTGGCAAGTATCTGATCATAGGGCTGGGTTTTAAAATCTATTCCGCCGACCCATGCTTTAATACCGCCTGTAACCGGATCCATGGCAAACAACCCGGCATGCAGTATTGTAAGGGACCGTTTCAGACTGTCAGCAACAGATATGGAATCCGTGATAGTTCCATTCCAGTCAAAGATCTCCTGTAATTTTATTTCATTGGCCCGTCCCTTCAGTTTCAGTCTTTCAAGCTCCCTGTCAGTTATTTGCTCCAAAAGACGTCTGCCGTATGAACTCTGATATTGTTGGTTCAGTTTATTCTGCATAACCGACAGGTGATCATGAAACGACTGAACCGCGTAGTTCTGAAGGGACAGGTTAAGAGTGGTGGTAATAATCAATCCGTCTTTTTCAGGATCCCATTTTTGTCCTGATACCGTGGCCAGATCCTCAAGAATCTCCTCTGTTTCCTTTCTCACCTGGACAAGGAAATAATCGGAAGACCCTGCTGCTCCGGATTTATTATAATCAAGTGCAAGAGGTAATCTGGCTATTGAATCAGCCTCTTCCGGAGTGAGATAGTTATATTTCTCCATTTGCTTAAGGACCACATTACGCCTGATTTCTGCATTTTCAGGATTCAGTCTGGGATTGTAATATGTATTAGCCTTGAGCATCCCGATTAAAACGGCTGATTCCTCGATCTTAAGAGATTCTGCACTTTTATTGAAAAATCTGGTTGAGGCGGCTTCAATACCATAAACATTTTCACCGAAGGAAACTGTATTAAGGTAAAGGTTCAGTATTTCTTTCTTGCTTAATATTTTTTCAAGGCGGCGCGCCATTATTACCTCACTTATTTTATTGCTTAAGACATGCAGAAAACCTCTTTCTTTTCTGCCGAACATGTTTTTGGCAAGTTGCTGTGTAATGGTGCTTCCACCACCTGAACCGGGGTCGCTCATGAGGATTGTTTTTACCAGAACCCTGAAAAAACTTCTTGCATCATACCCTTTATGTTCGTAAAAACGGACATCTTCGGTAGCTATCAGTCCATTTATCAGGTGTTCCGGGATCTGTCCGTATGAAATATTGGTCCTGTTTTCATAGAAAAACTTCCCCAGCAGCCTGCCGTCCTCCGACAATACCAATGAGGCTGAAGCATTTTTAAAATTCAATAATTCGTCTTTGTTTTTGAGATGGCCCGATATTCCGGTACATGCAACAGCAATGACTGCCACAGTCAACAATAATGCCGCAAGGATAATATTAAATTGGGTCTTTCCTTCTTTTGTCATCAGCTGTGGGGACTTAACATACCAACCCCTTGGTTCCCGCTCATGCGGGAGGAAGGGGATCCTGATAATTGTACCTTCAGGCCTTTATGCCCTTCACACCGCTTCAATAGTTGAAGGTGGTTTTGTGGTGATATTATAAGTGACACTGACAACACCCGGTACTTCCTTTATTATATCCCCTGCAAGCTTCTCCAGAATTTCGAACTGTAGTTTTGTGGGGGTAGCTGTTCTGGCGTCGATACTGTCCCAGCAACGGATCTCGATCTGCCTCCCGAAATCCCGCTTACCGTCCCTCATACCTGTTACTCTGTCCTCATGCAGGATCGCCATATACTGGAAAGCCCCGCTGTCACGAAGAAGCCGTTCCACAACTGCAGTTGCTTTCCGGACACAAATTAATTTATCATCTGTCACCTCACCAATTATCCGGGCAGCAAGTGCAGGACCCGGAAAAGGTATACGGGTGAATATTTCTTCCGGTAATCCGAGTGCCTTACCCACCAGTCTCACTCCGTCCTTGCGGAGTTGAATAAGCGGTTCAATTATCTGGTATCCAAATGTTTTCTGTGTATCGATCCCAAGTTGTGCGAAAACATTATGCTGCCTTTTAATGCCGGCCACAGTTTCGTCGACATCCGTCAGTATAGTACCCTGCAGAAGATATTTTGATCCACTCTCCCTGACAATGCGCCCGAATACTCTTTTTATAAAACGTCTGGGTTATTGCCTCACGTTTTTTTTCGGGATCAGTTATTCCTTTCAGGGAATCAAGAAACTCCTTCCTTGCTTCAATAATTTCAATGTTTACACCCAGTTTCCGGAAAATACCTGCAACAGCTTCAGGTTCTCCTTCCCTCATCAGCCCGTTCTGAATAAAGACGGTCCTGAGTTTTTTACCCAGGGCTCTGTGACCTAACATGGTAACAACAGATGAATCAACCCCTCCCGACAGGGCATTGATAGCTATTCCGTCTCCTGCTGAAGTGGCTATCTCACTGACTTTCTCTTCAATGAACTGTCGGGCATTGAGGTCCTGAAATTTAATTTCACTTATCATGGTCTGAAATATTGTATTTTATAAAAGTACATTAAAATCCGGGTGATACAATTATGTCATTGTAAATTAACCTCCAAAGTCAGGAAGAGTGATCGTCCGTACCCGTTGATCCCCGAGCCATGATACCTGTAGTCCTTATTTAATAAGTTTTTCATACTCAGATCGATTGCAAAATATTTCCAGTTAAAGCCCGAGTTAATATTAAAAATACTCCAGCCCGGTGTACCGCCCGCAGGAATGCGGTTATCATCCCTGTCACCCTGTGCAAGCCGGTCCTGTTTACCTGCTGCCAGCCACTCAATATTCATTCGCCAGTGCTTGTTCCTGTAGTCAAGTGCCAGCCGGCCAAAAAGCGGAGGGATACGGCGTACCGGTTCATTCCTGGTGATATTCTGACCATAGGTGTAAGTCATGGTGCCATATAAGATCAACGACCTGGTCAGTGTGAGATCCCAGGCTGTTTCAACGCCCTGGATATAAGCCCTTTCACTGTTTTCTTTCTGGTAAACCGGATAGCCTTCCATTGTCTCGTCGCCGATCCTGTTCCGGATTATCAGATTATATAGTTCGTTTCGATATAAAAACAGATCTCCTCTGAGCTTTTTTCCGAGATATTTATAACCAGCCTGGTATTGAAATGAATACTCAGGTTTAAGGTTGAAATTGGGTGTCTCGTACCTGAAATCGACAATGCCCAGTGTACCAAGATCATCAATATTTGGAGCCCTGAAGCCGGTATTGAATGATACAAACAGGTTGGATTTTGGGTTCATTTTTCGCAGAAAAGCCAGATTACCGACCAAAGCTGACGGAGTTAACTTCGTCTTACCCAGTTCCTCATCTTTAACGTTGATTATAAATGAATTAAACCGGGCTCCGGCTGTAATGTTCCATCTGACCATATCAAAGGAATGAACCGTAAAGAGGGCAAGACTGCTCATGGTTGATCCGTCGGGATATAATCCCCGTTTATCCGTTATCTCATCTGACAGCAGATCCGTATCTGTCCGACTGCTGTTCACCAGATCGTTGTAGACTTCGAAGCCCAAATTGCCGGACCACCTGTCATTGCCGGAAACATTGGTTTCGGCTGAAAATCCAAGTGTCCGTACCTTATCGTATTCCTTACGGAGCATATCCGATCCGTTTTTACGACTCTCTCTTCCTTCTCCGGTGTGCTGGTATGAAGCGGTGAATACTGCTGATTTAAAGATCCCGGCATCAATTTCCTGATTCAATCTGATATATGCCAGCTCCCGCTTCTGGGGATCAGTCTCGTTAATTGCGTAGTTTTCCAGAGTAATTTTATGGTAGACAGGTATGTTTTTCTGGTGCACATTCTGATAGACTGTTGTCAGACAGGTTTTTGGCGCAAGCTTTACTTTCCCCTTAAGATCAAAATCCCGTTCATTATAACCCGAAGGAGCCTGTCTGCCGGTAGTATCACCCCCGGTTATATCACCAAAATTCCGGAATGTCATTCCGGTTCTGAAAGCTGCGAATCTGTTGCTGTAGCTGATCCCTGCATGCAGGCTCTGTTCCATACCCTGAGTTGCCAGTCTTGCCAGCACAGTGCCTCCCCAGTCCGATTTTTCGGTGTTTACCAGTTCATGAGTGAATGACTGGATAGTTCCTCCAAGTGCATCGGAGCCATACTGAACGGAGCCACCACCACGAAGGACTTCCATCCTGTCGATACTGAAAACATCAATAGTATTAAAATACTGATTGGGACCATAGCGCATGGTTGAATTGCTAAGCCGGATACCGTCCAGCAGAAGGAGAGTCTGGTTTCCAGTAAGTCCCCGTATAAAGGGAGAGCCTCCTCCATGATTTGTTTTCTGTACAAAAACACCAGGTGTAAGAATAAGGGCTTCGGGCAGGGTTCTAAGCTGATTCTCCTGCACAGGTTCACTATTAAGCACTCTTATGGCTTCAGGAGTACTGATCCCCAGAGTATTGTACCTGTTTGCTGAAATCACGACTTCTGATAATCCACGGGAAACCAGTGTATCCCCAACCGTGAGGGATTCATCGTCCTGAGCGCTGAGGAATGCAGGCCAAAACAAGAAGAAATAAGTTACCAGAAGCTTTTTCACAGTCAATCAACTTAAAAAATCCAAATAAGCCAATATTTTCCGAATTCCGGTTTTTTTTTGTTGATATTCCTGTCCCAATTAATTTTTTTTAACAAAAACTATCTGATATCAGCGGCTGGTTTTTGATGATCCGGGCGCCCAGATCCTGAATTCACCGCTGCAATGAAGCATCGCCATGAGATACAGGAGTCCATCATAATATCTTTCATTAAAACCTGATGGGACTGGTGTATTCCACAACGCTTCAGTAAAATCCCTTGCCAGTGGGTGCGTAGCGGCCAGACTAACAACTGCATTTGTCGCGACAAGTCCTTTGGCATGATTTTTATCCACCAGCCGGCCATCGAGAGTGTACTGTGTGCCGTAGGTATCCATCCCCTGTGATGCAAAGAAGGTTTGGATGCGGTTACTCAGTTCCTGTTCCCTCAGGTCTTTCCGCCACCACGACCAGTCGACTGCCCAGTTCATCTGGGTACGGCGTGCATCAAATGAAAAAATGGCCGATCGTTCATTCCATTTCGTAACATGGGGAGTTCCGTCAAAATTTGCATAATCAGGTGCGAGGCCTGTCTTCGGATGAGTTGTCTTCATAAAGAAATTCCGGCTGGTATCAGCCGCAGCTGCCCAGAAGGACCTGTCGGCTTCAGGTCCCCAGCGGGCCCAGAGTTCATAAAAAGCAGGCAGATGATATGATGGATCAGTAAAATTCCGGTTTTCGCCATCCGGCACGAAGCGGATCATGACAGCATCCTCATTTACCATATTATATACTGTTCTCGGTCCAAATTTTGTTGGACCAGTCTTAAGGGGATGATGTCTTACTGCCGTCAGTATTTTATCCGCCCAGGCTCTGTAGTTGTAAATACCTGTACCATCTCCCCATCGGCCCGATGCGAAGTAAAGCGCCATAACCATATACTCTTCACCATCAGGAGCCGGGGTTTCAGAGTTGGGAGTACCATCTCTTTTAAGCGACCATGAAAAATAGCCTTCAGATGGATGTTCCGGGGAATCAACATACATATATGTCATTGCCCAGTTCCAGATTGCGTCGAATTCAGCTTTTTTATCCATTTGAACGGCTATCATCATACCATAAGATATGCCTTCGCTTCTGACATCGTTATGCAATACATCACATACATATGCCATGGGACCATTAATGTTGCTGCCCGCTTTAAAAACTATAGTCTGAGTTGCAGAATCACCATGAAACAACTGGTTAAATGCATCCTGATTTTTAAGAAGGATCTCTTCTTTGGAATGTCCGTTCTCAAGAAAAAGGTTACGGTACATGCCTGTTGCATAAGCACCCGATCCGTCTTCCTTTTTTATGGAAGATCCAGACTGTCCGGGACTCCGGCATAATCCTTCTATGACAGGATATAAAAGACGGAGTAATGAGGATCATTAAGAGCATTACGGCCTGTGATATTTTGATAAGACGCTTCTGACCGTGAAAGCAATATTCAGTAGATTCCACTTTCATATTTAGATTTTTGTAATGTAAATTTGCTAATTTAGGGAATTAATAGAAATTTAAGGTTGATAATATCTTAAATTCGTGCATGTAACTTAAGGTCAGAGATAATTTCTTTTTGTTCTATTTTTAATAAAAACTGATTTAATCATGGCAAACTTTATTGATGAATTCATGAAAACCTATGGACCTGAAGTAACCCAGCAAATGGCTGTTAATACAGGTCTTGACCAGGGAACGGTTCAAAAGCTGATCCCCAAATTGGCGCCGCTGATTCTTGGCGGATTAAAGAGGCAGAAGGATGACCGGGGCGGCGATGCCCGGATTGATCACATTCTGAATAAATATGGAGATCAGTCTGTACTTGGGAATATCAAGGACCTTATATCATCAAAAGTGAATGATCCCGCTGCTGATGCCAATCTGGGAGGATTGCTTGGAGCAGGAGGAGGAGTTCAGGCAGCACAGGCACTTGGCAAGTCACTGAATATTGATGCTTCCAAGATCATAAAAATGATCCCTGCTCTTGCACCACTGATCCTCGGAGCATTGACAAAGAAACGCGATACAGGCAATTCAGGTATCGGAGGCATAGGTTCACTTCTGGATGCAGACGGCGACGGCAGTATAATAGATGATGTTGCAGGTTACCTTACCAGAGGAAGCGGTACTCCGACAAAAGGGAAAGGCATTTTAGGATCTATCCTGGGAGGTTTGTTCCGTAAGCAATAGGAAAATGTCCTGATAATCCCTATAATACATCATAAATAATACATTACTTGACTGTTTTATCGAGAGGCCGGCCCAGGTTTTCATAAAGACCCCTGCGTCCGGCTTTGTCTTTCACCAGGATCTCATTTGCATATTTTGCTACCTGTTCAGCAACAACTCTTGGCACTACAACCACGCCATCGCCGTCAGCAACAACAACATCACCGGGACAAACCAGGACACCTCCAATAGTAACCGGCCGGTTTACGGATTCAATTTCATTTCTTCCGGGACGAATACCACGGCCTTTGTGCCTTATGTAAAGAGGCACGCCCTCAAGTCCAACCTCATCAGTATCCCTGGCTCCGGCATCAGTGACAACACCTGCCGCGCCAAGCCTGTACCAGTTTAGAATGTTATTTGAACCTATTGAGCCTATATCCATGTCTTCAACATCATCTATTACTATAGCCGTACCGGGTCTTATCAGGGTAGTGAAAGCCTCTGTCGATATGGTGTTATAGAAATTGCTTTCCCATGCCGGAAAATTCTCCAGTTTGTCGGGAAGAGCAGGTCTTTGTGTCGGAACATATCGCACAGTAATGGCAATGCCTCTGAAGACATGTTTAAAATCCTTCAGATCGACCCAGTCAGGATGAATTTCAGGATTTACCAGACCGGTTCCGGGAAGCCCGGCCATATCCATGCCATCTGAAACATCAGCCACACGAAGATTCCTGTAAAGTTCAAGGATCTTTGCATCATCCTCAGCAGAATAAATTTTTGTCGGAATAAAGTTCATTCCTGCCGCAAGAGAGGCCCTGTCCGGCTTCTGTGAATAGGCAGAGAAAAACATCATCATAGACAAACCTGTTACTAATCCGGTAATCTTTTTCATAGTATGTAATATTTAATGGACTTCTTTATGCAGACAATTTAACACTTTTTCCCCATCAACAAATTATTTAAATCTTTGTTAAATATGTTAAATAAGCTTAAAGAAGGGGAATGACCTGTATTTATTGCATAATTTCGCCTCAGATTTCTTGTTTAAAGTTTTTTAAATCAATATTTCCTGGATGAAAAGGACTATTCTTATAACACTTGGAGTTGCAGTTGTCACGCTTATTGGATTGTTTGTATTTAACAAGGTGTTGTCAAAAAAAGAGGATGATAACTTATTTGCTGAAGCTGTTAAAGGGGATTTCGAAATTGCAATTTCCGCATCAGGGGAACTTCTGCCGGAGAATTCAATAGATATCAAAGCTCCTGAAGTAAGCAGGGGAAGAGATTTTCGTGCAAACGAACTGAAGATAACCGACCTGGTTCCTGAAGGTACAGTGGTTAAGGAAGGTGACTATATAGCAACCCTCGACAGGACTCAATACGACAATACATTGAAAGACGAGCTTGAAAGGCTGTCAACATTCAGGAGTAATATTGAAATGAAAAAGCTCGATACCGCTGTCACACTAACAACCCTTAGAAATAATATCAGAAATCAGAGACACACTGTTGAAGAAGCCGGGATTACTTTGCGTAACTCACAATACGAACCTCCTGCTACGATCAGACAGGCTGAAATAGATCTTGACAGACAACAAAGAATTCTCGAGCAAAGAATAAGAGGTTATGAGTTAAGGGTAGCTCAGGCCAAAAGAGATATCAATACCCAGAATATGTGGTACAACCGTATTTCAAGAAGGGTGGAAAGTCTGCAGGAAGTGCTGGCCGGATTTACAATCACAGCGCCCTCCTCCGGGATGGTTGTATATAAAAGGGATCGCCGCGGGAATAAGATAAAGGCAGGTTCTAACATTAATCCATTTGAAAGAGCTGTTGCCACATTGCCCGATCTGTCAACAATGCTGTCAAGAATATATATCAGCGAAATCGAAATAAGGAATGTAAAGCCAGGACTGGAAGTTGATCTCACTATCGATGCTTTTCCAAATAAGCAATTTAAAGGTAAAGTCTATACGGTTGCCAATATCGGGGAGAAACTTGAGAATACCGACTCAAAAGTATTTGAGGTTATGGTGAAAATTGAGGGATCAGATCCGGCTCTCCGGCCTTCAATGACTACCAGCAATAAAGTGATCATCAAGACACTCAGCGACGTAATATACATACCTGCGGAATGTGTTCATGCGGGTATAGATGGTATTCCATTTGTTTACACCCGGAACAAAACAAAACAGTATGTTCTCACCGGTGACTCAAATGAAAAAAACATTGTGATTGAACAGGGCTTGAAACCAAAACAGCTGGTTTATATCATGCAGCCTGAAAATGCTGATGAATTCAAAATTCACGGAGAAGAGCTGAAGACATCTTTTTCTGAACGTGCAACAGCCAGGAAATAAGTACAAGTATCAATAATGAATTGGAGGGATCCTGGTAATTTCAGCCTTAAAGGGCTCCTCCAATCCGCTTCCGACCAGATAGATCCGTTGATTTGCTATCCTCATAGCTTCTGAAATTTCCGGGTAAGGAAGATTTTGGATAGTGACAATGCCAATATTATAATTCTCCCCATCAAACCTCCCGTAATAAGGTTGATCGACCCATTGGAAATAATGCATCCCTATAAGTTCGGGCCGTGCAAATCCCTGTTCAATATAATTCCTGTAAGCTGCCGCTCTTTCATCCTGATTTATCACACCTGTTATTCCTGTTGCAGGGAGCGCCCTGTCGACCGCCCCGTGATGGAACTCTCCTATCATCACCGGTTTGTTGCTTTTCCTGGCTATTTCAGCAGTCGGGGGAGGATCATAACCATATCCGTTTATGGAAAAAACATCAAACCTCTCACCTGCTTTGTATAACAGATCTGAACTTATCCAGGCATATCGCATACCGAGGTTAAGATGATTATTGTCAACTTTTGCTACTTCATCACAAGGTATATCAACATATCTTTTTACCATTATTGTGGTAAAGGAATAAAAGTCGCTGTCGGCCGCGACTGACGGGTACTCCTTCATAGTCAGCCTTTTCAGATCGTTAAAACTCACAATGTTCAGATTCCATGCCTTATTGAATGCCTGAATGTCATTATTGTATTTCAGATCAATCCACTTTATAAATTCATCTTTTGTAGCTGAAGACTGGTCAGTAGCAAACATCTCATAAGCAAGATTATGGTATCCGAACGCCCATTGAGGTTCATTTCTCAGGAAATACCCCACAAGAAAAGGATCATCCTTGTAATCAATCAACTGTTTTGCAAATTCCTCCGAATTCTTTCCGTATTCATCCGAAAAGACATCAGGGAAATCGCGATATATAAGGATCTTGGTGCCCGGGAAACGGCTCAGTGGCAGAACATATGCAAGCTTATTTTCCCTGGCGAAGTTAATTTCCGACCAGTTGCCCACCGTGTTAATGTTGAGATTCCTTAACATGTCAGCCGTCATTTTGCTCCACCTCGACTTCCACTCGCTTCCAAATACCCTTATAAGGTTTGCCTTGTAGAAATCAATGATTTTTGCTGTTTCCCTGCCTGATACCGATTCTCTGAAGATAGTATCATCTTTTCCCGGAAGCCATCCAAATAGATCTTCTATACCGGTTACAGGTCCTGAAGATGTCGAACGCATACAATCAATTCCGACACTCAGAAAAGCGTATCCTTCAGGATCAACTAACCACCATCTCTTACCATCGTGCTCGGTTCTGAAAAACCCTGTTGTTTTAAACCGCCTGGCCTTCCATCCTCCGTATTTACTGAATTCACTGTTAAACGCTGAACCTGACACCGACTTTTCGAGCTCTATATTCAGGGATATAAGCTCTTCTTCATTCTTAATTTTACCCGGCCAATCCCTGTATGTACACTGTCCGAAAGCATCAATTACCGGTTCGGAGACGGACTCATATGGTTCAGGCAGGGAATCATATAGTCCTATCGATGCTACTTCATAAGCCGGCATGAAATAAGGTTCACTGAAGGGTCCGAATTTCAGGTCAACTTTAATGATATCGTCCGGATCCAGACGGTTTCCGGTAATTGTCCCTTTCAGCTGGCGAGGCGACCGGGGAATGAATATCTCCTGGGCATTCAGGTAGCTTAACGGAAAAACCACTTTCGTTTTCAATGAAGGATTTATCCCCAGAAGACATGATAACCAGGGAGATTCCTTTTCCGTTTCGGTTACCTCTCCGCTCTGAAGTACAACCTTTTCAGATGTACGGAGACCCTTTTTATAAAACTCGAGGGTAATGACTCCGCTGTAACCGTTATCTCCGAATATCTCAAAGATAAAATAATTTGCATCTGTCCAGTCTCCATTGTCACCTGTTTTCCAGATCGTTACAGAAGTGTTTTCTCCTGAGGGTTTAACTTTCAGTACTTTCCCTTCAAAGCCCCGGCCATCTGAAATCCGGCTAATATCAGAATTCCCGCCTGCGATCCTTTTAAGATTGAATATCTGATCAAGGTTTTTTGAAGTCTCTGCACATGAAGAAAATATTGATATAGCTAAAATCAATAGTACTCCTTTTTTAATATTTGATATCATTGGCTTTCTCATTTATGTGATTTATAACAGATTACCTGATATGATGAATTTTTCTGCGGATGATGTAACTCGAAAGCTAATGTACAAAAAAACCGCAAAGGATTAAAGCTTTGCGGTCTTAAACAGGGTATTTACTCCTCCAGGTTATTTTTTATCATAAACCATAGTGGTTTTACGTTCACCGTTCGGGGTAGTCATTGTAGAAACAACTGAAAGAGCTGTCGGGCTGGTCAGACTCCATACCTCGGTTGTTTTCATTTCTGTTGTCTGTCCGTCGCGTTCAAATGATCTGGTAGTCACAATAGTAAGTGATTTTCCGTCAGCTGACCACGTTGCAGTTGATTTGCTTTCGCCTCTGGCTGTAGTATTGACGCTTACTTTCCCGTCAAGAGTATACTTGGTTTCTGTAGTCACCGCCTGGCCATCCTGACCGGTACGTGTCCTTACAACCGTTAAAAGATTGGCGTCCTGAGTTGCGGTAAAGTCGCCGCCGCCCATCCTCGGACCACCGCCGCCGCCACCCTGAGGTGCTTGTCCCATGTCGCTTTTTTCGGCATTTAAAGCCCATTTCCCGGCGAAATTAGCCTTTGAGCCCTGAGCATTTATAGCCATCGGCATACAGAGGAAAGCAAAAAGAACTGTTAAAGACAGAATCTGCATCGTCAAATTTTTCTTCATCTTCAATATGATTTTATTGGTTTATAATGATAGACATCTGTTCAAAGGTAAATATTCCATTCCATTAAAAGTATTTAATAGCCGCCTTAGATTGATTCTTTTCACAATTTTTAACATTCTTTCCCTGACAGAGGTCTTTTGTGCCGGATCAGCCTTCTATAATTGCAGAAATCATTCCGGCGTCACCAAAGTTTATAAAAAAATTACTCAACCGACATAATTTAATCTGACCATTTCCTTAAATTTGATATTGTACATATTTATATCTGTGTCAGGCATTTTTATTCTCTAATCAAACACTCATAATTATTCTGAAATGTCAACTTTAAAAAAAATCAATCGGCGTAAATTCCTGGGATCAGCAGCTACTGCCTCCCTGGCGATTACAATTGTTCCGAGACAAGTTCTTGGTGGACCCGGTTATGTGGCTCCTAATGACAAACTTACTCTAGGGTACATAGGATGCGGTACCCAGGGACTAAGAGAAATGACGGGCCTTGTCGCAAATCCTGCTCTTCAGATTGTTGCTGTAGCTGATCCAAATAAGTTTACCACTGATTATGTGGACTGGTCACTTAACGGGATCAGGAACGACATCAGGACAGCTTTACAGGATAAAACCTGGGGAGAAAAATTCAAGGGAATTCCCGGCGGAAGGGATATCGGTCAGGAATTTATAAATAAATATTATGCCAAATCCAAAGATTCAAGTAGTTACAAGGGATGCTCCTCATATACTGACTTCCGGGAATTACTTGAAATGGAAAAGGACATTGATGCCATCAAAATCATGACACCTGATCATCTTCATGCAACTGTCGCAATAGCGTCGATGAAAAAGGGCAAGCATGTGGTTACACACAAGCCCATCGCAAACAGGATATATGAAGGCAGGCTTACGCTCGAGACGGCCAGGAAAACAGGTTTAAGCACCCATCTGCTGGCATGGAGCAGAAGACCTGGATATGATGTGGCAAAAGGCTGGATTAAAGCAGGATTTATCGGAACATTGAAAGAAATTCACAACTGGTCGAACAGGCCGGTATGGCCACAATGGCAGGCAATCCCTGCTGACAGACCGCCTGTGCCGAAAGGGTTCGACTGGTCCTTGTGGCTTGGTCCGGTTCCGGATCGTCCTTATCATCCAAATTTCACACACGCGGTCTTCCGCGGCTGGTACGACTTTGGAGGCGGCAGTATTGCAGATATGGGACACTACAGCCTGTTCCCCCTGTTCCTTGCTTTCAATATAGGAACCCCTGCCATCAGTGCAGAAGCGTATGCTACAACTACCTGTACTCTCCGTGAAAATGTTGCGGTCGAAGTAGAAAACAATGTTGCATTTCCCCTTTCCTGCATGATCCGCTTTCAGTTCCCTCAACAGACTGATCTTCCACCATTCGAGCTCTACTGGTACGACGGAGGAATGAGACCATTTGTCCCGGACGAACTCAGGGCTGCAGGAAAAACTCTGACTCGCGAAGGCATGATGTTTGTCGGAGATAAAGGAAAGATAATCGCCGGATTCAGGGGCGAAAATCCTGTGCTGATCCCTGAAAGCAAAATGAATTACCTGGCAAAAGAGGGAGCAAAAGAGGCTGAAGGGTATAGAGGCGACGATGTCTGGATCAATGCTTTCAGAAATAAAACCCAAACGCCCGGAAGCTTCCTGTTGGCCGGTCCCGTAACTGAAACAATCAACCTGGGTGCTGTTGCGCTGCGGGCAGGGAAGAGAGTTGAATATGATACTGCTAACATGAAAATAACCAACCTTCCCGAAGCAAATAAATTCCTGACAAGGGAATACAGGCCGGGTTGGGAACTTTAAATCAGGGTTCTTATGTTTGATAGGATGATCATTGGATGAATTGAAAAAAAATTATATCTTGCGGAACTTTTTAATAAAACTTATTACTAAATCCTTAAAGATATGATCAAAAAGCTTTTATCAATCTCAATTATCGTTTTACTGATATCATCCTGTGGCAATACAGGTAAAAAAGAGGCAGCAGCCAAAGTTGAAGGAACTGATAGTTCTGATAAAGTTGAATTTGCTGCCCTGATAGAGAATGCTGGCAGCTATGTCGGAAAAACCATTAGTGTTGAAGGGAAAGTTGTTCATGTTTGTACTCACAGCGGCAAAAAACTATTCATTACAGGCGAGAATCCTGATGTCAGGTTATATGTCCAGGCCGGTGAAGAGATGCCAAAATTCCCGATGGAATTACTTGGCAGCGAAATAGTTGTTGAAGGAACCATTACCCAGGTCGCAGCAACACCTTCCGCAGAAATGGCAGAAATGCATGAAGGCGAAGGTGTTGCAAAAGCTGTTGGTGCTGATACCTGCGAAACCGCTAAAGCCCTGGCTTCCCAACCCGTTCTTGCCGACCTTATGATGATATACAACAAACACGAGGTTGTGAAATAAACCGGTAATTATGGTTACAATTTATAAGTAGAGACGTTGCATGCAACGTCTCTACTATTTAATTATAATTACATGAAATTTTCAAAGCTTAACAGGATAACCCATCGTGACATTGGGTATCTTATTGCCGGACTTACAATTATCTATGCGGTCTCAGGAATTGCTCTGAATCACAAGCATGACTGGAATCCGAATTACATTATTGAAAATACGGGATTTAAAACAGATGTGAAGTTCACAAGGGAAACCCTTAATAAGGAGACGGTACTGGATATACTTAAAAAGGTTCCGGGGGCTCCTGAATACAAAACCTATTATTTCCCATCAGGGAATGTTCTCACAATATTTATTGAAGGAGGTTCTGTCAGGATAAATACACTGACGGGAGAAGGCACTATTGAGAGGATAAGCAAAAGACCCCTGTTTTACCAGATAAACTTTTTGCATTATAATCCCGGTGTATGGTGGAAATACTTCAGTGATATATTCTGTATATCACTTATCCTTGTAACAGTCACGGGTCTTTTCCTGGTAAAGGGGAAAAACGGGATCACCCGCAGGGGGGCTATCCTCACCGCGATAGGAATAATACTGCCGTTACTGTTTTTGTTTATCTACTAATTAAACCCACTCCTCACCATTTAGTCTGGCCGTCATACCTTTTTCAGTGCTTCCAGCACTCTTGCCGGAGTAAATGGTAAATCATACAATCTTGCACCGGTAGCATCATAAATTGCGTTTGCTACAATTGCTCCTATGCCAATGATTGCAGGTTCTCCGCCGCCTTTGGGTGGCTGATTCATCCTGTCAAGAATAATACAGTCCATTTTTGGAAGCCATGAGAACCGGGGTATTTCGAAACTGTCAAAACCACGGTTTTTAATATTACCACCTTCAAACTGGATCTCTTCCGTCAGCGTATAACCGAGTCCCATCATTATACAACCTTCCATCTGGAGCAGGGCACCCTGAGGATTGACACACATTCCCATATCCTGGGCACATGCAACGCGAACTACCTGGATTTGTCCTGAATTTTTATCAACTTTTACCTCAGCCATCATTGCCACCCACGTTCCGGCATCTGTTCCGCAAGCTATTCCTATTCCTCTTCCGCCCGGAGTCTTGGCCGGCACATACCCGAATTTATCAGCTACTGCCTTCCAGCAGGCTATCATTTTTTCATCCTTAAGATTCCTGAGACGGAACTCCAGCGGATCGATACCTGCTGCTGACGCCATAATGTCAATCTGCGACTCCCTGGCAAAAGTATTCGAATTATTATTGGGAGCACGCCAGGCACCTGTCCCAAAGGGATGGATCTGAACAGCATCCATATTCTGGCCGTAGCTGGTTGTCTTAGCATTTGGAACGTCGTAGATCGTATCAGAACCTCTTGTGCCACCATAGTATACATTAAAATCCCACAGTTTGATCATACCGGATTTATCAATTCCCGACCTGACACGGTAAACCCCTGCCGGATGGAATGTATCATAAAAAAACTCCTCATCTCTTGTCCAGACGACCATCACGGGTTTCTTGCTCATTTTTGCAAGTCTGGCAGCTTCAACACCCTGCTGATAAGCGGCTTTCCCACCGAATCCCCCGCCAACAAAAGGGGTTATCACTCTTACCTTTTCCCTTGGAAATCCCAACTCCCGGGAAATCCCGTCCTGAAGGCCGAAAGGTGACTGGGTGGAGGCCCAGACAGTCATTTTATCACCTTCAAGATTTGCCAGGGCTGTATGTGTTTCAATTGCTGCGTGCGCAACATAAGGATCATGAAATTCAGATTCAAATATTCTGTCAGATTGCTGATAGCCTGCTTCCATATCTCCGTTCGTTCTCATCACGTTCACCCTTGAATCAGCTCCCACCATCCTGTCATAAAGTGTCTTATCATTTACTTTCAGTTCATTGAAAGAATATTCGGCTTTTATCTTCACGACTGCTTCATCGGCTCTGTCGCGGTTTTCATTCAGCACCGCAATGAAGTCTTCATCCCTGACAACCTGTGTGCCCTGAACCTGCTCAGCTCCGGATATATCGACAGTTGTCAGTTTTGCTCCATGCGATGGCGGCCGCAATATCCTGGCAAAAACCATTCCCGGAAGCTTATAGTCACCGGCATATTTTGCCTCTCCTGTAACTTTTACCCTGGCATCGACATGTTTATATGATTTCCCTATATACGTGAATTTCGTGTGATCCTCAACCGAAGGCTTGACATCGAGAAATCTTTCAAGTTTTTTACCTTTTGCCAGCTCAGCGTAACTCACTCTTTTCTTCGGATCCTTTGTATCTATAACAATGCCATCCTTTACTTCCAGCTGGGAAGCAGGGACTCCGAGTTTTGCAGATGCAAGATCAACAAGAACGCCTCTTGCCTCAGTTGCAGCTGCCCTCATTGCCGGGCCGAAGGTCTGAATGGTTTGTGAACCCCAGGTTCCGGCGTCATACGGACACAGATCAGTATCGCCCATAATAATCCTGATCTTTTCCAGCGGAACGTTCAGCTCATCAGCCATCATCTGAGGAAGAGATGTAATAGCTCCCTGTCCCATCTCTATCTTTCCCGTGAAACACTTAACAGTACCATCCTCAGCGATTTGCAGAAAAGCATTATAATCCTTTGGAAGGCTTCTTGCCTGTGGGACAGCCAGATCAGAGAGATCGAGGATATTCCATGGCTGGAAGAAGATAAATATACCGCCGCCCAGCAATTTGACAAAACTTCTTCTCTGCATACCGGTGCCTTTTCCAGTTCCGGTTTCAGCTTTTTCCACTGAATCAGTCTTTTTCATTATTACTTCCCTCCTTTCATTTCTTTTGCTGCTGTTTCAACCGCATCAAGTATTCTGGTATGAGCACCGCACCGGCACAGGTTCTCCTCCAGTCCGTCAATGATCTCCTGACGCGACACAGATGGATTTTTAATAAGCATTGCTGCAGCTGTCATTATCATTCCCGGAGTACAGTATCCGCACTGCAACGCATCATGTTCTATGAAAGCTTTCTGTATTGGATGGAGTTTTCCTCCACGGGCCAGTCCTTCAATAGTAATAACCTCTTTACCCGCAATATCACTTACAGGCAGCATGCACGACCGTGCAGCTTCCCTGTCGATGAGCACAGTACATGCACCGCAGAATCCTGTTCCGCAGCCGTACTTGGTTCCGGTGAGTCCCAGCTGATTCCTCAGCACCCAGAGCAGTGTCTGATTCGGATCAGTGGTTATCTCGGTCCTTTTTCCGTTAAGATTAAACCTGATTTTCTGTTCCATATTTGCTGTTATTTATTTCATTTAGATAGTCCTCTTTTGTATCAAAATCTTTCAAGATCCCCTGTGATTTGGTTTTTACCTCAAATACATCATCATGGTACCTGACTGCAAGAGACCGTAATCCTTCATCATCCGGAAGTTCATCGACCACCTCCCTGTATTTGAAATCTATCAGCATCGGATGTCCCCGTTTCTTCCTGTAGACAGGAATAATGATCCCCTTGCCTGATTCCCGGTATGCTTTTATAATCATATTTGTGACTTCCGGTCCTATCATTGGCTGGTCACCGGGAAAGACAAGAACCGCATCATAATATTCCGGAAGACTTTTAAATCCACATTGAACTGATGAGAGCATTCCATTCCTGTAATTTTCGTTGTAACAGTAACTTGCCGCCAGATGATTTATAACTCCAAGTATCTCATTCCTGTAAGAACCGAGCACCACTAATGTATGAAAAACTTCCGACTGCATAACATTTTCAACCACCTTTTCTATCATGGTCTTTCCATTAAAAGGAAGAAGCAGTTTCGGAACTTTCATCCTTTTCGATTCACCTGCAGCAAGTACTATAGCCCAAATTTCTCCCATAATTCACAATGATCCGTGGTTCGAGATACGCGGTTTGTTTTTTACCTGCACCAGCTGTGCTGCGATGCTTACAGCGATCTCTTCAACAGTTTTTGATCTGATATCCAAACCAACAGGTGCAAAGATCCTGTTCCATTGTTCCTGTGTTGCAAAGCCTTTCTCAATGAACTCCCTGTGCATCAGGGAAACCTTGTTTTTGCTTCCGATCATTCCGATATAGGCAGCATCCGAGCCTATGCAAGCTTTAAGAGCATTACCGTCATCGTGATGCCCGCGGGTAACAATTACAATATATGTATCAGCCCCTTTTTCAATCCGGGTAACTGCCTTTCCAATATCCCCGTTGAGAATGTGATCAGCATAAGGGATATTTTCAGGATTGGCAAATTCCTCCCGGTCATCAATGACCGTTACTTCGAAATCAAGCATGCTTCCTATCTGAGAAAGCGCTTTGCCTATATGTCCTGCCCCGGCAATAATAAGGCGTGGTGGAGGAATCACGGGCTCAAGAAAAATCATACGTGAAGGTTCTTTACCTGTGTCAGGTAGTTTAATCTCCCTGAGATCATAGGAATCGGATCCGGAAATGAGACCGTCGATCTCGTGTTCAACCAACTGTCTTAATTCCGGATGGATAAGATTTATGTCTTTGCCTGTCGTCCAATACCTGTTTATGAGTGTTATATCGTTCCCGGCATTTGTGACCAGTGTTATTAAAACTCCCGGGATCCTTGATCCGGATGATTTTCTCAGAGCCTCCAGTGCCGGAATATGTTCCGACAGGCACGGATCGATCAGCACACTTATTTTACCACCGCATAGGGCGTCTTCGCCATCTGAAATGCTGCTGTCGAGCCTGAAAAGATGATGATACGGTTTCCCGGATAGCAGTGATTCTTTTGCGATTGCCTGTACCCTTCCTTCAAGGACACCCCCGCCTACAGTGCCTGCCAGGAGTCCGTTCCTGCTGAAAAGTGCTGAGCTTCCGGGCTTCTGGGGCGTAGATCCTTCAGTCCTTGTAACAGTTGCAAGGGCCATATCTGATATATCCTTTGAACTAATGGGAATTTGCAGGTAAATATTTCTCATTTGCCTGTTTAGGCATTGGTTAAAACAAATATATTCAAATTAAATAAATTACCACAACAGAAACTGCATGCATGCAGTTTCAATAATAATTTTTTATATTCACGATAAATCGTATTATTGTAGAAACGGCATGCAACCAGGAATATAAATTTGTGCAGATTATGAAAAACCGGATATTCTATCTTTTTAACATTTTGTTTGTCATTGTTATTTTATCCGCATGCAGATCGCGCGACAATAAACCGACATTGACCGAGAATCAGCCTGATAACTCCTGGCTTGAAGAAATAACCATTAAAGAACTGCAGCAGGGTTACAGGGATGGGAAATATACAGTAACTGAGGTGGTGTCAGCTTATCTTGAAAGGATACAGGCTATTGATGAAAACGGTCCTGCCCTGAATTCTATAATTATGGTTAATCCCGATGCCCTGGAGATCGCTGAAGAGCTCGACAGGGAATTCGTTGAAGGAAAAACGAGAGGGCCGCTGTACGGTATTCCCGTTGTACTGAAAGATAATATTGACACTCACGACAAAATGCCAAATACTGCTGGTGCCACGGTATTGAGAAATTCTTTCCCGAAGAGCGACAGTCCGGTTGCAAGAAAGCTCAGGGAGGCAGGAGCAGTGATAATTGCAAAGTCAAATCTGAGCGAATGGGCAAATTTCCGTGGCACCTCATCAACAAGCGGATGGAGCGGTGTTGGAGGCCAGACAAAAAATCCATACATCCTCGACCGCAATCCATGCGGCTCAAGTTCCGGATCAGGAGTTGCAGTTTCAGCAAACCTTTGTGTGGCAGCTATCGGTACAGAAACAGATGGCTCAATAGTTTGCCCTTCAAACAATAATGGTATTGTAGGTTTGAAACCGACAGTCGGATTAATAAGCAGGACCGGGATAATCCCGATCTCATTTACTCAGGATACTCCCGGACCGATGGGACGAACAGTTGAAGATGTCGCTGCCTGTTTAGGCGTCCTCACGGGAATTGATTCCGCCGACTCGAAAACACTGGCTTCATCGGGCAGGTTTCTTACAGATTATACAAAATCGCTTAATAAAGATGGACTCAGGGGTAAACGCATTGGAATAATTAAAAATTCAGGAGGATTTTCAGACAGGGTAGATTCACTTATGAGGCAGGCAATAAACTTCATGAATAGCCAGGGAGCGGTATTGATTGAAGTAGAAGCTCCAAAAAGCTCAGAATATGGTGATGCATCTTTCGAAGTGTTGCTTTATGAGTTCAAGGACGGACTTAACAGGTATTTTGAAGGTCTGGATAATGATGCGCCGGTTAATAATCTCAGTGAATTGATCGAATTCAATAAATCTGATTCTATTGAGCTCAGATATTTCAACCAGAAAATCTTTGAGATGGCCGACAAAAAAGGCGGTCTCTCCTCGCCTGACTATAAAAAGTCGCTTGAAAAAATGTTGAAAGCCACCCGGGAAAACGGGATTGACAGGATAATGAATTCCAATGATCTTGATGCTCTGATTGCTCCAACCGGTTCGCCTGCATGGAAGACCGATCTTATACTTGGAGATCACTTTGTCGGAGGAAGTTCATCCCTTCCGGCCATCTCGGGTTATCCTGCTATCACTGTCCCTATGGGATTTGTTGAAAATCTGCCTGTGGGTATTACTTTTTTCGGAAGGGCATGGAGTGAACCCCTGCTTATTGAAATAGCATACAGCTATGAACAGGGTACAAAACACA
>CAWHGX010000049.1:0-27055 GCA_963828775.1 uncultured Bacteroidales bacterium | reverse complement strand
TCCGGCTTTTTATGGGAAATACAAAGTGACTGTGAACCGGGTTACAAAAGAAATTGATCTTTCCAGTGAAACCGGTTCCATTACCCTTGACTTCAGAAAATAAATTTACAAAACAGGAAATTCAGGGAAATTTAATTCAATATGATTATGTTCAAAAAAACTCTGTTACCATTACTAGCTGTAATATCAGCTGCTGCCGGCTGCGATTCAGAAGATAAAATAATTAAATCGGCTCTTGGGACAATCACCGCTGATGAGATGAAGGAGCATATCTCAGTTCTTGCATCGGATGATTTTCAGGGCAGGTTTCCCGCAACTGAGGGAGAAGAAAAAACAATCAGATATCTTGCTGACCAGTTCCGGCAAACAGGCCTCAAACCTGCCAACGGTGAAAGCTATTTCCAGGAAGTGCCGCTTATAAGAATGACCGCTGATACCTCAATGAAGCTGACAATAACCGGAGGAAAGCAGAACCTTATCCTGAAATACTATGATGAATTTGCCGGAGGAACCCCGCAGACAAGCGAAAATATCGAAATTGAAAATTCAGAAATCATTTTTGTCGGGTATGGTATCAATTCTCCGGAATATAACTGGAACGACTATGAGGGACTGGATGTGAAGGGGAAAACTGTTCTGATGCTGATAAATGATCCGGGATATGCCACGGGTGACACCAACCTGTTCACAGGCAAAGCCATGACAATATACGGGAGATGGACATACAAGTTTGAAGAAGCGGCACGCCAGGGTGCAACTGCTGCGATCATAATTCATGAAACCGGCGCTGCTGCCTATCCCTGGGCAGTCGTCCAGAACGGCTGGACAGGTCCTGATTACAGCCTGAAAGGGAATGAACTTTCTGAATCAGACCTGCAGTTCCAGGGATGGGTGACGACAGAAAGCGCTCAAAAAATATTTGAATCAGCAGGTTTTAACTATAATGAGATAATTGCCTCTGCAGCCACACGCGGCTTTAATTCAGTTAAGACGAACCTTAAAGCATCAGTCAGCTTCAGGAATAAGACGGAGACTGTAAAATCGAACAATGTGGCGGCCCTGTTGCCCGGATCGGAACGGCCTGATGAGTATATTATTTATACCGCACACTGGGATCATTTTGGGGTCAATCCCGCTTTCATCGTGAATGAGGACTCAATTTTAAACGGTGCGGTCGATAATGCAACGGGAACAGCTGCACTTCTCGAAATTGCTGAAGCCTTTGCAAGTCTCCCGAAAAGACAGGACCGCTCTGTACTTTTCCTGGCGGTTACATCTGAAGAGCAGGGATTGCTTGGCAGCAAGTTCTATGCCGTGAATCCACTATTCCCGCTGAATAAAACTGCGGCAGTGATTAATATGGATGCCCTGAACATTTCCGGGAAAACTAATGATATGACTATTATCGGTTTCGGTAACTCTGAACTCGATGATTATGCTATTGCTGTCCTTGAAAAATATGGCCGCTATGCAAGTCCGGATCCGGCACCCGAAAAAGGCGGCTTTTTCCGATCCGATCATCTTAATTTCGCAATCGCTGGCGTGCCTGCTTTATATCCGTCAAAAGGGATCGATGACGTGGAACATGGTAAAGAATGGGGACTCGCTGAAACAGAAAAATGGATAATGGAGCATTATCACAAACCATCAGATAACTATGAACCGGATATCTGGAAATTTGACGGAATGATAAATGATATCCGGGTTATCTTTGAAATCGGATATAACCTGAGCATGTCAGAAGAATTTCCCGAATGGAAACCTGGATCAATTTATAAACCGGCCCGGGAAAAAATGATGAAGCGAATAACTCTGCTTGCAGTGGTTTACATTGAAAATGCCACTCCTACGGACCTATTGTTTAAACTCAAAATAATCTTCCGATAATGAGCAATAGATCAACATTGAGCCGGAGGGACTTCCTTCTCAGGCTCCAGGCAGCCGGACTAACATTGCCATTTGCAGCTAAAACTGATCTGTATGGCTCCACAGCCGTTCCGCATTCACAGATATTTCAGAATGATTTCTTCTCGGTTATTGCTGACACTAAATCGGGACGTCTGAATGTAATAAGAAGAAATGGTGAACGGTTGCTGACTGGATCCGTTGTCCGCGCTCTTACAGGTAATGGCTTTATTTCCACCGGGCAGGCAGCCATGAGGCACTCGGTGGATTTGTCCAGAATTCATGACCAGCTGGGAGATTGTCTGTTAATAACAATTAGTTCATTTGAATCCCGGAAACAGATCAGCCTAAATCTCAGGATCTTCCTCTACAATAGCCTTCAACGCCGTGTTTTTTGAGGCCGAATGCCAGAACCGCACCGCAAAACCGGTTATACTCCAAAGACTGGAGCCTGTTTGTGCAAATGCCGCGAATGAAGGGTATCTCCACTGGCCGAGGACTTCAAAATTGCTTACCAACGGCCCGATGTATTATGATCCTGGAGAAGTGATTGATTTCAGCTCCCCTGATAAAAATGAACGTATAAGCTGGTGGAACATAGGCCTGTTCAGCAGTTATGACCGCGAGGGTCTGGTCGCTGGGGCTGTGGAAAACCTTACAGCACAGGGAAAAATATCAGCAAGTCGTGAATCGGAAGAAGGTACGGGACTTATTGCACAATCAGTCATGTCTGATGGTTTTGTCCTTGGGGCCGGAAAAAAGGCCCGCTCCAACAGGTTTGTCCTGCTGATAGGCAGAGATATCTATTCAGCGCTTGAGGAATATGCTTCAATAATGGGAAAGATCAACAGCGCAAGGACGTCATCAATTGTAAACGGATGGTGCAACTGGTTCTTTACCTACGAACATGTGACCGAGGATGAAGTCATCCGGAATGCGGAGTATGCTGCCAGGGGACTGAAACCATACGGGCTTGAATATATTCAGATTGATGAGGGTTACCAGAGGTGGCACGGGGAATGGGACAGCAACGACAGGTTCCCCCACGGCATGAAATGGCTGGCCGACAGAATTAAGTCCCTTGGTCTGAAGCCTGGTCTCTGGATCGCCCCATATGTCATCTCCGAACCAACCGGAATATTTGAAAAGCATAAGGACTGGCTTATAAAACATCCTGACGGAAGTTTAAAGAGAGTGGGACCATGGCCATCCGAGGATTCCGACTGGGCACGGAACGAAACCCCGAAACGATACGGACTGGATATCACTCATCCCGAAGCAGCAAAGTGGATGTCTGATCTGTTTGAAAAGGTATCAAAACAGTGGGGCTACGAAATGATCAAGATCGATTTCGTTGACTGGTCATTACTGTCGGCTCATCATTATTCTGACCCTTCAGTCACCAGAGCAATGGCTTACCGCAGGGGATTTGAGATTATGAGAAATGCCATTGGCAACGACTGCCACCTGCAGGACTGCGGACCCGGGCCCATAACTGTCGGCTTGATCGACAGCATGAGGATTGAGCTTGACCAGAATTACGGCTATGAAAGAGAGGCCTGGAAAACGTACTTCACACATTCAGCAAGCAGCTCTCCCGCAGCGGCGAAACGCTGGTATTTCCATAAACGCACATGGATCAACGATGCTGATCATCTTTGCATGAGCCTCTTATCACCTTCCAGGGCACAGGCAGCAGCTACGCTTCTGGCACTTACCGGTGGTAATATTATTTCAGGCGACAGACTTCCTGATCTTGATCCTGTCAGGCTTGAGATCCTTAAAAAGACACTCCCGTCATGGGGAGAGGCAGCTCGTCCGGTTGATCTGTTTGATACCGACCAGCACAGGATTTTTGCTTTAAATGTTAAAAAACCATTCGGCGAATGGACTGTAGCAGGATTTTTCAACAGCGATGAATCTGAGATGAGGGAATTTGTATTGCCACTAAACCGTTTCTGGCTCGATGACAATAAAACCTATATCGCTTACGATTTCTGGAATTGCCGTTATTACGGTGAGATTAGGAATGAACTGAAAGCAAGTATCCCTCCTGCTTCAGTTCTGCTCCTGTCCATACATGATAAGCCGGATGTTCCAAAGATCATTTCGACCGACCGCCATATCCTCCAGGGGGCAGTGGAACTGGAAGACGTCAAATGGGACATTGAAAAACAGACCCTTAGCGGAGTCTCATCCGGAGCTCCTGATTCTTCATATAATGTATATATTTATTTCCCGGAACCTCATCCCTGGAGACAGGGAGGTATTGCATTATATCATGATTTCCAAGGATATACGCTTAAGATGACAGATAATAACATTCTCAGGATGCATTTGAGGTTTGAAGAGAAACTCAAGAATTTCATGGAACATAAATTTTCGGGAATTCTTTAAAAGTGCTTAAAAATCCATGATTAATATATCTTTAAGAAGAATTTAAGATTATCTGGACCAAGAATAATAAGATTTTTAATTATAATTGCCCCCTTCCTGACCTTCCCCCAGAGGGGCAGGAAAAAAACTTTTCCCCCTTGGGGGAAACGAGAAAGGGGGTGATCCTAAACTCAGAACTATGAAATACAGAACATTCGGAAGAACAAACTGGAAAGTAAGCGAAATTGGCTACGGCATGTGGGGAATGGCTGGCTGGACCGGTTCGGATGATGAAGAATCAATGCGGTCACTTCAGCTTGCTGTTGATTTGGGATGCAATTTTTTCGATACAGCATGGGGCTATGGGGCCGGCAAGAGCGAACAGTCTCCTTGGACAGCTTGTCAGGGCCAATAAAGACAAAAAGCTCTATACTGCAACAAAAATGCCTCCGAAGAATTTCAAATGGCCGGCCAGACATGAATTCTCTCTCGACGATTGCTTTCCTCCTGACCATATAGAGGAGTACGTAAGGAAAAGCCTTAAAAATGCCGGACTCGAATATTTCGACCTCATGCAATTCCACACATGGGAAGATCACTTGGCTCGAAGATGAAAGGGGGATCAATAAAATGCTTGATCTTAAAAAACAGGGACTGTTTCATGCAATCGGTATCAGCCTGAACCGCTGGGAGCCATGGAACGGAGTAAAAGCTGTTAAGAGCGGATCTTATTGATTCTGTTCAGGTCATTTATAATATCTTCGATCAGAATCCCAAAGATGAACTTTTTCCTGCATGCCGCGAGATGAATGTTGGCAGTGATTGCAAGGGTTCCGTTCGATGAAGGTACACTTACCGGAACGCTGACAAAAGACAGCAAATGGCCTTTCGGAGACTGGCGGAACACCTATTTTGTTCCCGAGAACCTCATCCCGAGTGTGGAACGTGCAGATGCTCTTAAACCACTGGTTCCTGAAGGCATGACAATGTCTGAAATGGCACTGAGATTCATTCTTGGTGAACCAACCGTCAGTACTATTATCCCTGGCATGCGGAAACCGGCTCATGCCAAATCAAACCTGGCAACAAGTGATGCAGGACCGCTGGATGCGAACCTTATGAAAGAGCTTGAAAAGCACCGCTGGGACAGGAAGCCTTCCAAATGGTCACAATAGGCTGATTACTGAGTTATAGCTTTTCTGTCGGTCGGAGGAATTTTACCGGAATGGATTTCAAATAATCTCTGATGTGTTTCCCTGGCTGCATCAATAAGCTCTTTGTAAGGCCGGTCAGTAACATCAACAAGTCCTATATTATAGTTCTCGCCGTCCCCTCGGCCTGTTGACGGCTGATCCCACCACTGAAACCAGTGCGTACCTATCAGTGATGGGTGCGCCACTGCATTCTCAACATAATACCGGTAGGCCACTCCCCGTTCTTCCTGGCTGATGGTTTGCCTCAAACCTGGTGAAAGTCCCCGTGCCGGGTGTTCCGAAATGAAATTCACCAATGATTATCGGCAGACCAGTTAATTCGTCTATTTTCTTAAGCCTGTCAGGATAAGCACTGTAACCATATATATTAAGGCTGAACACATCAAATCCGATTGAGGCTGATGCTTTAACAAGATCATCCGGAGGATTCCCTCCAAACCGTAATCCAAGGTTCAGGTGATTCGGATCTTGATTTTTTATGGCTTTATTTACGATGGTGATAAACTTTGTATAGGTGTCATATACAAATGTCTCTGCGGCGTTCAGGAGTGTCACCATCTGCAAGGTATTTTAGCAGAGCGGCCTTCATCGGTGTTTCATCTCCTTCAAGAATCACGTTTACCAGCTCCATTTCCCTTCCCGGCCATGGCGGTTCATTACCAACGAAATAACCGATCAGGTAAGGGTCATTTTTGAGCGGAGCACACTGGCGTGCGGCCGCTTCATTTACTTTTTCAGCGTAATCCGGGGCATAAACATCCGGCATCCCCATGGTCCTTGCCTCAAATCCCCAGCCCGAGAGTGTCGCCACATAGGGTTTCCCTTTAGTGCGTCCCAGGCTGGCATCCGACCAGTTGGCAATAGTATTCAGACCCCAGTCGTCCATTCTCCTTACGGTGAAATCCATCCACTTCTGATAATAATCAGGACCAAACCTGCGATATAGATTCCATGTAAAAAAAGAGGCCTTACCTACCCTTTTGCCTGACTGAGCAAGATCTTCAGGAACGAATGCCGTATATATATATTCCCGTCCCTCAACACGCGCAAACGATCCTCCGGGTCCTATCCCGGTGCTGCCTGTTGAAATGAAATAATGACCTTCAGGATCGATGAACCACCATTTGCCATCGATCTTTTCAACACGGAAGAATCCGGTTGCTTTTGCATTGGTTTCCAGATATCCTCCATACTTTGAAACATTGAACCTGCCGGTCTGCAGTGCCTTATCCTCCTCATCCCAGGCGGCTTTCAGATCATCAAGGGTTTTTGCCTTGCCTGGCCATTCAGCCGGGATCCATTGTCCGAACTCATCGACAAGAGGTAAGGGACTGAGAATTGTATCTTCAGCGGTCATTGTCAGATGGACGTTGCGGATCTCAAGTGTCGGGGAGCCAATAGGTTCTTCCATTAAAATTCCAATAGAGTCAACATGGCTGATGGGTCCGACAGAACCTGTAAAACCAAGGCCGAATCCGGGCATACCTTTCTGCCCTATTGCAGCCATATCATTCCCTACGACATTCCTTTTCTGAAAATTCATGAGGGGAATTGAAGCCCGCACCCAGGCACCCTGAAAAGGAAGTATCGATCCTCAGTCTTCTCATCCCTGAAGAATCATACAGGTTTATAAAGAATCGCTGTGTTGACGATGCATTCATTTCAAAAGTAAAAAATTCGAATGCGGACCAGTCTGACGGCAGGTCCGGATTCAGATCCCTGATCGCCCACTTCTGTTCAAAGGTTTTTCCTTCAAATTTTACAATTTTGGATTTGTCCTTTGAAGTACAACTAATTATCACAAGAAGAGTTGCAATGCTTAGAATGGTTAAGAGATTTTTCATGATTCCATATTTTATGAAATAGTGACTAAAGTGCTAAGTGCCTAAAGTGACTAGAGTGCCTAGAGTACTTAAAGTTACGACTTTGCGGGGATTTATCAAACCGTTTTGCTCTGTGTTACTCTGTGGAACCTCTGTGTAACTCTGTGGTCAAGAATTTTTTAGGCATTAATGTGGCTTATTTCTTTAATTTTCATAACTTTATTTAAATTTGAATTATTCAATGCTGAATGCAAATCTGGTCTGCTGAAATAAAGGAAATAGATAAGCTTCTTGAATCCTTCAAAGGTCAGATTCCTGAACTGGGAAAGGAATTGGATCAGTTGATAAAGTCAGATGATCCCAATGTGCTTATGCTCTATTCCAGGAGATGCCTCGAAGTCATCATTACAGATCTTTGCGAACGGGAATTAAAGCGGCCACGTAAGACTGACCCACTGAAAGGCATCATCGATAAGCTGAACAAGGAAGAAAAGGTCCCTTCCCATATCATTACATCGATGCATGGTCTTAACGACCTGTCGACCTATGGTGCCCATCCAAAGGATTTCGATCCGGAGCAGGTAAAACCTGTATTGAGTAACCTGGCGATAGTCCTGAAGTGGTATCTGAAATATAAAGGAATACAGATTCCGGAGCAGACGTTTGAAGAACAGGAAAGATCAGCAGTAAAACAAACCGAAATTTCTGCCAAAACCCCGGAAAAACAAAAGAAAAAGATTGTTACGGTTCTGACAGCTCTGGCTCTGATTATTGTTACAGTTGTTGTTTTAAAATTGTTAAACGTCATTGATACAGGACTAATAAAATCCGGGATCTCAAACCTCGATAAATCTGTTGCCGTTCTTCCTTTCAGAAATGACAGTCCGGATACCACAAATGCCTATTTCATCGACGGATCTGATGGAAGAAGTCCTCAACAACCTCCAGAGGATTGGTGACCTGAGGGTAATTTCACGCACATCTGTGGAACAATACAGGAATAAATCCAAATCGATACCTGAAATTGCAAAGGAACTCGGGGTGAACTATATCGTTGAAGGAAGCGGACAGAAATTCGGCAATACTTTCAGGTTCAGGGTGCAACTGATCAGGGCTGCCAGAGAAGATCATCTGTGGGGGGGATCTTACCAGAATGAAATATTCGCAGTCGAAAACCTCTTCAAAATTCAGAGTGAAATAGCCGAATCAGTAGCCTCTGAATTAAAAGCGATCATGACTCCGCAGGAAACCCGGCTTATCGCCAGGGTGCCAACTGCCAGTACCGAAGCATGGGAAGACTATATGATGGGACGCTTTTATCTCAACAAGGGAAAAGAAAAGGATTTTATTCTTGCACTGAAATATTTTGAGCAGGCAAAAGAAAAAGATCCGGATTTTGCACTTGCTTATGCAGGGATCGCCAGAGTCTGGAATACACGCAAGCAGGCTGGTGTGACAAGAGTGCCGGAAGCAACTGAAAAAGCCGAGGCAGCAATCAGTAGAGCCCTCGAGCTGGACAGCACTCTTTCGGAGGTACATCAGACTCTTGCCGGGATAAAGACATGGACCAGGTTTGACTGGAAAGGAGGTGAAGCATCGTTTAAAAAGGCAATTGAACTGAATCCCAACAATGCTGATGCTCATTCAGCTTATTCCCACCTGCTTAATATTGTCGGGACGACCCGATGAAGCAATGAAGCAAATTGAAATTGCAGTTGAGCTCGATCCGCTGAATGCCAAAATAAAATCATTTTATGGTAGTTGATCTGTTATTCGTACGGAAGTATGATGAAGCTGTAAAAGCATTCCGGGAAGCGCTGGAAATAAATCCGACACAGGGTGTTGCGGAAATAAACATTTGCAATGCTCTTTTTCTTGCAGGAAGGTATGAAGAAGGACTGGAAATGTTAAGATTGCGCTGGAAAGGAAATGAAGAGTACATCAGGGCTTTAGATGAAGGATATGCAGAAGCGGGTTTCAGGGGTGCCATGAAAAAGCTGGCAGATCTTCGTGCAGAAAAAACAAAGGTTACACATCTGAATCAAATGCAGGTCCTGCCCAGTATTATGCTTTTGCCGGTGATGTTGAGAATGCTGTTTACTGGATGGAAATGGCTTATGAGGAACGCGATCCCAATTTGCCTTATCTTTTAATTCCGGTATATGACGGATTGCGTGACAATCCACGGTTCCGGGAGATCGCAGAGAAGATGGGGCTGCCGTACAAATAAGGCAACGGACGGAAGGTGGCTTTGAAAAGGCGGAATTGTCTTAAACTGCACAATTCTTTGACTTTGATTTACAGAAAGCATAAATTTACCTATAGAAAGACTTTCAGTTGCATTTTGCAGGTTAATAACCTGTAACCTGCAGCCTGCATCTGGAATAAACTGAAACCGAGCTTAATAATCCTCAGAATACCACACAAATGGCAGTCTGGTCAGCTGAAATAAAGCAAATTGAGATCCTTCATGATTCCTTAAAGGAGCAGATCCCTGAACTCGAAAAGGAATTGAACCAGCTTATAAAATCAGATGACCCGAATGTGCTGATGCTCTATTCGAGAAGATGCCTTGAAGTAATTATTACTGACCTGTGCGAAAGTGAATTAAAGAGACCAAGGAAAACCGAACCTCTGAAAGGCATCATTGATAAGCTGAACAAGGAAGAAAAGGTTCCTTCCCACATCATAACTTCGATGGATGGCCTGAACAGCCTTTCGACCTATGGTGCCCATCCTAAGGATTTTGATCCTGAACAGGTAAAACCAGCCTTAAACAATCTGTCTGTTATCATAAAATGGTATCTCAGATATAAAGCCTTTCAACCTTCCGGAGAGATAAGATCAGAATCTGTAGAATATGCCGGTCAGCAAACCACTGCATTTACAGAGGAACCGCGGAAACCGGGCAGGTATCTGTACCTGATTTTTGCCGGCATTATCCTTATCATTGCTGCAGCAGTAGTCTTTCCAAAAATATTTAAACGTAACAGATTGGAAAATCTGCGCTCATCCGACGGTAAAATCTCTGTTTTAGTTTTACCCTTTCAAAATCTGACAAATGATACAATCTGGGATATCTGGCAGGATGGAATTCAGGATAATCTGATAACCTCTCTTTCAAACTCGGAGGAACTAAAAGTCAGACAAACAGAATCAGTTGCAGGTTTACTGCGAAGCAAAGGATATACAAATTATGCTTCAATAACACCTTCCGTAGCAAGTACAATTTCACAAAAGCTCGATGCAAGCGTCTTTATCTTTGGAAGCATAAAACAGTCAGATCCGATAATACGTATAAACGCACAACTAATTGATTCAAAGACAGAAGATGTCTTTAAATCATTTCAAATCGATGGACCTTCAGAGAAAATACTTAATATCATCGACTCACTGTCGCGGGTGGTAAAGAGTTTCCTTATTATATCAGGAATAGAAAAGGAATTACCTATTGATTACAAAGGATTTGCCTCAACTAATTCACCTGAAGCATACAGATATTTTATCTATGGACAAAAAGCCTTCACCAGAAGTGATAATAATACGGCAATAAAAATGTATACCCAGGCACTGGCAATCGACTCAAACTTTATTTATCCCGCTATAATGCTTCCCTTTGCTTACAGGAACCAGGGTTTATACCAGGATGCTAAAAAGTGGTGTCTGATACTTTATGGGAAAAGGGATCAGATGACAATGTGGCAGAAAATCTTTTCAAATTATATTTATGCCCTTTTCTTTGAAACATTAAATGATGCAATGAATTATGAAAGACAGCTTCTCGAGCTGGATGATCAGTCGCCAATCAATTATTATGGACTATGTGTTAACTACAACAGATTGCATCAATATGATAAAGCTATCCCGGAAGGGGAAAAAGCACTGGAAATATATAAAAAGTGGGATTCAAAACCCGAAGCGGTCTGGCCTTATACATGCATTAGGATTCGCATACCATAAAACCGGACATGTTTAAGAAAGAGAAAAAACTATATGAAAAAGCTGAACAGGATTTTCCGGACAATCCTGAGCTGATCTCCAGGCAAGCCGTACTTTCATATACAGAAGGAGATAGTACGAAAGCAAATAAATATACAGAGAAGTATATTTCAGAATGCAGAGATGCTTCAGTCCCGGAAGCAAACATTATAACAGGCCTGGCTGGCATTTATTCCGAAGCAGAAATGCCGTCAAAGGCTGAAGATTATTATCGTGAAGCTCTCAGGCTGGAACCTCAAAAACCAGTCCGGCTATATAATCTTGCCTGGTTTTTAATTGATAATGACCTGAATATCCCCGAAGGACTGGAACTCATTGATAAGGCACTGGAAATAAACCCCGATAATTATTTGTATTTGCATACAAAAGGCTGGGGATTGTATAAACAGGGCAAATCCGAAGAAGCACTTAAGATTCTCGAAAAAAGCTGGAATTTAAGACCCTTTTATAACCACGATTTATTCCTTCATCTCGATGAAGTAAAAAAGGCTATTGCCGCCCGGAAATCCATTATACAATCTGGACTTCCGAAATAAAAGAAATTGAAAGGCTTCTTGAATCCTTCAAGGGTCAGTTACCAGAGTCTGGAGAAAGAACTGGAACAACTGGTCCGTTTTGACGATCCTAATGTCCTTATGCTCTATTCACGAAGATGCCTTGAGGTTATTATTACTGATCTGTGCGAATGTGAGTTAAAGAGACCCCGCAAAACAGAACCGCTTAAAGGCATCATCGACAAGCTGAACAAGGAAGAAAAAGTACCTTCACATATCATTACTTCGATGCACAGCCTGAACAGCCTGTCGACCTATGGCGCTCATCCAAAGGATTTTGATCCTGAACAGGTAAAACCGGCTCTGAGCAATCTTTCAATAGTTCTCAAATGGTATCTGAAATATAAGGGGATTGCAGATCCCTGGCAATGGCAATACCAGAAGGAAAGAAGAAAACAATCGAAATTTCCGGCAGTTCGAAGTAAACAAACTGCTTGATGTTTCCAACATCTGGCTCTCTTATCACAGCTGTTGTGGTTTAGAACTTGAAAAATCATAGTTGCACGATCTTGTACCATTTAAGAAATGACAGTAAGGATGAAGAAAATACTTACTTCATAAATGGCTTGATGGAGGAGGTCCTTAAATAATCTTCAGAAAATTAAAGGACCTGAGAGTAATCTCCCGTACCTCTGTTGAGCAATACAGGAATCAGACCAAGTCGATCCCTGAAATCGCCAGAAGAGCTTGGAGTAAATTATATTGTTGAAGGCAGCGCGCAAAAATATGGTAATGCTTTTCGCCTGAGAACACAGCTGATTATGGCGGCAAAGGAGAGCCATCTCTGGGGAGAATCCTATCAGAAGAAAATTCATGACGTGGAGGATATTTTCAAGATTCAAAGCCAGATTGCAGAATCGATTGCTAAAGAATTGAAAGCAGTCATTACACCTCAGGAAGAAAGACCTTATCGAGAAAATACCAACAAACGAGCATTGAAGCCTACGATGCTTATCTTAAGGGCCAGTTTTACTGGAGAAAGCTTACAAAAAATGATCTTGACACGGCAATGCAGTACTTTGAGCTGGCAAAAGAAAAAGATCCTGGATTATGCTCTTGCCTATGCGGGTATTTGTGATGTCTGGATAGGGCGCACGGCAACAAATTGGAGTTTTGCTTCACCATCATGAGGCCGGATCCGTAGGCAGTTATGAAGCTGTTATGAAAGCTCTTGAGACTTGACAGTACCCGTCCTGAAGTCCATTATACCCTTGGTAGCTTATAAAACCTGGGGACTGTGGGACCTGGAAGGGTGGTGAATCATCATTTAAAAAAGCAATTGAACTTAATCCTAACCATGCAGAGGCACATTCTTATTATTCTCATTTGCTGCTAATATGCATTGGCCGCCCGATAGAAGCGATGGAAGAAATTGATCTGGCACTTAAACTCGATCCGCTACAATTCGCTTCTAAAATGCACTTTACAGTGACTAAACCTGATCTCTTTGCGCCGATTTGATGAGGCCGTAAAAGCGTCCCGTGAAGTCTTAAATGGATCCCACTGCCCTCGGTTGCCCTGTTGAATGCATGACATTGGCTCTTTATCATGACTGACCAGGATATGAAGAAGCATTGGAACCAATGCAAAAAGATACCGGTTGTTTTATATGGATTTTCAGAGTATTTGGAAGCGAATTAGACAGGGATATTCAAAAAAAGGTTATCCGTATTTGCATTGAACGAGCTGGCAGGCAAAATTTCGCGTGCAATCAAGATTGAAGACAACTATATCAGTCCTTCGTGGGCTACTTGCCATTCAGTATCTTAATGGCTGGGGATAACTCAAGATGCAGTGCTTTAAGAGATACGAAAAGGCTTTTGAGTAGCGCGATCCTAATTTGACGGCTTATCATGCTTTTCCTCATTTTTGACAGCATTAAGAGATGATACCCCGCTTTCAGGAGATTGCCCGGAAGATGAACCTGCCGTATAAATAATGACATTCTGACTGGTTTTCAGATTAATCCGTTTATTCTGCCCTTTTTTGATGACTGGTATAAATAATATCGTACCTTTAATCGATATGCCAGTTGATACAACCTGTCAAAATCATCAGGGGGAATAATATGTCTGAAATCTTTGTAAACAAGAATTCAATTCTTGGGAATTGACATTGGTTCTGTTTCACTTTCTATTGTACAGCTTGACAGTGATGGTAAGCTTTTGCGCAAGTTCTATAAATTTCACAAAGGCAACATTCATAATGCCTTTTCGGATGCCTCAAAGATCTTTGATCTGACAGGAATTAAAGCGATTGCATGCACATCCTCTTCTGTTTGTCTGAACAGAAAACTGGTCCTGAATTATAATGCCCAGGTAGCTATTATAGCAGCAACAAAATATTATTGTCCTGATGCAGCTTCGGTTTTGCATATAGGAGCTGAAAAATTCATGCTTATAAGGTTTGATGGCAGCGGCAATTATCAATCCACAAAAACAAGTACCTCCTGTGCTGCAGGTACCGGAAGCTTTCTGGATCAGCAGACCGACAGGCTGAATCTTTCAGGTATTGAAGAACTGTGCGAAAGGGCATTGAAAAATGACGGAGAAATCCCCACAATAGCCTCACGGTGTGCTGTTTTTTCAAATACCGATATTATTCATGCCCAGCAGAGAGGCTTTTCCGTCAACGCTATATGCAACAGCCTGTGCAAGGGACTGGCTGAAAACATAATCAACACGGTCTTTAACAGGGAACTCCCTCTTCTGCCTGTCCTGATAACCGGTGGAGTTTCTAAAAACCAGGTTGTCAAAGGTTATCTGGAGAAACAATTAAAAACCAGGTTCTTAACACACCGATACTCTCATCTTTTTGGAGCTATAGGAGCCGGACTGATGATGCTTAAAGAAAAGGATATCCTCCCCACGCTAAATATTAATTCCTTCGGGGAAATTCTGATCCATGACAACAGCGGGAGGCAATATTTCCATAAGCCACTCTCTATAACATTAAGCAGGCATCCCGATTTTTTAAATGAGGGATCTTACCGGTTCATACCGGTTGTTTCATTGCATCCTGCGGAAATTGAGGTTGATATCTATCACAAACTGGTACAGGGTTCAGATACCAGGGTATACATAGGCGTTGATATTGGTTCGACAAGTACAAAAGCTATCCTGATAGATGAGGCCAGAAAACCGGTTGCAGGTTTTTACACCTACACCGCCGGTAAGCCGTTGTCTGCCGTTAAATCGGTTTTTGAAGCTATTGAAGACTTTGTCAGGCACAAGTGCCCTGAGATTACAATTGCAGGAGTCGGTACAACCGGTTCGGGGAGAAAGTTCATCGGAAAAATCATAAATGCAGATCTGATCATTGATGAAATAACCTCTCATGCCAGGGCGGCTTTTGAACTTAATCCCCGGACGGATACCATTATTGAGATAGGCGGCCAGGATGCCAAATTCACCCTTATGAACAATGGCAGTGTTACATTCTCACAGATGAACAGTGTATGCGCTGCAGGAACAGGGAGCTTCCTTTATGAACAGGCGAGGAAAATGGGCTGTTCATTATCCGATTATTCCGGGAATACTGAAAATGTCAGTGCTCCCCTGGCCAGCGACCGGTGCACTGTCTTCATGGAACGCGACATAAGCCAGCTTTTTAATAACGGATATTCAGTAAATGAGATCCTGGCAACAGCACTGCATTCGGTTACTGAGAACTATCTCAAAAAGGTTGCCGTTGAAGCATCAATAGGACAAAATATTTGTTTCCAGGGGGCTACTGCGAAGAATAAATCGCTGATAGCGGCCTTTGAACAACGGCTGAACAAACCAATCTATGTATCGGAATATTGCCACCTGACCGGTGCGCTGGGGACTGCTATAATGCTTCAGGAAGAGCATATAAGAAGTACAGGATTCAGAGGACTCGGGATCTGCCGTGAAGAAATTAATATTGAAACCGAAACCTGCAGCCTCTGTACAAATAATTGTTGTATCAGCCTTGCAACGGTTTCCGGAGAAAAGGTTGCATATGGCTTTATGTGCGGACGCGACTACGGAACACAACATTATATATCCGGAAATAAGACTGGTTTCGATCTGCTTGAAAACAGGAAGAAAATATTTTCATTTGAACCTGCCTCTGCCTTCAGAAAGAATTTGACCATTGGAATACCCGCAACGCTTCATCTGTTCGAAGAATTATCGCTCTGGAAAAGGTTTTTCAGTAATTTATCAATCCATACGATAACCAGCGAAAATTATCGCGATCCACTGAAAACAGGCAAAAGCCTGGCAGGAGCTGAGTTTTGTGCTCCCATAAATTCCATCTTTGGCCATGTTGTTTATCTTTCGGATAAGGTCGACTATATTTTCCTGCCTGTTCTCCTTCAGACACGCGAAAGATCTAAAGGGGCTGAAGGGCAGTACTGCTATTATACTCAATTCAGTGCTTCGCTGGTTTACACTCTGAAGATCAACGATATTCCGAATAAGTGCCTGTCTCCGTTCTTAAGCTTCCCAAAGGGGAAATATCATGTGGCGCAGAGACTTTATCAGTGTTTAAAACCTGTTCTGAAAAACGGGATTAGTTACCTTACTGTATTTAATGCTTTTAACGAAGCCCTGTCGTACTATTCCAGTCAGAAAAAACAACTTGCCGGAGAATTCAGGAAGCAATTTCAACCTGAAAAGGATATTTCTGTGGTCTTGCTGGGCAGGCCTTACATAGTGCTTTCCAAAGTCTTGAACAAGGGGATCCCGGACATTTTTAACAGCCTGGGTATCAAATCTTTCTACCAGGATATGATAACATCAGAGGACATCGATCTGGAGGATATCAACATTTTACTGAGAAAGGTGCCCTGGTATTACGTTACCAAAATACTCGAAACGGCCAAAATAATAGCTGAAACCAGAAACCTTTATCCTGTACTGATCACCGCATTTAAATGCGCTCCCGATTCTTTCATCATAGAGTATTTCAAGAAGATATTCGACAGCTGCCGGAAACCATATCTTATTCTGCAGATCGATGAGCATGATTCGAATCTGGGTTATGAGACCAGGATCGAAGCTGCCGTCCGTTCATTTAAAAATCATTCTTCAATTTGCAGCGAAGTTCCGGGATTTGATGCCGGTCAGATCCTCCCTCAGATTACAAAAGACATTACCGGCAAAACTTTATTGTTCCCGATGTGGGACCCTGTCGTATCCCCGTTACTTGTAGCCAACATGAAAAGGATCGGCATCGATGCCCGTCTGATGAAATCGAGTGAGCTGTTCATCAAGAAAAGCATGGCACATAATACCGGACAATGCCTGCCAATAAACATTATAGCCCAGGAAGTCATCGAATATGTAAAGGAACACGAATTAAAACCTGAGAATACCATGATATGGGCAATTGACTCGAAATTATCATGTAACATCAGGTTGTATCCCCAGTACATTAAAAGCATTCTTGAGAATTACGGGCAGGGCATGGAAAAAACACATGTTTACAGTGGATTGCTGACCCATCTTGAGATATCGTTAAGTGCCTGTTACTATGCCTTTTTCGCCTATTTCCTGGGCGGGCTGATACGAATGACAGGCTGCAGGATAAGGCCTTATGAACTGAACAAAGGCGAAACTGACCAGGTAATAAAGCAGACCGTAGGAATTCTGGAAGGAGCATTCCTTGGGGATAAGTCACTGGAAAAAGCTGTAATGCAAGTAATAAACCTGTTTGACAAGATTCCGCGAATGGAAGAGAACAGACCTAAAGTTGCCCTGTTCGGAGATTTCTATGTCTGCGATAATGATGTTATGAACCAGAAGTTAAGCCATGCTATTGAAGAAGCAGGAGGTGAGGTGATAACAACTCCCTACTCCGATCTTGCCAGAATGTCCATCGACAATGTGATACGCCGGAGAATTGACCGGGGGGAATACTTTACAGCAGCAAAACAAAGACTGATTAGCTCGGGTCTTAAGTTGCTCGAGGACAAATTCTACAGGTATTTCGAAAAATACCTGGGTCCTCAAAAAGTGGTTAATCCTAAAAAGCTTGAGAAGCATCTTGCCAGTTTTAATATTAATCCATATAATTCAGGTGAGTCATATGATAATATCCTGAAGATCTTTTATATTATTGAGAACTATCCTGATATATCGCTTTTTGTGCAGGCAAATCCCGCCTTTTGCTGTCCTTCACTGGTTACCGAAGCTATGACAAACGAAATAAAGCGCTTGACGGGAGTCCCTGTTGTAACTTTAACCTATGACGGGACGAATGATTATAAGAATGATTTAATAATTCCTTATCTGCAGGTTAAAAAAATCATTGATTAAGATCTTCACTTCGCTGACGCTCCGTTCAGGATGACAGTCGCTTAGGGTCATCTGGGGAGTGAAGCGAGAATCTCATGCTAATTTCACATATTATCCGTTTAGTAGTGATAGTACAAGAATAATTTGCATTATTACGAAGAATGTAATTACTTTGTAATTACATTACATACCTCATAATGGAAATACCAGTAATTAAGATCGGAAACTCCAGGGGAATCAGGCTAAGCAAGACAATCCTTAAAAGATACAACATCACTGACAGTGTTGACCTGGAATTAAGAAAAAATCATATACACATCAAAGGCCTCTCAAAGCCCAGAAAAGGTTGGGAAAAGGCATTCACTGAAATGAATGCAAAAGGGGAAGATAATTTGCTTTTTAAATAATCTGAGAAAGTAAACTATCACGCAATATGGAAATAAGTCAATACCAGATCGTACTTGTGAATCTCGATAATCCTACTGGGGATAAAACCAGCAGGACAGGACAATGCGTGGTCATCTCTCCTGATGAAATGAATAAATTCCTGAGAACTGTTATTATAGCTCCCGTGACATCCGATTCTGAAGGTTATCCAACCAGGGTAAAGATCAAATTAAATAATAAGATCAGCCGGGTGGTACTTGATCAGATCATGACAATCGAAAAACAAGGCATCATTAAAGTGCTTGGAGAATTATCCGGACCAGAAATAAAAAAGATAAAAGCTGTCCTGAAAGAGACTTTTGTTGATTGAGTAATATAAGGACTAAAGTCCCGGTTTTGGAGGTGTGTCTAAACCACGGCTTTAAAGCCGTGGTTTGAACAACAACGGAGCAAATTCATTAAGGTGCCTGCGCCACGTATGCCATTCATGGAACGTACCCTGCGAAATATAGGTAGTGGATTTAATCCCGAGGTCTTCAAGCTTTTTCTTTGTTTCATCCACCATTTTGACAAATTGCGCTTCACCCGATCCTGCCCCGAACCACATTAGCTTAATCTTTTTATTGAATGATTCAGCATCTGCAAAAGCACCGTTAAATGCTGTCTTCGGATCATCCATTATACCACCCATAATTGCACCGCTGAAAAATCCATAATAAGAGAATAACTCCAGATGGTTAAGACCGATAAGCATTGTTTGCATCCCTCCCATCGAAAGTCCTGCCATGGCACGGCTCTCTCTTTTCGGTATTGTCCGGTAGGATAAATCTATGTTGGGGATGATTTCCTTAACATAAACCTGTTCCAGTGTCTCCGCCATCTTCGACATACCCTTCATAGAGAATCCTGAAGAAGCAGTGGCACCTTTTGCGGTTGCATAACCGTTATCCATAACAACGATCATGGGAACAGCCTTCTTTTCTGCTAAAAGATTATCTATTATAAAGCTCATATGCCCCTGCTTCGACCATCCTCTTTCATTTTCACCGGCCCCATGGAGAAGATACAGGACAGGATATCTTTTCTTTGGATACTTGTCATATTCAGGAGGAGTATAGACAAATGCACGCCTCCATACTCCTGTTATATCCGAGTAGTACCAGTGTTCCCTTACATCACCATGCGGGACATTCTTTGCAAGGAAGAAATCTTCACCTGCTGTCGGTATTTCAATCCCCCCTGTCGGCCTGCCATATCCATGGTATGTATCGCTTCCCGGATCATTCACCTGTACACCGTCAACGATGAACCAGTAATAATGAAATCCAGGTCCGGCAGCAGGAATGATCGCGTTCCAGTTGCCAGCTGTATCTTTTAAAAGATCAAGAGGCTTCGGGCAAAATCCGTCACCGCCCTGCACCCGGACCTTCAATGCTTCGGGAGCCCGCAGCCGGACATATACGCTGTTGTCGACAGAGATCTTGGGGAAATCAGCACCCTGGAGATTTGAAGCTGCCGGTTTAAAGCCAAAGTCTTTCTGTGATGCAGCTGACTGGGTTATAAAGAATATTATTACTACGACGAAAAGAATTTGCCTTATCAGGTTTTTCATAATTTTATCTGAATTTATTTAATGGTAAAAAGCGGTTTAAAAAGTAATGATGTAACTTAGCATAAAAGTAATAAAAGTCATTTTCATTTCATATGGATTCAAAAGATAAGGACAAGATTGAGCATATTATCAGGCTCCGGAAAAAAGCCCATTCCTACTATACAAAAAAATCGAAGGTTTATAAGAGCTTTGTTGAAATGGAGAACAATACCTATATTGACGGGGTATTAAGCAAAAAGCAAAAGGAGCTTATAGCCATCGGAATTTCGGTTGTAACAAACTGTGAATCATGTATGGAATGGCATATTAAACAAGCCCTCGCCGGCGGTTCCTCACATGATGAGATCATCGAAGCAATTGAGGTAGGAATCGAGATGAGCGGCGGACCCGGAACTGTAGCTTCGAGATTTGCAATGAATGTCCTGGAATATTATAAGAAATGAGGTTGAAACGTATAGCAGTTTTTTGCGGTTCCAGCTTTGGGAAAGATGGGATATATGAAAAACAGGCCTTTAAGCTTGGAGAGATCCTTGCTGAACGGAAAATAGGTCTTGTCTATGGCGGCGCCAGTGTCGGATTAATGAATGCCCTGGCAAACGGATCGTTAAGCAAGGGAGGACATGTCACAGGTGTTCTGCCGGTATTTATAAAAGACAAGGGGATTGCGCACAAAAACCTGACAGAAATGATCCTGGTGGATACGATGCATGAAAGAAAAACCAAAATGAATGAACTGTCCGACGGAGTTGTTGCATTACCGGGAGGTTTCGGAACGCTGGAAGAGTTTTTTGAAACTCTGACCTGGGCACAGCTCGGACTTCACAGGAAGCCTGTCGGACTACTGAATATCAAAGGTTTTTACGATTCTTTGAAAATCCTTACACAAACAATGGTTAACGAAGGTTTTCTCAAGGAGGCAAACCGGAAAATGCTTCTTATAAGCGATGATATTGAACATCTCCTCGACCAGATGGAAAACTACATTGCCCCGACTATTGATAAGTGGATCATCAGGGAGAATAATCTTGCCTGATATCGTATTTAAACATTAATATCATCAAAAAATGACACCCCGGCCAGTTTTAAAAAAGAGGGCAGTTGTCTTTGGAGCAACCGGTCCTGGTTGAGATTATAATAATTTCGGATTTAAGTTTAACAGACCACAGTAAATAATTGAAAGTATGCTCGAAAATATAACACTTCCTCCGGAGCTGGAGTCCTTTGTTGGATCAGAAACCAGGGATTTTGCAGTAAAGGCGAAACATGCCAATCCGCCAAAAACATCACTGGCTCTGATCATTTTCGGAACTGTATGGCTTGCATTTACCAGTATATTCTTTTTTGCATTCCTTGGGCCTCTGTTCCAGGGGAAAGAGGTCCATTTTCTGACAAATGATGTCCCCACAGTAGCCGGTCCGGGAAATCTCGGGCCCATTCTTCTCCCCGCCTTAATTATCGGTCTGTTTATCCTTATCGGCATAGGTATGCTTAGTGCTGGTGTCTATCTTATGTTTAAAAAGGGAGGCTATTTTGTGGGAACCCCAACCCGGTTTATAAGCTTCCAGAAAGGCAAATACCGGTCGGTCGACTGGGAGCAGTTCTCAGGCGACATTCAGGTAACAGGTGATGATCAAAAAGGTCATATTACCCTGGGAATGAGAACAGGAAAGATGGTAAGCAGTAAAAACGGTCCCGACAGGTATGTTCCTGATGAACTTTATATCTCAGGAATACCGGATGTTTTTGAAATAGAACAGATCTGCCGGAAAAGGATAAAGGAAAATGATCCGACTCCATCAGCAACGGGGAATACATTTTAACTGATTAACCTGAACTGCTGAGGATTGAATTTTTTTGCCACGAAGACACTAATACACAAAGTATTTATAAATAAATTAATCTGTAAAAAATGAAAAGGGAAATTTTGTTTGTAACAGCCATCCTTTGTTTTTCTCAATGTGTAATCATCAATGGTCAGAACAAAGATAAGGCTGTATTCAGGGAATCGAAGCCTGGTTTTTACCAGAATTCTATTCTCAGGGATGACAGGGAAGTAAGAGAAAAGTCAGAGCCTGTCAGTACATCCCGTAATTTTGTCGTTGATCTGAGCAGTGTTTCATTGCCCAACAAATTTGATCTGTACAGGAACAGGCAGTGGCATAATGCTCCCGTTTCACAGGGAAACACCAGCACCTGCTGGTGCTTTAGCACCACATCTTTTTTAGAATCAGAAGCTTACAGGATTAATAAGATCCAGGTCAAATTGTCAGAAATGTATACTGTTTACTGGGAATATGTTGAGAAAGTTAAACGTTATGTTCAGCAGAGAGGAAATTCAGCTTTTGCTGAAGGATCTGAAGCAAACGCCGTAACACGAATGTGGAAAAAGTATGGCGTTGTTCCTGAGGAGTCTTACACCGGACTTCCTGACGGCCGGAAATACCATAATCATGATGCTATGTTCAATGAAATGAACAAATACCTTGCTTCACTGAAGGCTAATTCTTCATGGGATGAGGAGTCGGCTGTTGCAACAGTTAAATCGATTATGAATCATTATATGGGAGTCCCTCCTGCCGAAATCACTATTAATGGTAAGAAGATCACCCCTCTTCAGTATCTGAATGATGTCCTGAAGCTTAATCCGGATGATTATGTCGATATTCTTTCTTACACCCAGGAGCCTTTTTATCAGCAGGTTGAATACAAGGTTCCTGACAACTGGTGGCATAGCACTGCATATTACAATGTTCCCCTTGATGCCTATATGTCAGCCCTGAAAAGTGCTGTCAGGAAAGGATTTACAGTCAGCATCGGCGGTGATGTTTCCGAACCGGGTCTTGACCGTGTGACCCAGTGTGCAGTTATTCCCGATTTTGATATACCCTCATCTTACATCAATGATGATGCCCGCCAGTTCAGGTTTTCGAATCAGACCACAACTGATGATCACGGGATGCACCTTGTAGGATATCTGGAAAAGGACGGGAAAGACTGGTATCTGATAAAGGATTCAGGTGCAGGTTCAAAAAACAATGATCCGGATGCAAAAGAGTTTGGGTATTATTTCTTTTCAGAAGATTATGTCAGGCTGAAGATGATGGATTTCATGGTTCACAAGGATGCTGTGAAAGAGCTGCTTGGGAAATTTTAATATCAGAATGATCCGGTTTCTCGCAGTTTTATTATCGTTGCTTCTTTTATCGGAGCGTGAACTTACTCAGCCTGTAAGTCAGTCAGCTGTTATAAGTAAATATTTCAGCAATCCGTTATTTGACGGGGCCGATCCATGGATGATCCAAAAGGATGGTTATTACTATTTTTGCTTTTCATCGGGAAATAGCATAAGCATCCGGAGATCGCAGTTTATTACAAAGCCTGGTGAGACGAGGAAGGTATGGGAAGCTCCGGCATCGGGTTGGAACAGGTCTTGCGTCTGGGCTCCCGAGCTTCATTTTTTTGACGGCCGGTGGTATATTTATTATGCCGCCGGGGAATCAGGACCTCCCTATATTCATCAGAAGACAGGAGTATTGCAGTCAGCCACTGAAGATCCCTTCAGCCGGTACACTGACATCGGAATGCTGTATACTGGCGATAATCCCGATCTGAAAAGCGACAATGTATGGGCAATAGACTTGACTGTTTTCACGCTATCACGACAGACTCTATGCGGTCTGGTCGGGATGGGAGAAACCAGCACTGACGGACAAGACATCGCAGCATCTGTATATCGCAGAAATGGCAAATCCTTTCACGGTCAAAAGTCCCAGGATAAAGCTTTCCTCTCCGGATGAGAAATGGGAGACGGGCGGCCCTCTTGACCTTCAGGAGGGACCTGAGATCCTTAAAAACGGGGATGATTTGTTAATTATATATTCCTGCCGTGAATCATGGACAACTGATTACAGACTTGGAATGCTGAAACTTAAGAGCAATGATTCAAATCCGCTGTCCCCGTCAGTCTGGGAAAAATCAGGTCCGGTTTTTCAGGGGCCATTTGGGACAGGGCACTGTTCTTTTGTGAAATCTCCCGATGGCAGAGAGGACTGGATTGTTTATCACTCGAAAAAAAGCATCAGGGAAGGATGGCAGAGAGATGTCAGGACACAACGGTTCTTTTGGGATTCAAAAGGAAATCCTGTTTTTGGGGAGCCTGTACCTGCGGGTACTAAAATAAAAAGACCTTCCGGGGAGTACAGTATGGAAAAGAAATTGTCACGGAACAGACGCTGAATCAAATGGTATGAACCCCAGAGCAAGCTCTGGACTCAAAGAACGGTGCAAGCCCCGAGGAATTAGACCTATCCTTCGCGTCCGCCGAAGCTTACGCGAAGGCGGATTAGAATATATACTTTTACTGTTTTCAGGTGTAAAATATCAACGTATTTAAAAACGTATTTTAATACGTTGTTATTCAGCATTTAGGAGCGGGGCTGTCAGAATCAGGTTATCTGATGGGGACTCATTGTTTCTACAATACCCCGAAACATGGCGGTGATGCTGACCTACCCTCCGGTAGGCAGGTTTGTTCAGATCCAAAGCCCTGCAAGGAGCTTAAAAATAAAGTCATGAATATGACTGAATATGAATAACCTCCGGTGAAACCGGAGGCTGGGATCACTCTCCTGACATCAAGCCCTGAAAGGCCTTAATTAATTGCTAATTCATTGTTAGAAAGCATATTCAGCTCCTTCAGAGCTGATAATCATTGGGGGGATACTGACCTCCGGTTTCACCGGAGGTTATTCATTTACCGCCGCAACGCGGCGAGCAGTCCCGTTGGGACAATCTTTCTGCACAAGAGATAAATCAATATCTGAAATCAACATTGTTTATAAATTAACAAGATTCATCATTCCCATGACTCAAGATGAGTAGTGTCAGATCGTATTTTTTGGATTAAGAGGAAAAAGCGTTATCGGGAAATCTCAACCCAACAAACTGATATTGAAGCAGGAAGGATGTGTATAAAGAGTAGCCCTTTTTAAGGAGGGGTGTCCCGACGCTTCGGTCGGGACGGGGTGGTTAAACCACTTTTGACAACCTCTACTTTACTAATTGGGAGGCAGTTTTCTGGAATGAGACCGTGTTCAATCCTGTCCTAAAATATCCTCCTCATTAAAATGCAATAAACTTTTGGAAAATTTGTTATTTTTGCATCCTGGTTAATACGGTACACCTTCGCTACATGCGCTTCGCTGTCAGCTACGGATGTCACACCTTCGCTAAGGCTTCGGCGTACACGGTCGGTTGTCCGAGTGGCTAGGAATCGGTCTGCAAAACCGGGAACGGCGGTTCGAATCCGCCACCGACCTCAACAAAATCCCTCCGCTTCAGCGGCGGGATTTTTATTTAATGCCGACTCCGGTTTACCGGAAGGAGGCGATTAAATAAAAAGACCGGAAGAGCCGCAGGCTCAGGGATTTTGTTGAAGGGTCCCCCAAACCGGATCACCAAAGGTAATCCGCTTTGTTTACGTAATTATAAGAAATCCTCTTTCTGCCTGCTATTCTGTTTTCTTTTTCAGAATCATCTGTGTCTCACCATCTTCCCAGACAGCATTACCCTTTATGTTTGTCTCACCCTCAATCTTTAGGGAAAACAAAACGTCTGTTCCGTCGACAAAAGTCTGGAAATATATAGAGTCATTCCGAACCCTGGTCCAAACCGAAGGAAATTTATATTGTGAACCAGTAAATGAGATGTATACAGAATCCTTTTTGATTTCAACAATCCCATAGGTATATCCATCTGGTGCAGAAGGAGCATCAAAACTCCATTTACCCTGGTAAGTTGTTCTGAGCTGGGCATTTGCCGAAATTGATCCGATAAAAGAAACCAGAACGATAAGAAGTAATTGCATAACTTTGCTTTTCATAATTTCCTTTTTAGATTTTACCCCTGACTTGTATCAAAGATATTAAAATGAACATATCAAAACAAAAAAGCTCAAATTGCCCAGATCTGCTAAATGCAAATTCGTTTCTCTTTTTTAATGGCAAGCCCTGCCCTGACATAATTTATCTCAACCTTTTTTGTTTGTTTCCTTAATTATTCTATTACCCGGTAACTGCCTTTTTTGCGGCTTCGGGATGAAGATGACATATTTAAACCGGAAAGCTGTATTTCCTGTCTCTGGATTTTTTTTGATTTTGATTATGCAGCGAAGACTTTTTGTTTGCTTTAATAACAGGATAACTGAAACTGGTTTGTTTAAACCTGCACCCACTATTTTTGTTGTTACCTGAGCCTGTTGATGCATCTGCGGGTTCAACAATTAAAAGCAGAAATACTGCAAGAAGAATAGTTATGCAATGCTTAGACAACCAACAGTATAAACCTTTAATAGATTTTCTGTGTTTCAGTAATACTGTTCCTGTTTCTTTTGTGGGATTATTAATTGCTTTCATGACTTCTCTCTCCTTATTTAATTTATACTTGATTATTGCTGGTAATTCTGTTAAGTCTTTATATACTTTAACGAGTATTTAAGAAAATGTTTACGATCCCTCCGTCTTCCATAACGAGTATTTCAGGAGGTTATACAGTCCCCCTGTTTATTATAAATGGTAACTTATAAACCAGAATCAATCACTGCCCATCGAAAAGTGTACATTCGTCAAAATTGGACACTAATACATGAGGATTAAGCAGAAAAATTAAACTTGCAGATATATTATTGTGTATAACGTTGATTATTTGAGTAATAAGTAAGTGTCGTATAATAAAAAACTGAAATACCTGAATTTGACAAACAGCATGATAATTTAGATTAAAATTTAGTCATTCAGGATAATTGCAGACTTTTAATGAATAATATTAAGACCAATAAAGTGAACTTGTGGCAATTCCCCTTTAAAAAGTAACCTGAGTCAAGCTTGTTAATTGTTCTTCACTGTATAGTCTTACCAATGAT
>CAWHGX010000048.1:0-104294 GCA_963828775.1 uncultured Bacteroidales bacterium | reverse complement strand
TTTTTTCTCGATCGCTTTGAAACTGTATTCCATTTAAGTTTGGGTGTTGTAGGTTGTTGATATTATGACCGAAGAGCGAAGACGGAAGACCGATGACGGATGACCGGTGACCGATGATAAAAGAACCAGGTCATGAAATTTTCTTTTTAAAAGCTAACATCATATTCATTAACTCGAATGCTGAATCATAGTATTTTATAAACTCTGGGTCAGCAATATAGTTCCTTCTTTTGGCCTTATGCATGCAAGTTACCACTTCAGCTAAAGAACGCACAGCCAATCCGATAAACCTTTTTTGTTCCAGATTTGATTGACCAATTGAACCTTCAGAAATATTCAAGGCAATAGAATCAACAGCTCTACGTAACTGTGAAGTAAGATTATATATTTCTTCCTTAGGGAATTGATTTGACAATTGGAATATGTTTTCCCCATAATCCATCGCTTTTTGCCAGATTATGAGATTTTCAAATTTAAATTTCATAAATTTTTTTTTAAACTTCTTTCTTCCGTCTTCTTTCTTCCGTCTTCTATCTTTCGTTCTCCATCATCCGTCATCCGTCATCCGTCATCCGTCTTCAGTCTTCAGTCCTCAGTCCTCCGTCATCCGTCCTCCGTCCTCAGTCCTCCGTCATCCGTCATCCGTCATCCGTCTTCAGGCCTCAGCTCTCAGCTCTTATTCTTTGGAGTGCGAAATTAGAAAAAAATAGCATTATTCTATTGACTTAGTTGTAAAACCCGGCTATTGGACTTATTTTTGCAGAGCAAAACTGGTCCCGTAGTTCAATGGATAGAATGGCAGATTCCGGTTCTGTTGGTTGGGCGTTCGAGTCGCCCCGGGATCACAAACAAGGGTTGTCTTAAAGGCAGCCCTTTTCTTTTTGTGCTGAAGAAGATAAAGTAAACAAAACTTTGGGCGACGAGAACGAAGGGCTGGAGAGTGCGTTATTATTATATCTTAATTTCTACAACAATTCTACAACAAACTGCAAAACTGCTCAAAAAACTAATCTTAACGGGAATCCACAAATGAGTTATTCATGTTCCTTGAAAAGAGTTTATTAAATTTTGAGTTACTTTATCACCATAATATGATGTCCTCTTTTTCACAAAATCTATTAGGGAAGATTTGGTAATAACCTTTTAGTTTCATGTTTTGATATTTACATGATTTACTCCCATTATTTTTTAATTATTTTAATGTGATATAATTTGTTTTTTGTGCTAACCTTTAAAAAATATATACCAGAAGGATAACCTGACAAATCAATTTGAGTAGTTTTTTTTAGTTTTGAGTAAGTTTGCAACATACATTGAAGACTATAAAGTTCTATATTATAATCACATTCCATGGATTCGCTTAATGAAATATTTAGCGAACCTGAAGTTGGATTAGGATAAACCTTGATATTGTTGGTGAAATCATCTGTAAACGAAGGAAAATAAGTATTCTTTCCTTGTACAAATTCCAAATCGTCAATATAAAATGAGCAACTATCAAGTGGATACTTTACTCTGGTCGATTTTACTGATATTACAACATAATTGACTTCCGACAAAATATCTTTTTCAATTTTCAGCTTTTCTGCGTCCTTATCTTCAAGGTTTAATTCAGAATCAATGTAACCTATAATATTCTTTTCCCATTTTGAATTTCCACTTACCGGAACAGTGAAATTATACCAGCCATTTGCATCTTTAGAAGTTGTATCGGAGAATAAATTTTTGTAATACCCATCCTGAATAGGTATCATTTCTATTCTATTTCCACCATTTTTACAAAGTTTAATAATTGGATTTGTGCCAATTATAAGGTTGGGGTTTTCACCCAATTTAATTGAAAACTTAATGCTATCAATTGCAGATAAATCCCAATGGGCATTTTTAAATCGAGGATAATATATCTCATTGGCTCCCCTGTCAGAATTTTCGTATAACTCTGTATTTTCAACATAAACCATCAAACTGGCATTCCCGTTTTTCACGAACGTCGGATTATTATCTTTATTTACAGCCGATATTTTCCCATATTTGCCAAATGGGCTAAATGAATTATTAGAATGCCAATAGCCCCAGTTGTCGGAAGTTATTTCTTCTGTACCATATTCATTATTGTTGGATTGAAAAACATCTGGAATGTCTGGGAAATCAGTTACCAGATAATTAATTTTACATCCATTAAATCTGTTAAAATCGAAAATATAAAACCACCAGTTATTTAATTTACCATTGCTAACTCCCGGATTATGAGGAATGTGGCTAAACCACCAATGGTGGTAGGAACTAGCTGAAAATGAAAAAGACAAATGCAACTCTGGTGATGTTCCTAAGACTGTTGAATACGATGAGTCGTTTTCAGCATAATAATTAAATGCCCCAAAATCATAGCCATTTAGTTTTCTTTTTACATTATCAAAATTTGGGTAATTAAGCCAATCGTCAGCAACACAGTCAATATAGTTTTTCCATGTCTCATTAAAAAAATAAGCATAATCGCCACTATAACAATAACCTGTACAAGCTGTATCAATATACCTTGGTGAATTAGGCGGGAAATGGCTTGTTCCGCAATTTCCGTTCCCTTTAGAAGCATAACTTCCCATACCACCCCATTCATCTGCTAGCCTGAAACGTTCGAACAAATGTAAGTTTCTGATTTCTTTAGTAGTAAAATCACTGATTGTGTGGGTATATAACACATATTCTTTGTCTCTTGGCCAATTATCAGGGTATCCATCGCATATTGACGACATAACACCTTCAATATTATGAGCATAGGCATCATTACATCTTTCATCTGAAGAGTAGCAGTTTACAAAAAATGAACGTGAACATCCTACTTTATCAGAAATCCACTTTTCTCCAGTTGAATTGGCGTTCCCAATATCTAAATTCCCAACTAAATAGTTTTCATGGAAATTGCATCCATCAGGTGCCTTTGTAATCCATACTAAATCAACATCACCTTTTTCTATGAGGTCAACTATCGAATATCCATCTAACTCTGCATAGGGTGTATTAACTAATAGTGAAAAGTTAATATTAAAATTTCCTTGAAATAAAATTGGTGGTGTGGCTTTAATAGTTATTACATTATTTTTATATGCCTCGAGAATTGCTGAACCGAATGAAGCAAGTCTGAAGAAATCCAACCTGTGTTTAAGAAATGTTTTTATTCCGGTCAATTCATTTATATCAATAACTGTCGGATAAAAGGCCACTACTAGCACTTTATAATGAGTCCTGATGGCACTTACATTTTTTGTGGTAACTGATATTGTATCCGATAAGGAATTTTGAATATTATTTGAATCAATAGCTACAATATTATATTGATATGTTTGATTAGGTATTAAATTAAAATCACTAAAATATCCTGTTTTACTCCTTGTAGTACCAACATTGGTATTGTTTCTATAAACAATATACGCTTTAATATTTAAGATGGGATTCCAATTTAACAAAGCTGAAGTGGCATCAGATTTAACTGAATTAATCTTAAAATTTGATTGTGCAAATCCATTCAAAAAGTTAGAGATAAAAAAAAATATAAGGCACAATTTTATTTTCATTTTCTGACTATGTGATAAATTGTTATAAATGAGGTATATATAGAAGAGGAATTGTAATCACAATACTGTATTTTAAATAAAAATAATTTGTTATATTTTCCCCCACAAAGATTAAGATACGACCTGCATTCCTGATTTCTTGTATAAAGTTACATCAGCAAAAAGCCAAAGTCAATTTTATTTAAGCAAAAGCCCCCGGAGCTGATTTCCGAGGGCTGTATTATTTTATATTCTTATAAAAATAAGATTAGTCCTCGACCACAACACACAAGTCATAACTAAATGTCCAGTGCAGGGGACCATTTATTAATGCCGGATCGAACATATCGTTCGAAGGGCATGGTGAAGCGACCTTTGCCATGAATTTTGCTATGGCTGTAAATCTTGTTCCGTCAAACTTTCCATTAAAATACAACGTGCCTTTATTAACACCCGGGCCCCATATTTCCGCACATGCATGACCTTTTATAACATCTGTGATGTAAAATGGCCCATAAACTGGATCGACATACAAAGGTGACGGAAATTGAAAAGTTAAGGTGCCGGAAGCTGATATTTTCCCATAAAACGCTGCAGCATTTCCATTCTCACGGGTTTCAGCAAATGTATATTTGAAATTTCTGCCCTCAAGAAATTCTAGCGTCCCTCCACAATCATTACCAACATTCTGCACTACTTTTCCGCTGATAACCTCCCATGTTTTATACCATGCAACTCCTTCTAAGTTATAGATAGTTCCCGGTGCATATTTAAGATCAACTATCGGTTCATTCTGGCCGCTTTTAAAGCTATTCCCAAAGGAATTATTCCCCAAAAAATCGTCCGATTTCGAGCAGGCAACCAGCAGGTAAATACCTGCTAAAAAGAACATGAATCTTTTCAGTGTCTTCATAATTAAAGGATTTAGTTAATTAATAAGAAATAAGATGAAAGTTTCTACAATATCAATTCCTATGATTCTGATTAACCAAATTCTTAATCAAAGTTACACCAGCAAAAAGCCAAAGTCAATTTTATTTAAGCAAAAGCCCCCAGAGCTGATTTCCGAGGGCTGTACAATAAGTTTTTATTCAATTTTAGATTAAAACCTTAATGTTATTCCAATCCTACCGCGATTGAATTTTCTGGCTCAATTTTAAACTTCTGTAAAGTAAGCCGGGTTTTTTTTCCTGACTCTGCCACTCACCCACAGGGGAATTCCAACAATCATTGCCGCGTCACCGAATAGATTGAGTATGGAATAAGTATTCGGTTCGTTTTGATCTTATTCCCCAAAACCATGTTCGCCTGCATAATTGATAAGAAGACGAAGTGTGGTGGCACTGATTATTCCTCCTGTTATGGTTAAAATTAATCCGGCACTGCTCATATTATTCGACAATGTTTTTGTTTGTCACGGACAGTCATGCTACCAGGGTGCTATTAAAGACCAAGGTAATTCAGAAGTGGCATCACGATATCTTACATACTTAAAGGATATTTTCCTAAGTAACCAGCCTGATCATATTTATTCATTTCTAATACATTTCAAGGTTAAGGCAACCATATTGGTGAAGGGAAAAAGAATCGGAAGTCAAAAACCAGGAATTAGTGTAAATTTGATATACAGATACAAAACAACATTTATTACAAGATAACATTAGTAATAATGAAAACATTTGTCAAACCATTTCATCTGTTTTTGATTTTGGTATTATTTCTTTCATGTGGAAATACCAATAACAACAAGAAGAATATGATCAGTCAGAATAATGATAACATGCTGAAATTTAAAAAGTTCGCTTACATTGACACTCAGGGTACCGGTTTAGAAGCATATAGTTTTCTAATGCCCTCTGACTGGAAGTTCGAAGGTGGCATAACATGGAATCCTGAGCAGGTAGCTATGCCAGCTTACAATGCTTTCAGAGTATTTAATCCTGTCGGACAAGAAGAATTTGAGGGTTTCCCAAATAAGTGTTTTTTCTGGAGCACAAATTCGGGATTGCTGGCCATCAATCCTCCGGGAAGTAAATATTTTGGAAGTATCGTAAGCCAGCCCTGTTAATGCAGTTACCGCCCTCCAGGAGATCATTCAGAGTACAAGGAGCCAGTTTTCAGGCTTGACAATCGTCTCAAAAAGCGACTTGCCGGAGTTGGTTGATGCTTTGGGAATCAAGAACCAGTCACAGGGACCGGTCATGACTGAAGCCACAGGCGCAAAAATCCGTTTCACCTATGTGAAAAATAGTATTCCCATGGAAGAAGAGATATATGGTGTGGTAGAACAGGTGAAATTTCCGGCTCAGTCCATGTTTGGCACTCAATACAATATCTGGTGGTATATCGACTATGTTTTTTCCTTCAAGGGAAAAGCAGGACAGCTTGAAGAACAAACTAAAGTATTTCAGACAATCACCTCATCATTCAGGATAAATCAACAGTGGCAAGCCAAATACAACAACGTGATTGAATATCTTGCCCAACAGCAAATCCATCGCATCCACAGTATTGGTGAATTCAGCCGTACTTTAAGCCAGATGAGTGACCAGATGAGGAGTGATCAGTTACAGCAATTTGAACAACGCAGCAGTGTCTATGATAAGGTAGCCCAACAACACAGCGACAATATGCTGGGAATAGAACGGTACTATGATCCTTTTGAAGAACGGGAAGTACAACTACCCAGTGGTTATAACCATGTCTGGTGTAACAATCTGGGAGAATACATTATGACTGACAATCCCAATTATAATCCAAACGTGGGATCAAATTTAACCTGGAAACCTATTGAACATAAGTAATCTGGTGAAGGGAAAGGGTTTCCTGACCTAAAAAGGAGAGCAGTTTTCTGCTCCCTCTTGCCTTCCGTGCCGCGCCAAGCCCTGCGTCCCGTTGGGATCACGCACAGATGCAGCCTGTTAGCTGCCTCATGGTATTTCAACGCTTTAGCGCTTTATTGATATTCTTTAATTTGGTTTGGTGGATCTGAAAAGACTCCATGCTGAAACAGACAACAATAACTTTTTCAATTGTTGAATTATTCTTCAGGAATCTTCATGATCTCGGTTAAAGCAATTTCAGCTGCCGGTTCAGGGGGGAATCTGTAAGCTCCTGTGCTTATCGACGGGAATGCGATTGTTCTTAAATTATTGTCTGATGCAAGTTTGAGGCAATTTCTGTAACAGCTTGCCAATGCAATTGTTTTTCATTATTGTTTCCTCCACGCCAGATAGGTCCGACGGTATGGATCACATATTTTGCCGGCAGGTTGTACCCTTTTGTCATTTTGGCTTCCCCGGTTTCACAACCATTCAGGGTTCTGCATTCGGCAAGTAATTCTTCTCCGGCAGCGTCATGTATTGCTCCGTCGACGCCACCCCCGCCCAGTAATGAATTGTTTGCCGCATTGACAATTGCATCTGTTTTTTGTCTGGTTATGTCTCCTCTTATGATTTCGATCCTGATTTTCATATACTTCAGATATTTTTTATGAAGTTATTAATGTTCTTGCGCTCCAGCAAAATTTAATTTAAAATATCATAATTCTGTGACATACTGAATCATTGTATTCCCAAAAATTGACTTTGGCTTATGCAAGATGTACCTTTGATACAGCAACGGTTATCCTTAAGTACTTTCGCCTTTCAGAACAAGGCCAAAATAAAGTATCGGACTTCGGACATTTTTGCATATGGAAAACTATAGCAATATAGCTAACCGCAGAATCCGCGTGTTCGTCTCTTCAACCTTCAGGGATATGATGGAAGAACGCAATGTACTCATGACACATACATGGCCTGAACTCCGAATATTCTGCCGGGACAGGCAGGTGGAACTTGTTGAGGTTGACCTTCGCTGGGGAATTGCCGAAGAACAAAGCACACGCAAAGAGACATTGAAATTATGCCTTGATGAGATCAGGGCCTGCAGACCTTATTTTATCGGTTTGCTCGGTGAAAGATATGGCTGGGTACCCGGAGATGATGCATTCACTGCCGACCTGAAGGAAGAACAATCCTGGCTAAAAGATCTGAACGGTAAAAGTGTAACTGAACTTGAGATCCTCCATGGAGTACTTAATAATCCGGAAATGGCGGGACGTGCTTTCTTTTATTTCCGTGATCCCAAATATGTTGAATCTATTTCCGAAAATAAAAGAGCTGATTTCCTATCTGAAGATCCTGCCTCATCTGAAAAACAGAGGGCTCTTAAAAAGCATATCCGTGAGACATGCTTATTACGGGATATACCTCTGGTGGAGCCTTACCCTGATCCGCAGTCACTGGCTCCAATAATTTTAGAGCAACTTAAAAGTGTAATTGATAAACAATTCCCGAAAGAAAACATTCCCGATCCACTGACACGAGAAGCAAGAGATCATGAAGCCTTTGCAGAAATACGACGCAGAACTTATATTGGGCGGCCAGATTACTTTGAAGCACTTGATAATCATTGTAAAAGTGGAGGTAAGCCTCTTTTACTGCTTGGTGATTCAGGCAGCGGCAAATCAGCCCTGATCGCAAACTGGATTGAGCATTGGCGAAAAGAGCATCAGGATGATTTTATATTCCAGCATTATATTGGAGGTTCCCCCGACAGCTCAGTGCATTGGAAAGTAATGACACACCTTATGGCTGAGATCAAAAGATGGAGCGATGATTCCGCAGAACTGCCACGATCAAATGATGATATTCTGAGGGATTTTTCTGTCTGGCTCTCTAAAGCCAGGATTAAGGCAGAGCACGACGGGATAAGATTCATTGTTATTCTTGATGCACTAAACCAGTTAGAAGATAAAGATCATGCACATACATTGGGATGGCTTCCCTCTGAACCATTCACCGGGAATTTAAGATTAATTGTTTCTACTCTGCCCGGCAATACCTATGAAGCCCTCGAAAAAAGAAAACTACCAGTACTGAAAATTGAACCACTGACACAGGTTGAACGGGGGAGAATGATTGCTGATTACCTTAAACGCTTTGGTAAATCGCTTGATAAACCACGGATTGAACGGTTATCAAGTGCTAAAGCAGCCTCTAATCCCCTATATCTGAAAATTTTGCTTGACGAACTGCGTGTAACCGGAACACACGAGAAGCTTGACGAACGACTGGATGAATACCTTAAAGCAGAGGATATACCAACACTATTACGAAATGTCATTGAACGTTATCAGCGCGATTATGAGCATGACCGGAAAGGTCTGGTCAGTGAGACGCTTGGACTGATATGGTCTGCAAGACGGGGACTCACAGAAACTGAGCTTTTGCAGCTATTACGCCCGGATAATCTGCCTCAGTTGCCATTGGTTATCTGGTCGCCACTACGTGCTGTCCTTGAAGAAAATTTAATTGACAGGGGAGGCATACTCAACTTTACACATGATTTTTTACGCTCTGCTGTTGAAACTGCCTTTCTAACGGATCTGGATAAAAAAGATGATTTGAAAATACAACTGGCAAATTATTTTGAAGCTCAGACACCGACAGAAAGGAGTTGTGACGAATTACCATGGTTGCTCAGGCAGGCGGAATTATATGAACGTTTACGCAAATGCCTGCTGAATATTGACAGCTTCCTGCTGATCAGTGACCGTGATAAGGATGAATTACTTCAATATTGGGTTGATCTGGGTGAAGAAAAAAGCATGGGACAGTCCTACTTAAATTCTTTTAATGAATGGAAAGAAGCGAATACTGATTACAGGATTTTGTCAGGCTCAAATCGGCTTGGCATGTTTCTTAATGATGCTGCGCTTTACACTGAAGCTGAGCCACTCTTGCGGTGGACTTTGGAGATTCATGAAACCGTCCATGGAAAGGATCATCCAGGTATCGAAACTCTTCTTAACAACCTGGCCACTTTACTTATATATACCAATCGACCATCTGAAGCCGAACAAATTTTGCGAAAAGCGATTAAAATTGGTGAAACCCGCTATGGAAGAAATCACCCGGGAATTGCTATAAAATTAAATAACCTCGCGCAGGTGCTTCAGGACACCAACCGTCTGAGTGAAGCAGAACCTCTGATGCGACGTGCACTGGAAATTAATGAAGCCAGTTTTGGGGGAAATAATCCTCGAGTCGCCACTGATCTGCACAACCTCGCTGAGTTGCTTATGATTACATCTCGACTGGCAGAAGCCGAACCTCTGATTCAAAGGGCATTGAAAATTAACGAAGCAAGTTATGGAAAGAATCATCCGTGTGTTGCCACAAATCTTATCAACCTCGGTTATTTGTTTCAAGAAACAAACCGTTTTGCGGAAGCAGAGATTCTGATGCAACGAGCACTGGAAATTGATGAAGCCAGTTTTGGCTTAAATCACCCAAGTGTAGCTAGAGATTTAGCCAACCTCGGTTATTTAAAAATGCAATTAAACAATCTGACTGAAGCTGAGCCTCTGATGCGAAGAGCATTGAAAATTCATGAAACAAGCCTTGGGATGGATCACTCCTATTATGCCACTGATCTGAATAACCTCGCACGCTTGCTTCAAGCCACTTATCGTTTTGAAGAAGCCGAGGTATTATTGAGGAGGGTTCTTGAAATATTCATTCATTTTAGCCGGACAACCGGACATCCTCATCCACATCTCCAGAAAGCAATTACTAATTATAGCAGTTTACTTAAAGCAATGGGTTACAATACAGAAGGAATATTATTACAAATTCAAAAATTACACCGGAGTTTCTAAGATAAGCCTAAATTGTACGCCTAATTATTAAGGGAAATCAAAAAACAGTATCTTTTGGAATTCCTCGTCTTCAACTGGTTTGTCGCAGGAATGTTGAGTTATATAGTTAAGAAAATTGAAAGTACGGTATTCCTTTATTGTATAGTTTTTCCTGGTTAAATGCATTTCAATGGTTAACCAATCACGATCCTGACGGATTTAAAGGCTCGTACTTTTAAGACGACATAACAAAAATAATATGTTGTTTATTAGCAAAACATCTTAAGTGGAACGGCTATCTTACTAAATTTCTATTGTAACTTTATTTGGAGTTCCTGCTTATTTCTTCAAAATAATTGAGAAACTTATTTATTGGCTTGACTTAAACAATAATAGTTGGTAATTCAGGGAATTAGGATCCTATTGTCTAAAACCAATAATGAATAAATCTTGTAATGTTTTTTCTTGGCTTTACGTCTTTTGTACTTTTTTTGCTACGTCAAAATGATTAAATTGCTTCCCATATGGTTTTCATTTCATGCCTGGTATTATTTTATTTACTTGAAATCAATAGCAATATAAAGCGGCGAATACGCTATTATAAGATTTAAGAAATAACATTTGATTGAACTTCTGTAATGGACAATTTATGGAATTAAAGAGGCTGTCTCAAAAGGTGAGGACCGCCTCTTTTTTGTTGATTTTATTCGTACCCCCTACGAGAGCACTTTTAAATATTCAATTCTCCAGAGGATAAATCGACTTTTGATACATCCTCGTTCCTGTTTCAATAAACGTTACCGATTTCTGACCATTGTTAATTATTCTTCTGCCCGGCGACAGTTTTTTTAGCTATTTATCTATTTTATTTCTCAATTCCTGAACCCAATTTGTGATAAGATGCAGGGGATCAAGAGACCTTTGTAAATTTTTTCTGGTTCTTGATATTCCAATTCTGTATAATATGTCGTAATATTGTATTAATGCGATTATTGGCAGTAGAAAATATGCAGAAAAGCGAATCGGGAAGACGGAATTTCTTTTCATGTAAATACGCTTGTTCATTGCCATTTGCTTGATTATATCCCTGGTTAAACCCTAAAAAGGGGGGATCAAAATTATCAATTAAGAATTAATTCCTATAAATTCAGTTTTTATCAATACGTGAAAAGAGTTGCAAGGAGAATTAGCTATGAGTAAAATAAGTAGGATATTCGACAAGTTGCTCAATATTAGCCAGGAGGAGATCCGTTATGTAAGGCCTTCACCACAGGAATACTTGCATCCAGTATATCCCTGGGAAAAGCATTACAACTTCCAGTCCGTGGCAAATGAGAACAAAGTAACATTGTTCGACCACACATGCGACGAGTGTGGCGATAACTTCAAGATCCCCGCAGTTCCTATCGTGGTACAGATGAACTTAGAGGAGACTGAAGAACTACACATCACTGAGAAGTACTGGGTAGCCGATGTTGGGGGCTATTGTCCCAGTTGCAGAAGGCACCTATGTCCTAAGCACGCAAAGGTTGATTGTGTAAATGATCTGAAAAAGGGGAAGCGGGTTTTCACGGTTATATGTGCGAGGTGCGAAATGGCATTGGAAGAAGGTCCAAACGTGAATCGCTGATAATCGTCCATCGGGTAAAAGGTTAGCACGGAGATTTGATGCCGTGGCAGCTCACTGACAAGTTCTTCAATTTAATTTAAAATCAAGAAAAATACTTTTAGCTAGACTAATTTTCAGGTGAGGCTCCAGATCCTCCATAGTCGCATCAAAGGAGACAAACTATGCCGGCAGGTTGGAAAACAATCAAGATTTTCATTTCCTCTACTTTTCGGGACATGCAACAAGAGCGCGACCATTTGGTACGAACTGTCTTTCCCGAACTGAAGGAAAAATGCCGAAAGAAGCGTGTGCAACTAATTGATGTGGACCTCCGGTGGGGAGTGTCCGAGGAGGATGCGGAAAGCGGCAGATCACTTGACATCTGTCTTGATGTGATCGACAGCTGCCGCCCCTACTTTTTAGGAATTTTAGGGCATCGTTACGGTTTCGTTCCGGAAGGTCAACGCTACTCCATCACGGCCCGGGAAATCTACCATGGGGTGTTGCATGGCGGCGTTCCGAAGCAGGTCGTCAACTTAAGCAGGATTCTCGAAGATAGGCTCGAAGGGATAACTCTCACCGATAAACAGAAGGACTGTCTGGTCCGATGCTACAGATGGGATGCGGATAACCTTAAGCATATCCTGATAGAAAAGGTGACTCCGGAAGATGTAAATATCATCCACTCCATTTTCGAGAGTTATTCGATATATCAGAAGAACAGGAGCTTCTTTTTTTTCAGGAGCGAAACTCTCACTAGTCGGCTTGCTGGCACTGAGACAGCCGACTTCTTCGAACAAAGCCGGGAAGATCAGGATAAGCTCGAATCCCTTAAGAGGGAGATTGTAGAGGCAAGGCTGCCATATTTCGAATATGAGGATATCGAGACTTTTGGGCAGCTTGTCCTCGATTTGCTTTGGAACCGGATCGAAGCGGAGGCAGAAGAGGCTCCCGATGAGAGGGATTGGCTTGAAGTAGAAGACGAGCTTCATGAACAATTCATGGTCGAACGTACACGCCGTTTCGTTGGTCGACGCGAATTGCTGGAACGAATGCATGGTTTCTGCGAGCGAGATAAAGGGCCGTCATTATTAGTCGTAACGGGAGAACCCGGTTGCGGAAAGTCCGCTTTGATGGCCCGTTTCACCGAGGAAGCCTTACGCCGGTATCCCGATCGGTTTATCCTCTCGCATTTTATAGGGGCATCTCCTTCTTCCACAAGCCTGCGCCAGATGATGCGGAGGTTATCGACTCATCTCAGCCGCACGGGAGGCAATACTGAAACCTCACCAGAGGACATCAAGGAACTGCTCAGGTTGTTTCCTGAGTTACTGAAGACAGAGAGCGAGAAACGCCCAGTGTTGATCATCATTGATGCGGTCAACCAGCTCGAAAAGTCTGACCATGCACACTCAATGTATTGGCTCCCTCAGGAATTGCCTCCTAATGTATGTGTGGTGATCAGCACACTGGCCGGAGAGGTGCACGATGCGATGCTCGCACGAAGGTCACATCCGCAAGAAGAGATTGTCATCGGACTCACCGCTTCGGAAATTCGGGAGCTGGTTGAAGCATATCTTCACGAGATCCGTCACGAATTTCCCAATCATGAAGTAGAAAGTGACTTCTACATAAAAGTAGAACAAGGTAATCCTATTTACATCCTTATCGCCCTTGAAGAATTGAGGGTCTTCGGCAAGTTTAAAGAGCTGGGAAGCCGAATTAACAGACTTCCAAACAACGTGACGGACCTGTTTGATCAGGTGCTCGAACGCATTGAATCGGAATTTGATCCCATGCTTGTCAGGGACTGTATGTCCTATCTTGCCTGTGCGCGGCACGGTATGACCGCCCAGGAATTGCAAACTTTGCTCAAAGCATATGCGCCTCGGATTGAGCCGGGCACCGAGGCACATAAACTGCCCGATATGTTGTGGAATCGGCTCCGCCGTTCCTTGGGCGCATATCTTTTTGAACGCTCCGGAGTCCTCGACTTTTTTCACGATCAGCTAAGGATCGCGGTAGGTAAACGATATCTTAATGAGGAGTCGAACCGCAATGCCAACCATCAAAAGATAGCAGGCTATTTCGAAATGCGCTGGATAGAGCCGTACACGCGTGCCCTTGACGAACTCCCTTACCAGTTCATAAAAGCAAAAAATGGGCAAGCGTTGGTTGGGATCCTCTGTAATCTGAAATTCATCGAGTTGAAGTGCAACGCGGGAATGACCTATGACCTGGATGCGGATTATGCGTCCGCGTTGACATTGGGAGGTGTCCTTGGTGAAATAATGCTTAACCTGGAGGAGTTCGCCAACTTTGTGCTCGCCCAGAGTCACGTATTAGCCAGGAATGCATCGCTCACTTTCCAACAGGCAGCCAATGAGCCGGACTCAACGGCTCCCGCCCGTGCTGCGCGCGCCCGGATAAATGAAGGATGCGAAATACGCCCCTGGTTTCAATATGTCAATAAAACTCAAGGTCGCCCACCATGCATGATGACCCTCCTGGGTCATGGTAATCGTGTGAATGCTTGTGATTTTTCACCCGACGGGACCTGTATTGTCTCTGCTTCGGGTAGAGTAAATGGACCGAACATTTATAATCTGAAGCTCTGGGACGTAAGAAACGGGGCCGTGCTCGCGACACTTGAGGGTCATACTGACCCTGTGATGGTATGCCGTTTCTCTCCGGATGGCTGCCGTATTATTTCAGGTTCACAATGCGGTACTCTGAAGCTATGGGATGTCAAGACAGGAACAGAGATTGCGACACTCATTGGTCACAAACGAAAGGTAAACGCCTGTGCTTTTTCTCCCGACGGCAATCGAGTCATTTCAGCTTCTGATGACAAGACCCTGAACCTTTGGGATGCCCAAACGGGAAGCAAATTAGCTATGCTCACCGGACATAAGGGGGAAGTAAATGCCTGCTCTTTTTCTCTGGACGGTAATCGTATCTTGTCGGCTTCTTGTGACGAGACCCTGAAGCTGTGGGATGCCAATACTGGTGTTGAATTGATCACCCTCAGTGGCCATACGAATTTTGTGAATTCTTGCGCCTTCTCTTCTGATGGAAAGCACATTATTTCCTGTTCCGGAGATAAAACTCTGAAACTATGGGATGCGAGGGCAGGGACTGAATTGGCTACCTTGAAAGGTCATGATAAAGGTGTGGCCGCGTGCTCTTTTTCCAATGATGGCAGTCGAATCGTTTCGGTTTCCGCTGATTTAACCGTAAAGCTTTGGGATACTGAGACAGGTGTTAATATGGCAACACTTGTGGGCAATAAGGAGAAAATACTTTCATGCGCATTTTCCCCCGATCACCATTGGGTTGCTTTGACCTCTGCCGATTTCCACGATTACTCTCTGAAGCTCTGGAATTTCCAGACAAGAGCTGAACCGATCATTCTTGAGGGTCACACGGATTCAGTGATGGCCTGTGCCTTTTCACCCGATGGCCGCCGCATTGTTACGGCATCGTGTGATGAGACCTTGAAGGTATGGAATGTAATGACAAAAGTCGAACAAACTGAACCCAGGGGCCATACAGGAACGGTGACTTCCTGTGCCTTTTCTCCCGATGGGAGACGTATCGTTTCAGCTTCATTTCATCATACCCTGAAGCTTTGGGATACCCAGGCCGGGGTTGAACTGGTTACCCTTAAAGACCATGCCAATGCCAGGGAACCCGACCCCTTTATTTCTAAAGGGAGCCGGAATATTTCGGCTGGAGGTTTTACCGTAGAGCTTTTAAAGAATCCCAGGACAATTGATAGACAGGTTGCCCTTATGGCTCACGAGGGGTCGGTGAAAGCCTGTGCTTTTTCTCCCGATGGCCGTTGTGTCGTTTCAGCTTCCGCTGACAATACCCTGAGGCTTTGGGATGCCAAAACGGGAAGCAAATTAGCTATGCTAACCGGACATAAAGGGGAAGTAAACGCCTGCTCTTTTTCTCCGGACGGTAATCGTATCTTGTCAGCCTCCGATGACAAGACCCTGAGGCTTTGGAATGCTAAAACGGGAAGCAAAATAGCTGTGCTTAAGGGCCATGAGGCGCGGGTGAGGGCCTGTTCTTTTTCGCCCGATGGCAGCCACATTGTTTCGGCATCCTCTGACAGGACCCTCAGGCTTTGGGAAACTCAAAAAGCAGAAGAATTGGCTGTTCTGAAAGGCCACACGGATTTTGTGAATTCTTGCTCTTTTTCCCCGGATGGAAAATGCATCGTTTCAGCTTCCTCTGATCATACCCTGAAGCTGTGGGATGCCAAGACCGGGGCTGAACTGTCTACCCTGAAGGGTGGGGTGGACTCGTGTACCTTTTCTCCCGATGGCCGTCTTATAGTCTCCTCCTGTATGGTCTGGGATGCTCAAACGGGAGTAGAGATCGCCGCACACAAAGATTCGTTTGTCTGGGAACCGTGTTTCGCACTTACTCCGGATGGCATACACGTCGTCTCATCCGGGAGGCAGGAGGGAATCCTTGATATCTGGGAAATCGTTACGGGGAATCGAGTTTGTGAATTTCAACTTGACGCCCGAATCTACTCTGTAGCCTCAAGGGCGAACAGCGCATACTTTGTGGCAGGGGATGAAAGCGGCCGCGTCTATATTCTGAGGATTCAAAATGTCACAATCAATCCCACAGTCGTCACTGCATGGGAATACAATCGTCGTCGCGGGCTTCCCTGGCTGAAGGCGGATGTTGATTATCACTTTGGCTGTTCGCACTGCCGAAGTTGGTCCGAAGTCCCAGCATCAGCACTCGGTTCCGTTATTCAGTGCCCCCGCTGCAGAGGCATCATTAAGCTCAATCCTTTTACCATCAATGCCGACTGGCGTCCTATTGCCAAAGCCTGGCACGGGAAAGACAATTTATAGAGCCAGGAGAAAAATTGTAGAAGCACTTGATTCACAACAGATAGCGAAGTTAATAGAAAGTTAAAAGTGTGCAATCCGATGATTCTCTGCAGCTTCAGTCCTCTCAGTTATTCTCTAGTGAATATGGGGCACCTTTACCTTAAATCTGTACCGAATAGAGACATAACTATACATATTCAGATGAAAGCGGACACCTCTTCCGTTCTTTAACGGACAATTTTCCGGAAGAAAATCATCGTAAAATAAAACAATTATTCCTTGTTTTTCAAAATTTTTCTCATTGATTCTCCAATTAATTCAATGCGATAAGAACCATTAATCCAACGATCCAAAACAGCATCTGCAACTGTTGGTTCCGTTAAGCAATCGTAGCATGATTTTACAGGCATGCCCGCTCGGTACATACCCTCTCCATTATGCGGACATCGGTCTCAGCCACTGGCTTCAGTATTAGCTACCATCACAAAAAAAACTGAGAAAGCGAAGCTGAGACCCGAAAAATCTACTTTCCTTGCTTTGCCAATAGAGTTATGGGACGAGCCAGGGTTATTGAGTAATTGCCTGAATTGTGAGGAAATATTGAAGTTTAATCCATTTATTCCTGGGGAATCTATATTATTTACTGATAAATTGAATGAGCAGCTTGATTCGCAAAAAAAGATGTAATTCCAAAGAAACAGTTGGGAAAACCTTGGTGGAAGCGGATTTTCTGAACCGGACTTTCTAAATAGATAAGCAAAAAGCCTCCGAACTGCTAATTCCGATGGCGGGCACTACTATTAAGATCATGATAAACATATTAACAAACTACTCGTGAAAGTTACTTATATTTACTAATAGTTTTTCTGACAACACTACAAAGGACAAGGCCATCTAAAAGGATGTGGATTCCCATGTTCAATTAGAAATAATGAATCCAAATTCAATACATTATCATTCTATTCTTGCTGACTACTTTTCAGGCAAACCCCTATATCTGGATGAATCCACACAAAAGAAACCTGGCACACGAAAACTGGTAGAACTCCCTTTTCAGCAAACCAACGCCGGAATGTGGGATGATGTAACAGGTACTCTGTGCGATCTTGAATTTATCCAGGCAAAAGCCGTTGCTAAAATGACTTATGATCTTGTCCGTGATTTCAATGATGTTTTGGAGGTTATCCCGGATAATGCAGATAACATCCGGAAGGAAATGGGAGGGAAGGAAAGGATGGATAAATATAACCTTGATCTGATTTCCTATGCCAAAGGAGAAATAGAAAAATTAGAGATCCCTGAAAGCATTACCCCATGGCCGCAGGAAAAAATTGATGCCGAATGTGAACGAATAAAAAACGATCCGACGAGAGCGGACAGATTAAAAGATTTTTATAATTTTCTTGGTCATGAAGCTGGAAATCTGCAAAACTATTCTCATGAATTCCCTCATTTTGTAACACAGCAGGCATGGAATTATGCTGCTGAAGGGCCGGTTGGAAAAGCAGCCGAAAGAGTGACATCGGAAGTGTCCAAATCTTTTCTTTGTCGTATTCGTCCTACCCGTCCACTCTGGAATCCGTTACCTCAGGCGCTGCAGGTTCACAGGGAGCCTACTGGCAAAATCTTTGCCATTTCCATCACCCCGGACAGGCAAAGGGCAATCTCCAATTCTAATGACAATACCTGCATCCTTTGGGACCTGGCGACAGGGCAGGTGCTTCAAACTCTCAGGGGACATACTGACATTGTCAATGACGTATCCATCAGCGCGGACGGACTAAGGGCAATTTCTGCTTCTCACGACGAAACCTGCATCCTTTGGGACCTGACTACGGGTGAGGCCCTGCAAACTCTCAAAGGGCATACTGGATGGGTCGGTGCCGTTGCCATAACCCCGGACGGGCAAATGGCAATCTCAGGTGGTTCAATTGATCATACCTGCATACTATGGGACCTGACTACGGGTGAGGCGCTGCAAACCCTCTGGGGACACTCTTATGCGATCGAAGCAATTTCAATTACCTCGGATGGACTAAGGGCAATCTCTGGTTCTCAGGACAATACTTGCATCCTATGGGACCTGGGAGGTACAGGTCAAACGCTGCAAATCCTCAGAGGGCATACTGGATGGGTCAAGGCAGTTGCTATAACCCCGGACGGGAAAAAAGCGATCTCTGGTTCCTTGGACAATACCTGCATCCTTTGGGACCTGACTACGGGTGAGGCGCTGCAAACCCTCAGGGGGCATACTGCCCAGGTCTATACGATTTCCATCACACCAGATGGACAGAGAGCAATCTCCGGTTCCGAGGACATGACCTGCATCCTATGGGATCTGCGGACAGGTCAGATGATGAAGATCCTCAAGGGGAATACTTCCGAAATCAGTGCAGTATCCCTCACTCCGGACGGGCTAAGGGCAATCTCTGGTTCCAGCGATGGTATTTGCATCCTCTGGGATCTGGAGACTGGTCAAACTTCTCAGACCCCTGGTGTGAATACTTCCTTTGTCACAGCTATATCCATCACTCCGGACGGAAAAAGAGCGATCTCAGGTTTCGTGGACAATACCTGCATCCTTTGGGACCTTGTGACGGGCCAGGTACTGCAAACCCTAAAATTGTGGCCCGACGATGTCGAAACTAATTCCAGGACAATATGGAATGCTGAGTGGAAGTATTATTGGTCTGTCAATCTCATTTCCATCACCCCGGACGGAAAAAGGGCAATCTCAGGTTCCTTGTACAATACCTGCATCCTATGGGACCTTACGAGGGGCAAGGAGCTGTGGCGCCTCGAAAGGCATTTGGATTATGTCCGGGCCATTTCTATTGCCCCGGACGGGCAAATTGCAATCTCCGCTTCCAGGGATACAACCTGCATCCTCTGGGACCTGTGGAATCGTCTGGAGTTGCGAACCCTGAAGGGACATTTTGGATATGTCAATGATGTATCCATCACACCGGACGGTCAAAGGGCAATCTCCTGTTCTAATGATAATACCTGCATTCTGTGGGACCTATGGACGGGCCAGGCGCTTCAGACCCTCAGAGGGCATACTTCCTGGGTTAATGCTGTATCCATCACACCGGATGGCAAAAGAGTGATATCTGGTTCCTCGGACCTTACCTGCATCCTATGGGACTTACGGACTGGTCAGGTACTGCAGATTCTCAGGGGGCATGCTGACTCCGTCGTGACAGTATCCATTTCGCCGGACGGTAAAAGAGCAATCTCTGGTTCCGCGGACAAAACCTGCATCCTTTGGGACCTGGTGACGGGTAAGAAGTTGGCCTGTTACACTTGTGATTCTTGTGTTACTACTGTAAAAATCTATCCAAATGGCATTCTTTTAGGAGGCCAATTAGGAGAAATAGTAATCATTAATGTAGACAAGAGTTTATTGTGCCCGGGTACGGCCATTATCACCGCCCGGCAAATATGGGATTTTGAAATATGGGAATACCAGAAACTTTCAGCGGATTGCCCATTGTGTGGGCACCGTTTTGCTCCACAGGCTTCAGTATTGGTTACCATAAAAAAAATAAAAAAGAAAGTAGGATTAAAACCCGAACAATCACCCTGCCTTGAGTTGCCCGATAAAGCCTGGGAGGAACCGGGATTATTGTGGAATTGCTCAAAATGTGGCGGGGAACTGAAGTTTAATCCTTTTTTTGCGTTTATGGATTAAAACCTAAAGTAAAAACATAAATTTTGGAAAAGTTTAAATACAATAAAACAAGTATAATAATTAAAGAAATTAGAAGAAAGCTCACTTCTTAATCTTTCACATATTCCCTTATTACTTTTTCTTTAAATCCTTTGCACCACAATCTTGAGATGCAGTTTTTCTGACCTTATTTATTGTTTTAGCATAATTAATTGGCACATCAAAATAAAATTTTCTTTGTCTTAAACAAGATGTAACTTTGATATAAGAGCCTATATTCTAAAGTACTTATATGTTTCAGTACCGGGAAACTTTTAAGGATCGCTCTTCAAATAAACGTAAATAATGGCAATACAGGGTGAAATGAGAAACCGCCGCATCCGTGTCTTTGTTTCTTCTACCTTCCGTGATATGATGGAAGAACGTAACATTCTCATGACCCATATGTGGCCTGAATTGCGCAAATTCTGCAGGGAGAGGCAGGTGGAACTTGTTGAAGTTGACCTCAGCTGGGGTATTGCCGAAGAGCAGAGTACACGCAAAGAAACACTTAAGCTATGCTTGGATGAGATTCGTGCATGCAGGCCCTACTTCATTGGTTTGCTCGGCGAAAGATATGGTTGGGTACCAGGGGATGATGCTTTTACTGCTGACCTGAAGGAAGAGCAACCCTGGCTGAAAGACCTGCATGGAAAGAGCGTCACTGAGCTTGAGATCCTCCCCGCCAGATAGGTCCGACAGTATGGGTCACATATTTTGTCGGTAATTTTAGCCTTTCGTGATTCTTGCCTGTCCCGTTTCGCAGCCGTTCAGTGTCCTGCATTTGGCAAGTAATTCTTCTCCGGCAGCTTCATGTATTGACCCGTCGACACCACCCCCGCCCGGCAATGAATTGTTTGCTGCATTTACAATTGCATCTGTTTTTTGTCTGGTTATATCTCCCTTTATGACTTCGATCCTGCTTTTCATATTATTAATTTGATTATTGACCTGTTCAATTATATTGGAAGTTTAGTAATAAAAAACGATCAGGCAATAATAAGTCAGAAAATGATTGAATTTTAATATTGCTGATAAGAAAAATCGTAACTTTTACTAATAATTCATTAGTTCAAGAGCAAACCTCATCATAACGGAGAATAAAAATAATTAAGGAGATCTGACAATGAGCATCTTCAATTTTAAGAAAAAAGAAAAGACCCGAACAGAATCTGTGAAGGACTCTGATTCCTTTATACAATTCCTCAGGAATGATGACAAAGAGCTGGTTGAATTTGGGCAAACCGCACTTGTTGCTGCCGGCGAAGAGGTAATACATTCAATGATAATGCTTCTGACTAACAAAAAGGAAGATGACAGGGTACGCAGAAGAGTTGGCGTTGTTTTGAGCAGAATCGGAAAACCTTCGATCGAACCTTTATTGGAGGTTCTGAAAAAGCAAAACTGGGAAAGTGAATCCTCAGCTAAAACAGTGGGTATGACAGCTGCGGCTCTCGGTGGTATAGGAAAGCAGGCTGTTGAACCGTTGATCGAGGCACTGGATTCTGAGTTGCGTGCAGTAAAATATGGTGCTGCAATTGCTCTGATGCAAACCGGTGAGGCTGAGGCTATCGATGCAGTGCGTAATGCCGCTGATCATGGGGATCCAGGAGATCGTGAAATGTTTAAGATGGTACTGGGAAAGCGATGATTCAATAAGTCTGATCCGAACTCAAATAATCAAAGAGATTTCCAGAGACTGTCCATTCATAAAATAGAGGTTTAATAAGCGATGATAAGTTATTAATAAATCATTTCATGGCCAATACCTGGAATCATTTTGAAGATTATGTTTTAAATTTGATATTGTATTGAAGTCGAAACATTAAGCAGATATTTTTTATTAAGAACCAAAATAGGAGAACCTGACAATGCCTATAAGAATATTTGAGATCACCAGCTACAAGATCAAGCTTGGTTACAGAAGTCGGCCACATTCGGTGTAACAACTTTAAAGGCTGTCGGAATAATATCCTGCATGGGGCACGACAATCAACGGGTAATCATCTACTTTCTTCACGATGAAAGCCAGACACCGAATCCTGCTGTTACCAACACGGTAAATGGGGCAATATCTTTCTGCCCAAGGATATGATGCCGGTATGGATGGATCTTCTCCGCAACGAAAAACCGCTTTACGGATATATCAATACTGAAGTCCCGAAGTTGACCAACGTTTCCACAAGTCACGAGCCTGTGGGGGAGGAGGAATTGTAAATTAAAAAGTCAGAACAGCTTACGCATTGAAGATTCGTGATTTGAGGGATGTTCTCAGACCGTAACTGCTATTTTATCCATAACCATTAATAAATATCCGGGCATGAATTCCCTGACCCCCTGGAGAACCTTCTCCATCTTTATCAGCAGCACCTTTTCGGATATGCAGGCTGAGCGCGACCACCTGAAGAATATCGTATTTCCCAAAGTTGAGGAAGAACTCAGAAAGAAACGCATCAGGCTCGAGACCGTTGACCTCCGATGGGGTGTTGATACCACCTCTGTGAATGAAGACGAACGGGAAGCAACTTTACTGAAAGTCTGCCTTGAGGAGATCGAAAGGTGCAAACCTTTTTTCAAACACTAATTCCACTGAATGAGTCTTTAAAAAACGGTCTTGCTATCTCGTATAAGAAATTAGGCGATATCCATAAGGCCATGGGTCACATGGATGAAGCCCTTAAATACTTTGAAAAATATAATCAATTAGCAAAAGAGCTCTATGAATCGAATCCCCGCAATGTTAATTTACTTGAAGGACTCGGGATTTCATATTATAAACTTGCATTAATTCACAAAGCCACGGGTAACTTTAAAAAAGGGAAAGAGTATTTTTCACAATGGAAAAACATCATTTCTTTACTGGCTGGAAAACCTGCCACAGGTGGCAAAATACAGGGAATGGGATAAGATGGAGTATTAATTCCTGAGGTATGGATCAACTTACCTGATTAAAAGATGAAGTTGCATGTTGCTAATTTCGCAGATTGGTGGTCAAAATCAATTTGACCTTAAAAGTTGATAATAATTGGTGGATAATTAATACCTGTGTTTCTGCAAAAAACAAATCGTAATTACCCCATTTTGGATCAGATACTATTAGGCTTACCAAAATGGAAACACCACCCTCCTCAACGGCAAGGCCATCTCAGGTATCTTAACTGTAATATCCATTTCTTTTTTGTCCCTTAAGACTGAAAAACTGGCTTCTTTGCCCTGGGAATCAATTAATAGTCTGTACAGATCGCTTGTGGTTTGCATCAGAACCCGGTCGTCCGGCTTTAATCCGGCCCTGTCCATTATTCCTCCCGGAACGACTTTGGTAATTACAAAAAATTCACCTTCCGGTGTGTCCGGCGTGGCATAACCAAATCCAAGCTGTTTGTTGACCTGATGCTCAGTAATGAGTGTAAGTGCTCCTTCTGCAAAAAAAAATACAAGTAAAACAATTCCTGTTATGGTAAGAACTTTATGAAAAGTTGCCTTTGTTTTTTCGGTCATTTTCCGGATGACCAGCCTGTAAAATCCGTATAAAGGCAGGGCGATAGCAGCTAACATTATAGCAGTAACAATGGCGGCAAATGTCTTGTATGGATAGGGATAAAGCAGGATCAGTTTAAAGAATGAATACATGCAGGTTATGTCTTATTGTTTTCATCCTCCGCGGGAAGACACTTCTCAATTATTTTCAGTAATTTTCTTCTTCGGGCTACCAGGTCTGTAAGTTCTTTTACCATATCCTCATTCACCTGTTTTGCCATCGGTATTACATACTTTTCAGTATGATCGAGGTAAACTGATATCTGCTCATCAGATTTAATACCACGGTGAAGATCCGTCAGATTACTTATTCTGTCGGCACACTTTAATATCTTGGCATGCCGGGAGCCGTGTTCAAGTATGCCTTTAAGATAATCAGCCTTCTCCATTTCCTTCGGTCTTGTAACTTCCTTCACAAGTTCCAGAACCCTGTCTGCCTGTCCGTCAATGATCCGTATTTCAAATTCGTTGGTTCCGGGCACATCTTCCAGGAGGTCATGAATCACAGAGGCTTTCAGCAGGACATAATCATCGAAAAGCTTATAATCGAGCAATATTGCCATTGTTGCCATTGCGTGCCTGAACTGGTTACCTCCGACACCTCTCTGAATACCAATTAGAGCCGTGGCTTTTATAATATAAGGGGCAAGTACAAGGTTTTTTAATTTTTCTTCAGCTGTCATAATTGAAGTGCGTTTGTTCAGCAAAATTAACTGGTTTATATGCTCTGTGTGCAAACTGGATGCCATAATTCATTTATTGCTCAATATCAATATATTAATAATGACCATTGAATAATATTTCCGGATAATACGGAAATATGCACGCATATTCGGACATAAAACCGGCATCTGATCTTTCAGCAATTCAATAACATTTTGTATATGTGCATGTTATCATGACTGGCACAAAATATGCCTTCATACAGATAATCAGAAAAAAGAAAGTATGAATTTACATGCAGGCCAAAGAGTGTTATGTGTTAATGATTATTTCAGAACGTATTGCGCATACCCGATAAAAAAAGGATTGGTCTATACAATTCATGGCTTTTACAGATGCATCTGCGGTTCAGACCAGGTAACCCTTATGGAAATACCTTTTTCCACTTACATGGGATGCAGGTGTTACCGGGCCATAAACAGAAGGCAATCCTATTTTACCTGGCGGTTCATACCGCTGGACTATTTTGAAAAATTTATTGACTTATCATCCGACAGGGAAGTAATTCCTGAAGGACAAAAGGTGCAAATTCCTGATTTTAAGGAAGAACCTGCAAAGGATAAATCGAAATTTCAGAATCAGAAACTTTAATTGATCCTTCCCGTGAATGAAAGCACTTTATTTTTGGGATCTGTAAAAATTAAACCTATTAACAGAAGAAATATGAATAGCACCAGTTATGAAACCACCAGATTATCTGATGATATCAGGCAGATCTCTATCAATGCCTTTGGCGTAAAATATGAGATGATCCGTATGTGCCGCGATCATAATGATCCTCTTTTGCATCAGGATAAGAAACCTGTCCTTAATATCACTCAGGATGAATTTGTAGGCATCTTTAATGTGAATTCAAACCACTATCTCCTGCCGTCCGGTCAGGCATGCCGTTTAGGGATTTATTGCAGGCTACCCTTGCCTAACCTGGTGGCCCTGATGATGAAAGCAGAATGGGAAAGCTTTTTGTCAGTAATGGCTGGTCACTTATCAGCATCAGGAGCACAATCAACCGGACTGGATCTGATTGAAAGATACGGCTTCGGCTTTCAAACCTGACCCGGGAAAGATCTTTAAACTGATCATGAGTAATTCAGATGATTCAGCCGCCGATATTACTTATAGCAGGATCGGTTTTATTATCAATGATCTGCTGGAACAAGGCAAGTTTCTGACGGACAATTACCAGGCTGGTCAGGCTTATTCAGAGAAAGAAGATCACAGAAGAAATATTTCTTCTTAAAATGTCCGAAGTCAGGAACGGGAGAGATATTTCCGGCTGAAAGAAATATGGAAAACAAAATCCACAGGGCTTGATGATATGCTGATGAATCTTGAACGAAGAAAAGATTGAACCAGAGTCTTGAAAACAAATATTTCAGACTCTTTGGAAATCTCGAAGCTGAAAAATCAAAATTTGCTTACCGGTATGAGAAATGCAAGTACGGTTCTGGAAATCATGAAGGATCATCCTGATTTATCGTACCGGGAACTGCATCAGGCTGGCCGAAGATAAAATTACTGAAGCTGAAAAAGAAAGGATTGAACTGAAAAACAAAATTACCAGGAGCCATAATTATATCGAGAATTTAATTCCTGAAGGATACAGCCAGACTGTAACGGATGAATTCAGAAATTCATACATGCTGGAGTGCCGAAAGCTTCTGAAAAAGCTTTTTTTTCTCCTTCATTCTGACACCTGTCCGGGTTATTCAGGATTATCCGGTCTGAAGAGAACAGAGATCAATGAATTATGGCTCGAATTAATGAAATCCACAAAAGATGACCTGTTTTCATTTTCACCAACAATGATGCTTTACAATCTGCCTGATTATCAGCATCTGGAAACCATTTATCTGAGGGCCTGCGATATTCTTGGCATAGATCCCGAAAGCTATGAAACCGGTAACCGTCTTGAATTTATGATCAAAAAGGGGGCTCATCCGATAAAATACTTGAGTTTTTAAGCGAGACGGAACAGCTTGAAATTCACCTTGCCCGTCTTGAACTTATTCAGAATGAATATACAAACGAAGATCAGACACAGATATACAGGAAGTGCATGGAGAATGTAAATACTCATACTGAAAAGCTGAAGGGTGAAATTGCGCTGTCTGAAAGTCCAGATCATTTATCTGAAAAAAGAAATTTCCGGAAAACATGATAAAAATACCTGATGACGATAAAGAATGATAAACTGATCCTTCAGCAAGGGGAAGTGATGGACTGGGAACAAACAGTAATGAAAAGCTCAAAAGACAGAAGAACTGAAGCACCATGCATCAGACCTGACACAGGAGTTAATGGTGTTCGTTCGGTGAACGTAACATCTGACGAAAGATTCCTGATAATAACATTTGAAAGCAGTCTCCCGCGCATCCGTGTTGTTGATCTTGAAAAACTTGAATATCTGCCGCATTCATTTTCCGGACATACTGCATCAGTCAGAATCACCTCATTACTTCCGATAGCAGGGAGTTTTATACTGCTTCGTGGGATGGCTCATCAAGGAGGTTTGAGATAGAATCGGGAAGATGCACAAGGATCCTCAGCGGTTTTGGACGGAGTCCAAGCTGTTTTCTTGCATCCTGACCAGAAGCTTTTATTTACAGCAAGTTATGATTCCGATTGTGAGCTTGATTCAAGGAATAACGGAAGATGCTGGGATATATCATCCGGTAAGGTAATAAGGTTGTATAAGCATACTGATGACAGGATCAGCCCGGAAGCGGTTGATATTGCATATAATGACGGAAAGGTCTATACGGGCAGTGATGACGGATGTGCATATCAATGGGATCTCAGGGGCAGGCAACCTCTGAAAAAGTATTTTACTTTTAAAGGCACTGTGAGGAAGCTGGCGATAACCGATAAGTTTATGGCAGCAGCATGCACTGACGGTTTTGTAAGGGTTCATTACAAGCTCTCAGGAGAGACTTACAGGTATTTCCCTCATTGTGAAGGTGATGTGAGGGAAGTCCGGATTTCAAATGATGAAACAAAGCTCTGGAGTGCCACTGAAGGAGGCATTGTAAGATGTTTCAACCTTGTGACAGGTGAACTGATTTATGACCAGATGGTTCATAAAAGCTGGATCTGGAGCATTTGCCTTATGAATGATGAAAAAATACTTGTCACGGGCAGCGGAGATGGTTCCGTGGCTTTCTTAAAAGCTGATACGGGCCGGGTGCTGGCACGGCTATGGAACCTGACCGGAACGAGGGATTTCCTGATTACCTGTCCTCCGGACAAGGCATTTCCGCACGGATTCTTTTATACAACCAATACTGATCTTATACAGGTAGTGATGGAAGATGAAGAAAGGCGCATCAGGAAAATACCTTGATCTGAATGATCCCCGGCGGGAGGCTTACATAAGTAAGCATAATCTTAAGAACCTGATAATAACCAGGTTGAAAAACAAAAGACAATATAATTCATTAACTGAAAATTACATCTGTAACAAAAAAATCCTTGATCAGATAAGCGAACAATAAATCCGCACATGCTGAAAGCATAACCTTGATGGTCAGGAGTATTTTTGATATCCGGAAAGCAATTGGGCTGTTTATATTGCCCGGATTCCAAATAATCAGTAAATTGGCTATTGCATTTCAGACCTGATAATTCTACATCTGTATGAATTTTTAAATCCCTGAATTTACTGCCAGTACTGTTGATGAAGGATTTGGTCCCGAAGATGAAGATACCAAAAAATTGTACAAAGAAGTCGAAGCATTTGCCAGGCATGGTCAGCCGATTCTGATCTTTGGTCCCACAGGAGCAGGAAAGGAATTTCTGGCCCGGCATTATTATAACACTCTTATAAAAGCCGAATTTTACCGGCAATACAAGGACAAATGGCCTTTGAAATTTGAGGAAATATAAGACAGTATTCGCAGTATTATTCAAAGAATGAGCTTGAAGTTTTTCTGAACTCGATAAGAGCCGGAGTTTTTCAGTCAATCAATTCAGCCACTATTTATCCCAATTTAGCTGAGAGCATTCTGTTCGGGCATGAAGCAAATTCATTTACCGATGCACGGACAAGTCCGGGATTGCTGGAATCAATAAAATACGGAGTCCTGTTCATGGATGAGATCGGAGATCTACCCAAGGATCTTCAGGCAAAAATGCTCAGGGCTGTTGATTCAGAAATATGTGAAGGCCGGCGTATGGGAGGCAAAATGGATTATTCCCTTAAGGATGTAATAATAATCTCAGCAACCAATCAGCCGAAGGAAAAGATCAGGGATGATTTCTATTACAAGATGGGAATTGAAGTCGATATAAAAGGTATTGATGAGCGTCCAAAGGATGTCCGCAAGTCAATCCCTCATTTCATAGGCAAAGCTATTGGCAAAAGAAAAGACTATGCAGCAGTTAATAACATGTTTGGTATAAGGGGGCTTCGGGATGTTTCCGGATTGTCAGAAACTGAGGAGGTAAAAAATTTTGCACTGGAACAGGGCAGTTTGGTTGCAGGTGAAATTTTAATGCGAAAATGGCCGGGTAATTTCAGGGCTATGCGCACAGCATTGGAGGCATCTATATTGAGGATAGAATCACCAGATAATCTGACTTCCTTTTCTGAAAAATTCCGGAAAAATCTTCATCATTATGCAATTAAATACAGTGATGATATTGTAAAATCTTCTGTTCTGGTCGAAAGATCTTTTACAGAAACAATATATCCCACTTTTAATCCGGAAATGGACAGACGGATACTGGAAGAACTTAACCGTAAAAAAGATTTTCAGGACATAAGTGATTTTGAGAAAAAGCTCCTTGCGGTTTTTTTAAGTTCATCTTATGAGACAGGATTTATGCGCAGGGATCTTGAAGAATATTATAAAAAGCACGAAAGCATCAAACATACTTCTGAAGCTCATATAAGAAGTAAAATTAATAAACTGGTTTTCCTGAAGATCCTTGATAAAACAGGGAATGGTAAAAGTACACGATATCACCTGACTAAATCGTTCCTGCATAAAGTAAGTCTGAAAAATGCAGATATTTTCGCTTTGCCAAAGATCAATAATAGCTGGACGAGCCGGGTTGATGAAATTGATGAGCTAAGCAAAGTACTTCTTACCTCTGAACGGATTTATATACAGGCTCCTGCAATGTACGGCAAATCAACCTTCATAGCACTGTTTTGCAACTCGGTGCAGAAGCAGTACAATTTCTATTATTATACGTTAGGTGAAGCAGGAATAAATAAAATGTTTGGAGACATTATTGCCCTTTTACTGTTAAAAAAAATAAGGTTGAATACTAAAAAATCACAGGAAAATGCTGTAAGCAATCTCCAGCCATTTCTGGAACATATTTTCAAGACCCGGGAAGGAACCAGGCCTGTACTTATTCTGGATAATGCACATTACATTTCTGATCCTGATGCAATAAGGACAATTGCAGATCTGGCAAGGAAGTGGAAGGAAATCATTTTGATACTTATAGGGGATAAAATGGACAATGCTTTACTCGAGGATTTTCATGAATTTCCGCTGGGCCCATGGGGGAAGCAGGCTTAGAAATGAAACAGAATATCAACGTATTAAAAGCAGTCTTTAAATACGTTGATGGACTAGAATCTTACAGCTTTTAATCGTCAGTTTATTTTTTCCCCTGATCTTTGCCGATATCATCCATCTTTTTATCGAGTTCACTCTCACTTAGATTAAAACTATCTGACGAATCAATTAGTCTTCCCATTCTGCTATAAAGAATATGGTGTGACAGTCCTTTAAATGATCGGCGCAGATCATTCTTATGGATATTCACATTAAGAGTGAAGCCGAGTTCTCCGCCCCAGGTATCTATGTCGGCACCAAGGAAAATAAACTCCCAGTTGTATTTTTCCTTCTGATGCGAAACCATTTTGAATATCTGACTTCGGGTGAATTCCCTTGAAGAATTTTCGTATCCGTCGGTGATCACTGCAAAAATAACCTTTTCAGGTCTTTCGGCCTCTGGAGTATCTGCCAGTCTTTTTCCGATGCTGTTTATTGTTTTGCCGACAGCATCAAGAAGAGCTGTGGTATATGATGGAGTGTAATTGTTTTCGTCGAGGTACACAACCTGGTCAAGCGGAATAGCATCGTTTATTTTTTTATAATAATCTGAGAATTTAACCAGTGTAACTCTGGCTTCTCCCTTTATCCTTTTCTGGTTATCGAGGAACAGGTTTACACCACCTATGGTATCGCTTTTACATGAACCCATTGATCCTGATTCATCGAGAACGATAACTATTTCACAAAGATCTTTTTTCATAGCAAATATGTATTTAAATTATTAACTAATTATTTAACCGCGACAGTAGATTTTTAATTAATGCCTTCCGCATATCCTGTGCCAGCTTTTGCTTTACCAGGTGGTAGAAAGGGGAATATGGGACCAGCATCTTCTGGCATAAGGCCAGTTCATGTGCAAGATAGGTGAGTCCATAATAATTGCGCTGAGCGTCGTTCATTGATATAAGATATTGAATAAAAGGGTGCTTCAGATTTAATCCCAGCAGGATCTTTGCCTTTTGCGTAAGCATGCGTGACTGGTTTTCATTATCATTCACAGATTCCAGAAAATTGGATATGAATTTTTCATTTAATGGTTTCCCGTTTTCATCAAACAATCCTGAAGATATCCTGCAGCCGGTTTCTTCCATATCAAAAAAAGCCGATTCAATACATTTTACTTTTATATGAAGATTATTCTCAATCACATTTATAATCACCGGATCGCCCAGAAGCGTATCGATCTCTCTTAAAAAACTCTGTTCCTGTAAGTTAAGATTTTTGATTCCAATGATCCTGGTATTTGGCGACAAAGCTTCTTTACTTATGATTCCACGTTCAGCCAGTTCCATAATTTTCTTATGATCTTCCTGAATAGTGTCGAGGTTGACAATATCTTTAAATATTGCAGCGAATAACCTGTCATAAAAATGATCGGCACCTCCGTACATCCTGCATACTTCAGGAACAACTATATAATCGTGCTTGAATGAACCGCCAAGCCAGCGAAGGTTGGTTCGGTTTGGTGCAAAGAAAAAGGGAAGATTTTCCTGCTTTTTGCTTTTCAGTTTTTTCAGGGAATACTTACCAACATGGCCATTGATACGGTATATGGACATATTTGCCAGTTCAGCAATAAGCAGGTTCTCATCAGAAGGATTGTTGAGAAAGACCCTGGGATTTGAAAGATAGTTATGGATCTCATTTCTGAAGATAAATTGATTTGCCAGAACAAGGTCGGGATTCACTCCATTTTTTAATTCCCGGAGTAAATAAGTTTTAAGATTCTGGTTTAATATACTTCGGGCTTCAAAATATGCATTATCGAGATAGTAGGAATCTCTGGAAATGGTCACGTTTAAATTGTCAATATTCAATATTACCTCAATATTCGGAATATAAGGTATTTTATTGTTATAGAAATCTTCGAGGTTATAGTGTACATTATGCCCACCAGTAATGAAATGGGCAATTGATGCTTTCATTATGCTTTCATATTTGCACAGAACAGTGAAATTATACCAATCGTTACTATGACGGATAAGACCATGACAGCTATTCTTATCAAACATTTTGCAGTCGTTGTTTTTAAATTGTCCCCAGCAGGACTGAACAAGTTCTCCGTTGATTTTCATTTTGCAGGGGTAGTAAAAAAGCGACTTCCGGGCATGCTCGATACAGTCATTGACACTGGATGAATTTTCAAATTCGATCCTGACCAGGGTGCTGTATTTTATTTCTTCCTTAAGCACGCTGAGCGAAATATGTGGCCGTTTCCCTTGTTCTTTAACTTTAAACACAAGTTGCGCCGTTTGTCCTTCGCAACGCGTGATGATCAGAATTTCCTTTGTGCCGAGCTTGCTGTTGAACATCGACATAAAGCCCATTCCAAACTTGCCGATTTTCTCAGGGTCATTGTATTTATCACTTCCGCCAAGTGTTATTAATAACCTGAGTCTGTCAGTGCTCATTCCTTCACCATAATCTTTGATTGATATCCAATTCCGGCCTGTCGAAATTTCACCCATCCGCTCATTCCAGGACGTACCATTCGGATAGCTGTCGATGGCATTTTGGATCAGTTCACTGAATGCACGTCCGGGCTTACCTCCGAATTGACGTTCCGTGAGTTTGGCAAAACCTTCATCGAGATCAATTTCCAACCCATTTGGCATCAGATAAGTTTCAATGATATTATTTAAAGTATCCATTCTGAAATGTTTTTAATTAAATATACATAGAGTAATTAATATTGTCCAGGAGAACGGTTAATACAGTTTTTGACAAAATCCATGAATTCACGGTCAAAATCTCCTGATTCATCCTTTCCAGGATCGGGGACCTGATAATGTCCCAGTCTGGTTATTGCATCAATAATAAGCAGATCTTCGCGTGCTTCTTCACTTATATGCGGAAGAATTTTATTATCGGCCAGGCACATGGCAATTGCCCAGTGAGCTGCCAGACTTGGATTTATAGTAGCCATCTGCACAAATTCCTTGATTTCGGTATGATGCAGGTTGAGTGTGATCGTATTATTCCTGTACATGAATTTTTTTCGTGTGCATGGAGTGATGCCATCTTTCTCAACAAGATAATTGACTTTCCAGATGATATCTGAAAGATCTCTGTTTGCGGTTTTAGCCTCCTCACAGATACCTGCGTAATCGCTGAAATTTATATCAGATGGTCTTCTGAAAGATAAATTGTCAGTTTCCCGGTTATCCGTGTTCCCTGTAAGTTTTTCAAGATCAAGCACCCGTGGATTAAAGCCAAGAAAGCTTTCAAAACGTTTTTGCTCTTTTGATAACTCGATGTTATTATTAGAAGGCATTTCAAAAACGGTATCCTCATCATTCAAATTGATAATGAATTCTGCATAAAGAGATTCCAAAAACGTAATGGCTCCTGCCGGCTGTTCAAGCAACAGGACCGGAGCGTCGAACTGACTAAGATCCATGCCTTCACTATTTTCCGATTCAATATAGACTGTATTGATTTCTCTGACCTTTTCATCCAGCTCTGCCATAGAAAGACGACCTGCACCAACTGTTCGAAAAACCGGGTAATGCGACCAGACATACCCCAGGTGTCTGAACTTCAGCAGACCTATTGTGAATTCGTCAGTTTTTTCAAGTATCCTGGAGACATCAGCACAAGTTTTAAAGTCAAAATGAGCTGTAAGAAAATCAAAGTAAGCAGGCATTATTCTTTCCCTGATTTCTTCTGCCAGTTCAACAAGGACCTCTTCATTGCAAAGGCAATGCCGGCCGAATGGCAACTCAAATGCCTCACTGTCGACACGGATCATAAGATTGGGAACCCTGATATCTTCTTTTTTGCCATATGAAAACAGATCATATTTTGAAGAAATCAGCACTCTGTTCTGATAAATTTCATGTACTCCTGCGCCAATTCCAAGTACAATTTCGCAAGGTTTGTCTTTAAGCCTTATGTGGTAAGATCGTCCGTAACATTCTGGAGGATAGGACCACTCTGCTTTGGGCAATGATTTACCTGAAGTTTCAGTAGGCCAGGTTTCATCATTTACATAAAACCGTACGGTTATTGGCAAAAACCGTACGTAGGTGAATAGAATGTCGGATAACTTTTGCGTCAGTTCAAGTGCTGACTGATCCTTTTTTATCGTGATCTCAAATAAAGTACCCTGTGGTGGAATTAAGCTGTTCTTTTTTATGGTGATCGGGTGATCTTCAAGCAGGCTGTCGGTTTCAAATTCATAACATTCCGTGCCTGTCGAAGTGACCGCTCTGAAACAAGTTAGTCCCGGGAGGGCAGCAACACTAAGTTTTCCTATACCGTGCCGGCCGACCGATTTGATCATTTGATTATCCTTTCTGGAACGAAAGACAGTGAGAAAATCTTTCAGCCTTTCGAGATTCATGCCATTTCCATTGTCATGAATTCCAACTTTAAGCGCAGTTTTATCCTCTGACACTTTGATCAGGCAGAAGGTTGCACAAGCATCATAGGCATTTACGACATATTCGCGAATAAACTCATAGTAATCAGCAAACTGAGTGCACATATTCCGCTTCAGGTGCTGCCTGTCAGCCTGGATTCCGGTGATCTCGATATTTCTTAACTTTTCGGCAAGTGATCGAGTTGATTTTTCTTCTTGTTCCATAATGTCATAGATTATTGTTTGACATATAACAAGTGCTAATCCTGTGCCGGATTTCATAAAATATTGATATTAAGGTGTTTAAAGGCAGATATTAGTTTTAGGCTTATTTTGGAATGCCTCTTTTAGGCGTTCATACGCGTATATTAGGTTAAACACTGTGTGCCTTTCCTGAAAAACAATATGGATAAAGCACGCCTGGTTTGCAAAATCCTATATGCCGTTGGCGTGGACAAAGAATATGTTTGTTGGTTTGTAAAAATTGAATTACGAGAAGAGGAGATGAAGGGGGTATTTGATGAAGCAGGATTTAAGTGATTAGTGTCATTGGTGGTATTTTATTGAGCCACTTGCAGGGCTCGGGATCATGAAGTAGGTCAAGTACCTCCGGTTGGCACCGGGGGTTATTCATATACTGCCACAATTGTGTCAGTTTTGTTAAGTCCTTTCAGAGCTATGCGCAGGTGGAAGTTAAAGTTAATTGCAGAAGTTATTAAATTATTTTCTGTTTAATGTGCATCTGTTAAATAAAATGTTCAATCAATGCAACTAATTCTCATTGCCAACCACAAACGGATTAAACTTCAACTCCCCTCCACATCTTGGGCAATTACCCAACAAACCGGGCTCATCCCAGGCTTCTTTTGGCAAATCCATGCATGGGGATTGTTCTGACCTTAAACCTGCTTTATTTGATATATTATCTATTGCTGTCAACACCGGAGCAGGTGGGGTAAACCGATAACCGCATAATGGACAATCAGTTGATGATTTTTGATAATGCCTTGATTCAAAATCCCAGATTCGTCGAATAGTTGTATTTGCAGTATCTTTTACCAACAAATGATTATCCACAGTAAGGTTTATTACCTCGCCCGAATCACAACCCAAAAGGATTCCAGCGGGGGGAAATGCAACAGTATTAATCGCATAATCCGAAATAAAACATTGTACGGCTTCCCCGGTTTCCAGGTCCCAGAGGATGCAACAATGGTCATCTGAAGCCGAAATTGCCATTTTCCCATCAGGTGTAATAGCTACCGCATTTACCCAGTCCCTATGTCCTGTGAGGGTTTGAAGCACCTTACCTGTTCTCAGATCCGAGAGGATACAGTCTTTACTGGACAAGCCTGACAAAAACCTCATTCCGTTGGACGCTATTGCTACTGTCTTCACCCAATTAGCATATTCTGCCATAATTCTTAGTACCTCACCGGTCTCTAAATTCCAGAGAATGCAGGAATTATCCTTGGATCCTGAAATGACCATTTTCCCATCAGGAGTGATAGCAACAGCATTTACCCAATCTTTATGCCCTTTAAGGATTTGGATAGCTTCACCGGTCAACAGGTTCCAAATGATACAAGTATTATCTGACGAGCCTGAGATAGCTTTTTTACCATCGGGGGTTATGGCAATTGTTCTAATAAAATTAGTATGTCCAATTAAATTATGGATTACTTCTCCATTACTAAGGTCCCAAAGGATACATGTATAATCTGATGAACCAGCGATAATACGTTTCCCGTCAGGTGTTATTGCAACAGCATTACTCTGGATTTTAGGATTATTAAGTGAATTAAACATCTTTCCTGTTTCAATATCCCAGAGTACACAAGGATTGTCAGAGGAGCTTGAGACAGCCTTTTTCCCATCTGAAGTGGTAGCAATTGCATTGACCTTCTTTTTATGTTTTTTTAATAACTCCTGAGTTTCTTTTGTCCTAAGATCCCAAAGTATACAGGTTTGATCCCAGGAGGCTGAGATACCTTGTTTCCCATCCGGAGTAATAGTAACTGCTTTAATCCAGTCCTTATGTCCTTTAAGTATACGGAGTGCTTCCCCGGTTCTAAGTTCCCACAAGATACAAGTAGTGTCGGATGAACCTGAGAATGCACATCTGCCGTCTGGTGTTATTGCAACTGTATTCACCCAACTTTTATGCCCTTTGAGTGTTTGAATTGTCTTACCAGAACTTAAGTTCCACATGATACAGGTTTTATCCGAGGAGGCTGATATAGCCCATTTGCCGTCTGGAGTAATATCAACGGCAAGAATTCTGCCAGTGTGGTGACCTTTAAGTATTTGAAGTATTTTCCCAGTATGACTGTCCCATAAAATACAGGTTTTATCAGAAGAACCTGAGATAATCTGTTTGCCGTCAGGGGTGATGGCAATGGTTAGTACCTTGTCAGTATGTCCTGTGAAAGTATGTAGATTTTCACCGGTTATCAGATCCCAAAGAATACAGGTTTTATCAGAGGAGCCTGAAACAGCCAGTCTCCCATCCGGAGTGATTGCGACGGAATTTACGGTGTCGCTATGCCCATTAAGGATTCGGAGCGCCTTTCCAGCACTCAAATCCCAAAGGATACAAGTACTATCAGATGAACCTGAGATAGCCCATTTCCCTTCCGGGGTGATTGTAACGGCATTAATATATTCTCTGTGTCCATTGAGAGTGAGCAGAGATTCCCCGGTGTCAAGGTCCCAATAAATACAGGTTTTATCCCAAGATCCCGAGACAGCCCTTTTCCCATTACTGGTTATAGCAACACCGCAGACATATTCAGTGTGTCCTTTAAGAATTTGAAGTATTTGTGGTAAAGGATTCCAGGGAGGGCGACTATTTCGACTACGAAGAAATAAGTTATAATAGATTTCTGAATTCCCTTTTTGCGCTGACTTGCAAACCGGTCCATTATCTGCATAATTCCAGGCCTGTTGGGTAGTAAAGTGAGAAAACTTAGCAGCATATTTTTGGAGATTTCCACTTTCCCGACCAAGAAATTTGAGGAAGTCGTTTAACCGATCCAATCGAGTCGGATTGGTTTTCATCCGGTTGATTTCAGCTTCGATTTTCTCCTGGTTCCACGGCATAATGCTTTCGGGAACATCCAGGATGGAGATTTCTCCTCTTGCATAAGCAATTAAGTCTTTAGCGTACTTTTCCATCATAGCTTGACGGATTTTCTCATTCTTTATATTCTCAGCGTTATCGGGCAAATGATGTAAAATTATGTTGAAATCCTCCACCAAGTGATAGACATGCTTTGATGCTGATTTCGCCTGTATATATTCAAGGTCACAAAGAAGGTCAACCAGGTCATCCCATCTTTCAAGTTTCAATAAATGTCGTGGAAGCCATTTAATAAAATAGGCATCCAGCTTCTCAGGTCCCTGAATGTATTGTTGCCATCCGAAATCAGACAGTAATTTATCTCCCTCCATTATATCCACAAAAAAAGTTCCAGCACTGTATTCATCAGTTATCCAGTCAACAATGGATTTGTGGAAGTGCTTAATCACTTTTTCTCCTGATTCCTGCTGTAACGGAAAGAGAGAACCTAATGAACGGGTAAAATCATTCAATTCTTCACAGTTCCAGTTGAATAACTTACCCAGCAAGTTAACAGGTAAAGGTTCCTTCGATGCCAGGACAGCACGCAATGCAGGCCTGACATTTTTTCGAAATATATCAATATCTAGGAACTGACGCTGAAAAAACTGAAAGTAAATGCCTCCCAGTCCTATTGGAAATTCTCCAATTCTGTCCAATGAAAGATTACCTTTTATAATATCACTGCAGACTCTTTCAGCATAAAGGAAAACGCCTTCGCTTTTCATGAGGATCTGATCAATTATTTTTTCGGCGTCAGATCGTTTGGCCAGGTGCACTTTTAATTCAAGTTCTAAATAATGGCGTATATCTTCCCTGTTGATTTCCGAATCGGTGTCAAGCACAAATGGATTGAGACCCTGCAATGGATCAGTCACATTCTTTTCAGGCCGGCTTGTAACAATAATACCAAGCCATTCAGGCAAATGAGGTGTATGCCTGGCCAACATCTCCACAAGTGGATTTTGTTCTCCTTCTTTCGCCTCATCAAGTGCATCGATCAATATCAGATAACTTTCTCTGCCCCCTTCGGGAACCAGTCTTAACGGATTGGTAAAGAGATAATCGAACAGTTCGGATTCACCCTTGGTTTCCAGTTTGTCTATTTCAGGCAAGATTAATAGCAGTTTGCGGTAATCAGGCAAATGGGTGGCCACTTGAAAAGCCAGATTGCATATAACCCTGGAAGCATTTCGATGATCAGGTTTATCGTATTCACAAAACTGGGCAGCAATTACCTTATCTTTACCGAAATGGCTCAAGTGGGCCAGAATGGCACTCTTACCGACTCCCGGATTACCTAAAATCCAGAACAGGCGCGATGAACGGTCACTTCTGGTTCTCCATTGTTCTATAGAATCCAAAACCCATTTACGGCCTACAAAACCTTTTCGCAACAGTTGTGATATCCGTGAATCGGAGCTTATTGGTTTAAGATAACCGGCCAGATTTTCAATTTCCCCTGCAAAACGCCGGCTTTCATCACTTTCAATAACTTCCAGTATTTCAATGAATTTCTTGTTATACCATTTCCCCCAGATCTCGGCACCTTCTGCCATTTTTTCTTTCCAGTCATGCATATCGAGCCATTGAATATGGCTAATACTCGGAGGCGCTTGAACTTCTTTTTCACTTTCAACCAATATGGTTTGGATATTCCCTCCTTTTACACCAATAGCAATTGATATTTCATCCAGGCATACACCTGGATCACGGGTGGAATGTTTGGATAAAAATGTAACCACACGGTTACTGCTTACAATACCATCAGTAATAGACCTGCGCCAGTCTTCTCCTGGTTTAATACCATGTTCTTTCATTCCACTTTTATCGAACCAGACATCATGTCCCCTTTTCTCGAGGTCCGATTTAATTATTAGAACAAGTTCTTCGTTCTGGTCGTGGCCGTAACTAAGAAATATACGCAGATGGGAAGGAGTCGTTTTTTCATCTTTGAACTCATTGTTACAGTCTTCACAGATGTACAGGTATCGCTTTTTGCTGTACATAATATTTTTGCTCAAGCAATTGGGGCATATTTTATTTTCGCGCATACGAAAGAGTAAATATCAGGACCAATATCTTTCTTTTAAGAATTGAATTTACAAAATAATTCCTGGTCAATCTAATTGGTTGAGATTAAAAATCCAAGTTATTGAAATCAATAAATACAATCGATATATGTAATTACAATGTAATTACATATATAATGACTGCAGCATCACGCGCATCCTCTCTCCTGTAATTGATGAATATCTTCACTTTTTGCCGGTTTAATGGATTTGGATTATGATAAGGAACAAGTATTTGCTAATTTAGCAAAAAGACTGGATCTGACCGATATCAGGACATGAATAACGAGAACGTTGAAATCAGATTTTACCTCAAGAGGGATCCTTACGGGTGTTTCTCCAATTTTGCACCCTATCTGGTGGAGATAGACGGCAAGATTTGGAAAACAACCGAACATTATTATCATGCTCAGAGATTTTCAGGGACCGAATATGCGGAAGTTATCCGTGAAATAAAAACGCCGTTCCAGGCAAAGGAGGTTGCCAAAAGCGGCATTTATCCAAGGAGGAGTGACTGGTTCGATGTAAAATTTAATATCATGATGAAGGCCGTTACTGCAAAATTTGAACAGCATAATGATCTGAGGGATATCCTTGTCTCGACAGGGAACGCAATTCTGAAGGAGCACACTGAGCTTGACCATTACTGGGCAGACGGCGGTGACGGATCGGGCAGGAGCCGTCTGGGAGAAATCCTGATGACTGTCAGAAGCAGTTTCCCTGAATATGACGAGATCTTTTATGAACCACCATGGGAAGCTTTCCCGTCACATAGGGAGAATAAAGAGTTCTGGACCGAAGGGACCGGGAAAGATTATCTTGAGAAATATAAGTCATGGTATAACAAATTATCTCCTCCTGCGAGGAAAGAATATGATGCATATTATGCCCTGCCGACAAAATGGGAAGAGTACAAGGAGAATTTTCATTAGTAATTAGAGAAAGAAATCACCAACATCGAGCAAAAATTGGTAGTTATAGCCACCATCTGCATTTAAATTCTGATTTTGTTGAATCTATTAGATATATCGTCCAAAAAAGCCGGCTTCAGATACCGATAGACAATATTTAATCCCTATTCAGGGGAAATGCTTAAGTTATATCGCTATTTATCTGATCAATAAATAGAAATACTAATTTCTTTTTATTTAACTTAGGGGATATTTAATCCAACTTTTATGGAACCTAAAACAGGAACCAAGTACAGGGTATTTATAAGTTATTCCAGTAACGATAAAGAACAGAAAGATATTATTAGTAATATCTTAAAGGAAAACGACCTTTGTCCCATTAGCAATGATGAATTCGCAATTGCCCATGGATTCCTTGCACAAATCAAGAAATTTGTCGCACATGCTTACGTATTTATGCCTGTTATTTCAAAATCTTCAAATAAAAGTGGCTGGGTTCATGAGGAGATAGGTCTGGCTATAGCACATAATATTCCGGTACTGCCTATTGTAATTGAGGATAAAGCCCTGCCTAAAGATATGATACAGGAATTCCAGGCAATTATTTCGAAGCTTAAGACGGATAATAAAGAAGAACTTAAGAAGGAAATAAATGAATTAACCAAAAAATTAACCTGGCACGAAATTGATAAGGTGATTAAAGGATCAGACCACTTGCCAGGACGACCGATATATGAATGTGCCTATCTTCATCTCGACAGGACAATGATGCTCGTGGAATATGCATCCGACGTCGCAAGGTTCTTTAGCGAACAACCAAAGCTGTTCAGACAATCCGGGGGTCTGAGTTCGTTCCATATACCAAATTCTTCTCCTGACGGTGAAGAATTCAGGCTTCGTTATTTCGGGGGCAATAATCGTGTAGATGCACTCAACCGAAATCTTCGTGAAGAAAGGATTATTTTTGAGGAATTCGCGAGGGAATGGGGATTTAAAATTATTATCAACCTGGATCTTAAATTTGAGGAATCGAAAGAAAATGCATTGATTGTCAGAAAATCAAGGCTGAACACTCTCCTTAAATTCTTTAAAGGATTACCGGAATCACCGGAGAAATCCGATGGTGCATTCGAGGTTATAATTGATGAAAATCTTGATAAACACAGAAATATCATTTTTGTCGGCGATTTATTTATGGCAGAATCACTCGCCGGGTATCAGGGTCAGGGATTAAAACAAACTACATTCCTTAGACATGCTGCCACTATAAAAAAACAAATCGAATTATTTGATACCCGTTTTGAGGAATTGAAGAACCAACAATCAGGCGGCATTTCCGTTGAAAATGCAAAGGCAGAAATACAGAAAAGATTGGAAAACATTGAGATCGAAATGAATCACGGGAAATAATCAGGTTTCTTTACCTGCCTTATACTGTTTCAGGATTTCACCATGCTGAAATGCAAAGTCATAATTCAAAGCATCATCCAGCAAAATCCATTTTGCTTCACTTACCTCATTATTGTCACTATCCAGCGTTCCATTTGAAACACCTGTAAACGCCAAAACGATTGCATGTATGTTTTCATCCGGAATTATTTCATCAAAATAATTGTAAAATCTGGGTAAATAATCTAGTCCTGTTTCCTCCTTTACCTCTCTTATTACTGCATTTTTAGCCAATTCATTTCTATTAATATGGCCGCCAGGTAAACACCATTTATTCATATATGGATCAACCCTGCGTTTTGTAAGCAAAATATACTCGTTATCCCCTTTGAATTCAGAGATTATTGCAGCTACTGTTGTCTTTGGATGTTTTTGAATTATATCCATAGGTAAATCATGTTAGTTGGAATTTGTTAAATATTAGGGTACTTATCTTCATTGCACGGACCGGATATTGAGTGAATGCTATTTCCCCACACTTTTCAGGATCAGATCCCAGTCTCTCTCTTCAAAGATCTTCTGGTATTCTCTCAGGATAGGTAACATTTCAGGGTGTTTCTGGCATTGTTTTTCGACGGGGCATTCTTTGCAGACTGTTTTTCCGGAGACTCCGATACGGCCTACTCCGGCCAGTTCACCGGCACCAGCAGCTTTTAGAACTGTTCCATATCCTTCTTTTGTGGTCCAGTATCCAAAATGACAGTGCAGAGCTTCAACTTCGATCCAGTCGCCCGGAATTCAGCACTTCCTTTTTCCAGACCAGGGCGCCGCGCTCATACATTGGTTTGTGCCATAAAACAAACTGTCCTTCAAGGACACCATAGATCTCAACAGCCGGTTGTCCATGCAGATGAATATCCTGTTTGTCCTTAGGGGTAAAAAAACTCCAGGTAAAGCCCATTCCCTGCCTCTGGTATGCGAGATAAGGATCAGCAACACGAAGATTGAATGCACGGTTACCTGAGCTCAGGATATCTAATAGAGTTTTTTTCTCAAGTTTGCGTACGCCCTCATTGTTTTGCTTTGCCCACAGGTTGGCAAGTGCATCCATTGTGGGTTTCAGCTTAACAGGTCCCAGTAACTGATTTTCAGGATAATTATTATCCTTGGATAAAATATCACTGATTTGTGTGGTTATGGCTCGAATATTTGGTTCATTGGTCTTTTCCGGAATTTCTTTTAAAGTAAGCCAAAATAAACTGCTGTTTTTCTCCAGTTTTTGCCAGGCATTATCGGTAAGCGATATTTCCACCGGGTAGAGGTAATAATCTTTTTCAAGTCCTGGATAGTGGCGGCTTTTCTTCCGGTTTTTCAGCATTGGCAGTTCCGTTTCGGGGAAGAATGCATTCTCATCAAGGTTCAGGTCGCCGGTTATAATTCTACCCAGGGCGTTATAAAGGTCTTCATTGTTGCGAAACTTTGTAGCCGGGAAGCTGGGTTTGTAGGCTATTTTGGGCATGAGCAGGTATTCGATTTCAGAGCTGTTTTGCCTGATTCGCCTTATGATGCAAAAGAGGACGACAGAGGAATTGCTATCCATGAGTTATGATGTCGGTTTATTGTAAAGGGAAAGATAAGAAAAAGCATTAAGATCTTTATGAAATAAAGAGCCATTTTGGTGATTGTCTGGACCAGCCTGAACGGACCAACCCGAAGGGATGGGAATCAAATACTATTTCCAGCCTGTTTCAAAAAGTCTCTTATGAATTTCTGTTGAAAATTTTGGTTTTGCATTTTTACTCCTCAGGAAATCAGCAAAAACATAAGCCTGATCCATACTATCCGGGAAATTTATCGGGAAATCTCCCGGATCACCTGACCAGATCAGATCGGCAGTAGGTCTGCGTTTCCCGTTTGAATCGAAAAACAAATCAAACGGATCTGTTATATCAAAATCATAGTCAAATTTTATTGTCTTTTCAATAAATTCCTCATTTACATCTGCATACAATCTGTCATTGCTGATAATATTGAGCCATAAACGTATTTTTGCAGGGAAATATGGCTGACCATTCATAAGCTGATGGATGAACCGTCTTAATGAAAACTGCATGTTTGAATCTTCACAGATTCGAAGTCGATCTGTTAAACAAGAACAAAAGCCCATTAACATCAAGGCAGGAGTTTAATACTCCCTTAATTTCTTCTTCTGTATTTACCCTCCCGAAACCACCATCTACTGATTCCGACAATGCCTTATGAACATGATAAACTAATAATGGAAGACATTCAAGACGTTCATTGACATTTAAATTCTGAATTTGGTATCCAATATCTTTCCACGATAGTGTCTGGTAAGCATTATAGATTGATGCGATATGATAAAATTTTGCATCTTTTTCAGGATCACTTAATAATCCCGTACTCCTCTAAAATTTCTTTTGTCTTAAGCTCTCCATGAACAAGTTAACAATGCCATTAAAGAAGCCGGAGATTTAATATTTTCCATCGCTGTTTTAGTAATAAAATCCTGAAACCGATAGGGTACTGATATCAGAGAGAAGGCAAGAAGAGCGGAGGGAGCTGTCTCAGATATTTCTTTAAGGAATTTAATAGATACAGAACATTTATTGCGCATTGCCCAGATAATTATCGCTAATTGATTCTTTAACATATATTCGGAGAGTGTCCCGCTGAATTCATCTTTATCATTATATTCATTTAATAGGAACTTCACTGACAGAAAATTGTTGGGATTTTTTAATAGTGGCAACCACTGGGACATTGAAAAAATTTCTTTGCCCATTAGGCTACCATTAAGGTCTGAATTATGATGGGTTAAAATATTATTAATTAAGACATTAGGTAGTTTCCCGGGGAAGTGTATTCTTAAGAAATGAATAATAATAAATAACTCGGATGAGTTGGCATACCAGACAGATTCTTTTATAAGAAAATCGATAAGAGATGCTGCAGATTTTTTTGATTTCCAGAGCAGGGGGAATAAAACTTCTTTATTACCATGATCAGACGATTGCAAACTTCTGTTAAAGATCATTTGAATGGAAGAGACAGTATCAATTTTACACAAAGTAGCATCGACTCTGGAACAAATAATCCCGGATGTATCCGAAATTATGTGATCAGGTAATTCGCTCCCTGTTAAAACAAAGCGTCCAAGCATAACCTCAAGTTTTCCACTAATTGTCTGACAACAACCAGTTAAATCATTTATAAGTGTTACATCCTGAGCTTTCCTTGCTCCAAAAATCAAGGCCTCCTCAATAAATGCCGGGCATTCCTGATATAATTTTGATATAGATCCCTCTTTGGTTGGAAAGCATAATCCTATTTGTGACATTATTTCCTGCAGGTATGTCTTATTTTCTATTAGCAAGAAAGAGAATATGAGGTGCTTTGATATTCTGATCTGAATTGTCATCTGGGATATTAACATCAAAACTATTCTCAATTTCCCAATCTTCAGAATGGTCATCATACCAGAATAACCCGGTCAGTGACTTAATACGGCCAACATTATTTACGAGTCTTAATCGGGTCAGGGAAGCCAGATTAATACAATAAGAGGTTATCTTCTCCTTAATTATTTCCCTCTCCTTATCAATATCGCTGTTTATATAAGTCCTGTATCCAACCAGTGCACCGTCATCGCTGACTCCAAGAAGCTTCCTTGCTTTCACGACGCCGTTTTCATCAATGACAAATATTACTGCCTTATTGGCATCATAAGCGTTTGCCAGGACTGAATCCCGATTGGATCCATCCCTTATTCCAAGACATGTGTCGAAATAACTTCCCATGAGGAATATTCTGAAAGGATCCCTTACAATTTCTATTGTCATTTCTTTATCTGAAATCCTGCATTTAGTTACTTCGGGATTCAGCCATTTTTCAATATTCAGACCTCTCTCAGAAGCTTTGTTTATCCAATCTTTATTAATTGATAAATCAAATTTATAATAGGGTCCACTGTTTTTCCAGGCCATTACTAGTTCATCAAAAACTTCTTTCATTTTATTCTGTAGACTCTGTTCCCACTTAATAATATCCAGCAATTCATGAAGCCGAAGCCAGTCAGGCGGAGGAGCAACGAATCTTTCTTTAAAATACCTGATTAAGCTGGTTTTAATTATCTGTGATAATACTTCAAGTGCTAACCTGGCTGAAATTTCCTCTGCTTTGCGGCGAATTTTCCTGTCATATAAAGCACTTTTTTCGGTATTATCTTTTTTCTGGATTTCAAGCTTTGACAACCTGGTATCAGCAGCATCTACAGATATCCCATCGACACTTAAATTGAAGAGGGTACCCGATTCCAGGTCATTCTTTTGCTGAGGGATTAACAGTTTAGTCAATGATGTTGGTAAAATTGCTCCTCTTCCGAGCAGTTTCTGATAGTAGAGCAAAGTCCTTAACCTCATTCTGGTTTCGGCCGAAAGCTCCCCTGATGTATCCAGATCCAATTTTTGCTTTAGTGGATGGGCCCATAAATGCAGTATTGAACTGTCCGAATCTTCAAGCTCGTTCAGCGCTAATCCGCTAAGCATTGAATTCCATGCTGCCCTGGCTGTTTTTTTGTCCCAGTATCTTTTGGGTATTCTTATAAGCCATTCCGAAAAGGTATCAATAAACCATGTGCTGCCACTGGATACCAATCTTTCCAAAACGTAGGTTATTTCATCATCCTTACAGATTTCTTCGCCATATTTTTCCAAAACTGTTGTGATCAGATGCAATGATCCCGGGGACAATTTTTTATTACCAAACTCACGTACAGTATATATACCTGATTCCTGATGAAATAACCAGGTAATGTCCCCGGCATCAGCTCCGGCAATTAGCATATTAAATATACTTCTTATATCCTCGGAATAATAAATGCTGGTTTGAATCTTATCCAATGCGATTAACAGCTTTTGATAATGATTTTGGGTTGAAAGCTTAAGGAAGGTATTTATAAATTCCGTTTTATTGTGAATCGGATTTTTCAGGATTTTAAAAGGGAAAGCAGACTTTGATCCATCGAGAGATGTAATAACAGAACAAACAGCAATATTTTCAGGATCAATCCTGGGGATACCTTCATAAATTCTTTCGATATAAGGGATTTGTTGCCTAAGATATTCGCCAATTGCTCTTATTCGTCTGGGTGCTTTAATTTTAATCTTGTTAAGAATCTCAGCAGGCAAATTTTCCAAAAGATCTTTAACGTGCAGGAACACTGTCTGATTTGAATCATGCTCGAGATCTCTCTGAAGATGCCTGAATTTTTTATGAAGTTTTTCAATGCAGAGTTGAAGTTCATATTCATTTCTTGTTGGACACACTTTAGAAAGCGCATTAATAAATCTTAAGAAGCTGACCTTTCCACCGATCCACCATGTGATGGCTGCAAACCATTTCCATAGGGGTGGTAAAACTTTACCCTGGTGCAATTTCAGCAAATGCTTCATCTATCCTGATTACATCAGAGTCTGAAGGGATCCATTCGGTTTTACTAATTTCAGATGAGAGTTTCTGTGATCTTAAAACAAATAACAAGTCACGTCTTTGTTCCAGATATTCAATTTCAATTTTCCATTTTTTCAGTTTCTTTTTATTTTCCGATTTGTGTCTTTTCCCGGAATCCATCATCCGAGCAATTTTTTGCCATTTAAGCAAAGCCTGGCTCCAATCGTTAAGTTCTTTATTACCAACCGGTCTTATGTCAGGTGCCGAAAAGCCCAATTTCAGGGGATCCGGTTCTTTCTCATAATCAGGGACCTCATTGATTAAACAGAGGCATTTAAACAGAATTTCAGGATCCGGATTGCCATTGACGATAAAAATCTCACCTGACCGTACATAAATTCGTCCCGCAAATAATCTGGCCACATTTCGTGATCTTTCTGCGATCATCTGGTTCCTGGTCTTTATATATTTGTCTTTCATTCAGGAATGGATGAACATTTGGAACTTGAATTTTAAAATTAAATAATCGCAGGAATATTACTGCATATAAGTCCTTACCTTTTATCCATGTATTAGCGGGAATGTTGAATTCTATAGTTAAGGAGATTGCAAATCAGATATTACCTTTGTTGCATATTTGTTCCTTTATAATGCACTGGAACAGTTGTTACCATGAGTCAATAATGGATTCAGGAGACGTATTTTTCTGCCGGTACAGAACAAAGACTTAAGTTGTTTATCAGACAAACACTTTAAGAATGTGAAAAATTTTAAGAAAGGCGATAAAGTTATATTCATCTCAGCTACAGATGACCAGGTAAGATGGGGTTCGAATGATGACCCGCGAAAATTACTTGATACAGGCAGGGTCTATGAAATTGAATCAATTGAAGTTCATCACTGGCACACAAAGATAAAACTTGTCGGTGTACAGGGCAGATTCAACAGTGTTCATTTTGGTTTTGCATGAATCAATTGAACATCCTCAGGAAATTTGACAATATGCTAACTGATTTACTTTATTATTGAGTATTTAATTATTGCACAATCAGTAATTAATATTGTATTTCAGTTTTTCAATTTCCCCCAATAAGTCTAATTATTAATCTTAAGCAATAAACGGATTGAACTTCAGATCACCTCCGCATTTAGGGCAATTACTCAACAACCCTGGCTCCTCCCAGGTTTCTTTTGGTAGTTCCAGGCAAGGTGATTGTTCTGGCCTCAGTCCAGCTTTCCTTGTTATAATATCTATAGTTGCCAATATCGAAGCTGGTGGAGCAAAACGGTGACCGCATAATGGGCAATCTGCTGAAAGTTCGTGGTATTTCTGCAATTCAAAATCCCAAATTTGCCGGATGGTGGTAATTGGCAAGTCCTGGACAAATCAATTCCTTATCCGCATTTAAAATTACCACTTCACCTGAGTTACAGCCTAAAAAATACCATTTGAAGATAATGTGACTGCATCAATTGTCAGAATTTGTAATAAACCGGCCAACTGTTTTCCTGTTTTCAGGTCCCAGAGGATGCAGGTTTTGTCCTAGGAACCGGAAATGGCGTGTTTCCCGTCAGGAGTGATTGAAACGGCATTGACATAGGCAGTATGCCCCTTGAGGGTTTTTATCGCTTCTCCGCTAAGCAGGTCCCAGAGGATGCAGGTATCGTCCTGGGAACCGGAAATTGCCCGTTTCCCGTCAGGGGTTATTGAAACGGCCCTTACATTGTTAGTATGCCCCTTGAAGGTTTTTATCGCTTCTCCTGCTAGCAGGTCCCAGAGGATGCAGGTATGATCATTGGTGGTAAAACCACGGTGGCCGGAAATTGCCTGTTTCCCGTCAGGGGTTATTGAAATGGCATTTACCCAGTTAGTATGCCCCTTGAGGGTTTTTATCGCTTCACCGCTAGCAGGTCCCAGAGGATGCAGGTACTAATCATCAGGAGCCGGAAATTGCGTGTTTCCCGTCAGGGGTGATTGAAACAGCTTTTACCGAGTAAGTATGCCCCTTGAGGGTTTTTATCGCCTCACCGCTAAGCAGGTCCCAGAGGATGCAGGTATTGTCCGATGAGCCGGAAATTGCCTGTTTCCCGTCAGGGGTGATTGAAACAGCATTTACCCAGACCCAGTATGCCCCTTTAGTGTTTTTATCGCTTCACCGCTAAGCAGGTCCCAGAGGATGCAGGTATTGTCCATCGGAACCGGAAATTGCCTGTTTCCCGTCAGGGGTGATTGAAACGGCATTGTACATAGTCAGTATGCCCCTTGAGGGTTTTTATCGCTTCTCCGCTAAGCAGGTCCCAGAGGATGCAGGTATTGTCATAGGAACCGGAAATGGCGTGTTTCCCGTCAGGGGTTATTGAAACGGCCCTGACAGAGTCAGTATGCCCCTTGAGTGTTTTTATCGCATCACCGCTAAGCAGGTCCCAGAGGATGCAGGTATTGTCCGAGGAACCGGAAATTGCCTTTTTCCCGTCAGGGGTGATTGAAACGGCAATTACAGGATAAGTATGCCCCTTGAGGGTTTTTATCGCTTCTCCGGTATGCAGGTCCCAGAGGATGCAGGTTTTGTCCGTGGAGCCGGAAATGGCCCATTTCCCGTCAGGGGTGATGGAAACGGCATTGACAGGGTAAGTATGCCCCTTGAGGGTTTGTATCGCCTCACCGCTATGCAGATCCCAGAGGATGCAGGTATTGTCTCAGGAGCCGGAAATGGCCTGTTTCCCGTCAGGAGTGATTGAAACGGCATTTACATAGGTGTAGTATGCCCCTTGAGGGTTTTTATCGCTTCTCCGGTATGCAGGTCCCAGAGATGCAGGTTTTGTCTAAGGAACCGGAAATGGCCTGTTTCCCGTCAGGGGTGATTGAAACGGCATTTACATAGTCAGTATGCCCCTTGAGGGTTTTTATCGCCTCTCCGGTATGCAGGTCCCAGAGGATGCAGGTCTTGTCCTTGGAACCGGAAATCGCCTGTTTCCCGTCCGGGGTGATTGAAACGGCATTGACACAGGCAAGTATGCCCCTTGAGGGTTTGTAGCGCCTCTCCGCTATGCAGGTCCCAGAGGATGCAGGTATTGTCATCGGAACCGGAAATAGCCTGTTTCCCGTCAGGAGTGATGGAAACGGCATTGACCCAGCCAGTATGCCCCTTGAGGGTTTGGATACACCTGAGGCAAAGGGTTCCAGGGTGGGCGGGTGGGCGGGCTACGACGAAGCAAAGATTTGCTTGCTTCCGGTTGAAGCTCTCTCTGCTGCTTTCCCAACAGGTCCTTCGGCAACATAATTCCATGCCTGCTGATGTGGCAAAATGAGGAAATTCGTAAGCATAGTTTTGCAGATTCTCTGCTTTCATGTCCCAGAAAATTTAAGAAAGTCTTTTAAACTGATCAGCCCTTGTCGGGATTGGTTTTTATGCGTTCAATTTCAGCATCAATTTTTTCCTTTGTCCAGGAGTGTATGACTTTCAGGTATTTCAAACTCGGTTATTTCACCTTTGGCATAGGCAATAAGATCCTGTGTGTATTTATCCATCCGTGCTTGCCTTGCCTTTTCCTCGCTGATATTTTCGGCATTATCAGGAATTACCTCTAAAACATCATTGAAATCCTTCACCAGGTCGTAAGTCATTTTGGCAACTGCTTTTGCCTGGATGAAATCGAGGTTACAAAGTGTATCGGTTACCTCATCCCAAAGCTCTGCTTTGGTTTGCTGAAAAGGGAGCTCAACGCATTTACGGATATTTGGCTTCTTCTGTTTATCACCATCAAAGAATAGAAGCTGGACTGAAAAATAACCAGCAAGACAAGCGTTGTATCTATGTTTTTCAACATACATGGTACAAATGATCTTTTATCTTTTGCCTTTTATCCCCACGCTCCGGTCGGGATCGTCACTCCGTTCCGACTTTTATCTTCACAACTCCATACCTCTCCCTCAGCACCTCATTAAACTGCCTGTGGAAAAAAGTAATTATCGGTACACCATCGGCATCCCGTTCGGTCAGGTAAGGTTCAAGATCAAGAAACAACCTCGACCAGACCACTATCGGGATTTTCATCGACTTTTTATCCTTTTCCAGTTCTTCTTTCATCCGAATCATTTCATTCCGGTGGTCTTTATGAGTTCTGTCAAGAAATTGCTCCCATAAATCCTTATCGAATGCAAAGATCTCGAGGATCTCATTTTCGGCCAGTCCCTGGTACCGCCCGCATAGCATCAGACAGATCACATCCCGGACAAAATCCTCAGTGTGCTCATCCTCAAGCAGATCGATGTAACTGTTGATAATACCCTTTACATCCTTCTGAAGAATATATTCTTTTTCTTCAGTATAGGAATTCCACTTCTTTGCCCTTTCAAAAGCCAGCTTCAGGTATATCGGGAGCCCCGTCAGGCTGAATTTATCAAGCACCTCTTTCTGCTGTTCCACAGTCAGTCTTGCGACTTGACAGCTTTCAACCATCTTTCAAGGATCTTTGATGCTTCTTCCACCGGAAGCAGAGGCAAATCAACCTGAAAATGATTGCTCAGCTGTGTTTTCAGTTCGGGCAGGGACGAAACAACCATTCTGGTATGTGCGGGCAATTCACGCGGCAGCCAGTATAGCGATTTTGCATTGTCGGATTCGGACAGCTGGTCAAGAGCATCAAGAAAAAGCAGGATAGGCTTTTCCGGGGTGGCCAGGGCAAGACATTTTTTCAGAATTTCTGTCAGACCGTTAATATCATACAGGGCCTTGTCCCTTCCTTCACCGGCAAGAGCCTCAATGGTTGTATTATACTCTCCAGCAATTTGTCCGCATACACTTTGCAGAAGAGAAATGATGTTGGAAGACCTTGAGGAGGTCCCGATAAACCTGTAAACAATTACTGAATTTTTCTTATTGCTTTCTGCTTCCCTTACAAGTTCTGCCATCACGCTCGATTTGCCTGAGCCGGATTCCCCGATCATGGCAAGCACCCTCTTTTCTGACGGATCATTCAGATACTTGTTCAGTTCCAGCAATATTCCGGAACGTCCGCAGAAATGCTCTGTAAGCTTTGTTTTAAATTCTGCATGCAGCCTGGATTCGAGTACTATTTCATCCTTATCGACGACATTCTCAAGCTGTTCACCTATAACAGTTACCAGCTTCTCATAAACATCATCATTAAACTTCCTTAACTCGTTTTCGTCAATCAAAAATGTCCCTGCTTTCCATTCTCCTTTATATTCTTTGAAATGATCATCTCCCAGCTTTTTCTTAAGTTCCGATTTTAGTTCATTAAGCTTTGTTTTGCTTGTTTCATCTGATTGTCCATCAAGCAGATCAATATATCCTTTAGCAGATTCATCACAGGGTAATCCGGGAATGGTTCTGGAGAAGGCAAATACATGTTTTTCAGGGCTTTCAATGCCTTCAGGAATATTTAATGCACCCCGGATTATCTCCTGATGTGTTGCAGAAGCAAGATATTTGATTTTTTGACGGGGATCGAAATTGAGATTTTTAGCTGCTTCTCGTAAAATATTTCGAATTTTGCTTTCAACAGGTTCCCACGATTTATACTCTTTCAACTCTTCATGTCGCGGCTGAAGTACATACTCAGGAGGAACTGCGTTTTCATCAAGCCAATACCAGGTTTTGATCAGCCTCCTGTCTCCTTCGGAAAGCACTTTGAGGATTGCCTCCATTTCTTCTCCGGGAATTTTTTCGGGAATCGGCTGCCAGCCGTATTTTTCTCCCAGGAGTATTACGAAATTTGGTTTGGGAGAGATTTTCTGGCAACGTGTAATTTCGTTGAAACAGATCTGGAGGGTTTTCTGGTTCAGCTGTGATTCTTCGTTAACACCCCATCTCAGGTCGACTGCCTGAAATTTGGCTCCTCTCTCTTCACAAAACTTTTCTAATCGTGGGAAAGCATCTCTCTGAAGGATACTTCTTTCCATCTGCATATCGGTAAAAGTGGAGCTTACGAAGACTCTGAAGATTTTAGTTTGCTGGGGCATGGGAATTTTAGTTTTGAGATTTATCTGCCAGGGATATTATTGTATATCCACTGCCTTCCAGCATGGAAGTATACTTCTTTATAGAATTGCGATCCTTGTTTTTTTGGACCTGCTTTTGCGGTATCTGCTATTCCAGGATCGAGATCGTGCCATGGGACAAGACACGGATGTTTTTTATGATAGTCGCTCCTCTCTCCGAATACCCAATTGGAGTTCTTTCTGGTTATAATCCATCCCTCATGCTCCTTTATAGCAAGTTTTTCCAGGTTCTTTTCATCACTGATGTATTCATCAAATTCATTTTTTGCCTCATTAAGCATCCTTGCTATCCGGTCGGTTTCAAGGATCAGGGCAAATTTCCCTGTCATGGCAATGACATCAATAATCCGTTGTGCAGCACTGATATTGTCGAGGCGGCCGTCATAATTAAGGTCTCCGTATTCTTCAAAATAAACAGAATCTTTCACCTTTATGTCGAGCCATGCATTATGAATTGACATTGCCAGCTTTTCAAAATTTATTTTTTCCCTTATACTTTGGTTTCCAAGCTTTTTCATGAAATCGTCGTAATCTATGTTCATCTGGATGATCTCTTTTGACGGCAGATCTGAAAGTTCAATTTTTCTTCCCGAGTGAACAGATAAATTTGTCAGCAAACGATCAAGTCCCCTTGCCCCGTTTTTATAATAATTGACCTCAATGAGAGTCTTTAGCAGTTGTAAATCAATATTTAAAGTATTGTTACCAGAACCTAACACATATCGGATAAATAATGCACGCCTTATTGAAAAACAGTTATCACTCTGATCACCTTCCTTGCACCAGTGCCCTGAATTATCATCAAAGCAGGGCTTCCGGTTAGGGCCGAATACATTCAGGTAACCGCTTATCCTGCTCAGGAAATCAGGTCCTTTTTTACTGATAAGGTTGTCTGCTTCAAGACTTTCTGAAAAATGGGCCATGGTATAGGTCATACTGCCGGCGAAGACAAAAATGGATTTACCTATCGGATGTGTTTCCTTTCCTTCCTGGAACGTGCCATCCTGCATCGGTGCGATGAATGATTTCAGCCACCTGTAATCGTCCGAATCAAATTCGTCCCAGAAAACAACAGGCAGACGACCTCTTAATACTTCATCGCGAATGGCATGAAATGCTCCCGGAAGTTCAGATTCATCCTTGAATTGAGAAAGGTTGATTGTCAGGAAAGATGGAGTTGTTTTCTTGTTTTTAAAAAGGTTCGCTGCCAATGCCTTAATGATAAAGGATTTCCCGGCTCCGGGAGGGCCAAATACTGCAATATTCAGTGGTTTTCTGCCATCTTCGTATTTGTCATAAAATTCTATCAGCTTCCTGAGGTTTCTCAGGTTCTCAATCTCACTTCTGTCGAAAACAATAGCTTTTCCCAGGGAAAGTCTGGGCGCAAAATGAAGAGTTTCAATTCCATCCAGTGCCAGTGAAAAAGCCAGAGGATAGAGATCCGATTTTGGTTTATAATCCTTTTTCCTGTTCTCGTAATTATTTTCCAGAATAGACCATTCCTGGTTGTGTACGTATGCAAGTCCATCAATCCAGGCAGGAGAGGGAATGAATGCAGATGAATAATATCGTTTGTTGTAGTGTTCATCAAGGGCTGATGACAGATCCTTCGGTTTAAGATCTAAAATTATCGTTAAGCTCGAAAATCCCTTTTATCATTGCTGCAACCATAGAGTTCAGACCAACCTTTACACTGTCCTGAGTCCGTAATGATCTTAAACACAGAGATGTTGCGAATCCTGCAAGGAATGAACTTCCGAGTCCGACCTGGTTAATAATATCCCCGGAGTATTTCTCTTCCCATTCTTCTTCCATATTTTCCGGATCAAAAACCAGTCTGTACTCAAAATCACCCGGAGTTTTACCGGCAGTAATAATAACAGCACCGGCAGTTCCGATCGTTATTATCAATTCAGCCGATTTCAGAAGATTTTTCAGTACAGGATCCTGATGTACACCATAAACAGTGTCGAGTGCAGTCTGTTCCCACGAGATGCCATTACTGATCCTTACATTGTAATGCTTGATCTGATCAAGATTTACAATGGTTATCAGTTTTTGACTCTGTCCGGCAAGCTCATTCCATAAAAGGCTTTCGCAAAGAGGAAAGGTTGTTTTAAGTATAATCTTTTCGGCTTTGCTGAAATCGGGCCATGATTCCTTGTGATTCCTGAAACCTATCCCAGCCTCATCGATAATTATGAATTTATATGACCGTGAATTGATTTTCATGTCAGTCTTCAACCATCCGGCTTCAGCAGGTGCCCTCTGTCCCCCGAATCCTAATTTCTCATATAATTTACAAAAGAATTTGTTCTCCCCTGCCTTTTTGCCCCCGGTTCCCAAAATTTCCCAGCGGAGGTAAGAATCATGATTGGTGCCTTCGGATGAACCTGATTCAGGCATGCAGGAGAATGGCCAGAAGCATTTGCCATTTTTCACGTTATTCTCACTATTAATCTTATTTACGAAATTCGCTGCCAGATCGTAAGTAAGTTTTGCTCCTCCATAAGTTGCACTGAGCCGTGTTCCGATGCTCCCGGTTCCGAAAGCTTCACTTTTGTTCCCCTTTAATAAGTGGTGATCAATTACAAAATCACCTGTGACAAGTATATCAGCTTTTGTTGCCATGGAATAATATTGAATTATTTAACTGAACGTCTGACCGGAGCTTTAACAGTTCTTTTACTTATCCGGAATACCTCGTACCCTATCTTCTCCAACATCAGTGGAATATTATCAACAGGATCGTAGTCATAAGGTTTGATAGCTTCATCCAGCTTTTCCCAGGCGACCAGGTATGGATTAAGTTTTTTTATCAGATCTTTCACCGGTCCATACCGCCAGCCTTCAAGCAGACGTTCGGCATTCCACCGGGCATGTTCCAGCTGAGCCAGCGTGTCGTGGTCAGTTTTGGACAGATTCTTTTTAATATCGAATAACACCGGCTTTTCTGATTTCCGGATACCCAGATTCACCCTTTTCAGGATATGCTCATAAAATGCTACCTGCAGCCTGTTAGATTCCTGCAGTACCGGATCCAGTTTTTCCCATCTCATTATAACCTTGAACTTATTAACATCGGTTTCGCTGGTTTTAAAACCTTTCAGCCTCTGGTTCCTGTAAAATTCATGCACAAGGGGAGCAAGTTTTTCGATTTCATCTTTGGTAAGAATTGTCGGTTTTTTCCTGTTCACAATTGCCCATACAGTAAATGGATCATTTGGTACAAGGATCAGGTTAGGATGATCTTTCCATGGTTCTTCCTGAACTAAATCAGATACTGCCCTTCCCGAATATGCTATAAGGCATACTTTCGCACCGAGCGATAAAGCAATCCTGTATTCAAGATCAGCTAAGTCACCTCCGTTAATACCAATAATTATCACTTCTGAGGGGTGAATGCCAGACAGAATAATATCATTCCAGGTTGCCAGAATATCGAGTGCAGAGAATTCTTTTGATCTTGTTCTGTACAGATAGTCATATGCCGGAGATAACTTTGCGTCATGAGGAAGTTTTTCAGGCAGATAGGCCAGCAGGTCAAAATTTACAGACTTATCGGTCCTTATTTCATCCTTAATTCTGCCAACAAGTCCCGGGATTCCTTCTTTTGTGCCTCCGCTAATTATCGTTCCATTGAAATCGTGCATCAGCTCCTTTATATATTCACGGTATGATTCAACTTTCATTTTGTCCATCAATGATGCTCCTCCTGCAACAATAACTACCGGCTTTTTCATCTCTTCCTTTCTTAACTGCATTGTCCGGAGAGTATTCAGGTAAGCTTTTTTATCTTCAGATACATCTGAGATTGCCATAGCAATGTTCAGGTACAGCACTATCTGCCCGGCCAGTTTTTCGTCAAATCGTTTTAACCTTTTAGCCCTGATAATTTCTTCATTAATAATGTAACAATCGCTGGTCAGATTTTTATCAATAATAACAGCCACTGCATTTGAATAAGCTTTAATGCATTCCCTGCTGTTGCCAAGGAAGAAATGACATCGTCCTGTCGCAAACCAGGCCGGTATGGCATCAATTCCCAGGCTTATCAGTCGCTCAAGGTCGGCTATGTTCTTTTCAAATGTATTTCTGAACAGTGTGATTGTCTGATGTGACATTGCGATGTTCTCCATTACAATGCTTTCAGTAAGTGCTGTGAGACAAAGAGGATTATCAGGCATAAGTTCCAAAGCTCTGCTGAGGGCTTCTGTGGCTTCTTTCGCTTTTAACTGGCTGTTCTGAAGAAGACAACCTAACCTGTAATAGAGAAAACTTAATGCTGAGGCAGAAGGAATATGATTCTTCTTATGCAGTTCGTCAAGTGTTTGGAGGTTATTAAGTGCCGAATTAATCTTATTCTCATTCTCCGGTTTATCGATATCTCCTGAACAGGAAGTCAAATCAAGCATGATCAATTCGAAGTTCAATCTTGCTTCCCAGTGAATTATTGTTTTTCATGATTTTAATCCAGTCATCAAGCAGAGTTTTTGCTTTTAACGGTTGATTCAAGGTTTTATAAACCAGGATCAGGTTCAAAACGTTCTTAGCACCCTCTTCAGGCTCATCTGTCTGAATTGCCACCAGGGTTTCCAGCTTCTCAACATTGATTTTTGCCTTCCCGGTTTCACTTTGCAATTCAAAAGTATTGCTTACGGAGTCAATTGCCTGTGACATTGAGGCGAAGGTATTGTCGGCATTTTCAAGTATAGCCGATAAACGTGCAGCTTCCCTTTTCCACTCTTCAGGAATTGTTAATTCGGTTTTATAGATACGGTCATGCGAAATATCAGCCCAGATGTGTTCAGCCAGGGTACGCACCTGTATTTCTGCTTTTAAAGTCCTGAACTTCTTTTTTATGGGTATCCCCATAATTGAACTTTTGGTGGGAGTAATAATATAATGAACCGACCTGTATCCGAATTCATTTACTTTCAGTTTTGATTTCAGGTCCAGACTGTTTGCTTCATCAATAGTGAAGTTCTTTTTGATAAAATCGCATACTGCGGCTACCTGACTTTGAAAATGGACAATTACTCTTCCTCCGCACAGGTCGGTCACGTCAGTAAGCGGATTTTTATATTTATCTTTCATGATTATCTTGTTTGAGAAGCTGACAACCTTCTTGACTCTGACCTGTACGATGGCAAGATAGCCAAGCTGGTTGACTGCATTAAGCAGGATCTTTTCCAATAATCTAGCAAATTCGACATACACCGGTCTGATTTTTTCAAACTCTTTGATAAAATCTTTTTGTTTCTGGATTGGAATGTTCATTGGAATACTGTGTTTAAGGATCGTTACAATATTTGCTTCCTGTTCAGAGCTTTTTGTCACATTCTAAAGTACTAAAATTCCGGGGATTATTTATTTTATTATCTAAAATAAAAAAATCATTTAGCAATATTTATTTGTAATTTTAACAATATATCCAATCTGTAATCAATAAGTAAAGGAGGTTAAAAATGTCTGATAATTTCAATACTTTAATAGCACATGTAACTGGTGGCCGCCGTTACTGTTTTGTTCTGATGTCCTATCACGAAGAATATACTTTTTACGAGAAACTTCGCAAAATTGTATCTGAAGTTACAGGATTTGAATGTATCCGGGCTGATGATCTGCCGGGTGCGGGTGCCGACCTGCGTGAAAAGATTCATCGTGCAATTCGCAATGCAGTATTTGTCATATGTGATGTGTCCGCACCAAGGCCCAACATTTATTACGAATATGGTTATGCTGCAGCCTGTGGGAAACCCGTACTTTTGTTAGCGAAGGAAAAATCGAAAATTCATACCGATCTGCAGGGTCTTGAAATTATGCGATACACTGACAACCGGGAGGGATGGCAGCGTTTTGAACCAGCACTCAGACAGCATCTTGAAATTCAAAAAGATAGTAATATTTCGCTTCTTAGAGCAATGGTTCTGCCATATGAACCTCAACCTTCCTTAATATTAATTAATCCAAAGCAACTGCAGACAGAGTCTCGGTTTAAGCACCATCCTAAAGAAATAATAACATATGGAGATTATCTGGGTTTATCTGGAATAATGGTCGCATTTGCCACAGTTTATGGTGAACATGTAGTTCCTGAAATTATTAATGCCGCTTATGCAAAGGAGGATATAGTTGACAGGGATGCAAACCTCTTTCTGATAGGGTCCCCAAAAGTAAATAAATTCACGGAAAAAATGCTTATAGAAATCCAAAAGGGGAAAGCCCCCAACTGGCGCTTTGAAAAATGTCCCAGGCCAGAGAATGACAATGATTATGAGATGAAACTTCTGGGAGAACCTCCTTCCGGTCCATTCCAATCTGAATGCATAGGGACAGGTAGAGTTATTAAATCGGGTAAGTTCACGGATTATGGATTGATAATACGTGCCAGTCATCCGATAATGCCAGGTCGTTCCCTTCTCATTCTTGCAGGTCCTCATAGTGTAGGAACGGGCTCTGCATGTATTGCTGCAACCAAGACACCTTTAATCCAGGAAATCAAGAAGAAATTAGGAGAAGAAATTGAACTAACTGACCGGAATAAAACAATCTGGGTATTGACAAAAGGAGTAACTGACAGTACAGGACATCTGGATGTGTCAGGTGTAACAATAGAAGAAGCAGGTGTGATATAATTTTGTTTCTTAAAAGCTCGAAGGTATTAATGAATTCAGGTCTGTTTTGGATAAGTAAATGAGAAAAAACCAGGATTATGATTCGTTTACTAGGTCCTGTGGTTGTGGCTGACCGGTTTTTGCAATAACTGATTTAAAGAATATGCCTTCAGCAGGAATCCGTTTTCTACCAAGCACAACCAACTCAAGTGGTATTAAACAAAATTCAGTAAGCCATTGACTTATCATAAAACCATAATATCCTGCCATTGCATTATCTACCGCAAGGGTTCCCAGACGTGAAGCAGTGATAATATCAATTGTACTTGGAGGGATAGACCTTAAAAGATGTCGTGGTTCATTAATAAAAACCCGTTTATCCGCTTCATTCCTCAGAGCCCAGGCAATGATTTTTACTACGCCACTTCTTAGATCATCATTTACGTGACAATCGATTTTTTTCATTTCATCCTTATGATTTTTAATAGCGTTAACTTCATCTGAAGTTAGAATCTCCTGTATCGCTTTTTTATTCAAGTATTTGCTGATATCTTTGGGGACTGCTGTTTCAGCCAGAACAACTAATCCGTTTTCTTTCTTGGTTTCCTTAATGTACTTAACCACGTTTTCAAGATTATAATTCATCTCAGGAATTAATGCAAGATTACATATATCAGATTTGCAGGCAAGGACTGCATGACTAACAACAAAACCTGAATTTGAACCAAAAAGCTGGACAATACCCCACCTGGGATTAGATTTTGATTCCACATATAAATATTCAATGAATTCCCGGGCTTTTTCAACAGCTGACATGAATCCGAAAGTCTGCCAGACCCAAAGAATATCATTATCCATTGTTTTTGGAATGCCAACCACGATTAAATCCCAGTCATCAATCTTTTTATCTGTTACATATTGTTCTGCTCTTTTTTGAAGAGCTAAAGCTGCTTTCATGCTTCCTTCACCTCCAATAATATAAAGGATTCTAATTCCCTCGGCTCTCAGTCTTACTACTATGTCTTTCAGTGTCCTGATTCTTTTATTGGTATTTTCATCAACGAGTGGCTGATAACGGGAAGTTCCAATTATTGAACCACCTTCATTGGTAATTTTTGATGTTATGATTGAATCGTCATGATTATGTTCTTCAGTGGGATAAAGCGGCTTATACTTAATCTGCCCGCCGGATTCAAGCGAACTAAAACCATTTTCCAAACCCAGAATCTCCAAATAATCAGCATATCCTAAATTCTTTGCATAGAAATAATGTCTTCTCGTAATACCGTCAATTAATGCATTAACTCCTGGTGCAATCCCCCCTGAAACGAGGATACCAATTCTATACTTACTCGTTTGCTTATATGAAAATACAGATTTTCTTGGGCCTGCTTCAGGAAAGATCAACCTGTTTTCACTGTTACACGGACAAGGTCTTTCACTTTGGTGATAGCCTGACAAGGCTGCAGATAAAACGTTATTTGTATCATTTCTGAACTTACCTATTTCAAGCTGCACATCATCCTTTAGCTCCTGTAAGTCCAGAGTAGGCCTTTCGCTCTTTTTTCTGACTGTTGGCCATATTGCCGGGACTCCTGATAGTATTTTATCCCTGACCTCGTTCTTATGATCTTTATAATCAATGCTTAGTTTATATTCATTGTGTTTATAATAGAAATCAATAATGTCCTTTTCGTAATTGAATATCTGATTATTAAGTGGTAATCCATCATTTGTATAATTTGGATTCTTCCAGATTACTTTCCTATTCTTAAAAATTTTAGTTATAGTACCATCAAAGTCAAGTTTTCCGGAAATCCAGCTTTCGAAATCAGTTTCAAGGATTTCATGGATGTTATCGTCCTGCTTTATATCTGACAAAGCCTCACTCCATGCATTATTCCCTGGCTTGGTATTAACTCTCCAGATGTTTTTTTTCTCAGAAATAGCTGTCCTTAGTTCTTCAATCTGACCCGGATTAATTTTTTCCCCAACAATAAAAATAAAAAATCTCACAATCCTTTATTTCAGCTTTTATCTGGTTCTTCCAGTGTCTTATTCCATCAACATTGTGAGGGTAAATGGATATTTCATAATTATCACAATTCTTTTTCAGCTGCTGAGCCAGATAAGTGGCAAAATAGGTTTCCTCAAAGGGGAAACTAATAAATATTTTTTCCATGTTTATTACTTTACTAACTTTTTTCACAAGACTATTTTTAAGATTTTATCATTATCTTAAACAATGAAATTCTTGCTTTAAAAGTATGCTTTTCCATAATTCCTGACAAGTAATATTTTTTCTAAAATATATTTTTTGCTTTTAAGATCAATAATGATGGATTGTTATTTGACTATAAGTTTCAAAAAATATATAAGAAGTCAATTTCATTTTATAATTTAGATGTATCAATTACCTAATCCTGAAACCTCATGCAAGAAAATTCCTCAGAACACGGCAGGCAGTTTTTTATTCCGATCATCTTAACTGCCGTTACTATTATTTTGGGTTTTGTCAGTTTTCAGGCTGTCTTTCCTGATTATCCTTTCTCCCGGAAGCTTTATTATGCTTTCCAACTGTTTACCCTGGAATCAGGCGACCGTTTTTACGAAAACGGAACTCAGCCTTTATGGGTTGTAATAACATTTAACCTTGCCCGGTTTCTTGCAGTCGCAACACTTGTTGTTACAATAGTGTCTTGCCATTCTCTCAGTATTGAGATACAAATACTTCTTATCGAGAGTAAGATTTATGAAAGGCCATACCATACTTTGCGGTTTAGGCGGGATAGGTGAGGCTTTTGCTGAAAACTTCAAGGATAAAAAGAGACTGGTAATTATCGAAAAGGAGGCATCGAATGAGAACCTCACCAGGCTGAAGAAAGATGGTGTAAAAATTATCGGGGCCAATGCACTCGACATTGCATTACTTGACAAGATTGGCATAGAGCATGCAAACTCACTGGTTGCTATCACAGGCGATGATTTTGATAATCTGACAATTCTAAGTCACATACTGGAACTGCTTAAAGATAAAGGTCCAGGTGAAAACAATGCCTCTCTGGCAGCAAATATCGACAGCCGGAACCTTAAAGTCGCGATCACTGAAGAGTGGAAGAAAGAAAGGGGACAGTCTGAAACCGAACTAAGAATAAACCTTAAAGCTCTTTACGAAACGGCAGTCTCAATCAAATCGCAGGAAGGCTTTGAAAAAGCCGGCAAAGAATTGACAGGAAAATTTAATGCGTTAAAAGAAAAATTGCTGAATTACAATCCGGCAGGGGAGGATTTTAAAAGCTGCAAAGGGAATATAAAACTATTCAATATCAATCAACTTGCTGCCAGATATATCTTTCGCACATACCCGCCCGACAGGTTCAGGAGTATAACCAATATTGACGATCCGGCAATGAATATTCTAATTCTGGGTTACAGCAAGATCGGAGAAGAGCTTTTTAAACTCTTCGCCCAGAACTGCCATTATATAAACCGGAAAAACACAAGGATAACTTTGGTTTCCCTTGATGCAGATGCTGTCATGATGAGGGTTAATGCAATATACAGGAATATCCTTAATCTTATAGATTTTAAGGCAGTTAACAAAAATCCGCACCATCTGACAGGAAAACTGCTGATCGAATTGGGTCTGGTACCTGTGAATGTAATATATGTCTGCAGCGGGGAGGACAGCTATCAGGCTTCATATTCTTCAAGAGCAAGAGAAATATATGGGGAGAATGTACCTGTCATACGGCCATTCTACAGGAATAAAGCCTGGAATAGGACCAGTCCGCCTAAAAATCTCTATACTTTCAACATCTTAAATGAGGTAGCAAAAGTTGAGGACATCATTAGTGAATGTCTCGACCGCAAGGCAATAGCAGTGCATCACCGCTGGTTAAAACTGGCAATTTCTGAATATATCGAAAAGCTTGTCGACCGCATAACCAAAAATAAAGATATTCCTGAACCTAAACCCACAATGATACCATGGCACCTGCTTGACGAAGAGATCCGTGACGATAACAGGTCTGTCGTGGAACATATCAACGTTAAGTTGCGCACAGTCAATCAACTTCCCAGTCCGGCAGATTATGATGATCCGGGAAAAGCAAACATTGATTATAGTTTTCTTATGAATAGCGCAATAGTTGAACAATTGGCCGAAATGGAACATCGGCGCTGGATGGCTACCAAATACCTTTATGGCTGGGATTACGGTAAGACCAGAGATACATTTCTGAGGGAGCACGAGAGCCTGGTGGATTTTAACCTGCTTGATCCTGCAACCCAAAAATTTGACTTTGACCAGATACGGCAAATCAGGGATATTGTAGATTTGAAATAAATCCTGTATCTGATTTAAGTAATGAGGTGCCAGAATTTCTTCAGGATTTCATCATTCTTAAAAGCAATTATATAATTATGTATGTCAGCGGAATCAACCCATGCGTATTCGGATGACTCATAATTCAACTGCAGATCCCCCTCTGCAGTGCAAAGGAAAGCCAGGTTTACATAATGTAGTTCAGATTCCTCAGAGGGCAGGTTTTCAAGATAAAAAAGAAATTTTATGTCTTTGGTTCTCAATGAAGTTTCCTGTAGAATTTCCTTTGCCATTGCCTCAATTGCAGTCTGGCCATATTCAATATTCCCTCCCGGAAGACACCATTTCCCATCACCCTGAATGGTGTTTGATCGTTTCAGTATAAGCACTTTCCCGTGGTCATTTGTGATTATAGCCCTTACAGCCAGAAAAGGCCTGTTACTTTTCTTTTTATCCATGTAATGGAAATTTATTACGTGCAAAATACGATCTTTTTGGCTCTTTTCAACAGAACGATTCAACCATCCAAATCGAGACTGATATCTAATTCCTCAAAATCTCAATCATCTCTGTCACCGCCTCGGCATCGGCAACCTCACTGACCGGCGATAATCCGGCAAGCGCCCGGGCTGCATTGAGATCATCATCGGAAACATAATCCTTCCCGAAAATAATGATATAAAGGATCGCCGATTTCAGGGTGTTGGCCTTGATCCTGAAGGAATGAGGACTTGACCGTGCCGGGAAAATATGGACGAAATGAGCTTCGTGATTATGAAATTTCAGGGTCCATTGTGAATTGTCCGATAATGAGATGATCCTGAAATCATTGAATCCGGTCCCTGCCCATACTTTGTAAAGCTCCTTCTCCCGGATATTGTTTGTTTTTAGAAATTCCACTATCTCAGTGAAAATACTCTCCTGTGACAACTCCCCGGTGTAAATATCCATCACGCATGTCCCCAGATGTTTCAGCTCCCTCGTAAGTTCCTTTAATCCGGGATCCTTTGTGTCAGACATATGGCTGTTTACAAAATTCCTGATAAAAGGAAGGTAATGCTTAAGGGGATTGAATAAAAGAGGCTCTGGTATGTTAATTCCAGGATCCATAATTTTTTACTATTCGGTATTCGGTCTTCGAAACCCACCCCTACTCCGGAGGGCAACCTAATTCGGCATTCAGTCCCGATAAGCTCGCTATCGGGATTTCGCCTTCGGTTCCCTATTCAGTAAACCAAACACCTAGCAACAGCACCCAGCACCCAGCATCATGAGTTAAGATACAAAAAATACATGATATAACAAAATCCTGTATCATGACCTACTTTTATCGGGAATAATTTAACTTTATAAATCTGAAACCAGACCAAAACATATTTAATATGCCAGCATCGTCAAAAGAGAATTTCAAAGCTACAATCAATCACCGCCAACCTGAGAAGGTTGTTGTGGATTTTGGCTCCTCGCCGGTAACGGGCATACACGCTGTTATCGTCGAAAAACTACGTGAATACTACGGACTTGAAAAGAAACCGGTAAAGATAATTGAACCGTATCAGATGCTGGGCGAGCTGGATGAAGATCTCATCAGGGAGATGAATGTTGATGTTATCGGACTTGGCGGCGAAAAGAACATGTTCGGGATCCCGAATAAGGACTGGAAAATACATAAGACTTTCTGGGGACAGGAAGTGCTCTTCCCCGGGAGAATTCAATTACACCTATAACGATAACGGAGATATTCTGATACACCCTGAAGGAGATACTTCTGTTTCACCAAGTGCCATGATGCCTAAAACCGGCTATTTTTTTGACGCGATTGAAAGACAGGGACCTATAGACGAATCGACCCTGAAACTTGAGGATAACCTGGAAGAATTCGGCCGCGTGACGGACCATGACCTTACATTCTGGAAGGAACAGGTCAGAATTGCCGGGGAATCCGGCAAAGCAGTGATGGCAAATCTGGGAGGTACTGCCCTCGGAGATATCGCGCTTGTCCCGGCAGTTCAACTGAAAAATCCAAAAGGAATCAGAGGAGTTACAGAATGGTATATCTCCACATTGACACGGGAGGACTTTATTAAAGAACTATATGACAGGCAGACAGATATTGCAATTGAAAACCTCAGGGACTTTTACGGGGTTATAGGGAATAATATCGATGTGGTCTATATCTGCGGTGCTGATTTCGGAACACAAAACTCGACATTCTGCTCTCCTGAGACATTTGCAAGAGTATGGCTGCCATATTATAAGAAGGTCAACGACTGGATACATCAGAATACGGAATGGAAAACTTTCAAACACTCCTGCGGTTCAATCATATCATTAATGGATCTTTTTATTGAAGCGGGATTTGATATTATTAATCCGGTTCAGATAAATGCTTCGGGAATGGATCCGGTTGAATTGAAGAAGAGATTTGGTGACAGGATTGTTTTCTGGGGAGGAGGAGTCGATACTCAGGGTGTGTTTGCATTCGGAACTCCGCAGCAGGTAAAAGAACAGGTAATACGGCAGTGCAGCATCCTGAACGAGAACGGCGGATTTGTATTTAATACTGTCCATAATATTCAGGCTAACGTTCCATTCGAAAATGTAGTTGCCTTGCTGGAAGCATTGAAGGAAGTATAGAATGTTTTTAACCCCCTTCCCAACCTTCCCCCAAGTGGGAAGAAATCATTCCCCTCTGGGGAGTAGACACGGATAGTAAAGTTATAGAGTTATACTATTTTTGAAATGTAATTACAATGTAATTACATTATAATAATTTCGTGAAACTACCGTTTTAACTCATTGAAATTCCGTGGTTAAGAACTTAATAATTCTTAATGAAAGAGAAATTATATAACTGGAAATACCTGCTTTCGATCTGTCTTATATCTGCAATGGGCGGATTGCTCTTCGGCTACGACTGGGTTGTGATCGGAGGTGCAAAACCGTTTTACGAACCATTTTTCGGGATAACAGATAATCCGGCATTACAGGGCTGGGCAATGAGCTGTGCCCTTACCGGATGCCTTGCAGGCGCTGTACTTTCGGGCTGGCTGAGTGACCGCTTTGGGAGAAAAAAACTCCTGATATTGTCGGCAGGATTGTTTGTTGCTGCATCCCTGGGAACAGGAGGAGCCGGTAATTTTATCTCATTTGTTCTTTTCAGGATCCTGGGAGGTATCGGGATCGGTCTCGCCTCCAGTCTTTCGCCGATGTACATTGCGGAAGTCACACCCGGAAAAGTCAGGGGCGCTTTTGTTTCAATAAACCAGCTTACAATTGTGATAGGGATTCTTATGGCACAGCTTATAAACTGGCATATAGCCAGACCTGTGCCGGCTGATTCCTCAACAGCGGATATACTTGCATCATGGAACGGACAGACGGGATGGCGCTGGATGTTTTATGCCTGCACTATTCCCGCGGCCCTATTTTTCCTGTTAATGTGGTTAGTTCCCGAAAGTCCGAGATGGCTTGTCAAAACAAACAAAAGCAATCAGACTGCACACAGGATACTTTCAAAAATAGGAGGCAGCGGTTATGCTGATTCCGAGCTTGCCTCAATTGAAGAAACCCTCAGGGATGCATCGGGCAGAACAACCTTCAAAATATTGAAAGAGCACGGAATATCAAAGCTGCTGGTACTTGGAGTTGTGCTTGCAGTTTTTCAGCAATGGTGCGGAATCAATGTTATATTTAACTATGCCCAGGAGGTCTTTACCAATGCCGGCTACAGCGTTTCAGACATCCTGTTCAACATAGTGATTACCGGGAGTGTCAACCTGGTCTTTACCTTTGTCGGTATGTTCACTGTTGACAAACTTGGCAGAAAAGCCCTGATGCTTCTGGGAGCAGGAGGCCTGGCATGTATTTATGCCGTTATTGGGATGATGTACTTTTTTCAGTTACAGGGACTGCCGTTATTAATAATGGTAGTAACTGCAATTGCCTGCTACGCAATGACTCTTGCTCCGGTAACCTGGGTCCTGCTCTCCGAAATTTTCCCGAACAGGATAAGAGGTTTTGCCATGTCAGTAGGAACTTTTGCTCTCTGGTCAGCCTGTTTCATACTGACATATACATTTCCCCTTCTAAACCAGCTGCTAAAGGCTTCCGGCACCTTCTGGCTATACGGTTTTATCTGTGTTCTGGGCTTTTGGTTCATTTTCAAAAAACTTCCTGAAACCAAAGGGAGATCGCTTGAAGAAATTGAGCATGAATTGATCAGATAACCCGGTTGCCAGGTACTGGTTGCTGGTTGCTGGTTGTTCAAAACCAATAACCGGGAACAAGAAATTAAAAGAATGATATAAAAATTCACTATAAAATAGAAATAATGGTCATGAGAATAAGAAATTTTACTTCAGTTGTTATAATAACGTTTATATTCTGTAACATGCCAGCTGCATACGGGCAAGATGCCGTAAGGAACGAAATTAATTTCGACTCAGGCTGGAGGTTTTTTCAGGGTGATCCCGGACAAGCAGAAAATCCAGGTTTTGATGACAGGTCATGGCGCCTGCTCGATCTGCCCCATGACTGGAGCGTAGAGGGAACCGTTGATCAGAAGGCTCCTGCCGGAGGATCAGGAGGTTATCTTCCTACAGGTGTTGGATGGTACAGGAAGCACTTTACTGTCAGAAAAAGTGACCTGAAAATGAATCACCTGATACTTTTTGACGGTGTTTACATGAACAGCGACGTCTGGCTCAACGGTCATCACCTTGGAAATTATCCTTTTGGCTATAACAGTTTCTACTATGATCTCGATCCATACCTGAAAGTGGGTGAAAATATTATTGCTGTAAAAGCAGATAACTCAAAACAACCTAATTCAAGGTGGTATTCCGGTTCAGGCATCTACAGGCATGTGTGGCTCATCAGAACAAATAAATTGCATTTGGCCCAATGGGGAATATATGTTACCACTCCGGAAATAACTGATAAGAATGCTGTTGTTGTGGTCAATGCCCGGATTCAAAGTGGCTTGAAGACAACAGAAAAAGCTGTAATTGTCAGTTATGTCCTTGATGATAAAAATGAAAATGCGGGACAAGCCGAAACTCCTGTTGATGTATTGCCGGGAAAGGAACTATCGGTTGACCAGGAAATAAAAATCAAATCAGCAAGACTGTGGTCATTGGAAGATCCCGTAATGTATACTCTTATTACAAAGATTTTGGTTAAAGGAAAACCGGTTGACGAGATCAAAACTCCGTTTGGAATACGCATCCATAGCTTATGATGTTAATAAGGGATTTTTTCTTAACGGGGTGAATATAAAAATGAACGGAGTCTGTTTGCATCACGAGGCAGGATGTGTTGGTGCTGCTGTCCCTGTAAAGGTGTGGGAGCGGCGGCTGAAGTTACTGAAGGAGATGGGATGTAATGCCATCCGGACATCACATAATCCAGTGGCTCCGGAATTTCTTGATCTGTGTGATAAAATGGGTTTTCTGGTCATGGACGAGATCTTTGATGAATGGAAAAGAGGAAAGGTGAAATTCGGGTATAACAACTATTTTGATGAGTGGGCTGAGAAAGACGTAATCTCATTTATTCACCGCGATCGCAATCATCCTTCGGTGGTAATGTGGAGCGCAGGCAATGAGATCAGGGAACAGCCTGTTGAAGGCGGGCATCTGGTACTTAAGAAACTGCTGGACCTGTTCCATGCGGAAGACCCTACACGTCCGGTTACAGTTGGATGCGACAATATTGCAGCTGATGATAATCCTGCCAAAGTAGAATTTCTTAACCTTCTTGATATAGTCGGATATAACTATGTCGATCGCTGGCATGAACGCCGTGAACTCTATTTCAGCATCGACCGTCATGATCACCCGGACTGGAAAATGGTCGGGACGGAAAGTGTGTCAGTCGGAGGGATCAGAGGTGATTATAATCTCGGACGTGATTCGACAAGGATAAATCCGAATTACAATAACAGGATGATACGGGCTGAACAGCTCTGGAAATTTGTTGCATCCTATCCATATGTGATAGGCGATTTTATGTGGACCGGGATTGACTATCTGGGTGAATCGATTCTGGCCGTCAAAACATGCAAGCAGCGGAGTGATTGACCTCTGTGGATTTCCAAAAGACGGCTATTACTTTTATCAGAGCCAGTGGACAGAAGAGCCTATGCTTCATCTCTTCCCTCACTGGAACTGGGAGGGAAGGGAAGGCACGGTAATTCCTGTATCTGGCTTACACCAATTGCGACGCTGTGGAACTGTTTGTCAATGGCAAATCATACGGGGAAAAAAGACTTGAATTTCCAAGGCAGGGCAATTCAAAGAGCTGGAACAGGTACGATCTCCCGCAGAAAAATGCTACAACGGCCGATCTGCATCTTTCCTGGGATGTTCCTTATGAGCCAGGTGTAGTTAAAGCCGTCGGAAAAAGAAACGGAGAGGTAGTTTGTACAGAAATTATTGAAACCACCGGTAAATCCCGTCGCAATGAGACTAATTGCTGACGCCAGAAGAATTAATCGCCGACAACCAGGATGTTGCGCATGTCAGAATCGAGATCACAGATTCAAAAGGCAATATTGTCCCGAAAGCAGATAATCTGATCAGGTTCAGGATTTCTGGAAATGGTAAGCTGATCGGTCTTGATAACGGTAATCCTGCCGACCATGAACCATACAAATCAGATAAAAGAAAGGTATTTAACGGTCTGGGACTGGCAATAATCCAGTCAGGAAAGGTCCCCGGAAAGATAACTCTGACTGCATCGTCAGAAGGTATGGAAGATGTTTCTGTTGAAATAATTGTAAAATAAAAGCCTCATCCCCCAAACCCCCTTCTCCCATTAGACCTTCTCCCCGCTCTCATGGGAGCGGGGGATTAGAGGGGGTGAGGCCATAAAAAGGTCTTTATATGAAAAACTTATCTTCTTTTTACTTCTCCTGGCTGGATGCACTACCAATAAGGAGTTTACAAGAGAATCTCTTTCTCTTGCCGGAGAATGGAAATTCGCAATTGATTCACTTGATCAGGGTATTGATAAAGAATGGTACAAGACATCACTTTCCGAAACCGTTCAGCTGCCTGGTTCGATGGCAGAAAACGGGAAAGGGAATGAGGTTACTGTCAATACTGACTGGACAGGTGATATTGTTGATCGATCGTATTTCGACGATATACGTTATAAAGCGTACAGACAGCCTGGAAACATAAAAATACCATTCTGGCTTAAACCTGTGAAATACTATAAGGGTCCGGCCTGGTATCAGAAAGATGTTGAGATTCCTGAAAGATGGTCAGGAAAACGAATAATGCTCACCTTGAAAGATGCCACTGGGAATCTACTGTTTATATAAATGACAGCAAGGCAGGTACCCAAAACAGCCTTTCCACTCCGCATGAATATGATCTGACCGGTATGCTTGTCCCGGGTAAAAACCGGATAAGCATAAGAATTGATAACAGAGTGATCATTCCCATAGGAGTTAATTCGCACAGCATAAGCGATCATACTCAATCGAACTGGAATGGTATAACCGGAGAAATCAATCTGACTGCAACTGCAAAGGTGTTTATAGATGAAATAAAGGTATTCCCTGATCTGCAGACGAAAACGGCAAAGGTCATTGTAAGTGTAAAAAATCCCGGTAACATCGATTTTAACGGCAAGCTGGAAATACAGGCACAAAGCTTTAATTCACCCAAAATCCAGAAGCTTCCCGGGAAAAATGTAACAATTGTTACAAAATCAGGAGAGCAGCAGGTTGTTCTGGATTATGAAATAGAGAATCCTCAGTTATGGAGTGAATTTACGCCTGCCTTGTACAAAATGTCAGCCAGTCTTATGCAAAAAAGCAAAGTAATTGATCAGAAATCAGTCGATTTTGGAATGCGGGAGTTCAAAACCAACGGGACAAGGTTTGAAATTAACGGTCACCCTGTTTTTCTCAGGGGAACAACCGAATGCTGCATTTTCCCGCTTACAGGCTATCCTCCGGCAGATGTGAAATCGTGGGAAAGAGTGCTTCAGACCTGTAAGGATTATGGATTGAATCATGTCCGCTTTCATTCATTCTGCCCGCCTGAAGCGGCTTTCATTGCAGCCGATAAATTGGGCATCTATTTTCATGTCGAATGCAGTTCATGGGCCAACCAGGGAACCTCAATCGGCGACGGAGGTCTTGTAGACAGATTTATTTATGAGGAAGGTGACAGGATCCTCAGGGAATACGGCAACCATCCTTCCTTTTGCATGCTGGCATACGGAAATGAACCGGCCGGGAGGAACCAGAATGAATACCTGGGAAAATTAATAACATACTGGAAGGCAAAAGATAATCGCAGGATTTACACTTCAGGAGCCGGGTGGCCGATAATACCTGAAAACGATTATAATCTAACTTCAGAACCAAGGATCCAGCACTGGGGCGAGGGATTGAAAAGCATAATCAATGCCGGACCACCACAGACAACATTTGATTTTCACGAATTTGTGTCACACTATGAAATACCGACAGTTAGTCATGAAATCGGACAATGGTGTGTCTATCCCGATTTCAAAGAGATCGCAAAGTACACGGGTGTCCTCAAACCGACGAACTTTGAGATATTCAGGGAAACGCTTACGGAAAATAATATGGGGGATCAGGCGGAGGATTTTCTGATGGCTTCAGGGAAGTTGCAGGTTTTATGTTATAAGGCGGATATTGAAGCAGCTTTGCGAACCCAGGGATTTGCAGGTTTCCAGATGCTTCAACTGCATGATTTTCCTGGACAGGGAACAGCTCTGGTCGGGATCCTGAATCCATTCTTTGAAAGTAAGGGATATATTACACCGGAAGAATTCAGGATGTTCTGCAATGAAACAGTGCCTCTTGCACGGCTTCAAAAAATGATCTTTAAAAATGATGAAACGTTTGAAGCCAGGGTTGAAATTGCTCACTTTGGCCCTGAACCTCTCAGGAATGCTGAAATTCTGTGCCGGGTAATAAATTCCGGCAGGACAGATACTTCGCCAGGAGATCATGACCATGGATGAGATCACTATTGGCAACAGAATAGTGGTCGGAGTATTCGCAATGGATCTAAAAGACATCTCAGAAGCTCAGAAACTCAGATTTGAGATATCTGTTTCCGGTACCCCTTTTAAGAATCAGTGGGATTTCTGGGTTTATCCGTCAAAGAAAGAAATCAATCACGGCAATGTGCTGGTTACGGATAAACTGGATAAAAATGCCGAAGAAACTCTGAGGAGTGGAGGTTCCGTTTTATTGCTGGCTTATGGTAACGTCGGAAAGGACAAAGGAGCCAGTGTTGAAATCGGATTTTCAAGTATTTTCTGGAACACTGCCTGGACAAATAACCAGGCACCGCATACACTCGGGATACTTTGTGATCCGAAGCACCCATTGTTCAGGGACTTTCCGACTGAATTCCACAGCAACTGGCAGTGGTGGGATCCGGTGACTCATTCGCAGGCTATGATCCTGAATGAATTACCTGCAGACCTTAAACCGGTTATTCAGCCTATTGATACCTGGTTTGAGAACCGGAGACTGGCGCTGGCGTTTGAGGCTAAATGTAGAAGGGAAAGCTTATGGTATGCAGTATTAATCTGAAGAACAGCATCTGAAGAGAGGCTTACGGTAACAAAGCAACTTGTTAAGTTCGGTATTGAGATTATATGAACAGTGATGAATTTAATCCTAAGGTTGACATTGATATAACCCAGGTAAAGAGTCTTGTAACCAATTAGACTTCATTTAAAATCTCCGTGCCATTCTGTGACTTCTCTGTGTCGCTCTGTGTAAGTTCTTGAAAATAATTTTGTTACACAGAGTTTCACTGAAGAGGCACAGAAGTTCACAGAGAATATTAAATCATGAGTTTTTGTTCACTCTTTTTTCAATCCTCTTCCTGATCTTTTCAAATGACGGAGCCGGTCCGAAATTCATTTCTTTGCCGTCGATATAAAGAGCATCGCTGATTCCCCATTCCCTGAAAGTCTCCCTGTCGGCTGTTTCGAATTCCTGGAGATTTATTTTCCCGGGAAATTCTCCGGAAGCTCTTTTAGCCCTCTCAAATGCTATATTCATATTCGGACACCAGCCATTCCTGAAAACAGTTACATTGACTTTCCCTTCTCCCTTTGATGGCAGCTTTACAGGTCTGATGAATTTCGGAGGAATGGCATTCTCATTGAATGGCTTCCACAACAGCCGCATTATGCCGCTTTTGTCAACAACTTTATATCCCTGCTTTTTGAACCATGATGCACGCATAAAAACCGGTATGACAAGTCCCCAGGTTACAAGTCCGTTTGCTCCAAGTTGTCTGCTATCCTCTTCAGCGGCTTTTAAGCAGAGCCTTCCCCATACCTCTTTTCCTGTAATCACCCCTGCCTTGTTTATGTCCGTGCACCCAGATGCAGAGAACCACATATAAGTCCCTGCCTTCGACTATTGAATGCTCGATCGGGATATATTGGATCATGCCACCGATTACATCTGTTATCATCAAGGGCAAATTTTACTTTCAGACCCTTCTCTTTCATCTGGTTATACCACTTCTGCTTTTGATTTCCTGCCTCTTTAATATCATCTGACTATTCCTCAAGACAGCAGAAATAATGGCTTTCAGTTTCAGGTGTGATGTCAATTATTTTCATGGCAATAGATATTTATATCAGCTATTCAAAGTTATATTTTATTTATTTAACCTCTCTGATAAATGGAATATCAGTATTGATTAATTGCCAAATGTCAGTTGATAGTATATCTTAGCATATTACCAAATTCCAGCAAATGACCAGTTTTGATCTTACCAGGGAACAACGGACTGAGCTTTTCGAAATGCTTCTTCCGGAACTTGAAAAATACTACAACAATACAGCAGAACTCAGGGTAACACCTCCGCTTGACCTAAACGAGATACGGCAGGTTGTGAGAAAAGCGGATTTCAATAATCCTTCTGATGTCAGGGATGCTGTCAGATTAGTTACCGGAGCGTTACGAAAATATTCAGTTCATACTCCGCATCCCCGTTATTACGGATTATTCAATCCTCGGCCAAATTTCCCGTCTGTCATTGCTGACCTTATCACTGCGACCTTCAATCCTCAGCTTGCAGCGTGGAGCCATTCACCATATGCATCGGAGGTTGAGAATTATCTTATCTCCGAATTCGGACAAAAGATCGGATTCCCTGAAGATACAATTGATGGTGTTTTTGCCACAGGCGGTGCCGAAGCAAATATTACTGCGGTACTCTGTGCGCTTAATAATGCTTACCCCGGATTTGCCAATGAGGGACTTCTTTCGCTGAAAAAACGCCCGGCTATATACTGCTCATCCGAAGCGCACCATTCAATTGTCAGAGCCGCAAGGACATCGGGTCTTGGCAAGAATTCGGTCAGGATGATCTCCGTTGACGAAAAGGGTGCTATCCGGACAGATATTCTTGAAAAAACAATCCTTTCAGATAAGTCTGAAGGCTATTCCCATTTATGATAATCGGCACAGCAGGAACAACCGGAACAGGATCAATTGACGACTTCCATGCTCTTGCATTAATCGCGATACGCTATAAACTATGGTTTCACATCGATGCTGCATGGGGAGGCGCAGCTGTTTTGAATCCGGAAACCAGGCAATGGGTAAGCGGAATAGAGAAGGCTGATTCAGTCACCTTCGATGTACATAAATGGTTATCGGTGCCGATGAGTTCCAGCATGTTCATTACAAGGCACAGGGAAATACTTGGAAAAACCTTCAGGATTACAACGGATTATATGCCGAAAGATGCTGAAAATCTTGAGATTACAGATGCTTATACACATTCCATTCAATGGTCAAGAAGATTTATTGGTCTGAAACTGTACCTGTCGATGATGGTTTTCGGATGGAAGGGTTATTCCGAAGTTATACAACACCAAGTGGAAATGGGCAATCTGCTCCGTTCAATGCTTCAGGAGAACGGATGGGTGGTGATCAATCAAACTCCGCTGCCGGTGGTATGTTTTACAGATGAGAAATATAAATCGGATCCTTCTTTTACAAAAAGAATTTGTGAGAGAGTAATCGGTTCTGGTGAAGCATGGATATCTCTTTACCCGGTAAACGGAATAAACACAATCAGGGCATGCATAACCAATTACAATACTTCACCCGATGATGTCCAGGCTCTCGTTTCGACCGTTAACAGAGTGAGATCAGAGCTGGATGAAATTCTTCCTTAAATTCAGATAAACAGTTAAATTTTATTTGCTATTTACTTGACATTCAACGCGTAAATTAGTAACTTACCAAATTGTAACCTTGTCAGAGGTTTATTGAATGACAGATTGCAGATTTGCATCTACTTAGTAATCAGGTCGGGCATTCTATAATTTAAATAAATCATGAGCACAAAAAATTATCGTAATAGTTTTGAATCAAGTCATGTTTCAAAGAATATCTTACTTGTTTTTACTGTTGTTTTATTTTCACTGGATTTTCCAATTTTACTTTCCCGGGAAAGTCAAGTATCTGTTAATCCTAATATCAACAGGTTAGATACATCTCATATCATTTACCGAAATCCTCGTGTTTACAATGTTGATTACACATTCGAGCTTTGCCCTGATAAGGATAGTATCGACCGATCCAAAGACCTTAAATTGTGGATCCCTGTTCCACGGGAATGGGATTCCCAGAAAGCAGTGAAGATAGTCTCAGTTAATCCACCACCCCATGCTGAATACGAAGATCCTGAGCATGGGAATCGTATGTTGTTCTGGGACTTTGGCAAGGAGCCTGAAAAGCCTTCTTACAGGGTGGACATCAAATTCCGGCTGGAAAGTTATGAGACATATGCAGAGGTTGATCCGGAACATATAGGGCAATATGACAAATCGAGTAAAGAATATGCACTTTATACACGAAGCTCTCACACTCTGACCATTACACCAAGGATCAGAGAAATGGCCCAAGAAGCTGTTGGAGATGAGAAGAATCCATACCTGCAAGCAGAGCGAATTTTTAAGTTTGTTAGAAAGAAGGTACGGTACAAAATGCTCCGTCCGGAACGAGGAGTAGGCACTGAAGTTCTCCTGAATTTTCCTCTCAAGTCCAAGGAGACAGGGGAAGAGTATTATCAGGGAGCTTGTGACCAATATTCAAACCTGTTTATTGCTCTGTGTCGGGCAGTTGGGATCCCGGCAAGGGCCGTCGTAGGATTTGGTGGGTGGAATCCCTGGATCAAAGAAAAAGACTTAAAGCTGAATTTGCCGATCGAACTGAACCTGTCACCAGGGGGGCTGTCCGGGACGCAATATTACACGGCAATGATGCCTCACGTTTGGGCTGAGTTCTATCTGGCAGGCTACGGTTGGATTCCTGTTGAGGTTACAGGCGGTGACTTTGGACATACGACGATGAGACTCATTATGAGCAAAGGATTCGATGTTCAAATAGGTCCACACAGTCCAGGCAAGGAAAGCGAGGGATATGGTTTCCAGTGGGTACTTCTCCACAATGGTACAACAGACGAATTGCAGACAGGAGTCTGGAACATTGCCAGGATCCGCAAAGCAAAGGTTACTTTGCTCCATCATTCAGACCCATTCCCCGCTGACGGACTCTCCAGCTATGGTGAAAGCACTTTCCCAAAAGAGGATATAGAGAAAAATCTTAGGAATTGGCGTAAAGGAGTTTTGAGTTGGCCTTCCCGTTTCGAACGAAGTTCAATTACCGACAGTTTAAATTTGGCGCATTCCTATATGAATGAGAGGGAAGCTTTCGTCTGCCATATGTTGCGTATGCAATTGGGTGATGAAAGGTTCTTTAAGCTTGTTGATGCATATGTGGATCTACGACAGAAATCCAACCAAGCAGTATCAACAACTCGTTTCCAGGAACTTGCTGAGGAAGTTTATGGAGAACCATTGGACTGGTTTTTCAACCAATGGGTAAATAGTACGGAACTACCGCGACTTAAATTAGAAAAGGTCACTGCAAAAAAAGACAAAAAGGGCTGGCAGGTCCATGGCCGTCTTCTACAATCGGGTGAGATCTACCTTCCGTCTGCCGGTTGAACTTGCTATCGATACGAAAAATGGCAGAGAAATAGAGAAACTTTATTTTGACAGTAAGGCTGTAGATTTCGATCTCCGTACACAAAATGAACCACAAAAACTTATGGTTGATCCTGACTATGAGATTCTCAAGATTCAAAGGATGCCTCCACGCCTTAGGTGGTTTCGGGATGTTTATCCTAAACATATCTATATCTATGGGACTTTAGCTGAGGCTGAATCAAACAAAACTGCTGCTGAGTGCTTCAATGATGAATATTTTGGATTATACGACTATATCAAAGCGGATACCAATGTGATTCAAGACGACCTGAAAAGTAAATGTGTTATTCTCTTTGGGCGACCAGAGACTAATAAGATAAGTCAACAGTTTAAGGATATTTTCCCCATAAAGTTCGATGAGGACAAGTTCATATGGCAGGGAGTAACTTATGATCAGCCAACCCAGGGAGTTGCCCAAATTGTTAAGAATCCACTTGATCCCGGAAGTGAGATTGTACTATGTGCGGGTCTTAGCGGCGATGCAACACAGAAGTTTTGCCGTTTATATTTGTATGATGAAGACGCTTCTTATGTCATAATAGACCAGGATAAGCAATTAGTTTCAGGCGATTGGGAAGATTCTGATGTTGACCTCATATGGGAATTTGAGAAATGAGAATAACCATGAAAGCAAAAATTCAAGATTTAAATACAGGAAGAAATCTTTCAAAATATGTTGTTCAACCGGGCATTTTAATCATATTATTTATTTTTCATCCTTTAAATTCCATTTCACAGGAAATCAATTTCAGTGTAAATTCCAGCCTTAACAAATCATTATCATCGGGCATAATTTACCGAAATCCACGTGTTTACAATGTTGATTACACATTCGAGCTTTGCCCGGAGAAGGACAGTATCGACCGATCCAAAGATCTCAAATTGTGGATCCCTGTTCCACGGGAATGGGATTCACAAAAGGCAGTGAAGATTATTTCTGTAGAACCAGAACCACATGGAACATATACAGACCCTGAATATGGCAACAAGATTCTTTTCTGGGATTTCGGGAAAGTCCCGGTAAAAGATATCTATGTGGTAAAAATTAAATATCGTGCTGAAGTTTTTGAGATCTATACTGAGATTGATCCCGGACAGATAGGTTCCTATGACAAGGAAAGTGAAGAATATCAGCTTTATACCCGGTCAACATATACGACAAATATCAGTCCTGAAATAATAGAGCTAGCTCAAACAGCTGTTGGTGATGAAAAGAATGCATACCTGCAAGCAAAACGGATCTTTGAATTTGTAGTAAAAAATATGCGCTTTAAAGAAGTCAGGCGGGAAAGAGGCAGTACTGTCGAAAGCATTTTGAATTTTAAGGTTACTGATCCTGAAACAGGTGAGCAGTATTTCGAGGGACAGTGTGATCATTACAGCATTTTATTTGTCGCCCTTTGCCGGGCTGTTGGTATTCCGGCAAGAGGTGTATGCGGATTTCCCGGCTGGGGACCTTGGATTGAGGAAAAAGATTTAAAACTTCGCAGTACCAGTCATACTCTGCTTACCTCAGAAGGTCTAGCAGCAACCAGACTTTATGGAGCATTTGGAGGACATATCTGGGCTGAGTTTTACCTGCCCGGTTATGGCTGGATTCCCGCTGATCCAACATGGAACGAGTTCGGTTATCAGGACAATTTCAAATTAATAATATCCAAAGGCCGTGATGTAAAAATAGGTCCAAAGGCGACCAAAATGGATGATGGAGTGTATGGCGACCAATGGATACCTCTTCATGACGGAAGAGTAAATGCAATCGGCTGGGGAGTTTGGAACATTTCAAAAATACATGTTGCAAATGCCAAAACACTGCACTATTCTGATCCTTTTCCTGCAGATGGATATGCTGAATATGCAACAAATCTATATCCGGAAAGAGATAAAGAGATGAAGCTGAGAGACTGGAAAAAAGAGTGCATGCTTTCATTTTATAGTACTGCCAAAGAAAGCCCGGATGCAAGCAATATATTTGGGCAAAATCCGGAGCTTAATATCAAGCGCGAAGCATATTTGTGCCATCTTCTTCGACAGATTGTCGGAGACGAAAAATTCAGGAGGATTTTTGAAACCTACATAAACCTCCGGATTACGACAGGTAAACCTGTTTCAACAGAAAAATTCAGGGAGATCGCTGAAAAGGTTCATGGTGCTTCTCTCGACTTCTTTTTCAGAGAATGGGTCGGCAATAAGTCTTTACCGCAATTCAGGCTGGAAAATGTTAAGTCTGAAATGATAGAAAATAAATGGCGGGTGTATGGAAATCTTATTCAGGTGGGTGAAACTTATTCTCACATTCCGATCGACCTGGTAATTAAGACAGATAAAGGACGGGAAAGTCAGAAAATCTGGATGGATTCGAATAAAACCCATTTTGAATTTTTTACCACTGATCAGCCTGAAAAACTAATTATTGATCCTGATTTTCATATTCCAACCATCCGATGGATGCCGCCACACCTTGGGATGTTCTGGAATTCTTATCCTGACCTCACTGTAATTTACGGTACTCTGGCAGAAGCTGAAGCAAACAAAACCGCTGCCAAACGGTTTGCAGATGAATTTTCCGGCTCAGGGAATGAAATAATCTTAGCAGACACCGCAGTAACTGAAGATGATCTTCGGAAAAGCCTTATTCTTTTCGGGCGACCTGAAACCAATAAAATAGCTCAACGATTCAGTAATAATTTCCCTGTAAAATTTGATAAAAATAAGTTCACCTGGCAGGGTACAATTTATAATCGACCAACACAAGGTGTTGCGCAAATCATTGAAAATCCCCTTGACCATCAAAAAGTGATTAATTTATATGCAGGTCTCAGTGGTGATGCTACTCTAAAAGTCTGTGATAAATCAGAATGGCTGAAAGAGCTGGATGGCTGGTTATTAATTGATGTAAATACTTCCTACGTAATATATGACAACCATAAGAAATTAATTTCCGGTGACTGGGAAGATTTAAACAGTGACCTGGTGTGGAACTTTAAGTGATATCAGATTATTTTGCAAGTTTTTCCTTTATTTCCTCAAAATCAGCTTCCCAAAGAGTACTTTCAGGACGGACTTTAACAGGTTTCATAGGACTAAAAGCAATCCATTTTCCATCAGGTGACCAGGACAAAAAATCTTTAGAATCATCATCATCCGGTGCTACCCTTATCGGTTGACCACCATTTACCGGGATACTGTAAATTTGCCACCTGCCGTCCGGAAATAAAACAGGATCGTCAGTTTTTTTCGCGCCAATAAATGCAAGGTTTTTACCATCAGGTGACCATTTCAACCAATAACCATCCTCGGTCAGATCCAATTTGCTTATGTCTAAGGTCTGGCCCGATTTTGATCCATCAAGCGGAATGATCTTAATTTGTTTATCCGATATAACAGCAAACCGGCTATTGTCAGGGCAAATATCAATACTCCAGAAACGACATTTAATCTCCTGACCATTTTCCAACAGTTTAGTAACACTACCCTGTGGACCGGGATTTTTGAGTAATCTCCAACCTGATGGAGTAGAGAACAAAATTGCTTTTCCATCAGGCGTCCATCTTATATATTCTACTTTTTCCGCAGTATCAGAAACCTGAACGGGATCAGTTCCATCTGTTAAAGCAACCCAGATTGCGCCTTCCTGGATAAGTGCTACTTTTTCGCCATCAGTAGAAATGGCGGATGGACCTTCCGCTTTAAATCCATCAAAAATTTTTACAGCAGGACCTGTTATCCTTGCATCTGAGGCCGAAACCGGAACAATATAAAAGTCCGCCTCAGCCTTCCCTTCATCTTTGTCAGAAAAAAGTAATTCTTTAAGGTCTGATGAAATATTAAATGGAAAGGATTTTCCATCGATCAGATTGTCGAGATTTATTATATAGGATTCTCCTCCGGAGATTGGTACAATTCGATAGACAATGTCACCTTTTTCATCTTCTCCCTGGACAGCCATTACTTTACTGTTATCCGACCATGCTGGTGTCCCCCAATTGATAAGACGAGGAACCGGTTCAAATGATGGCCCTCCTGAAGAGGATGCAATTTTTAAACCATTGGCATATTGGTATGAAGTGCGGTAAAAGAGCATTTTCTCACCTCCCGGTGACCATGAAAAAAAGGAGCCTGCTTCTTTCAGTTGGTTTAAATTCAAATTTGCTTTTATTATTCAGATTATAAAAATGAAGTTTTTGCCAATTCAGCAAGATCCATTTTCCATCTGGTGCCCAAACCGGAAAACATCGAAATCCAACTTCAGCGAAGTCATTGAACTTATCTTTTTCGACATCATATAATCCGAAACTACTGTTTCTTTTACCATATGCGATGGTTTTCCCGTCGGGCGACCAGGCACCTCCCCAGGCAGGTCCGATATCTTTTATATCACTTGTAGCTGTAATATTGTCTTAGATTACTTCCATCTACACCTATAATCCACAGATCTCCTTTACCCTGGTACGCAAGTTTTTTCCCATCTGGCGACCAGCTTGGATTAATTTGATATCTTAGTTCTTCATTATTAATCTTTTTTAAGGGACCAGTGGTATGACCTGTTTCAGGGGAAACGGGAACAACACAAATGGCATCTCCTGAAAAAAATGCTGCCTTTGTACCATCAGGTGACCATGTTCCCCTGGTTGCCTGAATCCCGGTTGAACTAAATTCAATTAGTTCAAAAGGAGCAGTTCCGTCCATGGGGACAACCATATTACCGCACAAAAGGTATTTTCCATTGGGTGACAGGTTCAGGTCAGTAGTATAAGTTATTATATCACTTTCTCCTGTAAATGACTTAATTTTCCTGTAGGTGATCCCTGTTTCCTGATCAATGATGATATTTTCATCGGGAGAATTACTTTTTTTCTCCTGGCTTATATCGTTTCGCATAGCATTTTTAACCTGGGCTACCATGAGTTCGGTAACCGGTGCTATATTACTTTTCTGGATTTTCCTCTATAAGTTTTGTGAAAGTAGCCAGGGCTGCATCATATTTTCCTGCCCTGAACCACGATTGACCTATGCAATAACTGGCATTCAGCGCTAATTGTGTATTGGGTCCTGACTTGATAGCATTTTCATATTCCTTTATTGCTGACTCATATTCCCATCTTTTGAATAGTTCGTTCCCATTTTTCATGTGTTTTTCAGCTTCCTTTGTAAGTTCAGCGGTAAAAGCTTCAAGGCGGGTAATCCTCTCCCTGGCCATGGACACTTCCTTTGCCTGGTCCGAATATTTACTGATCACATCCTGGTATGCCTGACGGGCCTGTTCCGATCCAAGCTTTTCATAACACATACCAATGTGTAACAATGCTCTGGCAGATACCTGCCGGTTGCCGGGATTTTCTTTCAGTACCTGCTGGTAAATTTTTACAGCTTCTCCAAGATCTCCTTTCATTTCTTCAGCGTATAATGCTTTTTCAAACAACTGTTCTGACGCATTCTGTGCAAATGATATTCCTGCTGTCAACAACAAAACTGCTGTTGATGCAAGAAGGATTAACCCAAGTTTTTTAATGTTTTTCATGATAACCTCCTTTTTCTCAACTACAAAATTACCTCCTGCTTACCCGTGAAACGTTCAGGAAGTGTGGAGATAGTGTGGAATTTCGTAAGTGATCCGATGAATTTGGTTCATGTGATTATTACTATGAATCTGTGAGTTTATATCCCACACCACGAATATTGATAATAAATTCTGGATTTGAAAGATCATCTTCCAGTTTTTTCCTGATGCTGGCGATATGACTGTCGATTGTTCGTAACGAAATAACCACATTATGTTCTCCCCAGACATGTTCCAGTAATTCAGTTCTTGAAAGTACCCTCCCCCTGTTTCTGACAAAATACTGAAGTAACTGAAATTCCAGAGGAGTAAAATCTAATCTGACTCCTTTTCTTGTTGCCTCATATTTCCTGAAGTCCAGGGAGGTTTCACCTATACTGTACACATGAGATTCATCGGAATATTTCTCAATCCTGCGGAAGATTGATTTTACCCTGGCTGATAATTCGCGGACACTGAATGGCTTGGTCACGTAATCATCAGCTCCGAATTCCAGTCCCAGAACCTTATCGATTTCTTTGTCTTTAACAGTCAGCATTATTATTGGAGTGGTATTCCCCTCCATCCTTAATTTCTTGCACACCTCATAACCATCCAATCCGGGCAGCATAATGTCAAGGATGATGAGATCAGGGGTATGATCTTTTACCAGTTTTAGTCCATCGTTTCCATTTCCGGCTGTATAGACAATATACCCATTAGCTTCAAATTCATCCATAAGGCTCATTTGAATGCCGGGGTTATCTTCTATTATCAGGATCTTTTTCATGAGTGTTTGCTTGTATTGTTGTTATTTAAATGTCTATTTTCAAAAAAGGCTTCAGTCTTCAGTCTTCAGGCTTCAGGCTGCAGTCTTACAGTCGGCAACTAGATAATTTGAGGACTGCCGACTGTGGACTGAGGACTGGAGACTTTAAGTTCCGTCACAGCGGAATAGTAACCGTAAAGCTACTGCCTTTTCCCGGTTCACTTTCCACACCGATTTCTCCATTATGGGCTTCAACAATCTGTTTTACTATAGTCAGACCCAAACCTGTACCTGTTATTGAATGACGCAAAGCATCTTTCGTACGGTAGAATTTTTCAAAAATACTGCCCTGTTCATTTTTGGGTATTCCTATACCATCATCTTTAATTTTCAGCAATAGTTTTTCTCCCTGCTTCTCAAGTGTCACCTTTACTTCTGAATTTTCAGGTGAGAACTTGACGGCATTGTCAAGCAGGTTATTGACTGCCAGTTTCATGGCATTTCTGTCGATTTTGACCAGAACTGAAGTTTCATTAATATTTGTATTGATATTATATTTTCTATGAGTTATCCTGCTGAAAAAATCTGTTAATGTTTGTTCAAGCCATAATTTAAAATCAGTTTCTTCGATATTATATTGTTTTTTACCTTCTTCCATTTTCGAAAAATCCAGGAAATTACCTACCAGATGGCTCAGATTTTCGGTATCGCGGAAGATCTCCGAGTAATATTCCCTCATTCGTTTCGGATCTTTCACATTTCCATCCAGCAACCTTTCTGTCAGGGCTTTAATGGAGGTGATTGGTGTTTTGAATTCGTGCGATACTGAGGAGACGAAGTCTGATTTTAATTTCAGGATCTCCTTTTCATGAGCGATAGTCCTTCCGATAATGAAAATCCCAAAAACCAGGAAGAACATCATGGTAAGAATGGTCCAGAAATAAAAGCTCCTGTAAAATTCTTTAAACAACAATGGTCTGGTTATTTCTCCTGTTAAATCTATTCTCCAGGGAGGAAAACTATTATCAAAGTAAGATGTGATATTGGTTGATTTGCTTAATAAAGCTGTATCTCCTGCCATTATGCGCCCGTTAACAGATAAGGCATAATCCGTCTCCTTCTTTAGTCCTGAAATTGCCATGATATCAGGCAATAAACTGTCCTCAAGAAATGTATTGTCGATCTTGATACCCGGCGATACCCTTAGATTGAGATTTGGTTTGATCAGGAATCAGGGATAATACTAATAAGAAAGTCTTCCAGCCCAATTCTTTTTGAATACCGGAATGTATTTTCTGAATATCCGCTGATCTTGCATCAGCTCCTGGTTAATATCAGGGATACATTCATCCTTCAAGTCATTGATAACCTGCCATTCACTTGTCTTTTTCTGATAAAGGATATTAAGATTTTCAAAATTTTTGGTGAAAGTAGTGTCCGAAGAGGTAATCTCCGGATTTTCATCCCGGATTTTATTAAATGTTTCCCGGGCCAGGGATTCATATGCTGAAAATTGATTTTCGCTCAGTTTATGGTAATTCTGTATCACCTCTTTAAAAGCCAGCAACGTTGCTTTCAAAGCATCTTTTTTTTTGCCTGATCTCAGGTAACATTCAGTCAGCTGGAAGCGTACTGTAACAGGAAGTAAAGTACCAGAAGAAGTTCTGCTTTCCGGAAAACTCCGGATGATCTCGGTATATGTTGTAATTGCTGCTTCAAAATTATTCAGTTTCATATAATTGCGGGCAATGCGGTTCAGAATCTGCCCCCGCAGGTTTATATCTTTCGTAACTTCTAAAAGATCCTTTAGCAGGGAAATCGCTCCCTGGTAGTTGTTTTGTATGAATTCATAATTTTCTGCCTGATCTGATTTCTGCTTTTGCAGGCTTGTAAGATTCTGAGCTGCATCTTGGGTATAAACTCTTTCTTCCGGCATGAAAGGAGGGAACCATGGTTCATTTCCATTATATACTACAAAGAACTGACCGGACAACCGATTTTTTTTTAAGATGATTTTCAACCAGAGTAATTATTTCCTGCGAATTCCTTATTTACAAACGATGGTGTTTGACAAGGTTGCTAAGTTCATTTTCCAGTTCAGTAATTTTCTGGTCAACCTGTGATTTAATAAGATTGACCAGATCCGACTGTTTTTCGCGAAATTGTTTTTCCAGTCTGAACTTCTCATTCCGCAGGGCGATAATCCCGAATATACTGAGTGTTACTGAAGGGAGGAAAATGGTTAAGAGGAAAATCAGAATTAACTTTTTTTGCCTCCTTATGGTTATTTTAAGACTTTCCAGCATTTTCTCCGTCTCTTGATATCAAAGGTACAGCTTGTACAAGTTGAAGTCAACTTTATTTAGTTATCGCCGTATTCAAAGATATCTAAAATTCAGAAGGCAGTTAAAATATTAATTGCTATTTACTTGACATTCAATGTTTAAATTGGTATTTTAGTGATAATCAATTTTGATGAAAGAAGTGACCTGATTTTTGAATCGCAAGGTCTCATTGGTATATATCTTCAAATGACATTCACTGACAATCTTTTACATTTCTTTGACAATTTGGCTGGTCGGAATTTTACAAACTTTAATTGATGATTTTAGCAAATGATTAATAAAAAAAATGTAGGGCTAAAGCCCACTTTTTCAGGTAGTTGATTAACCACGGCCTTAAGGCCGTGGTTAATGATAAAGAAAGGCTTATGGACTTTAGTCCAAAGTGTAAAAATATTAAACAGAATCTTTAACCGGAGATGAAATTATTTACCCATAGTATATTTACTCACAGGAGAATCATCTTCATTTTCCTTCTGGCAATTCTGCTTCCCTCATTGGTTGCTGCATATTTGAGTTTAAGCACTTTGCCGAAAAGACGCGAAGCAGTCAGAAATCTTCTTGAATCAAATCTCTGGATCTCAGGTGAAGCTGCTCTTAATTCGGTTGAAGGTGCACTTCTTGAACTTGAACAAAAAGCTCTGAGATCAGATAATTTTTTACGTTTAATCCAGCCGAAAAGGGGAGACCCGAATAACTTCGTCCAATCCGGGTTTTCAGAGGATTCCACAGGAAGACTATTTTTGCTTGATACTGATTTTGAAATAGTTATTCCTGAAACAGCTGGTGAAAATACCTCCGAGATTCAATTTGAAATTGAGACTCAGAACAACGAGTTTACTCAATCCTTCCAAAGAGCCGAGTTTTTTGAATTCTCACAAAAAGAGTATTCTCAGGCTGCTGAATTTTATAAGAAGTGTACATTAAACACTTCATCTCAGCAGTTGCGTGCTATTGCTTTTGAAGGTCTGGGACGATGCCTTTTATCATCTGAAAGATATAATGAGGCTGAGAAAGTATATAATGAACTATCAACAAGTTACGGACAACTCCAAAACAAGGCAGGACATCCATATGGCATTATTGCAGCATTTCAATTATATGAAATTGCCCGTAAAAAGAATGAGGAAGAAAGCTCTCTTGAAATCCTGCTTAGCCTTTACAATCAGATAAGGAAAGGAACCTGGCTTATCAGTCAGTCTGTTTATGATTTCTATGTTTCTGAAATTGAATCAACCCTGAATGCCAGACTCATTAACAATAAATTCCCCGGAATTCAGAGATCTTACACTGAAGTTCAGAAACAACCATCTAATTATGGACAAACCCTGTTATTTAAAAATTTTCTGGAGAGAAATGTTATTCCTGAAATAAAGGAAAAATTATCTATGTCCCGTTCAGGAAATGAGGCTACACAGGAGAGATTTCCCGGAAATGCTGAAGATGATCTTTTTCTGGTTTCTTATACGATTATGCCGGATTTCCAGTCGGAGCGGACTTTTTATGGTGGCTTTAAATGGGATCTCGATCTTTTAAGAAACAGGATAATCCCAAAAATCCTTGAAGATCTGTCGAAAGACTCCGGGCTGGATTTCAAAATTGTTAATGAAGAAGATCAAAATATCACATCAGGAACAGATGGATTGACATCAGGGGAATCACTGGTTTTGAGTTTTCGTAAGTTTCCTCTGCCCTGGAAGCTTCTTGCTTCTCACCCTGAAATAAAAGTCCTTGAAAAATCAGCCCGTCGCGAGATTTTCTTCTACGGATTCCTTCTGACTGTTATAGTGGCTTTAATGCTTTTTGGGGCTGTTATGATTGCCCGGGACATCTCCAGAGAAGCTGAAACCAACCGTCTGAAAACTGAATTTGTCAATAATATCTCCCATGAGTTGAAGACCCCGTTGACGCTCATCCGTCTTTACGGGGAAACACTCCAGCGTAAAGAGAATCTCACTAATGCGGAGAAGAAAGAATGCTACGAAATAATCACAAAGGAAAGTGAACGATTGTCACATCTGATCAACAACGTTCTTGATTTTTCGAGGATCGATATGGGCAGAAAAGAATTCAACCTTAAAAAGGGATATTTACAGGATGTAATAAGGGATACTCTGGAATCATATCGCTATCATCTTGAGAAAAAAGGATTTGCCATACACTGCGATATTACGACCGGATCTTCCGGAAATGAATTTTGACGGAGAAGCAATTGCCAGCGTCTTATAAATCTGTTAAGCAATGCCATGAAATTTTCTCCAAAAGAAAAGGAAGTGACGGTGAAATTATTCAGAGATAACGGGAATGCTGTCCTTCAGGTCGCAGATAAAGGTATAGGCATTTCACAAAAAGAAATCCCAAAGATTTTCGAAAGATTTTACCAGTCAGAAAATAAAGTTGCATCTGAAGCCAGGGGAAGCGGTTTAGGGCTTACCCTGGTAAAACATATTATTGAAGCTCATGGGGGCAGGATCGAAGTTGAAAGTGAACCGGGAAAAGGCAGCACCTTTTCCGTGATACTGCATATAACTGATACTGAAAAAGACCCCCTTCCCAACCTTCCCCCAGGGGGAGGGCCGAGCGTCAAGTACCAGCCCGGTGGGCTGGTTTAGCGAAGGAGCCAGCTTGTCGCGCAGACTTTTCCCCCTTGGGGGAATAAGAAAGGGGGTTAAAATTAAAGAATATGAAGAAAAAGATCCTGATAATCGAAGATGAACAAGACCTTATAAAAGGACTAAAACTCAACCTGTCTGACGAAGGATATGAAGTGGACTGGGCTGTTAATGGGGTGGAAGGTCTTCGTAAGGCTATCGAAGAAGCACCTGACCTGATAATTCTTGATATTATGCTGCCGGAGATGGATGGCCTTGAGGTCTGCCGGAAACTCCGGCAAAAAAATATCTAGTATCCCGGTTATCATGCTCACCGCCAAAGGAGGAGAGATTGACAAGGTTGTGGGGCTTGAAATCGGAGCCGATGATTATATGACCAAACCCTTCAGCATCAGGGAACTTCTGGCCCGCATAAAAGCCCGGTTAAGACATTCTGAAAGAGAGGTGAAACAAGTTCCTGAACTTTATTCCTTTGGTGATATTGAAATTGATTTTGCCCGGTTTAAAATCAGACGGAAAGGAAAAGAATCGGACCTGACTTCCCTCGAAACGGATATTTTAAAATACTTCATTGTCCATAGGGGAGAAGTTGTTCAAGAAATGATCTGCTCGATAAGATCTGGGGATATGAGAAATATCCGACTACAAGAACAATTGACAATCATATTCTTAAACTGAGAAAGAAAATTGAGGAAGATCCGTCTCATCCCCGGTATATACTTTCAGTTTATGGAGGAGGGTACCGGTTTATCGGGTGAAGACAATCTTTTACAATTGTTTACTTTTATTTGACAACGTTGACAGGATAAAAGCAGAACATTGTTAGTGAATTGAAAATTTCATTAACAAGAGGAGGCAAAATCATGAATCACAAAAAAATCTTTGTTAATACTCATCTTTATTGGTGTATTATTAACAGCATCGGGATTTCAAACTTCGCCTGAGTATAAGATCCTTTTCGAAAAGGCAAAGTTTACAATGGAAACAAAAGGAGATCTGAATGGAGCTATAAACCTCTTTAACGATATAATTAAAAAATATCCGAAAGAGAGGGAATATGCAGCTAAATCTCAACTGTATATTGGTCTCTGTTATGAAAATTAGGTGTAAAAGAAGCACAAAAAGCTTACCAGAAAGTGGTTAGCAGTTATCCTGAGCAAACTGAATCAGTTAAGCTGGCAAATGAAAAACTATCGCTTCTCCTTAGAGCCGAAGCACCTGCTAAAAGCACCGAGATAACCATCAGGCGGGTCTGGTCAGGTCCTGACGTTATGGACGTACAAAGCCCCTCGCCGGACGGTCGCTACCTTTCCTATACTGATTGGGAAACCAGGGACCTGACCGTTCACGACCTTGTTACCGGTCAAAACCGGCACATCACAAAGAACACAACAGGGAACAAACCAGGAGACAGGTATGATTTCCCGGATAACTCTGTCTTCTCTCCTGATGGTAACCGGATTGCATACTGCTGGTGGATCGAAAATGAAGACATTGAAGACAAAGATTTTTATGGGGAGATACGCACGATTGCGCCAGACGGATCCGGGGAGCGGGTTATCTACCGGTCAAAGGAAAATTTTCCATCTAGATTGGACTGGTCTACAGACGGAAAACAAATCCTCACCAAGCTTAATGAGCGGCCTGCGCTGATTGCTGTTGCGGATGGATCCATTCAGTATCTTCCCATTGAAAGCCCGGGGATGATGTGCTTCGCTCCGAATGGCAGTTATATCGCTTTTGATGCTCGCCCATCAAAGGACGCACGCCAAAGCGATGTATATGTATATGACCGGACGACCCAACGGACTTCTCTGCTGGTTCGCCATCCGGCCAACGATGGTCTGGCGGGATGGTCGCCCGATGGTAGATACGTGCTATTCGCCAGTGACCGGCGCGGCAGCCTGGATGCATGGCTGATCGCGGTTTCTGACGGGCAGCCTCAGGGTGAGCCGATACTGGTCAGGAGTAATTTGGGCGAGCGTAGTGAAGCAATAGGATTCACAAGGTCGGGAGCATTCTTTTTTTCAGGTGGCACAGGGGGCCGTGACGTTTTCTCTGCTAAATTAGACATCCAGAAAGGAAAGTTACTTTCTAATCCCGAGGAGGCTGCGGGCAGCAACCTGGGCTCGAACTGGGGACCTGATTTTTCTCGTGATGGGAAGTCACTGGCTTACGTAACTGGTCAGGGGGGGATTGCCATTCAATCTTTAGAGACCACTGATAAGAAGACAATCAAACCTGATTATGAGATCAGGCGGGCCGGAAGGATGTATGGACTGCGCTGGGCACCCGATGGCCGCTCATTCGTTACCACCGGAGTGGATAGGCAAGGTAGAAAAGGCTTGATCCGTATCGATTCGTTTAATGGTCAAACGACTCTTCTTTTTGAATCTGACAGCGCTATGATGCCTCCCTTTGATCTTTCGCCAGATGGAAAGAAAATCTACTATATCTCAGACCCTTTGGGCTCGTTGTTGTTCGTCTGGGATTCCGAATCCGGCCAGAAAAGACAACTGGGCGACAAAAAAATATGGTCATTGGCTGTTTCGCCGGACGGCGGACAGTTGGCGTTCTTTGGTTCGGGCGGTCAAGCTGAACCCAGTGGACTCTTTGTCATACCTTCAACCGGAGGATCACCCAAGCTGATGGTGGAGTCAAAGGACCGCCGCGGTGCAGTCGCCTGGTCACCTGACGGCACACAGTTGCTTTATGCCGTGTCGTCCAAAAGCTCAGACAATGGTACACCGGCAACCCTGCGATACGAGCTGTGGCGTGTGTCTTCTCAGGGCGGGGAGCCTCAGAGGTTCGGTTTAACTGTAGACGGCATGATGATGTCCCTGCGGATACACCCGGACGGCCAGAGGATCGCCTACGGAACATTGTGGTCCAGTCCCGAAATCTGGGTAATGGAGAACTTTTTGCCGAAGGAGAAGATCGAGGATAATAACCAATTGACATTGAAAAAGCTCGAGCATGGAGTGCTAAATACACCATCTGCAAGCCTTTCACCAGACGGACGCTACATCTCTTATCCGGATTGGAATACGGGAGATTTAGCCATTCACGACATGGTTACCGGCAAGGACAGACGGCTCACAAATAAAGGTTCATGGGCGGTGTCGAACGATAATGCAGGATATTCGCTGTTCTCACCAGACGGTAAGCAGGTTGCCTATACCTGGCGAATCTGGGCGAAAAATCAGACTGAATTGCGGATCATCAAGTACAGATGGCTCTCAACCAAGAGTAATTTATAAAGGCGATGATTCATGGCCTGTGAGTTGGTCCTCAAATGGTAAATACATTCTGGTCAAGCTCATGAATAAAGACCAGACCTGGCGACCTGCAATAATCACAGTGGCCGATAGTTCAGTCCGGGATCTGGCATTTCAGATTTCAGGTGCGATGTGCTTCTCTCCTGACGGCAAATACATCGCGTACGACACTCCACAAGTCAAGGATGTCACAACAACGCGATGTGTACCTCTACGAAATCGCCACGAAACACACCTCCCCTCTGGTCAAACACCCTTCAGATGATGGTCTGCTCGGGTGGGCGCCTGATGGAAAACATTTGCTATTCACCAGCGACCGCAGTGGCACCCGTGACGCATGGCTGATTGCGGTATCTGGCGGGCAGACTCATGGAGAACCGGCACTTGTCCGAAAAAACATCGGAGACATTGAAAGCATCGGATTCACCCAGTCAGGTGACTTCTACTTTCATGAATCGATAGAGGGGCACAACATTTACTCTGCAAGGTTGGATCTCAACTCCGGCAAACTGCTCTCCCCACCAGTGGAAAACGCCGGGAGTTACCTGGGCTCAAACTGGCGTCCGGACTTCTCCCGCGATGGCAAATTCCTGGCATACATATCGAACCGTGGTTCCGGGGAAGATCAGGGAAATACTATCGTGATACGCTCACTCGAAACAGGGAAGGAGCAGCTGCTAAAACCGGCTCTCGATATTGGCTTCGGCTTGCGCTGGGCGCCCGACGGACGTTCTCTTTTCGTCAATGGAACAGACAAAACCAAAAAAGAAGGTCTGTTCCGCGTAGATATTCAAACTGGAGAAGCAAATCTCATTGTGGAGCACCACTTTGTTGGTGTACCGGGGCTGGAGGTATCGCCTGACGGACGCAAAATCTTCTACACAGCAGTTGCCGGGTCTGGCATTACCAATGGCGAAAGCGCGTATGATGTCCGGCATTTTGTCCTTGACTTGCAGTCAGGACAGGAGCAGGAACTTACCCGGCCGGGAAACACACCTCTTGTACCGCTTGCTCTTTCACCGGATGGCAGTCAGCTGGCATTCATCGGTGCCGGTGACAAAGCCGGTTCCACGGGAATCTGTGTAATGCCTTCCTCCGGCGGATCATCGAAACAACTCGTCGATTTAGGAACTACAGCCTGGGCATCCAGAGTACTTGCCTGGTCACCGGATGGCCGCTATTTGATATATGCCGTAATACTCCCGAAAACGCAAAATACGAACCTGGGACTAACCAGTTGGGAACTGTGGCGCGTCTCTGCACAAGGAGGTGAACCTCAACGGCTCGATCTAAAGGTAGATGGCCTGTTGCGCCACATCCAGATACACCCTGATGGCCAACAAATTGTATATTATACGTGGCACGGTGACACAGATGTATGGGTAATGGAAAACTTCTTACCGAAATAAAAAACTCAGAATAAAAACATTCTCAGGGGGCATAATGGTTGATAATTGTGCCCCTTTTTTTGTTTTTATTACACTTCAAAAAAATTTTCATAATGGCCTGGCAATGCAGGTAGTAATTATTCCTTGGGAAATGAATTACCAATGTCCGATTTATGATAGTCGTTATTTTTTGATTCTCAGGTCAATAATTTTATCCTCGGGATCTCTGCGGCAATCCCAGATCATCACAATCAGGATAGATTTGTCCAGAATTTCATAGAGTATTTGATAATCTCCGGTAATAAGTGCTTTGACAGTTTCAATCCCAGTTTGAAGTCCTATCATGGGATTCCTGGAAATGAGCTTAATGCTATTGTTGATCCTGGAATTTAATTTTTTGCTGTAAGTAGCAGATTTGTTTCTTTCAATGTAGTATTCAAGGATATCGATCAAGTCAAGCCTTGCCTCAATCGACCATTCTATTTTGTACTAAGCCATTCAGTAACCTCTTTCTGCAATGCATCATGAGAAATTGTCTTTCCTTTTCTGGCCTGTTCGCGTCCGGCTTCTATACGTTTTTTTTGGGAATCTGATAGCTGGTAGACTCTCTCTTCAGCCTTAGATTCTATAATTGTCTTAATAGCCTTTAAAAATGATACATCATCTATGAGTGATAACTTTTCGATAATCATATGTCTCAGTTCAACTGGACTCATGACTTTGTTTTTTACAAATTTAACCTTTTTATTGCGAATTTTCTCCTGGGTGGAATGAAAATAGTATAATGGCTGGTCGTTGTGCCCCTTTTTTAATATAAATATTCCGGTGCGCTGCACCTTTATTTTCTATGACAAACATTTTTCTACAAATATTATGGTGCTACGCACCTCATTTGTTTGTTCGATACAATTGGACATCAAATATTTGCAGAGATGTCAGGTTCATTCATTGCAGCAGAGCTGCGAGATAATTATCGTCCTAATATTTCTATAAATATTTCTGTATTAAGCTTTTTTTTGTTCATTTGATGCAATTGAACGTCAAATATTTGCAGATATTTCTGGTTATTGAATGCAGCAGAGCTGCAAAATATTTATAGCAAATATGTTTGAAAAACACATTTTAAGGTGCAGCGCACCGTAATATTCAATCCCATTGATTGATATCATTAAAAAATTCAAACAAATATTCCTGTTCAAATTCAACATGGTTCTTTTCAAGCATTTCCCAATGTTCTTCTCTGAACGGCTTCTTTTTAGGGAAATAACATTGAGTATAAGTGTTTGCCATGGTGTGTAAAATTTTTATTATATTTTTTACTATTGAACGGATAATATTTGAATTGAGAATAAGATTCTTCGCTTCACTTCGTTCTGCTCAGAATGACAGTTATTTGCGTTTTTGAGGAGGGGGTGGTTGGAGGCCATGCCTCCAACCACCCCCTCCTGTCTCCTACCTCACTAAACGTTTGTCATTCTGAGCGAAGCGAAGAATCTCATACTTTTAGTCGGACACTATTGATATTTTTTATTATATTAGATATCAAACTTAACCAAATCTTAACACAATATACACTGAAGCTTCATGCATCAGAATCACAGTAATAATACGTTTGTTCCTGAAAAATAAAAGATTATTAAAACAGGAGGGATTAAACATGAAGTCATATCAATTTTTTGTCGTTGTTCTTGTTTTAGCGGTTGTTCAGGTGTCGGCCGGTTATGGCCAGCAAACTGCTGAACAGCTTTTCCAGTCAGCTTTATACAAAGAAGAAATCGAAGGTGAGCTGGATGCTGCCATCAAAATTTATGAAACGGTTATTAAGCAGCATCCTGAAAATCGTCCCGTTGCGGCAAAATCACTGCTGCATTCCGGAATATGTAAAGAAAGACTGGGTATGAAAGAAGCGCAAAAAGCCTACGAACGGGTGGTGCGTGAATACACCGATCAATCTGATATCGTGGCACAGGCAAAGGTAAGGCTGGCAGTACTTGCCAGTCCCGGTGATAAAAAGGGATTTGTCACACGCAGAATTCTCACAGATGCCTCAGGTATTGGATCGAACCTGACCTCGGATGGCAAATATATAATAGGTCTGGACCGGGAAAAAGGTGATGTGTTAAGGTTCGATATTGCCAGCGGACAGATTAGCAATATTCCGAACAAGGGGCAATGGAGCGAGACTGATATGGAACTTCATGGTCACGGCTTTATCACGTGATGGAAAACAGATCGTATTTGACTCATATACTAAAGAGTGGGCACCTCAGTTGCTGATAAGAAATCTGGATGGTTCAGAAGTTCGCACACTTTATAGTGAGAAGGACTATTACGTCATGCCATTTGACTGGTCGCCTGATGGAAAGTCTATCGTTGCGATTCGAAATAAAAACGAGATAAATGAATTGACACTGATCTCAACGACTGACGGCACTGTACGTGTTCTGAGGAATATTCCTTCGCAGTTGTTTATGTTTGACAATGCAAGGTTTTCACCTGACGGACGATTTATTGCATTCAGCTTTGTGCATGACGGTAACCCGCCCCATGGCGACGTTTTCCTGATTACTGCCGATGGTCAGAATGAGAATATTATCGCCGGGCATCCCTCGGAGGATCGGCTCATTGGCTGGACTCCGGATGGTAAAAACCTTATCTTTTTGAGCGACCGTTCAGGGACGTGGGATATCTGGAGTATTAGTATCACCGGGGGCAAGCAACAGGGAGAACCTGAGCTGCTTAAAAAGGACTTTGGTTATTATTCAGAGGTACTTGGCATTGCGCCCGACGGATCCTTTTATTACAAAGTTAATACTCCGTCAGGCGGCCTTTACAGCGGTGCAGTCGACATTGAAACCGGTAAAATAATCGAACCACCCTCGTTAGTTGCCACACGCTATATGGGCCCGCCTGATAACTTACGATGGTCGCCCGATGGCAAGTACCTGCTTTACCTTTCACGCCGTGGCAGTCTGGGTCCCGGAAATAACCTTATCACAATACGGTCAGAAGCGACCGGTGAAGAGCGAATGCTGAAACCATATCTCCGTTTCGTTAACCAGATGTCCTGGGCGCCTGACGGCCGTTCCATCTACGCGATCGGGATAACAGAGAAAGAAAACGGAATGTTCCGGATTGACGCTGAAACAGGCACAATTTCCAGGCTGAAAGGTCAGGGATTTGTACCCCGCCTGTGTCCGGATGGAAAAACCCTTGTCTTCATAAAGCCGGGGATGACCATCACAAAAATGGATATCGCTACCGGGGAAGAATCGGCCATTACTAAAACTACAACATTGGCCTGGGATCTCTCTCCGGACGGAAAGGAAGTTTTGTTTCAGACCGACAGCACTGTAAGTAAAATATCCCTCAGCGGAGGAGAGCCGAAAGAACTGATTCATGGCCTGGCGAAATATTACTTCGCTGAATGGACAAGTGACGGCCGTTACATAACTGCCCATGAGCAAGGATCGAAAACCGGTAACATCTGGCGGATTCCGTCACAGGGAGGAACACCGCTAAAACTTGATCTCTCAGTTCCTAATATGCTTTATATGTTTTACTTTAAGCTTCACCCCGACAACAAACGCTTTGCAATGAGTATCAGCGGGGAAACTAAAAGTGAGCTCTGGGTAATGGAGAACTTTTTACCGAAATAATAAACTCATTAAAAGTGAATTCCAAAAGGGCACAATGATGCATCTTGTGCCCTTATTTAATCTCAGGCCTGTTATACTCTAAAGAAAAAAACACCAGCTTAAAAAACTCGTATTGATTATAATACCTTGTCTTATCTTGTTTTCGTAAATTAGTATCACTATACTTGTGTTACATAGTATCTAAATGCCCTGAAAACATACCGTGGGAATATCAATCCATAAGCGTAAAAGGATACCTCTACTCTTTCTTATAGGCATCGGGATCCCCTGCCTGCTTCTGGGTTATCTGGCTTTCCGTGGCATTCAGAATGATCAGGCATTGCTGGAAAAAGAGAGGCTGAATGACCATCGTAAAATTTTAGACCTGATTAACAGATCGGTTGAGGAAAATATTCTTAAAGTTGAGCAGTCTTTCTTACTTACCCTGGCAAAAAATCAGGATATCAATCAGCCCGACCTGATTCGTTCCATTGACAGCTTAAAAAACAGGCATCCTTTAGTTGAAGAGGTTTTCTTTTCTGAGAACTATGAGAAAATTCAATTTCCGCTGGCAAGACTTTTATTTCTTCCCGACGGAAGTACTCAATCATTCTCTTCTTCGTCTGCAACTTCCGCTCCGGTAAGAAAAATACCAGCAGGACAACAGCTGGAATTTCAACAGAGGAATTACCGGCAGGCTCTTGCCAGTTACCAGAAGGAACTTGAACAAATTTCAAATCCTCAGATGAAAGCAGAGCTGCTGAGTGCTATTGCAAGAGTTCAAAAGAAATCAGCTCTTTTCAGGGATGCAATAAAAACATACGAGATAATTGCCCGGGACTACAGCAACTTGCATACCGCAGGAGGAGTGCCGCTTGGATTGGCAGCGAGGTCAGAAATCAGCTCTTTATCAAGAACAACAGGGGATACACTGACCGCCATAAAAACATCCATAGATTTATACAAAGATCTAGTTGACAGGAAATGGGAATTGGAAAGAGCTCAATATGACTTTTTTTCACGGAATATAAAAGAATCAATTGATAGTATCCTTTCTCATGCACCATTATCTGGACCAGTACAAGAATACAATAACTCTTTTTCAAAATTGAAAGCAGAGGAACAAGACATAAGAAGAATCACAGAGCGACTACTGGTCTTCCAGGAGAATGCAGCTGCGGATCTGAAGGCAAAAGTTACTGTGAATACCGAAGAACAACAAAATCCAATCAGGCGATTTACACTTGAAAGCGGGGAGCATGAATATCTTGTTTCATTGTTTGGCCAATATATAGGGAATGAAAACCAGAGAAACCAAATCAAGGGACTCCTGCTCAATGCTGATTATCTGAGAGACAGCATTCTATACAAGGTATTGCAAAGTAATGTAAATTCAGGAAAAACCGGATGGATCGTAAAAGGGAGGGATGAAAAAGCCATTTTGAAGTCTGAGAATTCACCTTCAGGTTCCATAACTGTCAGAACAAATTTTGAAGGAGGCTTTCCGCCATGGTTTGTCGAGCTCTATCAAAATGATCCCGATCTTTTTGAAACATTTTTATTTTCGCGAAGAGGGATTTATTTCTATATGTTTATTCTCCTGGCGGGTATTCTGATATTTGGTTTGGCCCTGACCATAAGGACTGTCGCTCATGAACTTGAACTTTCAAAAATGAAATCTGATTTTGTCTCGACAATTTCCCATGAATTTAAAAGTCCTTTATCTTCAATCCGGCAGCTGGCAGAAATGCTTCAGTCGGGCCGGGTTCCTTCAGAAAATCGCCGGCAGGAGTATTATGATGTTCTCGTAGAACAAAGTGAAAGACTTACCTTGCTCATAGATAATATATTGGATTTTGCAAAAATAGAAGAGGGCAGGAAAAAATTTGATTTTCAGGTAGTTGATATAGGCTTACTGTTGAAGGAGATTGTATCAGTCATTCAGGACCAGGTGCGTCATAAAGATTTTGTAATTCAGTTAGAAATGGGAAAGTCATTGCCGGCAATTAAGGCGGACAGAGAGAGTTTGACCCAGGCGATAACCAATCTGATCGATAATGCGATCAAATATTCCGGTGAAGCTAAGAATATAATCGTCAGGGCATTTGTCGAAGATCAATATCTGATTATTACAGTAAAAGACTTTGGTATTGGCATCAAGAAAGGAAGAAATTGATAAAGTTTTTGAACGGTTTTACCGTGGAGGTGATGAATTGACCCGAACTGTCAAAGGAAGCGGACTCGGATTAACTTTAGTCAAACAAATTGTGGAAGCACATCATGGGAAAGTCAGCGTCGAAAGCGAAGTCGGCCAAGGCAGCACTTTTATGGTCAAGCTTCCATTAGTTGGAATCTAAAGTCCACAGTCGGCGGACAGTCCTCAAATTTTCAATTACCGATTGGAGACTGAGGACTGGAGACTGGAGACTGGAGACTGAAGACTATCTTAAATAACGATACAAACGGATACTAATGGGAAAAATACTTATCATAGAGGACGAAGAAAGGATCCTGATGGGGTTGGAAGATAACCTGAGAATTGAGGGATACCAGGTTTCAAGTGCGACAGACGGACTAACCGGTTTTACGATGGCTAAAGAGCAAGGATTTGATCTGATCATCCTTGACATTATGCTGCCAAAGATGAATGGATTTGAGGTCTGTAAACGATTACGTCAATCCGGGATAACAACTCCAGTTCTGATATTAACAGCCAAAAGTCAGGAGGTCGATAAAGTCCTTGGACTTGAGATAGGTGCTGATGATTATGTCACAAAGCCCTTCAGTCCCCGTGAGCTTATTGCCCGCGTGAACGCTATTATCAGAAGGACTAAACAAACTCAGCAGGTAATTGAGCTGTATCATTTCGGCGATGTGGATATTGATTTCAAAAAGTACGAAGCAAAGAAAAGAGGGCAACCAATTAACCTGACAGCACTTGAGTTTACTTTGCTCAATTTTCTCATTAAGCATGAAGACCAGGTTCTAAGTCGTAATTCAATACTTGATAATGTCTGGGGTGATACGGTGTATGTTTACCCCCGCACAGTGGACACGCATATTGCAAATCTGAGAAAGAAAATTGAAGATGATCCTGAAAATCCAAAATTTATAATCGGTGTACGAAGTATCGGATATAAATTTAAGACTGATCAGACTTGACCAAATCTTAACACAATATGCACAAAAGCTTCATGGTTAAGAGTCATTATCATAATATGTTTGTTCCTGTTAAATAAGAAGTTTATAAAAGACAGGAGGGTTAAACATGAAGTCACATCAATTTATTATCGTTGTTCTATTATTTGCTTTCAGCATGGTATCGGCCGGTTACGGCCAGCAAACCGCTGAACAGCTTTACCAGTCAGCTTTATATAAAGAAGAGATCGAAGGTGAACTGGATGCTGCTATTAAGATCTATGAAACGATTATTAAGCAATATCCCGAAAACCGTCCGGTTGCAGCAAAAGCGCTGCTGCATTCAGGGATTTGTAAAGAAAGGCTGGGTTATAAAGAAGCACAGAAAGCCTACGAGCAGGTAGTGCGCGACTACAACGATCAGGCTGAGCCCAGCAAAATGGCGCGGGAGAGGCTTTCGGCACTTGGTGGATCAGGTGTTACAAGCGGTACCGGGGGACTCATCACTCGAAGGATTCTCACAGATGCCTCCGATATCAAAGGTGTCTTGACCAAGGATGGAAAGTATATCAGAGGCGTAGACTGGGAAACAGGTGATTTAGTCCAGTTCGAAGTTGCCAGCGGACAGATTAGCAGAATTATAAATAAGACACCTGGAAGTGAGACTGAGTACAACCTCGAAGACGAGGTAGTATCACGAGACGGAAAACAAATAGTATACAATGTTGAAAGTCTCGAACCGAATACGAAGAACTGGCTCTATCAACTACGGATCAGAAACCTGGATGGATCAGACATTCGCACAATTTATAGTGAGAAAATAGATTACATATACCCCTTAGACTGGTCTCCTGACGCAAAGTCTGTCCTCGCAATTCGCAGTCAAGACAAGGTTGACGAATTAGTACAAATCTCGACAGCAGACGGATATGTGGGTGTTGTAAAGAGCAACCATTCCCAACTGACAGGGCTTCTGTTTGCCAGTTACTCGCCCGATGGGCGATTTATTGCTTTCAGTACCGTGTGTGAGGGCAACACACCCCATAGCAATATCTTCCTGATAGCCCCCGATGGCAGTAATGAGGTCGTTGTTGCCGGGCATCCTGCAGAGGATCAGTTTCTTCAATGGACGCCTGACGGGAGAAGCCTTCTCTTCATCAGCGACCGATCCGGGACGTGGGACTTGTGGCGGATCCGAATCGCCGAAGGGAAGGAGCAGGGAGAACCAGAGCTTCTGAAAAAGGACTTCGGCTATAATATTTGGGATGTAATTGGTTTAGCACCCAACGGTTCCCTTTATTATAGGACTCAGACCTATTTAGGTAGCCTCAATTTCGGTGCAATCGACATTAATACTGGAAAAGTACTTACGCCACCATCCCCGGTCACGACCCGATATACGGGTCGATCGTCACAGCCAGTATGGTCTCCCGACGGAAAGAATTTGGCTTATATTTCACGCCGCGGTACCATCGGTCCCGGAAATAACATTCTCACGATCAGGTCTGCCGAAACCGGGGAAGAACGATTTCCGTTGCCGCGACTGCGTTTTCTTAACCAGATCTCCTGGGCTCCGGACAGCCGTTCCATCATTGCGCTCGGGTATGGCATGGGGAATGAAACCGGGACTTACCAAATTGACATCGAAACAGGCAAGATCACCAGGTTAACAGACCTTGGCCTATCTCCGAAGCTCAATCCGGATGGGAAGACCCTGTGTGTCCGCAAATGGGGCAATCATCAGAAAACGCAACCTTGAAACAGGTGAGGAATCGGAAATTGTCAATGTCGGAACAGGAGGTACAGCGCAAATGTTCTACGACCTCTCACCTGATGGCCGGGACATTGTTTTCCAGAAGGACAGCATTGTAAAAATCATGTCCGTCAGCGGAGGGGAACCACGGGAGATATTTCGCGGTCCGGTACGGAATTACAGGCTGAGATGGACCAGGGATGGCCATTACATCATCGCCCGGGCAGACAGTGTGATCTGGCGGATTCCTGTACAGGGAGGAAAGCCACTGATGCTGAATCTTTCCGTTCCCGATATGGAATCCTTCGCACTTCATCCAGACAATAAGCGTTTTGCATTCTGCATCGTCGAGGGAGCCAAGGAAGAGCTATGGGTAATGGAAAACTTCCTGTCGAAATAATAAATTCATCTTGAGTACATTCAAAGGGGCACAATGGTGGATCGTTATGCCTCTTTTTTTTATTATAAATATTACGGTGCGCTTCACCTCTGTAGACTATAGAGAACATTAATCTACAAATGTTTCTGTGCTCCTCACCTTATTTATCGGGTCAATGCGATTGAACAGCAATTATTTTACAGGGATTTTGGGTTTATTAATGCAGCAGAGCCGCAAAATATTTGTAGTAGCAAATATATTTGAGATACAAAACCATAGGTGCAGAGCATCGTTATATTTAGTCTTATTTAAAAAAAAATTAATCTGAAATTTCATTTTATACTACAGCCTTGTTCAATTCTTAACAGAATTTCTCTGATTCTTAACGTGCAACTGCCTTATTTTTCTGAAATTTGGTAATAATAAGCGGTACGGCACCAATGAAATCCACTAAACCGGGATCACGCAGAAAAAAAATAATCCTGTATTATACCCTGGCTGTAGTTTTTCCAGGCATTGTTTTGGGTTATTTAGCCTACCGGGGCATCCGGAACGACCAGGCTCTGCGCGAAAAGGAAAACATGAGAAGGCTTGAAATGAACAGTCAGGCTTTTTTTAGTGAAATTGATTCCGGCTTTTTGAAGTTTATGTATGAACAGACTGATGATTCAATGTTTTCCGGTGCCGGAAAGAGTGATCCTTCGGTCCTTTTATTTTTTGTCAAAGACTCCAGCGGTTCTAAAAAAATAATTAAACATCAATTGCTTTATCTTCCTGCCGAACTGCTTACCATCGAACCGGAACAACCGGGCCTCTCT
>CAWHGX010000047.1:0-26303 GCA_963828775.1 uncultured Bacteroidales bacterium | reverse complement strand
ACAAAAGTTGAAATTAAATTTGCAGTGGTAAAGGAGTTCGGGGATTTGCTGGTTTTTCATGTCATTGGTTCTCACTTTCTGTGGAAACAGGTTCGACGCATGACAGGAGTAATTGTAGAAGCGGGACGCGGAAAACTGGAGCCTTCAGAGGTGGCTTCGTTCTTCAGGAACAAATCCGATATACCGGCAAAGCTGACAGCACCACCAAGCGGACTATTCCTTGAAAGGGTCTATTACAAGAACGATGGGATAAGTTATGATACTAAACCAGTTTCTAACACTCAGCTTTTTATTTTTCCCGCAGATCGCGCTGATTTTCGCAGATCTGATCGTTTTTGTACTGCGAAGATCCGGTGAATCTGCGGGAAACCTTATTTTGATAATTCTGAACTATTTGTTATCTTTTAGGATTTTAACGCATTAATCAAAACTCAATAATATGAAACGTCATGACTTTATCAAAACGACCACTTTAGACAGCGCCGATAATTAGCCTGTTCCCTGCTGATCTGAGTGCAGTAACACGTAAGAACATGACAGGCAAAACCGAAAAAAGAGCTCTCGGACGGACCGGTGAGATGCTTTCGATGATCGGTTTCGGAAGTATTGTTGTCATGAATGCAACCCCTGCTGAAGCATCATCCCTGGTAAGCTTTGGGGTTCAATTGCGCCGGTATCAATTATTTTGATGTTGCCCCGTCATATGGTGATGCTGAAATTAACTCGGACCTGCGCTTGAACCCTTCCGAAAGGATGTCTTTCTGGCCTGCAAAACCGGAGAAAGAACAAAAGCAGGAGCACGCAAAGAGCTTGATCAGTCGTTGAAAAATCTGAGGACAGATCATTTTGATCTTTACCAGCATCATGCAGTTACATCACTTGAGGATGTCGACACCATATTGAGTCCGGGAGGTGCCATGGAAACATTTCTTGAAGCAAGGAAGGAAGGTAAAATCAGATTTATCGGATTCTCCGCATTCAGTTGAAGCAGCAATGGCACTTATGAACCGTTTTGATTTTGACACTATATTGTTCCCATTCAATTTTACGACCTGGTATCTCCGGGTAATTTCGGTCCGCAGGTGCTGGCCAGGCACAGGAAAAGAAAATGGGTATGCTGGCTCTGAAAGCAATGGCAAAAGGTCCATGGCAGAAGGGTGCAGACAGATCAAAATTTCCCAAATGCTGGTACGACCGCTTATAACACCTGAAGACATTACAGATGGGATTAAGATTCACATTATCACACCCGGTCACTGCCGCATTTCCTCCGGAGAAGCTGAATTATTCAAAATTGCCCTGATCTGAGGAACGATCTTAAACCGCTTAAGAAAGCCGACATAACAGTTGTAAAAGAGAAGAAAGGCTGCTGCAGGGTTCCTCTCTTTAGAATACGAAGGGTCTGCTTAGTCATTTGCTAGGTTTATTTTCTCCTGCGGTATATTTCAGTACCAAAGATCCAGTTCCCTGTCATAGACGAAGTAACAGGCTTCTTCACACTGGGTTTCAGTGAATCTGACCCTGGGTGTAGCTAGTCGACAGCTGTATATGTGTTCCAGTCAATAAAATAGGTTGCTGTCACCGTATACTTTTTATTCAACACTACTGGAATATTGTACACTGAACCAGATGGGAAACACCGAACAGTAAAGGACACTATCCTCAAGTTCTCCCTCATATATATTAAGTTTCACCTGCATTTCAGGTCTCTCGATACTCTATCGCCAGGACAGCATCCCCGGGTTCAGTCTTTTGTGCAGTCAGAACGTTCCGTGAACCATCCCTTGTCTTCACACGAAAAACATATAACACAAGTTATAAGGAACAAAATTCTGAAAACGCTCTTCATAAATTTCAATGCCATTTAATAGTTTTACCCGGTGATCTGACTTTACTGATAAAAGAATTATAAGCTATACTGATCCTGAACCAAATCGGTCCGACATGATAAAAGTCCGTATTCGTGTATTCCAGATCAGTTTTGATTGTAACATATTTTTTCTGAAATTTCAGACCCGCGGCGGGCATTATTCTGAACTTATTTTCAGGATTAACGTTCGTTCCCTTGAATTTGCCGCCAAAACTATAGCCAGCTGACAGAGATGTTGAAACTGCAATTTTGATCCCGGACAGATATTCTGAAACCGCAAAGTCCTTAAATATGCCTGCAAATACTACTGAACTTCTATCAAAGTATTGATAATATGAATTCTCACCTGATTCAATAAGGATTCTCGTATATACTGGTTTTATATCACAGCCGGCAATAAATCCGGCATCGATCAGGGGTTCCTTAAACGAAAAAACCAACCCCGTGAAATAGTCCCTGAAGTTAAATTTTGCTGAAGCTGATATTGATATTTCGTCAATTTTCAAACCATGCCTGCCGTCAATATTTTTCTTTTCAAGAATATCAATAATTTCCTTTCGTCCAAAAGCTGAAGCAACAGTATATGGATTCACTGCTCCATTTTCAGGAGAGGCCCATTTATCTCCTTTTTCAAGAAGCAATTCAACTGCAGGCTTCTGGTTTGATTCGATAGCTAAAGCCAGTGCATTGTAGCTATAAATGTTCTTCTCATAAATATCAACACCTTCTTTCAGAAGGAGTTTCATAATAAGCGTATCGCCATTTTGAGCACCAATCAGGAAAGGGGTAAATCCGGAATTATCTCTTGCTTCCAGGTTTGCTCCGTTCTGGAACAAAAGATCAGCAATATCTGCATATCCTGACAGTATTGCAGCCATAAGGGGGGTTGTTCCGTCTTTTGCTTTTTTATTGCAGTCAGCCTCGTAATACAAAAGCAGGTCAGCTACATTAAAACTGCCAATGAGAGAAGCATAATGAAGAGGAGTAGCTCCGAACTTGTCGGCCAGATCGATATCAGCGCCGCCCCTGATAAGAGCTTCGGCAATCTCAGTATTCTGGTTTTTGACTGAAATAATGAGGGGGGTTTCATTATTTAAAGTCATTTTATTTACATCGGGATTGTGAGCCAGAAGTGTCAACACCGAATTGAGGCGGTTGTTTGCCACAGCAAAAATCAGGGGCGTAGCACCTTCGTTTGTTTCTCCGTCAATATCAGCACCTTTGGATATCAACCTTTCAATTTCACCGCTATAGCCTCTTGATGCAGCTACCATCAGGTTGTTTTCAAGTGCACCCTCAAATATTGGAAGGAGATAATCTGTGGTGTCAATTGGTTCTGCAACCTGACAGGAAATCTTGTTCCAGGGTAAGCAGACAGATACGATAATAAATACCGTAAAGAAAGATATCCTTGTTGACAACATGTTCACAAAGTTAGCTTTTTGACAATTTCAGAATTTAAATATTATTATAAAAAAGACAATATTTGCAAAATCTAATAGTTAAAATTGACAGAAATTATTTAAAAGATTTCAATTACCTGACAAAAAGTACTTATTTTTACACGGCAAAAAGAAAATTCTTGACTAGTTTAAGAAAGATATTACTAACTGTATTGCTTTCTTTAGCAGTAAGTTATAATCCCAGTGCAATAGTAAGATCAGAAGGCATGCCTGACAAGATCGTTCCCGGGAATATACGGCTTACCAATTCTAATTCCTCCGGTTCGGAATTTGAGGAATGCAGCAATACGATCAATTCCTTTATGCATAAATGGTCCATTGCAGGCGCATCGGTTGCAATTGCCAGAGATGGGAAGCTTCTTTATGCGAAAGGGTTTGGATTCGCTGACACTGCAGCCGGGATCGAAACTCAGCCTTACAGTAAATTCAGGATTGCAAGTATTTCCAAACTGGTTACGGCTGTTGCCATTATGAAACTCCAGGAGGAAGGCAGATTATCACTTGATGATAAAGTTTTTGGCCCGGATGGCATTCTGAATGATTCCTGTTATCTCACTCCTAAAGACAGAAGAGTATTCGATATAACAGTAGGTCACCTGCTGAGTCATGAGGGCGGATGGTCGCAGCGCTGGGGAGACCAGATGTTTATGCCCCAGATAGTGGCAGGCCAGATGCAAGCCAGCCTTCCTGTTGATACGAGAACGATAATCAGATTTGCCCTCAGCAAACGACTTCATTTCACTCCCGGAACCGGCAGATCCTATTCAAATCTGGGTTACAGTATTTTAGGTTTGGTTGTCGAAAAAATATCAGGGATACCCTATGATGATTACTGCCGGTGGGAAATATTTGAACCCATTGGTATTTACGATATGGAACCAGCCAGGAATATGCCGGATCAGAAAGCACTTTTTGAAGTTACATATTACGAACCTGCCGGCATGCCTTTGCGACCTTCAATTTATGGTACTGGTGACATGGTTCCAGCCACTTACGGCGGAAATGATATTGAAACCCTGGGAGGAGCCGGGGTATGGCTGGCAACCTCGCCTGATCTGATGCGACTGCTTCTGGCTGTTGATGGATTCAGTTATAATGAGGATCTGATTTCTGATGAGAGCATCAGCTTAATGACGGATCTGAATAACAGATTGGCCCCGATAGGTTGGAAGACAACCTATATAGACGGGAACTGGATCAGGACAGGATCATTTTCCGGTACTGCCGGAATGATAAAAAGACAACCTGACGGGATATCATGGGTGGTGCTCCTGAATTCCAGCACCTGGAACGGACCTGAAATCCATTCATATATTAACCGGATGATGTCAAAAGTACTGTTACAGGTAAGGGAGTGGCCTGATCACGATCTGTTTGACAACTCAATACCTTTACCTATAAGACTGGAATTATCAGGGATCAATTGAAACAGCCATGTGCTTTTCTGTCAATGTGAATCTGGTTAAGGATGAACTTGAGAACAGGTATGGTGCTACATTCCCTGATCGTGACAGATACCAGCCCAGTTACTATTATCATGCCTTCGGTCTGCCTGAACTGCCGGCAATCTGTTCGGGCTCACCCGGCAGAATTCAGCTTCTGAAGTGGGGACTGATTCCTTCGTGGACCAGGAGCGCCGGCGATGCTGATGTAATAAGATATAAGACATTCAATGCCCGTGCAGAAAGCATAAGGTCAAAACCTTCTTTTTCAAAGCCGTTTAAATCAAAACGATGCATTATACCCGTCAAGGGATTTTTTGAATGGCAGCATGCCGGCAATGAAAAGATTCCATGGTATATTTATCACGCCCGGGAAGAGATATTTTCGATTGCCGGATTATTCGATCAATGGGTGGAGACAAGCACTGGTGAAAGTTTTAATACATTCTCGCTTATAACTACTGATGCAAATGATCTGCTTGCGGTAATTCATAACTCAAAAAAGAGAATGCCGGCAATTCTTGACCGGAATGATGAAACCAGATGGATCAACATGATGATCACATCGGATGATGCGCTTGCTATGCTTAAGCCCTGCCCGTTGGAAATTCTTAAAGCCCATACAATTGGGAACCTTGTTAATAATAAGTCAGCCAACAGGAATACCCCCGAAGTCATCCGTCAGGTTACGAGAGAGAATAATTCTTTTCTCTTTTAATGCCGTAAAGCCTTAACGCCTTTATGCCTTGTTATTGCGCTACGAAAATATAAGTGAGTGTCCCTTTCTGAGTTCTGGGAGCGTTCAGGTTTGATTCGAATCTTGAAACCAGTGCAGTTCCGACAGCAGTTTCAACCAGGCATTCATCTGTTGCCGTGCTCTCACTTTCAACCACAGTTGCATTTTCGACAATCCCCTTTTGGTTTACCTCTATGACCAGGACCACTTTGCCTGATCCCTGGCATTTATAAATAGGTATGGGAAGATACGTATGATTGCGTCCCTGGAGATCGTAGTAAATTCTTGTGGGGCCACGATAATTTGCTGCCATCTTCTGGGATTCATCCGCTTCCTCCTCCTGTTTTTTCTTATCTTCCTGATTTTCAATGGCAAGCAGGTCGTCTTCCGTCATCCGGGCATTTCCTCTCTGAGCGTCGAGATAATTATCAGTACCAAGTTTACCGCTTTGGATAAGCTCTTCCTTTACCTTATCAATATAATCATCAGGATCAATCTTCTCTTCGCTCTTGCTGGCAAGGTTTCGTGCGATGTTCAACATCTCAACATCATCGTGAAGGATATTTTCAACTGAAGTAGGGGGCAGTTCGACCGGTCTTTCAATGACCTTTTTTTCTTCGATTGCTGCAAATTCTATTTCGAACTTTTCAATGCGCTTTTCATCTGTTCTTAATGACTGCAGCTTAAATGACATGAAAATTATACCTGCTATTAAGTGTATTATAACAGTTCCAAGAATGCCAACTATTTTGCCATTATTTCTCCTCACGATTTTTCTTCTTCTTGTTTTTTGCCTTTGTCCTGGTTGGCTTATCTGCCTGTTGATTCTTCAGCAAACCGTTCTTTAATCCGCTGATAAATTTTGCCCATGCAAAAGGATTGAGCAGGTTATTGACAGGATATTGGTTCCTGGTAGCCGTCATATTGAAATTCTGCTGCATTGCATACCTGTAGCCTGCTTCCGGAGTAATTCTCACGCCTCTGGTACTTGATACTGCATCACTTACTGAAGCAATATTCCTGTTCATATTCTCAATTTCCGGATCTACCGGTGTTGGTTTTGTCATCTCCTTAATAAAGTCACTGTAAGTCTTCCATGGCATAACCACCACATTTTCAATCGGTATTGTATCTAATTCAAGTTTAACATCCAGGCTGAAATGCCGGCCTTCAAAATCGCGTGGAAGAACCAGAGACCTCTTCTTAAAACCAAGCGCTCTGAAAAATATTGTGTCACCAGGAGTGCTGGTAATACTGTAAATACCTGTTTTTTCGCTTAAAGTACCTCTTCTCAGCTTTAACGATATAACCCCAACGTCTGATAAAGCATTATTTTCCTCATCAGTAATTATTCCGCTGACCTGGAAAAACCTCTCCTGTTCCTGTTTCTGACCGGCAACAATACAGAGAGGCAGTAAGAATAGAAGTATGGTATAAAGTGGTCTGGCCAATTCAATTTTCTATAATATTCAAAACCATTACCCGGTAAAGAGTCTGCAAAATAAACATTATTGAACGGAACGATAAAACATTTAACTTATTTTTAATTAAATTTCATATCTAAACTTAATCAGGTATTTTTATACTGGTTCATTTCTACATTTTTACCTGTAAATATTTTAGTACTATAATATGCAAAAACTACTTCTTTTAGGTGATGAAGCTATTGCTCTTGGGGCTCTGGATGCAGGTCTGAGCGGGATGTATGCCTATCCGGGTACTCCCTCAACAGAAATTATGGAATACATACAGGCATCGAAAGAGGCTGCCGGCCGCGGTGTTCACAGGGAATGGTCTGCCAATGAAAAAACTGCACTGGAGGCTGCCCTGGGAATGTCTTACACCGGAAAAAGGGCAATGGCAGCAATGAAACATGTCGGATTAAATGTTGCGGCCGATCCCTTTATTAATTCAGCAGTTACTGGCATAAACGGCGGTCTGATAGTAGTTTCTGCTGATGATCCATCCATGCATTCATCTCAGAATGAACAGGACTCGCGGTTCTATGGAAAATTTGCATTTGTTCCTGTATTTGAACCATCAAATCAGCAGGAAGCATACGACATGGTTTTTGATGCTTTTGACCTTTCTGAAAAATACAGATTACCCGTGCTCTTCCGGATAACTACACGTCTTGCACATTCGAGAGCTGCCGTTGGACGCAGACCTGCAGAACCTGAAAAAAAATTCCGTCTGCCTTCCGATCCACGGCAATTTGTCTTATTGCCTGCAATCGCACGAATGAAATACAAAGCTCTGTTATCAACCTACGAATCATTAAAATATGATAACAGGATTTCGAAATTCAATATATTCAGGGATGGTAAAAACCGGAAAATAGGTGTTATTACATGCGGAATAGCTTACAATTACCTTATGGAAAATTTTCAGGAAAAGGAACCGGATTTTCCGGTACTGAAAATTACAGCGTACCCGTTTCCAAAAGACCTGATCGGCGATCTGACGGCCAGATGTGAGGAAGTTCTGGTACTTGAAGAGGGTTACCCTCTGGTGGAAGAGGCGCTGAGAGGGATCCTGGATAATAGTCTTAAAATCGTTGGCCGTATTGACGGGGCAGTACCTCGCGAAGGTGAACTGAACCCTGCACTCGTCGCAAAAGCTATTGGTCTTAAGCATGAACCTGTTTTAAAAGTACCGCCAATTGTAAAGTCAAGACCACCTTCTTTCTGCAAAGGCTGTGGTCATTCTGATACTTTTAATGCCGTTATTGAAGCTCTGAAACCCTTTAAAGGTAATGGCGTTTTTTCGGATATAGGATGCTATACCCTTGGCGCACTGCCACCATTCAATATAATTAATTCATGCGTTGATATGGGAGCTTCGGTCACAATGGCTGTTGGAGCAGCTGATGCCGGATTGCATCCATCGGTAGCAGTTATTGGTGATTCTACATTCACTCATTCAGGAATGACAGGACTTCTTGATGCAGTGGTTAAAAACTCACCAGTCACCATAATAATTTCAGATAACTTAACAACAGGAATGACCGGAGGGCAGAAATCGCATGCAACCAACCGTCTTGAAAAAATCTGCGAAGGCATAGGAGTTGCTCCGGAACATATTAGAACAATTATCCCATTGCGTAAGAATCATGAAGAGAACATTCAGATTATGCAGGAAGAATTTAATCATAAAGGTGTTTCAGTAATAATTTCTTCACGTGAGTGCATCCAGACGGCAGCAAGAAGGAAGAAAGCAGAAGCTTCAGAAACCAGTAATAAAGAGGAACAAATATGAAAAGTGATATAGTCTTGTCCGGAGTGGGAGGGCAGGGAATACTGTCTATTGCTGCAATAATCGGTCTGGCTGCAGTCGGGAATAACCTCTATCTGAAGCAATCGGAGGTTCATGGCATGAGCCAGAGAGGAGGAGATGTCCAGTCTCACCTGCGGCTGTCGGGCAAGCCAATATTTTCCGACCTTATCCCTTACGGGAAAGCGGATCTTATTATCTCTGTTGAACCAATGGAATCGCTGAGATATCTTCCCTGGCTCTCAAAATCAGGATGGCTGGTAACAAATTCGACTCCTTTCATAAACATCTCTGATTATCCTCCTGTTGACGAGATACTGAAAGAGATCCGGAAAATTAAAAATCACAGGATAATTGACGCTGACACTATTGCCAGGGAAGCCGGCTCTTCCCGGTCGGGGAATATGGTAATTCTGGGTGCAGCATCCTCTTACATCGATCTGCCTTTTGCAAGTCTCGAAAACGCTGTCAGAAACCTTTTCGGGAAAAAGGGAGAAGAAATAGTGGAAGTAAATCTGAAAGCACTTAAAGCAGGCCGGGATGCCTGACATACCTGAATAACAGAGAGGCTGTTCTGCAAGAGAACAACCTCTTTCACGATCGGATGCAGCGACCGGACGCGGATTATTCCTCCTTTACGTCTCCATTCCTGGTTGACGATCTCAGCAATAGAATTTCATTGAGGACAATCTCGGTTGTGTATTTAGTCACACCCTTCTTATCCTCATAGCTCCTGTAAACAAGCCGTCCATCGACAGCAACCTCCCTGCCTTTTTTCAGGAACTTGCCTGCACGTTCTGCCAAACCATTCCATGCAACGATGTTGTGCCAGGTTGTTTCTTCGATTTTCTGGCCATCAGTATTCTTGTAGGCATCATTGGTAGCAATGGTGAAATGCGCAACTTTCTTGCCGCTTTCAAGGGTTTTGATTTCCGGATCCTGACCGAGGTTGCCGATCAGCATTACTCTGTTTCTTAAATTGTTCATGACTTTAAGGTTTTAGTTCGACATATGCTTATCTGATGCAAACATAAATCCGCCTGTAAAACTAAATCGGTACATAAGCACTTATATCTGCTTGTAAATCATTTATAGTCGTTTGCAACCGTTTGAAAAATGTTACACCCCTTGTTTGTCAATTAGTTAACCATATTGAGGTACAAATAGGGTACAAGTTCAGACAAAAACTCAAACCTGAGACGTTTCTTAGGTGAATAAAAAAGTATGTGAGTACTGAATTATTTAAGTATAGAAAAGCCCCCGGAGCTGATTTCCGAGGGCCAGCATTCCTAATAATATCATAATAAACATAGTAATAAACGACTCGTGAAAGTTGCGTACATTTACTAATAGAAAACAAGCAAAACTACAAAGAACATGGCCATATTAAGAGGACGTGGATTTCCATGTTCTATTTAATAATAATGAATCCAAATTCAATACATTATCATTCTATCCTTGCTGACTACTTTTTAGGCAAGCTACTATATCTGGATGAACCCATACAAAAAAAACCCGGTGTCCGAAAACTGGTAGAACTTCCCTTTCAACAAAAAAAAGCTGAAATGTGGGAAAGGGTGACGGATACCTTATGCGATCTCGAATTTATCCAGGCCAAAGCAGTTGCTAAAATGACGTATGCACTAGTACAGGATTTTGATGATGTTTTGGAGGTTATCCCCGATAATGCAGAAAATATCAGAAAGGAAAAAGCAAGGCTGGAACGGATGGATAAATATACCCGGGATCTGATTGCCTATGCTAAAGGTGAAATTGCCGAATTAGAAATACCTGAAACAGCACCTCTCTGGAGCAAAGAAAAGACAGATATTGAAATTGAACGGATAAAAAACAATCCAACCCGGTTAGATCGTTTAAAAGACTTTATGAATTTTCTGGGACAAGAGGCCAATAACCTGCAAAACTACGCTCATGAATTTTCTCATTTTGCATCACAGCAAGCCTGGAATTATTTGGACATCGGTCCGGTGGGCGAAATAGCTAATAAAGTATCGATTGAAATTCGTAATAATTTATTGCTTCGAAGCCCTCTCACACGGCCACACTGGAATCCTTACCCTCAGACACTGAAGACCCTTAGGGGGCATATTAAAAGTGTCAGGGCGGTTTCCATCACCCCGGACTGTCAAAAGGCAATTTCGGGTTCAGTAGACAATACCTGCATACTCTGGGACATTAGGACTGGCCAGCCGCTGCAAATCCTCAAAGGACATACTGACTCCGTTGCAGCTGTCGCCATCACCCCGGATGGTCACCGAGCAGTCTCCGGTTCCTTGGATAATACCTGCATCCTCTGGGACTTGGCCTCCGGGCATGTGATCAATAACCTCAAAGGACATACTGACTCCGTTGCAGCTGTCGCCATCACCCCGGATGGAAGGCTGGCTGTTTCAGGTTCTTGGGATAAAAAATGTATTCTGTGGGACTTGGATACTGGTGAAGCCCTTAAGACCCTCAAGGGGGATACTGAACTTGTTACTGCCGTTGCCATTACCCCAGATGGGAAATGGGCTATCTCAGACACCAGTGACCGTACCATCATCCTCTGGGATCTGGGTACTGGCGAGGCGCTCCAAACCATCAGGCATTGGCGTATGGGTAATACGAATGCCGTTGCCATTACCCCCAATGGGAAACAGGCTATCTCAGCCTCCGATAATAATACCTGCATCCTTTGGGACCTGGGAACCGGCAAGCCGCTCCAAATCCTTAAAGGGCATACTGATTCTGTCCATGCTGTTGACATCACACCCAACGGGAAACGGGCTATCTCAGGCTCCGATGACCATACCTGTATTCTCTGGGATCTAGAAACCGGGGAGGCCCTCCATACCCTCAAAGGGCATACTGGCGTGGTTTATGCCGTTTCCATCACCCCCGACGGGGAAAGGGCTATCTCAAGCTCTGATGACAATAGATGCATCCTCTGGGACCTGAGTGTCGGGGAAGCGCCCCAAGTCCTCACAAGGCATACTAAAAATATCTGTACCATTGATATCATCCCTAACGGGGAACGAGCTATCTCCGTCTCGGATGACCATACCTGCATCCTCTGGGATCTGGGAACCGGGGAGGTGCTCCAAATTCTCGAACTAAATATTTCTTCTTATATTTTTCCTGTTGCCATCGCCCCCGACGGGAAACGAGCGTTTTCCGGATCAAATGATAGTACCTGCATCCTTTGGGATCTGGGTGCAGGGGAGGTGCTCCAAACCCTCAGAGGGCATAAAAGTGGAGTATTGGTCGTTGCCATTACTCCCGACGGGAAACGGGCTATCTCAGGTTCCGGTGACGAAACCTGCATCCTCTGGGATCTGGGAACCGGCGAGGCGCTCCAAACCCTTAAAGGGCATAATCACTATATAAATGTCATTGCCATTACGCCCGACGGGAAACGAGCTATCTCAGGTTCCTATGACAACACCTGCATCCTCTGGGATCTGGGAACCGGCGAGCCGCTCCAAATCCTTAAAGGGCATACTGATTATGTCCGTACTATTGCTATTACACCCGACGGGAAGCGGGCTATCTCAGGCTCCAATGACCATACCTGTATCCTCTGGGACCTGAGTGCCGGGGAGGCACTCCAAACCCTCAAAGGGCATACTAAATCCATTAATACAGTTTCAATTACTCCGGATGGACAAAGGGCAATCTCAGGTTCCAAGGACAATACTCTGCATCCTATGGGATCTGGCAACCTGGGAGACGATCCAAACCCTCAAAGGGCACACTGGCTCTATCTTTTCCGTTGCCATCGTCCCAGACGGGAAACGAGCTATTTCAGGCTCCCGGGATAATAACTGCATCCTCTGGGACTTGGAAACTGGTAAAAAGATGGCCATTGGCTCTTTTGATTCTCATATTTCTACTGTAAAAAGTTATCCGAATGGCATTCTTTTAGGATGCAGTTCAGGAGAAGTTGTAATTCTTTATACAGATAAGAATCTATTATGCCCCGGCGCGGCCATAACCACCGTCCGGCAAATATGGGATTTTGAATTGAAGAAATACCAGAAATTTTCAACAGATTGCCCATTATGCGGACACCGCTTCGCTCCATCGACTTCGGTTTTAGAATCCATTGAGAAGATAACAAAAAAAGCAGGATTAACCCCTGAACAGTCTCCCTGTTTGGAGTTACCAAAAGAAGTATGGGAGGAATCGGCATTGTTAAGCGAATGCCCGAAATGTAGAAATAAATTGAAGTTTAATCCTTTTATTGCAGGGTGGATATGAATCTTGCCCAAAGTGGAAATTCTAGTAAAGCTGAAATACCATAAAACAAGTAGGATTATTAAAGGAAAAAACCGAAAAAACTTGGTGGAAGAACATGTTCTAAACCAAACTTATTAAATAGATTAGCAAAAAGCCAACTTCTGAGAAAGTGACTTAAAAAGGTACACATAGGTTGCTAAAACTCAAGCCCGAACTGTTGTGTCTTCCTACTCACCTTTGTTACTCCTCTTAATGTTTCAAATATTCCTTTGTTTCCTATCCATCAATTCCTTTACACAATAATCAGGAGATTACCGTTTTTCTAACATTATATATTGGTTTTAGTTTGACTTATTGGCTTGTCAAAAAGAATTTCTATTGTCTTTGAACAAAGTGTAACTTTGATATAGAAGCAATCATATTCTAAAGTACTTGTATCTTTCAGTATAGAGACACTATCAAGGATTGAACTTCAAATAAGCATAAATAATGGTAACCCAGGGTGAAATAATTAACCGCCGTATTCGTGTCTTTGTCTCTTCAACCTTCAGAGACATGATGGAAGAACGCAATATTACTTATGACCCATACCTGGCCTGAACTTCGCAGATTCTGCCGGGAGAGGCAGGTTGAACTTGTTGAGGTTGACCTTCGTTGGGGCATTGCCGAGGAGCAGAGTACCCGAAAAGAAACACTTAAGCTATGCCTGGATGAGATCCGAGCTTGCAGACCTTACTTCATTGGTCTGCTTGGTGAACGATATGGCTGGGTACCAGGAGATGATGCTTTTACTGCTGACCTGAAAGAAGAACAGCCCTGGCTGAAAGATCTTCACGGCAAGAGTGTCACCGAACTTGAGATCCTTCATGGTGTGCTAAATAACCCTGAAATGGCAGATCGTGCTTTCTTTTATTTCCGTGATCCAAAATATGTTGAATCTGTTCCCGAAGAGAAAAGAGCTGACTTTCTTTCTGAAGATCCTGCTTCTGCTGAAAAACAGACTAGCACTAAAAAACCTTATCCGTACTACCTGTGCACTAAAGAATATATCAGCTGGTCGAGACTTATTCTGACCCACAATCACTGACTCCAATAATTTTAGAGCAACTAAAAAATGTAATTGATAAACAATTCCCGAAAGAAAGCATTCCCGATCCACTTTCGCGGCGAAGCACGTGATCATGAGGCCTTTGCTGAAATACGACGCAGAACATATATAGGGCGTCCAGATTACTTTAATGCACTTGACAACCATTGTAAAAGTGATGTGAAAGCCCCTTCTACTGTTGGGTGATTCCGGCAGCGGTAAATCAGCATTGATCGCAAACTGGGTTGAGCATTGGCGGAGAGAATCATCCAGACGATTTTATATTCCAGCATTACATTGGCGGCACACCCGACAGCGCAGTACACTGGAAACTGATGACACGTCTTATATCTGAGATTAAAAGGTGGAGCGGTGATAGCGAAGACGCTACCGCGCACCAGTGATGATATTCTCAGGGATTTTCCTGTCTGGCTTGCCAAAGCACGTATTAAAGCAGAGCGCGATGGAGTAAGATTTATTGTTATTCTTGATGCATTAAACCAGTTGGAAGAGCATGACCATGGCCGCCTGTTAGCCTGGCTGCCCGAACATTCTTTTACCGGGGCCTTAAGGCTCATTGTTTCCACCCTCCCGGGCGATACGCTTGAGGTTATAAAAAAGCGGGAATGGGCAATATATATCATTCAGCCACTCACAACGGTCGAGCGCCGGAGGATGATCGTTGATTACCTGAAAAGGTTCGGGAAAAGACTTGATGATCTCCGCCTCGATCGTCTCTCGGCGGCCACTGCTGCTGCCAATCCGCTCTATCTGAAAATCCTTTTGGATGAATTACGCGTTACCGGAACATATGAACGCTTAGACGAACGTTTGGATGATTACCTCAGTGCAAAGGAAATCCCGTCGCTGTTAAACAAAGTGCTTTCCCGGTACCAGCGCGACTACGAGCATGACCGCAAAGGTTTGGTGAGAGAAGCGCTGGGATTGATCTGGGCTGCACGACGCGGACTAACCGAGACCGAGCTTTTGCATCTGTTACGGCCTATCCACCTCCCCCAATTGCCGTTGGCTACCTGGGGACCCCTGCGTGCTGCACTGGAAGAAGGCCTGGTTGACAGGGGCGGAATCCTTAATTTTGCTCACGACTTCCTGCGAACAGCAGTTGAAACTGTCTTTTTACCCGATCCCGATAAAAAGGAGGATTTCCGTACAGCACTTGCTAATTATTTCGAAGCCAGGCCCCCTACTTCTCGGAGTTGCGACGAACTGCCATGGCTCTTGTGGCAGGCCGGATTGTCTGAACGTCTTCGTAACTGCCTGCTTAATATTGATCGTTTTCTTGAAATCCGTTTGCGGGATGAAGACGAACTTCGCACTTACTGGGTTAAACTGGGTGAAATAAAAAGTATGGGGGTACCATACTTAAATTCTTTTGATAAATGGGAAAAAGTTAATGAAGATGAAAGAGTTTCTTATGGATCAGATTGTCTTGGCCTTTTTCTTCATAATGCAGCGCTTTATCCTCAGGCTGAACCTCTTTACCGACTTTCTTTAAAAATTCTTGAAGGCAGCTTGGGGAAAGATCACCCGGACGTCGCTACCTGTCTCAACAACCTTGCAGGATTGCTTCAAGCCACTAACCAGCTGGCCGAAGCGGAGCCACTGATGAAAGCAGCTCTTAAAATTTATGAAGACAGCCTGGGGAAAGATCACCCGAACGTAGCTAGCTGTCTTAACAACCTCGCACAATTGTTTTACGACACTAACCGCCTGGTCGAAGCGGAGCCACTAATGAGAAGAGCGCTTAAAATTTATGAAGACAGCTTGGGGAATGATCACCCGAATGTGGCAATCGGCCTTAGCAACCTCGCACTATTGCTTCAAGATACCAATCGTATTAAAGATGCAGAGACGCTTTATCTAAGAGCACTTAAAATCAATGAAGACAACTTTGGGAAGGATCACCCTAACGTGGCTGGAACTCTAGGCAGCCTCGCAGTGCTATTTCATGCCATTAACCGTTTGGGAGAAGCTGAGCCACTGATGAAAAGAGCCCTAAAAATTGACGAAGACAGCTTTGGGAAAGATCACCCGAAAGTGGCCATAGATCTCAACAACCTCGCACAATTGCTTCAAGCCACCAACCGTCTGGTCGAAGCTGAGCTGCTGATGAAAAGAGCCCTTAAAATTAATGAAGACAGCTTGGGGAAAGATCACCCGGATGTGGCTAGTGATCTCAACAACCTTGCACAATTGCTGAAAGCCTCTAACCGCCTGGACGAAGCAGAACCGCTGATGAAAAGAGCGCTTAAAATTAATGAAGACAGCTTTGGTAAAGATCACCCAAAAGTAGCTCGTGATCTCAATAACCTCGCACAACTGCTTCTAAGCACTAACCGGATGAGTGAAGCAGAACCGCTGATAAGAAGAGCCCTCAAAATTGATGAAGACAGCTTTGGAAAAGATCATCCCAATGTAGCCATCCGTCTCAACAACCTCGCACAATTGCTGAAAGCCGCCAACCGCCTGGACGAAGCGGAGCCCCTCATGCGCAGGGCGCTCATTATTTTTATAACAAACCTCGGCATTAATCATCCAAATGTATCCAAAGTGTTCACAAATTACAAATATTTACTTCTGGCAATGGGGTGGAGTAAAGAACAGATTATTGAACAATTGAGAAAAATTGCATCGGGTTTTTTTAAAAAAAATTAAATAGTAGTTTAAATCGATAATTTGACCATCATGTTATTAGAAATTCATTTTCCATTTTATAATCGCATATATGGGTGTAGATGGCAATTTTGTCACCCCGGATGGTAAATCAATTATAGACAGAGATAATACGAAAAGGTGCATTTTTTAAAGGCTCGGGAATTATGAACAATGATTGCCATTAATATTGACCTGGCATTAATCCAAACACTAAACACTATCCGGTCAAGAGCAATGAAAACAGCCATTTAATGACCTTTCAAAGATAGAATCTTGTCTCTTATTTGTCCTTTTTGGTTACTTTTTGTTAATATTCTGTCACTCAATGATATTTCTGTATTATTTTTGTGATAACAAAGTAAACAAATAGAGCATAAATATTAACAAACATTACATAACTAAAAACAACCTCGTAAGAATTATAAACTTAGGATTATGAAAAAGTTAATTAATGCTTTGACAAAAGCCTTTGGTGGACACAGCAAAACATCAGAGGATTATTACAACCAAGGAAATGCAAAATGCAGGATTCAAAATTACAGGGAGGCAATTGATGACTATACTAAGGCCATAGAAATCAACCCAACATATGTAGAGGCTTATAATAACCGAGGAAATGCAAAGATTGCCCTCGAGGACTACAGAGGAGGAATTGATGACCTTACTAAGACCATAGAAATCAACCCCAAACATGCAGAAGCTTATTACAATAGAGGAGTAACAAAATCATGTTATTTGGGCCAGAAAGAAAGTGGGCGTATGGATTTAATAATCGCTGGAGATTTAGGCATCACTACGGCCGATGAAGCAATAAAGACATTCTGCCAATAATATATACAATATTCTACTAATGTATGCTATTTCTTACAAATCCTACAAGGAATAATGTTGTTAATTTTGGAATCTCAAGAAACCCCCTCTCTTTAAAAATCCATTTATAAACACGAATCGTTTTCTCACTAATTAGGTTTTAGTGGCAGCGAGAATTGTATTGCACACTCCAATAGGAAATACCGCTTCCTGTAATATTCCCATTGTGCTATTTATACATCACTTACATTTATCTCGCATAGGTTGTTTCAAATTTTATCTTTGAAAGCTTCAAAGATTAAATGTTGCATAAAAAGGACATGGACTACATCATGGATTTTATTTCTGCCGGTTTCCTTACTTCGGAATAACTGCTAAATGCAAAATATCAATTAGATCAAATGTCTTTTCCTTCCCCGATATTATTTATGTTAAAATTATGAAATATAAATCAGATAAACACAGTCTGTCAAATATCATAATAGAAAATCCCAGGACAGCTGATGTCCAGGGCTGGCACTTACTGCAAATCCAGGCATGAGTGTTGTTTCAATGTCTGTGATCCAAAATTAAATTGTGCCGGAGCCAGAAACAATTTATTTTTCAATACCTATAAATCCGGCAAAAGGCAAAATTCCCTGATGCAGCCTTTTTCTGACATTTCTTATCTTTGATGCTTATAAGATCAATCTTCCTATGAATCAAAAAATCAAAGCCATCATCACAGGATCGACTGGAATGGTTGGTGAAGGCGTCCTTCTTGAATGTCTTAAGCATCCAGATGTAGAATCATTACTGGTAATCAATAGAAGACCTTGCGGCATCACTCATCCCAAACTACATGAAGTCATTCATATTGACTTCTTTAATCTTCTCCCTGTCGAATCAGAGTTATCAGGGTATAATGCCTGCTTCTTTTGTGCTGGAGTGTCATCCGTTAGAATGAAGGAGTCAGAATACAAAAGGATCACATATGACCTGACCATTAACTTTGCTCAAACCCTAAGCAGATTAAATCCTGATATGACCTTCTGCTATGTTTCTGGTGCAGGTACCGACAGCAGTGAAAAGGGCAGAATGATGTGGGCAAGGATCAAGGGTAAAACAGAAAACGATTTAATGAAACTTCCGTTTAAGAGTGTATATGCTTTCCGTCCAGCATTTATGAAAGCAGTAAAAGGACAGAAAAATCTCCCCAAATTCTATAAATATATCCAATTACCTTATCCTGTTTTACATGCTTTATTTCCACAATATTTTGGTACACTGAGTGATGTTGGTCTTGCGATGATCAACTGCTCAGTATTCGACTTTGAAAAGAAGGTGTTGGAAGCAAAAGATATTGCTGAATTGGCTAAGAAAACTTCTTAATAATACATTTGATAAGCCACTGAAATTGGCAGAAGCATATAAGTTATACTGAAGTAATGATTTGCCCAGCAACAGCCTTTTGGGCTGCTTCAAGATGAAGATATATTTCATGATTATAGATCGGTTTCAAATCCCAACTTTTTTGGAGAATATCCAATGTCTCTTTGTATTGCCTCTGTTTATGTAATCCCAAATCTGCGTAATTAAAGAGTTAATAATAACTATTTATATGGAAGGTTCATCTTCTTGCATAAAGCCTGAAAACGGGATTCATCCCTGAGATTATCATAAATAGGCGATAAAAGATAAGGTAAGTTTGGATCTCTTTCGGCATAAGCCTGTTCTAACCATTTAAGGGATTGCTGTTCATCACCGGCAACATTATAAAGATAGGCAATATCTGAGGGGAGGACATAAGTACTTTTTAACTGTGCCACAAGGGTATCTGCTTCAAGTTTCATTACACCAGCAAAATCAGTTTTATTGTAATAATGATTAAAAACATGAGTATTGTTTCTATATTCTGTTTTATAAAATTCCTCTGTGGTTTTTAAAGCTTCGTCGTATTTACCAGTCAGGCGAAGACTATAAGTCAACGTAAGAAGAGCTACTATTGCTGAAGGTTCTAATCTAAGAGCCTCATAGGATGCTGTTATTGCATCATCATATCGCCGCAGGAATAATAAATCCATTGCATATAGGCTTTTAAAATATGCATTGTTGGGATCAAGCCTGACGGCCAGTTCACCATGGTTAAGGGCTTCTTCTGGTTGTCCCAGGATATTCAACAGATGCGCATAGGATGCGTGAGCATAAGCAAAATTATATTTTAGTTCAATTGCCTTCTGAAATGCCGACTCACCACCTTTCCAATCCCACAATATATATGTCTTCAGATTTGCCATGCTAAGTTGAGCTTCAGCAAGTGTACTGTCCAATTCAAGAGCTCTCTCTGCAGCATCTATGGCATTTTGACCTGCCTCGACAGGATCTCCAATTCCGGTTAACCTGAGATTTATATAGATATCGCTAATCCCTGCATAAGCCCGCGCAAATTTCGGATCTATTTCTTTTGCAAATTCAAAATACTTTAGGGCAGAATCCAGATCTTCCAGTTTATTCGACTCAAGAAAGTATTGCCCCTTACGGCATAAATCGTATGCATCCAGGTCATCTGTGGGTATTTTCCCAATCAGCTTTCTAATCTTTGGTGTTACTACGGCTTTAAGCTCTTCCGTAATAGATACTGCAATCTTGCACTGTATTCTGAAAATATCTTCAAGATCTTTAATTTCCTGTTCATAAGCTTTTGCCCAAAGGTTTCTTTCTTTTAAAGCCTTTATCAATCGCACTCTTAAACGTACTGTATTGCCATATTTCTGTCCGCTGCCTACAACAATATAATTAACATCCAGTTCTTTTGCTATCTCCGGAATTGGAATTGTCTGATTTCTGTACTTTTCGACAGAAGGACGTGAAATGACTCTAAGATCTTTTATTGCCTGTAGATTATTTAAGATTTCCTCCATTATTCCGTTGAAGAAATATGAATTTTCATTCTCTGGACTATCATTTATAAAAGGTAAAACTGCAATTGATTTTTCAAGTTCTTTTGCCTGTTTACCACTACCAATGATGTTAGTAAAGAACAAAACTGCTACTACTATCACAATAAGAAATATCAATCCTGAGACTAAACCTATCATCCTTCTCTTTGGGATCGTGATGCCCTTTTTTGTTTTTTCAGGTATTTTAATGCCCTGCTTAATCTCTTCAGCCGGCTTTGTCTTAAAATCTGTCCCGGTTTCCTTATATTTCAGATACCACTTGATGATTATATCAAGATTAACCAGAACTGGTTTTATCTGTTCAGGATCAAAGTCTTTGGGATGAGCGCCATAGGTAGACAGATCATTCAGCCCGTGCATAGAAGTTATTATGTGTGATGGAACTTTCTCTTCCTTGTGCAGCTTATCAATGATCCCTTTGAGAGGTTCGGTCTTTCGTGGTCTTTTGAGTTCGCACTCGCATAGATCAGTTATGATAACTTCCAGACATCTTCTTGAATACAGAAGAATCATGTTCTCATCATCAGCTTTAATTAACCGTTCCAGTTCTTTCTCCAGATCGGGTAACTGACCTTTGAGGGATTCATGGAGCTTCTCAATCTCTTTTATTTCAGCAGACCAGATTGCCATTAGTTTTACAAAAGGTTATCAGCATTTATATGTAAAATTAAGCTATCCAGATGCCAAAGTCAAGTGGGATCTGATTGTGAAGAGTAAATAAAAACCCCCGGAGCTGATTCTGAGGGCTGACAACCAAAACAAGCCCCAGGATGTTTCGAGAGCTGAGACTCACTAAATTTTGAGAGATTTTCCAGCCTTCTGGATATTCTAAGTAAAAATTTTAAGCGTTGTATAATATTTTTTGCATTTCGAAGAGAATACTTATCGACAATCTTTGAAAAGGTAATTTCATGTACAATCATTCTCTTGATTGACGGTGACACCTACGTATTCCAGACTGTAGACGGTTCATTCACAGTCAGAATATTTGGTACAGATGCTCCTGAAAGGGATCAGCCGTTCAGCAAGGAGTAATCTGATTTTATAAAGCGAAATTTAAATTTGTGACTGTTAAATTCGTTTGAAAACGTTTTTTGTATCTTTATCAAAACATTAGTGCTGTGGAAAAAAAATGTCTCGATTGCGGCGACACTATACGTGGCCGCACCGATAAGAAATTCTGCTCTGATCAGTGCAGGAACAACTACAACAACAGGCTGAACCGTGATACAAACAATTTCATGAGAAATGTTCACGGATTGCTCAGGAAAAACAGGCGGATACTTGCGGACCTTTACGATGAAGGCAGACACAGGATCCATAAGGATGCCCTCTTTGCCCTGGGATATAACTTCAGCTTTTTTACTCATGTCATCGAAACATCAGATGGTACCAGGTACCATTATTGTTTCGAATATGGTTACAGGGAAACAGGCAATGATTTTATCGAGCTGAAGCAGAACAGCCAGTATATTGAATATCAATAGAAGGGAAAGTAATACTTGATATTCTTTTCTGTCAGGCGGGTTCCGTAACCTGAATCCTGGAAAGCTTCACAGAATTTGATCTTCGGTCCTTTTTCCGTTCCATAGTGTTCAATAAGTATATCCCTGAAAGGTTCTGCATTTGACCTGGAAGCCCAAATTTTCCCGAGCCAGATCCTCCTCTCTTTTTCTGTGGCAGGTACCTGACCGAGTGCTCCCCTGTTGAAAGGAAGCCATTCATACATCTGGGATGTATGCTGATGGTACATGTCTATCTTCTTTTCTATTACATCATCAATATTTACACACACATCCGCTTTAAACGGTTCGGGGTGAGTGAATTCGTCATATGTATAGAGGAAGACCGGATTTTTTTCGAGAAATGGTACCTCAGGCAGTATTTTAGGTACTGTGACCATATAGGCTGCATCCAGAACCAGCGTACCGGTGTAGCGGTGGTCGGGATGATAGTCGTACTGACGAGGAAAAATTACGATGTCAGCTTTCTGTTCGCGGATCAGCCTGATGACCTGCAATCTGTTTTCATATGTCGGCATCAGCTGTCCGTCATGATTATCAAGTGTGATGTACCTGACACCAATTACTTCTCCGGCTCTTCTGGCTTCTTCTCTTCTCACTTTTGCAAGCTCCTCCCGGCTTAGAGTCTGATGGCCCGCATCACCATTTGTCAGTGAGACCATCAGGACATCGTGGCCTGCCTGTGCCCATTTATAAGCGGTTCCGCCTACTTCGTCAGGATCATCAGGGTGAGCTCCAATAATAATTATATGCAGTTTATCATTTTGTTTGACCTGCTGCCCGCTGACAAGCGCGAAAACACCCAGCATCACAGATAGAAGAGTAATTAGATTTCATAATTTTCATAACTTGATATTTTAGTTCGACAAATTTAAGTAAAGAGGGGAAAAAATCAAATATTTTCCCAAAACAAAGTATTTGTAATCAGATTTACCAGTCATTATTGGCCAGTTCCCAGATATTAGCGAAACTGATCTTAATGATTTTCTCCATCATATCCCAGTCAACCGTACTAATCTCGTCGGAAGGTGTATGATATTGTTCCCTGTATCCCAGCTTTAACCTCATTATCGGAATCCCGGCATTGACAAACGACCTGTCATCGCTGCCACCGGGAGGAACTTTCGAAGGCTGAAAATCGACATCCAGATCAATGCCGTATTTCTTACTATTTTCCTTTGTAATGGTCCTGAATACGGGACAGGACTCAGAATATACCAATGATACTTTTCTTGTTTCATTATCCGACATGTACCTTGATATCATATCAAAATTATAATTCAGACGAAGATTCTTTATCGGATATGTCAGGTTTTGAATATAATATCTTGAACCCAGCAGCCCTTTTTCTTCTGCTGTCCATAAGGCAAAAACCAGAGTTTTATCAGGTTTAATCCCAGTTTCCATAATCGCTTTTGCCAGAGTCATCACCCCCACAGTGCCTGAAGCGTTGTCATCAGCGCCGTTCCATATATATCCGCTTGCGGTTCCCAGATGGTCATAGTGTGCTCCAAGGACTATCACCTGATCCGGATTCTTCCCTTCTATGACCCCGATCACATTCCTCACCCTTATCGTTTCTTTTTTGACAGTTGTTTTAAAATATATCGTTTTATCCTTTAATACAGGTACCGGATTGATATTATTTGATTCAGCTTTCTTTATGTAGTCTTCAAGGACAAATCCTGTTCCTTTGAGTATCTCGTTTGCAGTTTTTACGGAAACTAAGATCCTTGTAAAATTGTCCGGACTGGTTTTATCCGGCAACGAGTAATCAGCCCGTTGTCGTCCGTATGCCGGATTGTTTTCTGAAGGCGACATATTCAGGAACTCGTTTCCCGGCTGGGTTCCGACAACTGCTGACCCGGGATTGAATTCAATAATTCCGGCTGCACCCATTTTTCTCGCTATGCTTTCGGCTTCCCTCGACGTATTTGATAAATCCGATGGTGACAATTGTGCCCTGGCAAATCCGGGAGCTCCTGAAATTCTTAAAATGAATTTACCTTTTAAATCCAGCTTGCCGAAGTCGTCATATCCAAGCTTATCATTTCTGAATCCGTAACCTACGAAAACAACAGGAGCTTCAATCTCAACACCATGATACGGATTTCCAGTCAAAAAATCGATATTGTCGGCAAGGTTGACGGTACTAACCGTTATTCCGTCAGCTGTCCTTACCTTCATGATATGTTCTTCCCCTGGTGAAGTCTTAATGAGCGTGAAATTCTGGAAATAAGTCTTCTCCATATTTCCCATGGCACCCGGGGAACCACTTCCCCTGGAATTATCTCCCCCGGGTTTGACTCCATACAACTGCAGGATGCTGGCAATATAGTCTGCCGCCAGGTACTCTCCTTTTTTCCCTGCTTCCCTTCCTTCGGTCCAGTCAGAAGCCAGAAATCCAAGCTGGGCTTTAATAGCAGACTGATTTATATTGTTCAGTGCCCTTAAGAAATCACCATTGCTGTCCTGTCCGCGCAACAATCCTGCACACAGGATGAACAGTGAACAGATATGCAGGAACCTGGCTCTCATTTTTATCCTGTTTATTTAATCTCACCATTTGCTGCTTCCCATAGCTGAAGATATCCGAGTTTTATGATATCCAGCATCTTGTTCCAGTTCACGAGGCTGACTTCATCTGACGGTTGATGGTAATCGGAGTGCATGGCAGCCATCCATGCAATCACCGGTATTTTATTTTCCGTGAACGCTGTATAGTCACTGCCTCCTGTAGGTGCCTCCTGGCTTCTTATATTAAGCTTGAGATTCAGCTTATACTGTTCTACATTTGATTTGGTTATTTCTTCAAGCCTGGGAAAAGCTTTTGTGTATGTTATACCTGCCATATTCTTTGCAGTATCATTTATTGCATCCCTGGCGATCATATCGAAATTCAGATAGAATTTATAGTCTGATATTTTTCCAACGGAAGGATACATAGTAAAGTATTCAGATCCGTAAAGGCCTTTTTCCTCTCCCGTCCATGTGCAGAATATAATGCTTCTTTTAGGTTTCACACCACTCGCTGCAAAAGCTTTAGCTATGGTCATTACAGCCACTGTCCCCGAGGCATTATCATCTGCTCCGTTCCAGATCTTGCCGTTATCCATTCCCATATGATCCATATGGGCACCGGCAGCAACATACTCATTTGGATTTTCTCCTTCGATGACCGCTATTACATTTCTGACATTTACCCTCCTGGAATTCACATTTACTGCAAATGCTGCATTCATTCCCTGAATTGCAACCGGCTTGAATTTCAAAGTTCCTGCTGCTGCATCCTTTTCATATCTGGCAATATCAAGGCCACCTTCCTTAATGATCAGGTTGGAGACCCTTTCAGTTATTGTAACGGTAACAGGATTGGAGGAGATCTCTTTTCCGTCGAGCCTCATTGAGGACCAGTTTGTTCTGGGACCGCTCTCGGCCGGAGCCATATTGTTGTCAAACTTGTAAACGCCCCATCTCCTGCCAATATCATTGTTTATTGTCAGATCAATAATACCAAGTATCCCCTTATCATTTACTGATTCGGATTTCTTTCTCGACATTTCAAATTGTGCCCTCATGTTGTCGCCAATGAGCTTTTTGTACATGGTCGAGGTAGTGTCGGCATACCCCGGAAACCCGGTCAGCCTGACAATAACTTTTCCCTTGACATCGACACCTGCAAAGTCATCAATTCCGTTCGCTTTGTCGACAAGTCCATATCCGACAAAAACCATGGGAGCATCGAACCTGATGTCCATCGTTGCCCTTGATACTGAAAAATCGATTCCTTCATCAAAAGTATATTCCTGACCGGCTTTTTTTATTGAAAGGTTTGATCCTCCCGCAGGCTGACTCTCAATCAAAGTGAAATTCTGAAAATATGTCTTTGATGGAGTGAAGGAGGGACCTCCCGGACCAACCGGTCCTGCCCTCAAAGCCATTCTGGGCATTCTTCCTCCGAAGCTGGCAGCATCGCCAGCCGGGGCTGCCCCAAAGACTCTGAACATACTGGCAATATAGTCGGCAGCGAGGTAGGCACCTTTTTCACCGGTTGCCCTTCCTTCCATCCAGTCGGATGACAGAAACTCAAGCTGCCCCTTGATGGCATCGATGGTTATTGCCTGGAGCCCTGTTTCTTTCGGAGCTACCTGCGCGTTTGAATTTGTGATGCATACTGCACTTAATAAAACAGCTGAAAACAATAATTTTTTCATGAATTTTTACTTTTCGGTTATACATTTTATT
>CAWHGX010000046.1:0-17747 GCA_963828775.1 uncultured Bacteroidales bacterium | reverse complement strand
GAAACCAGATGGATCAATATGATGATCACACCGGATGATGCGCTTGCTATGCTTAAGCCCTGCCCGTCGGAAATTCTTAAAGCCCATACAATTGGGAACCTTGTTAATAATAAGTCAGCCAACAGGAATACCCCCGAAGTCATCCGTCCGGTTACGAGAGAGAATAATTCTTTTCTCTTTTAATGCCGTAAAGCCTTAACGCCTTTATGCCTTGTTATTGCGCTACGAAAATATAAGTGAGTGTCCCTTTCTGAGTTCTGGGAGCGTTCAGGTTTGGTTCGAATCTTGAAACCAGTGCAGTTCCGACAGCAGTTTCAACCAGGCATTCATCTGTTGCTGTGCTCTCACTTTCAACCACAGTTGCATTTTCGACAATCCCCTTTTGGTTTACCTCAATGACCAGAACCACCTTACCTGATCCCTGGCATTTATAAATAGGTATGGGAAGTTCATGTGATTCGTGCCCTGGAGATCGTAGTAGATTCTTGTGGGGCCACGATAATTTGCTGCCATCTTCTGGGATTCATCCGCTTTCTCCTCCTGTTTTTTCTTATCTTCCTGATTTTCAATGGTAAGCAGGTCGTCTTCCATCATCCTGGCATTTCCTCTCTGAGCGTCGAGATAATTATCAGTACCAAGTTTACCGCTTTGAATAAGCTCTTCCTTTACCTTATCAATATAATCATCAGGGTCTATCTTCTCTTCGCTCTTGCTGGCAAGGTTTCGTGCGATGTTCAACATCTCAACATCATCGTGAAGGATATTTTCAACTGAAGTAGGGGGCAGTTCGACCGGTCTTTCAATTACCTTTTTTTCTTCGATTGCTGCAAATTCTATTTCGAACTTTTCAATGCGCTTTTCATCTGTTCTTAATGACTGCAGCTTAAATGACATGAAAACATACCTGCTATTAAGTGTATTATTACAGTTCCAAGAATGCCAACTATTTTGCCATTATTTTTCCTCACGATTTTTCTTCTTCTTCTTGTTTTTTACTTACATGGTTGGCTTATCTGCCTGTTGATTCTTCAGCAAACCGTTCTTTAATCCGCTGATAAATTTTGCCCATGCAAAAGGATTGAGCAGGTTATTGACAGGATATGGTTCTGGTAGCCGTCATATTGAAATTCTCGCTGCATTGCATACCTGTAGCCTGCTTCCGGAGTAATTCTCACGCCTTTGGTACTTGATACTGCATCACTTACTGAAGCAATATTCCTGTTCATATTCTCAATTTCCGGATCTACCGGTGTTGGTTTTGTCATCTCCTTAATAAAGTCACTGTAAGTCTTCCATGGCATAACCACCACATTTTCAATCGGTATTGTATCTAATTCAAGTTTAACATCCAGGCTGAAATGTCGGCCTTCAAAATCGAGTGGAAGAATCAGAGACCTCTTCTTAAAACCAAGCGCTCTGAAAAATATTGTGTCACCAGGAGTACTGGTAATACTGTAAATACCTGTTTTTTCGCTTACAGTACCTCTTCTCAGCTTTAACGAGATAACTCCGACGCTTGATAAAGCATTATTTTCCTCATCGGTAATTATTCCGCTGACCTGGAAAAACCTCTCCTGTTCCTGTTTCTGACCGGCAACAATACAGAGAGGCAGTAAGAATAGAAGTATGGTATAAAGTGGTCTGGCCAATTCAATATTCTATAATATTCAAAACCATTACCCGGTAAAGAGTCTGCAAAATAAACATTATTGAACGGAACGATAAAACATTTAACTTATTTTTAATTAAATTTCATATCTAAACTTAATCAGGTATTTTTATACTGGTTCATTTCTACATTTTTACCTGTAAATATTTTAGTACTGTAATATGCAAAAACTACTTCTTTTAGGTGATGAAGCTATTGCTCTTGGGGCTCTGGATGCAGGTCTGAGCGGGATGTATGCCTATCCGGGTACTCCCTCAACAGAAATTATGGAATACATACAGGCATCGAAAGAGGCTGCCGGCCGCGGTGTTCACAGGGAATGGTCAGCCAATGAAAAAACTGCACTGGAGGCTGCCCTGGGAATGTCATACACCGGAAAAAGGGCAATGGCAGCAATGAAACATGTCGGATTAAATGTTGCAGCCGATCCCTTTATTAATTCAGCAGTTACCGGCATAAACGGCGGTCTGATAGTAGTTTCTGCTGATGATCCATCCATGCATTCATCTCAGAATGAACAGGACTCGCGGTTCTATGGAAAATTTGCATTTGTTCCTGTATTTGAACCATCAAATCAGCAGGAAGCATACGACATGGTTTTTGATGCTTTTGACCTTTCTGAAAAATACAGATTACCCGTGCTCTTCCGGATAACTACACGTCTGGCACATTCGAGAGCTGCCGTTGGACGCAGACCTGCAGAACCTGAAAAAAAATTCCGTCTGCCCTCCGATCCACGACAATTTGTCTTATTGCCTGCAATCGCACGAATTAAATACAAAGCTCTGTTATCAACCTACGAATCATTAAAATATGATAACAGGATTTCGAAATTCAATATATTCAGGGATGGTAAAAACCGGAAAATAGGTGTTATTACATGCGGGATAGCTTACAATTACCTTATGGAGAATTTTCAGGAAAAGGAGCCGGATTTTCCGGTGCTGAAAATTACAGCATACCCGTTTCCAAAAGACCTGATCAGCGATCTGACGGCCAGATGTGAGGAAGTTCTGGTACTTGAAGAGGGTTACCCTCTGGTGGAAGAAGCGCTGAGAGGGATCCTGGATAATAGTCTTAAAATCGTTGGCCGGATTGACGGGGCAGTACCTCGCGAAGGCGAACTGAACCCTGCACTCGTCGCAAAAGCTATTGGTCTTAAGCATGAACCAGTTTTAAAAGTACCGTCAATTGTAAAGTCAAGACCACCTTCTTTCTGCAAGGGCTGTGGTCATTCTGATACTTTTAATGCCGTTATTGAAGCTCTGAAACCCTTTAAAGGTAATGGCGTTTTTTCGGATATAGGATGCTATACCCTTGGCGCACTGCCACCATTCAATATAATTAATTCATGCGTTGATATGGGAGCTTCGGTCACAATGGCTGTTGGAGCAGCTGATGCCGGATTGCATCCATCGGTAGCAGTTATTGGTGATTCCACATTCACTCATTCAGGAATGACAGGACTTCTTGATGCAGTGGTTAAAAACTCACCAGTCACCATAATAATTTCAGATAACCTGACAACAGGAATGACCGGAGGGCAGAAATCGCATGCAACCAGCCGTCTTGAAAAAATCTGCGAAGGCATAGGAGTTGCCCCGGAACATATCAGAACAATTATCCCATTGCGTAAGAATCATGAAGAGAACATTCAGATTATGCAGGAAGAGTTTAATCATAAAGGTGTTTCAGTAATAATTTCTTCACGTGAGTGCATCCAGACGGCAGCAAGAAGGAAGAAAGCAGATGCTTCAGAAACCAATAATAAAGAGGAACAAATATGAAAAGTGATATAGTCTTGTCCGGAGTGGGAGGGCAGGGAATACTGTCTATTGCTGCAATAATCGGTCTGGCTGCAGTCGAGAATAATCTTTATCTGAAGCAATCGGAGGTTCATGGCATGAGCCAGAGAGGAGGAGATGTCCAGTCTCACCTGCGGCTGTCGGGCAAGCCAATATCTTCCGACCTTATCCCTTACGGGAAAGCGGATCTTATTATCTCTGTTGAACCAATGGAATCGCTGAGATATCTTCCCTGGCTCTCAAAATCAGGATGGCTGGTAACAAATTCGACACCTTTCATAAACATCACTGATTATCCTCCTGTTGACGAGATACTGAAAGAGATCCGGAAAATTAAAAATCACAGGATAATTGACGCCGACACTATTGCCAGGGAAGCCGGCTCTTCCCGGTCGGGGAATATGGTAATTCTGGGTGCAGCATCCTCTTACATCGATCTGCCTTTTGCAAGTCTCGAAAACGCTGTCAGAAACCTTTTCGGGAAAAAGGGAGAAGAAATGGTGGAAGTAAATCTGAAAGCACTTAAAGCAGGCCGGGATGCCTGACATACCTGAATAACAGAGAGGCTGTTCTGCAAGAGAACAACCTCTTTCACGATCGGATGCAGCGATCGGACGCGGATTATTCCTCCTTTACGTCTCCATTCCTGGTTGACGATCTCAGCAACAGAATTTCATTGAGGACAATCTCGGTTGTGTATTTAGTCACTCCCTTCTTATCCTCATAGCTCCTGTAAACCAGCCGTCCATCGACAGCAACCTCCCTTCCTTTTTTCAGGAACTTGCCTGCACGTTCTGCCAAACCATTCCATGCAACGATGTTGTGCCAGGTTGTTTCTTCGATTTTCTGGCCGTCAGTATTCTTGTAGGCATCATTGGTAGCAATGGTGAAATGCGCAACTTTCTTGCCGCTTTCAAGGGTTTTGATTTCCGGATCCTGACCGAGGTTGCCGATCAGCATTACTCTGTTTCTTAAATTGTTCATGACTTTAAGGTTTTAGTTCGACATATGCTTATCTGATGCAAACATAAATCCGCCTGTAAAACTAAATCGGTACATAAGCACTTATATCTGCTTGTAAATCATTTATAGTCGTTTGCAACCGTTTGAAAAATATTACAACCACTATATTTCAATTAGTTAATGCTGTTGAGGTACAAATAAGGTACAAGTTCAGACAAAAACTGCAAATAGAAAGCCCCCGGCGCTGATCCGAGGGCTGATATTAAAAGTATTTGTTTTATCCCAAGGTGTACGGAGTACTTTATTTAAGAAGAGTATCATCATCTCCTATTTGATGTTTCATTGGATTATCACCATTATCCTTTTCCTTTATTCCCAGAAAAAATTTAAGATTGTCTAAAGCAAGTTTTCGGTTTATTCTTTTGTCCTCTGGATTCTTGGGCAGATTTCTTTTTGCCCGATAATCTCTAATTGTCATAACAATAAGCATCAGAATAAATACCGACATAAACGCAGCAAATAACCACCATTCATCAACATCTTCCATACTTATAGGTTTTATGTCAAAGTTACGCCACCAAAAAGCCAAAGTCAATTTTATTTTAACAGGATAGTTGTCATTTGCTTGTTAATGTTATCTTTCTATATTTAAAAGATTTTAGTTAATCAAAAGAAGATAGCCAGCATCCAAACAAATCTTGTCATGAGATCAGTAATTCAGGGTGCTGGCTTTTTATTATGCAATAAGCCCCGGAGCTGTGAATTGCGCATTCGAATCGCGCTGGAATCACTCAGATAATCAGACAGATAGGTGGAGTTTAAGCTCCCTTTTGTTTTTGTATTTGCATATATGTTGCATACAGACCCGATCGTTACTTACCTCTGAAATATTATTGTTGATAAAACAGTAAGCCCCCAGAGCTGATTTCCAAGGGCTGGAAATAAGTAATTATTATTAATGGTTAATTAATCTTTGACGCAACGAACAGGTAGCCCATTCCTTTTATTGTATTCAGATAGAATTCCTGAATATAAGTCCAATGTAAAGTACCATGCACTATCAGGTCCGGAGAAATTAGAGGACCACCATTGAGGTTTTAATTCTGGCGAATGCATATAATCATCCCACCCTTTAATATCATCTTTAGCATCCCGTATTACTGTTTTTTCGATGGTTGAAAAGGTTAAGAACTTTAATCCAGTAAGAATTTTTCAGATCATTAACCAACATGATCAGCAAATACCTTCCATTCTTCCCAGGTAGGAACATGCCAGCCCACGGGACACAGTTTCCCCGTATTTACAGAATGCCAGTTATAAAGTGTTTCCTGCCATGAATCCCCAGAAATAAAAGTGAATCCACAATTATATCCGGACGCCTCCACGAAAAAACATAGTAGCCCGGACTGGTTAATATACGCCATTCTGAAAAATTCTCAACTAAAGGAATAGGTTCACCATCATTGAATTTAGTTGTTTCCAGATTTTCAGCCAACCAGACCTGCGTCCCTAAACTTGCAGTTTTATAGGTTCTTCCTTCAACATCACTAATGAGGGGATCAGTAGTAAAGCTAATCTGATTTCCGTATGTTATGCCAGCTTCATTAACGGCAAAAGTTCTGGCATAATAGGTTGTATTAGGAAGTGAAAAACCTTTTCCTTCTATAAATGATCCGGGGCTAAAAATTTTATCATACATGTGGAATAGATCATGATGAGATTCACCAGGAAGGAATAAAGTTGAAGTATCAGGATCAGGTATTGTGTCATAGCACACTCCACGAATATACCATTTAGCACCACCCATGTCAGCAACATGCCCTGCAAGTACAGCTCCGTCTGAAGAGGTTGCTAAAACACCACTGGTTGTCACTCTACCCGGAGGCTTGATTTCTGTTATATCTGAATCATCTTTTTTACAACTTTTAAAAGTTGTAAAACCGATTAGAATAACAGCCAGGACAATAATATTCAAGACTTTTTTCATAAGGCATTTACTTTCATATTGTTCCTTGACTTTCTCAAATGAATACCCAAGTATTATATGCCGAAAGACCTATTAATACAAATATCAATTACAGGTAATAAAATGACTTTCCCCTGTTACCTGTCTGATTGCTTAGAATTTATTGACGTACCGCCCCGAGTTGGGTTAGAGAAACACGCTGCCTCGTGTTAGACATTGAATTATAGAGATTCAACAATATTACGAACCATTATAACAAAAGTCAAATTTATTTTACTGTACACCAGCAAAAAGCCAAAAGTCAATTTGATACATATAGGACGGAAAGACAAGGCAAAAGGGTGGAATGAAAATTTGAATTTTTAATCAAAATAGCAGAACTATATATCTTAAATAGAAAGCCCGGAGCTGATTTCCGAGGGCTGGTAAAAAGTTTCTTCTGGTCAATTAATTTTTCAAACAAATACGCTAAATCCGGTATGCCTGCAGTTGACGGCAGGAGAAACTCCCGGATCGTCGGAGAAAAGGGTGCCGCACCTTCAAACCAATAACTATTCTTTGTTCCAGCGATCTCAAACATTTCATATCAATGGCACAAGGCGCCATACATATTCATATATTAATATTATTTTGACCCGGATTTCAATTTATTTGAAATCCTCCCAGAATTCCGGCCTGATTGTTGTACCTCTTACGGAGCAATCCGCGCACCTTTGGTAAGGAGTTGTGACAATAATGTCTTCCCACCAACCGCTATCTCCAACACCGTGAAATTCATATATGAACCACCTAAATTCATTTAGCCCAAGAATATCTTCCTTGTTGTCAATTCTAAAGGTGTCGCATGGACAACACTCTTTATAAATATCTACCAATCCTCTGAATGTTTCATCAATATAAATCCTTTTTGAAGTCTTGGCTGAAACACTGAAATATCCAAGTACCTGCTCACGTGGATCTTCAACACAGAATAAATTAGCTGGTATTGAAAAGGGAATCTTGTCATATAAACCTCCAGCATCCTGTGAAATATCCTTAATCTTTTCCCAGTAGGTATACTCATCTTCACTTAATGAATACTGATTGACAATAATGCTATATCTTCTTGATAATCTGTCAGTTTCGTTTGAAATAAACAGTAAAGGGTGACGACTCACCCTGTCCTCTGAAAGAACTATAGTATTTTTAACGTCAATATTTCCGGAATTATTTGAAATCCAGCAGACCCGATTGGCAACCATTCCATATGGAATCTCAAATTTCCAGGTCTCAGTGTAATCCCACCTGTAGAATCTGCAAGTCCCCGTCTGGGTTATATGCATTTAAGTAAATCTGACAGCCTTCCTGCGGACCCGAGAATTGAGTCGCCTCCTTGATTAAAACCTTTTCATAAAACAGGCTGTCGATTGGAGGAACTGGTTTCATTTCAACCGGTACAGATTCATAGAAATAGTGAGCGGGAGTTGCATTCAATGTATTAATTCGCAGTGTATATTTCCGTCCGACTACTCCCTGGAAAGTAGTTTTGTCCGATTGATATATTCCTGGAGTTGAGGATTCACTAAACTGATAAGATATGCCCAAGATCATCATGTACTGTAACGTTGCATCCTGCCATAGGGAAACTTGTTTTTCCCCCAAAAGGAATTGTCCAGGATAGTCTGACAGTATAAACCTCTGGCTGGTTTGTTATTAATCCATTGACAACAATGCGGTATTGAGGTTCATGTATTTCAGGGGTAAATTTTTCAACGCACCCTGCTATCATCAAAGAAATTATCAAAACCAGGATGGAGCCATAGTTTAAACTTGTATTAAAGACACTTGTATCAGCCGTGGTTGCAGCAAGAGATGTATTAACTGCTACAAAGTCTTCAGCGAGTGGTAAAAGTAACTTCATTTCCATACACTTCATACCCATCAAAATCCCAGTAAACATATGTCCTGGCATAATAAAGTGCGCCAGGTGTCAAATTTGTCAGATTGCATTTAAATTCTCCCGTTCCGGTAATACTTGCCTTAACGTGGGGACCATAGATTGTTGGATCTTTTTCTGTCCCATAGCAAATACCTATTTCGACATCGGAAGCATCACCAAGAGATGTTACATTTCCGCCAACTGTTGCAGAGCTGTTAGTAATTTCAGTTGCAGCGACAGTTGTAACTTCAGGTATAGCCAGGGTTGTTATAGACACATCATCACCATAAGAAGTATCAGCACTATTGATTGCATAGGCTCGTGTATGGTAAACTGATTTAGGCTCTAACGGATAGATCCAACACCAATAGACTTGGTAGGGATCGGTAATATATTCGCCATAAATGACTTTCTCATTATTAATAATTGTCGGATTTTCCCTGGTTGCCCAGCATATTCCTTTTTCATTTACAGGAACTCCTCCATCGTCTGTTACTTGACCGCCCACAACTGCATAATAATAGGAAATGTTATAATTGTCTTTGGTAACAACTGTAGCTGCAGCTGCCTGACTTGTCGTAAATTGAACTTCATTACCATAGGCAGTGCCTTCACTGTTTGTTGCATAGGCTCTTGCATAATATAAGGTATTCTGATTTAATCCCTTCAAAGAACTTGTAAAGGGGCCGGTCCCGGTACCATCATTTGTTTTATAACCTGAAATTGTAGGATTTGTTGCAGTTCCCCAGCACACTCCCCTGGCTATAACTACAGCTCCGCCATCATCAGGAATGAATCCTCCCAAAATTGCGGAAATTGTTGTTATATCGCTGACAGCAAGAGTTATCAGTGCAGGCAGGTTTTTTTCTTCTTTTTTATTACAATTATTGAGAGTGGTAATACTGATAAGCAAACAGACCGAAATCAATAAATCAAAAGTTCTTTTCATGATTCGATTAGCTATTTGTATTAATTACAAACCTGTTTTTACTTTCCAATTCCCTGAATTAAACGTCAATGGTTTATTTGATACCGGATAATGAAAATACAATGCTCCGGGCATTTTGATTCAATGCTTTTACTTTGCTTTCATGTATCATTTCGGCTTTTCAGAAGCCGAACGGACTATTAACACCAAAATCAACTACAGGCAATAAAACGACTTTTCTCATTTTCCCTGTTTGATCGTTTAGAATTTATGGACGCACTCCTCCCCAAATGGTTCAGATAACACGCAACCTCGTGTATTAGGCATAGACAAATACAAAATTACGAACCATTATTATACGAGTCAAATCTCTTTTCACTGTACACCAGCAATAAGCCAAAGTCAATTTGATACATATAGTACGGAAAGACAAGGCAAAAGGGTGGAATGCAAATTTGAATTTTAGTAGTTCTTTCTTAATGCAGAAGATCAATGGATATGTTTATTATAAGTTACACCAGCAAAAAGTCAATGTCAAATATATTTTTTACCTCTTGTTTTTTCAAAGCCAATATTTTCTTGAAATTTTCTCAGGTCATAGTTGCTAATTTAGAATGAAACTAAACAGGGGAAATAAAGTCATGTCGTAGCGAAGCGGAGACCCTGACCGAAAGCGTCAGGGCGGTCTCAATGGTATTCGGTAATCGGTAATCGTAGAGAACAGAGCGTAAAGCGTAAAGCGTAGAGTGATAAGGGACTGCATAACAGCATAACAGCATAACTGCATAACTGCATAACAGCATAACTGCATAACTGCATGACTGCACGACTGCAAGACTTATGCGTGACCAGATTTATTCTTTTTTTACCTCAATCTTACTGAGCAGGGTGATATTCTTAATGTCGGAATAGCTATACTGGTAAAGGCCATCGTCGCCTATCATTACCAGTACATCCCCGACAGGGATCACATCATAAGCATTGATATTGGGATATGTATAGATCAATTTGTTCCCGATAGTTTTAGGATCGGAGGCATCAAAAACCTTCAGGCCTGCATTGCCATCGCAGATAAAGAGCAGATCTCCCTGCTTGCCCAGACCATGAGGATTGGTCATTGCAAATGTAGCCAGCAACGTTGGTGAGCTTATCTTCTTAATATTGACAACATCAAGGCAGTTCACTGTTCCCCCGCAGGTAGTACCCGACCGTAAGGTTACATAAGCCAGCGTGTCATCGACGATTACCGGATCACAGCTCCTGGCATGGTTGAAGAAGACCCTTGACGTTGGAACCAGCGGAATTGAGATATCATAAATTATCATACCGGTAGTAGTACCCAGGAACATATTGTCCCCTGAAAGGAACATTGTCTCGATATTCCATCCCGGATAAAAGTCAGTCACCTTGATGGGATTTGTTTTATTTGAGATATCAAATACTTTAAGGGCGTTCTGATCAACAATATAAAGGGCTTTATCCTTGATCCCGAATCTGGCCATCGACCCGCCGAATCCGGTTCCGCTGCCACTTACTCCGGATGAAGCACCTGAAGAATTTGCTGCATCCAGGAACATTATACCGCCTTTATAATAAATTGGCCATGGATAGGGCTCATTATATATTTTTTCTCTTATTGTCTTTACTTCCCATTCGATGACTACACCTCTCTCTTCGTCGACGTAAGCCATTGGATATTCATTGTCAGTGGGGGGTACAGTGTACGGAAGGATATCCCTCACCCTTGCTACCTCATGAATATTATCTATATTCTGGACATCAAGAATTACGAGATCCACAAAGCTGTCGGCATATAGAATATATCCGGAAATGGAGATATCAACCACACCCGGGAGGGTTACAAATGCTTTTTTAACCGGAGAGGAAGGATCGGTATTATCAAAAACATGAATCCCTTTTAATTCTTCAACAATGAAGATGTAATTATCTTTATAATAGATCTTCCCGGGATTTTCAAGATCGACATTCTGCCGGATTTCCACGGCTTCCCGCAGGTCAGAGTAACTCATATACACAGGTGCATTGCCCGTATATTCCCTGTATGTTGAATCTTCGCAGGAGGAAAATAATATTGTGACTATTGACAATATTGAAATAATTGGAATGATTTTTGTTTTCATTAGGTTTAGATTTAGCTATATATGCTCAATCAAAAATCATGCAAAACTATTAACCTGTAACCTGATTTACTTATGAAAAAAAATCTGATATTACTTATCATGCTGACTACAATAATATTACCGCTGTCAGCACAAAAGACAAAAGATGCACTGTATCTTAAGAACGGAAGTGTTATCTATGGAAAGTTATTGGAAATATCTGAGAACAGATATAAAATCCAGACATCTGACGGAAGCCTTTTCAATTATTCATCCGATGAAGTAGACAAATTCTTAAAGGAGTCACCCCGTTTTGAAGGAAGAAAAACAAGCGGCGCCGGTTTTGCCGTTGAAACGGGACTGCTGATCGGCTCACAGAACAGCGAATTTGATGCTCCATTCAGTTTCAACGTAATTTTGAATTACACTACTATGACAAAACATATCCTTGGTATCGGATCGGGAGTTGAGTTCATGGGTTCGACTTTTTCGCCATTATACCTTGAATATAAACGGCTGCTCAACGAAAAGAAAACCGCTCCGTTCATCTTCTTCAGGAGCGGGGCTCTGATCCATACCGGAAGCAATGATGAGAGTGATCCTTATAACCAGTATTACTATGCAAAGGATTACAAAGGCGGGATTTCCCTGGCTGTAGGAACAGGTATATCATGGGCAAAAGAGGATCTGGAAACATACCTTTCATTTGCCTACCGCTATGCCCAGACAAGCTATAAACAGCAGAATTACAATGATATATTATACACGTATAAAAACTACTACAACCGTCTGGAAATAAAATTCGGATTTAAGTTTTAAGAAATATTTCAGCAAATCCTCGGGAGCTGAACGCCGGAAGGAATGTCAAGTATTCTTTTCCCACCGCTGGTTGTGTTTAAGATGACACTCCCTTTATGCAGGGCGGTTGCTTCACCGATCATAGCTGCTTTTTCACCAAACGGATGAGACCGCAATATTTTCAGGATCTTTTCATATTCATTTTCTCCGGCAACTATCAGTATCTTTCCTTCATTGGCCAGATAAAACGGATCAAAGCCGAGAACTTCACATAATCCCCTGACAGGATCTTCAACAGGAACAGATATTTCATCAACGATCAAACCTGATGAGGAGATCTGCACCAGTTCATAAAGTACTGCAGCAAGTCCACCCCTGGTCAGATCTCTCATAAAGTGAACCTGATGACATTCCGCCAGAACACTTTGAATCATATTGTTCAACGATGCACAGTCGGATACTACAGATGAGCTGAAGCTAAGATTATTGCGGGCACCAAGCACAGCTATGGCATGGTTACCCAGAGCGCCACTGACTATCAGCCTGTCGCCCGTTATAATCTTTTTCCCTGTGCTTATGTGCTCAAATCCGGATCTTAAAAATCCTGTTCCGGCTGTGGTTATAAAGAGTTTGTCGCATTTCCCTTTTCCTACTACTTTTGTATCTCCTGTAACGATCCTGACACCTGCCCGGTTTGCTTCTTCTGCCATTGAATCTGCAATGATCTCAAGATCTTTCAGCGGAAATCCTTCCTCAATGATAAAAGACGCGGAGATATACTTTGGAACTGCTCCGGAGACCGCAAGATCATTTACGGTGCCGCACACCGCAAGTTTTCCGATATTGCCTCCCGGGAAAAACAATGGATCAACCACATATGAGTCAGTGGTAAATGCCAGATTAAAACCCTTTTCCTGTAATACAGCTGAATCGGTCATGGGTTCGGGCATTCCGAACTTCCTGGCAAAAAGATTCCTGATCAGTTCATGAGCCTGTTTCCCGCCGCTTCCGTGGTTCAATGTGATCAGTTCACTCATCAGGAACGTATTTAAAAAAAGAATTACATGTCCCTTCAGCCGATACCATGCAGGCTCCGACTGGATTTTCGGGAGTGCATGCCTTTCTGAAAAGCGAACAGTCATAAGGTTTCTTTAATCCCCTCAGAATATCGCCACAGATGCATGACGGATTATCATTGTAATGACTTATGTTTACCGGAAGCCTTTTCCCGGCATCGAAATTTTCAAATTCCTTTTTAAGCCGCAGACCACTGTCAGGTATGGTGCCAAAGCCTCTCCATTCTGCATCGGTGAATTCAAATACATCCGATAAATGCCGCTGGGCAATTGCATTGCCGGTTAAAGTGACAGCACGGGTATATTGTATCTCAACGACAGGAGACTTCCGGTTGACCTGTCTTACGAGCATTAAAATCGACTGAAGCAGGTCAGCCGGTTCAAACCCCGCTATGACGCATCCCAGGTCATATTTTTCAGGCAGGAATCCGAAAACACCTGACCCTGTTATGGTTGCCACATGGCCGGGACATATAAAACCATTGAGCCGGATCCCTTCCCTGACGATAGCATCCATAACAGGCGGCATGACTTTGTGGGCCGACAACACCAGAAAATTGTTCAGTCCGGCTTCTTTTGCCTGCTTTATGGTGACAGCTGTACCCGGAGCAGTGGTCTCAAATCCTATACCCGGGAAAATGATCATTTTTTCGGGATTCGACCGGGCAATATTCAATGCTTCCAGTCCCGAAAAGACTATTCTGATATCTGCGCCCTTTGATCTTTCCTTTTCAAGAGAGGAAGAAGATCCCGGGACCCGGATCAGGTCGCCGAAAGTGGCTATTATCACATTCTCCTTTTTTGAGTAAGAAACTGCCCTGTCGATGAAGTCAGCTGAAGTAACGCATACCGGACAGCCGGGACCAGAAATAAGATCTATACCGGGAGGGAGAAGCGAAGGGATGCCAAACCTATGGATCGCCGAGGTATGACCTCCGCACACTTCCATAAACGAATATTTGCCGACAGCAGACTGCCGGATATGATCCGCAAGCTTCATGATCAGATCCCTGTCGCGGTATTCTTCAATGTATTTCATGGAAGCTGTATATTCTCCAGGTCGTTCATCTCTTTCAAAAGCTTTATGGTTTCGAGTGCATCCTCTTCCGAAATCTTCTGGATTGCAAATCCTGCATGAAGAAGGATATAATCCCCTACCCTGACATTTTCGACCATTTGAAGACCTGCCTTAAATAAAGCTCCTCCGATCGAAACGTCGGCCATCTGACCTTCTATCTTTATTATCTGTGCAGGTACACTCAGGCACATAATCCAAATGTTTTTGAGGCAACCACCATCTGGCCCAGTGAAATTCCTCCATCATTGGCCGGGACCTGGTGGTTAGTGAATACTTTAAACCTGTTTTGTGTTAATTCATGAGTTGTTTTTTCGAGCAGATATTTATTCTGAAATACTCCTCCCGACAGCACAACTTTATCAATTGAAGTATCGTTCCGGATCTTTTCCGATACTTCCAGGATGACCCTCGCCACAGTATTGTGAAATTTTGATGAAATAACCGAAATTTCCGTTATTGTCATGTCGGCCAGTATTGCTTTAAAAGTTTCAGCAAAAACAACACTAGTGCCAAGAGTAAAAGGATAGTATAAATCAGAACCGGTTTCTATTGCTGATTCGAGACGCATCGGAGCCTCTGAATCAAACGTTGAGACGGGACATAATCCTATGAGAGCCGATACGGCATCGAACAACCTGCCTGCACCTGATGAGAGCGGGCAGTTTATTCCCGTTTTTATCATTTCTTTCACTAAAGAGAGCTTCTGCCGGTCAATTGTTCTGAAAACAGGGATAGAATCATAGTCAACACTGTCACCAAAATACCTGAACAAGTATGAAAATGCCATTCTCCATGGTTCTTCCACAACCCTGTCACCCCCCGGCATAGGAACGTAGTCGAAATGTGTGAACCTTTCAAAGCTCAGGGTATCAGCCAGAAGAAATTCCCCTCCCCATGTATTTCCGTCAGTTCCAAAACCAGTCCCGTCGAGGCTAATGCCAATAACTTTTTCATCCAGACCATGTTCTGCCATACATGATACGATATGCGCATGATGATGCTGAACTCTGGTAACCGGGATATTATACTCTTTTTCGAGGTAAGAGGCAAAATTTGTTGAAAAGTAATCAGGATGCAGATCACATGCAAGATATTTGGGCTTAAACCGGAACAGTTCAGAGAAGCGGCCGATAGTCTCTCTATAAAAATCACAGGTCGGTACATTTTTAAGGTCACCAATGTATTGACTCATTATTGCCTGGTAGTTTCTGCCAATGCAAAAGCTGTTCTTTTGTTCAGCACCAACAGCCAGGATCCCTTCTACGTTAAAGTTCAGATCTACGGGCTGCGGAACAAAGCCTCTGGATCTGCGGATGATATTTATATTACCATTTACAGATCTGATTACAGAATCATCAGTCCTGTTCCTGATCATTCTGTTATAACTTACAACGGAATCAGCAACCTTCATTAACTGTTTTTCAGCAGTTGTATCATCAATGATGATTGGTTCATCAGACAGATTACCGCTCGTGAGAACGACTGCTGGGGTTTCAAGGATCCTGAAAAGCAAATAATGGATGGGCATGTAGGGAAGCAGTGCTCCTATTGTGTCAAGTCCGTTGCTGACAGACCGGGCAAGAGGTGATTTTTGTTTAAGAATGAGAATAGGCCTGCGCCAGGATTTCAGTTCCCTCTCCTCGGATTTATCAACATAACAATATTTGCTTAATCCGGAAAAATCCCCGAACATGACAGCAAATGGTTTGGCATCCCGTTGTTTTCTCATCCTCAACCGGCTTACTGCATCATCATTTAAGGCATCACACATGAGGTGCCATCCGCCCAGACCTTTAATAGCGACAGTACGTCCCGATGAAATGGCTGATGATATCTCCTGCAATATCTTATTAGTCGCCGGAAACGATTTTTTCCGGATCTTTATACAGGTATTCAGGTCCGCATACATTACAGGCAACCGGTTGAGCATGGAAACGGCGGTCAAGAATATCATTGTATTCAGAGCTGCACTTCCGGCACATCCTGAAATCCTTCATTGTCGTTTCAGGGCGGTCATAAGGCAGTCCCTCAATAATTGTGAACCGCGGACCGCAATTTGTACAGTTTATAAAAGGATAATCAATTCTTCCGGGATCAGATGACATATCAGCAAGGCATTCATCGCATACAGCAATGTCGGGACTTATTTCAGTTATCTGATCATCTGTTGCTTTGCTCCCGGTAATACTGAACCGGTCATAACCTGCAACCAGTTTCGGGATCAATTCGATCGATTTTATCCTCGAAGCCGGAGGGGCATATTCCAGAATTTCACTTCTGAATCTGTTGATAGTATCCGGATCACCCTGTACAATTACCAACACTCCGTTAGTCCTGTTATCAACTTCACCAAAAAGGCCATGTTTAACGGCAAGCCTGCAGATAAAAGGGACGGAATCCGACACCCTGAACCAGTCCCCTGATCATTATTTCATATCCTTGTATGATAATTCTATGTTTTTAAGGTGTCAGCATTTATCAGTTTATGGACATAATAAATCACACTTTCAAGTTCATCGCACAGGTTAACATTATTAATTACAACTTCAGGCGGTACTTTCAGCAGTACCGGGGCAAAGTTCACAATTCCTTTTATGCCCGTTCTTACCAGCTCGTCGGCGACCTCCTGAGCTGAGATTTCCGGGACTGCCAGTATTGCGACCTTCACACCAAACCGGTCAATGATCTCCTTAAAGCGGTTCATCGAATAAACAGGGATATCCGACCTTATCTTCTGCTTGAAAGGATCAATATCAAAAGTTGCGACAACATTCATATTCCGCTGAACAAACCTGCTGTACTTCGATAATGCAAGTCCGAGGTTTCCCATTCCGATCAGCACAATGTTGTGGTCCCTGTTCCGGTGAAAGATATTTTCCATCTTTTCCGAGCAGATCATTCATTTCATAGCCGCCGCGTTTATTTCCTTTTATTCCGAATTCGGAAAAGTCTTTCCTGACCTGGTCAGATGTAACTCCTGTTTCATTGGCCAGAGTGTAGGAAAAGACCTTTTCACCCCCATCATCTTCAGTCTGGCAAGACATGCCCTGTAAAGGAATATCCTTTTTAAGCTGTTCTTAATAACATATTTTGTGATTTGTTTCACATCAAATATTATCAAAATAGTTTATCCGCCAATTTAATTATTTTTTTTTATTAAGAAGAAAAAAAATATATATGGTTGAAAATAAGTTTTTTATGTTTCCAGGGATACTTACTTATTCAAAAAGTGATAAGTTTTTATTGATATTTAATTCCATTGAATATATTTTTATATGTGAAACTTCTCACATAAATGCAATATTTAAGCATCAGGAAAGAAGAATGGGATAAAGCGGTTGAGCAACTGTTGTTATCCTATACCATTTTCGCGGCGATCAACAACGAATTTGGTATTGATTATGAAATTATCAGCCCAATAAATAT
>CAWHGX010000045.1:0-70934 GCA_963828775.1 uncultured Bacteroidales bacterium | reverse complement strand
GGAGGAGATCTGGAAACAGACAAACGGCAGGATAACCTGGTTCGTTTCAGCCATAGGGACCTCGGGTACAATAATGGGAGTAGGGAAGGCCCTGAGGGAAAACAATCCCGGGATAAAGATCGTGTGTGCACATCCGGTAAAAGGGCACTATATACAGGGGCTGAAAAATATGGAAGAAGCAATAGTGCCTTCGATTTATGATCCTTCTAAAATTGATGAAACGATCATGGTCGAGACTGAAGTTGCCTATAAGATGGCAAGACAGATCATAAAGAAGGAAGGTATCTTTGTCGGAATGAGCAGCGGCGCCGCAATGTATGCTGCGCTGGAAGTCTCAAAGAAAATAAAATCGGGAACTGTCGTTGTCATCTTCCCTGACAGGGGAGAGAAGTATTTAAGTACTAATTTGTTCAACGACAAGTAAAGTTTCGTTTAAGCGGACGTCGCGATCTCATCTCAGCCTCATTAAAGGTCGGCTTTTTAATGCTCAGCCCAATTGCCGGGCCGCTGGCTGCAGGTAATGGCTTCGAAGAACTATTTCACTTTTGAAGAAATAAAGTATTTTTACAAAGGTGCACTCTTCAATAATTAATCTGAACTACTGATAATGATATGAAAATTATGTTCCAAAAAACAAATGTTAAAATACCAGTTTACAAATATGTTATTCTTTTATTTTTTATTACTATCATTGATTCCTTTGCGCAAAAGAGGCCCACAAATTCATCAGGAGCAATAACCGACTTTGATGAAACACCAAAAATAAAATGGGTTTTTAAGACTGGATCTCCTATATTTTCCTCACCGGTTGTAAGTGATAGCTTAGTCTATTTTGGAGGGCTTGATAGCCTTTTATACGCAATTGATATTCACTCAGGAAAGGAAAAGTGGAGGTTTCGTACTAAAGGAGAAATCCGGTCGAATCCATGTATAAAGGGTGACAAATTATTTTTAAATGGCGGGGATGGATCTCTGTATGCATTATATAAAAGAACCGGCGCAATATTGTGGAAATTCAAAACTAAGGGCGAACGAAAATATGATTTCGCGGATTATTTTCATTCAACACCAATAATTGAAAACGAAATTCTCTATTTCGGTTCCGGGGATGGCAATTTCTATGCAGTTAACTCTGAAACAGGTCTTTTAGTGTGGATGTTCAAAACAGGTAATATCGTTCATACCACTCCTGCAATAAGTAATAACAAATTATTCTTTGGATCATTTGATGGCTATATTTATGCTCTTAATCTGAAAAACGGCGACCTGGCATGGAAATTTAAGACGGTAGGTCATCGTTATTTTCCATCAGGGGAGGTCCAGGGATCTCCTTCCGTTTTTAAAAATTTAATCTTTATTGGAGCAAGGGATTATAATGTTTATGCACTTGATCGGGATAAAGGATTTTGCCACTGGAATAAATCTTTCACTAAAGGATGGGGATTAAGTAATAATGTACACGACTCAATATTATATATTGGATCTGCAGATGAGCGAGTTCTGATTGCTGTTGAGCCTGAAACAGGTAAAGAGATTTGGAAAAAAAGTATGGAATTTCTTGTTTTTGGTAATAATGCTTATAGTGAATCCATGCTTTACCTTGGAACAACGATTGGGAAACTTCATGGAATAAGTTTAGATTCAGGTGAAAAGATTTGGAGTTTTGAGACTGAATCATACCAGAATATAAGATATAAGTATTTTAAACCTGATGACTCATACAGAGATGATATTTATTCAATTATCAGGACGAACGAACAGTTCCTTGAAGTCGAATGCGAACTTGGTGGAATTTTTTCCACTCCTTTAATCTACGATGATAATATTATTTTCTCGAGTACAAATGGATCTTTGTACTGTTTAAAAAGATAATCAGGATTGAAAACACCCAATATCTTAAGCATTAATGAGAAATAAGTACTGCGGCTACTGACGTTATAAGCAAAGTGAGAAATATCAGGACCCGGCTATCAATTCAAAAGAGAAACTTTTACCGATACTTATAAACATCACTAATGAAACAAAATACCTTCATCTCCGGATTTTTGATTTTCCTGTTGATGACAGGCTGTTGTGTTTATCACCCTCAGACTGTAGACATACCATTAATAAAGAAAAAAAATGATCTTAGGATTGATGCTGGAATATCTTTTGTCCCGACAGTTCATGCAACAATTTCGTATGGACTAACAAATAAAATAGCAATTCAGGCTTTTGGATCAACTGGTTCCGATGACAGGAAATATTTTCAGATAGCACCGGGAATTTACAAAGATTTTGGAAATCAGAGGGTCATGGAACTTTATGGGGGATTTGGATCCGGATATGGAAATGTTTTCAAAGATGCCAATCCCGGGCGAATATATGGTAATTATCAATTATATTTTTTACAATATAATTTGGGTAAATATTCTACCAAATCAGGCCATTTTGATTTCGGATTCGGAATAAAGACAGGATATTTTCATTCAGATTTATATGAGCATAACTATTACCATTACAAGCCCGGATCGGAGAATGAACCTTTTATCAATTATAAGGAAAACAGCATTCTGTTAGAACCAGTGGCATTTTTCAGAGTAGGTGGAGAAAAAGTGAAATTTAGTTTTAAAATAGGAGGTTGCAGGATTATTAAACTTGCGCATCCTGATATTTACATTCCTGCCTGTAGCTTAAATGTGGGATTTGGAATAAACTTCAGCCCAAAAATGAATAAGGGCGACATCAAAGAACAAGAATAAAACGCTGCCTGGCAGTTATTTGGCCATTTTACAACGTAATTACATTGTAATTACATCAATGCGTTCATAAATCCTGAATGTTTGGCAATGGTCGATTAGAAAATGCGATGGGTATTGACATTCAATCAATACTGTTCTAAAAATTAAGCAGGTTAAGGAGATGTGAGTTTAGTAGTTTTTTCACCAAATTATCACTTAATGATACTTTGCAAAATTTTTACTATTGTGGAAAAGTAATTGACTTTGACCATTTTAAAAAGCAGTTTCTTTTATTTAATCATATTTAATTTTATGCAATAACAAACTAAAGTATTTAATTCTATGCAATAATATTCGTTTTTATGCAAAACCTATATTCTTTTATTTTATAGTGGTTGTATAGTTTTTTATAATATATAACATTAGTTCTGCCATACTAATCATAGAGCTCTTTGCGAGTTAATTTGACGTGTTCTGTATCGTTTCATTAAAAGTGTTTCAAAAAAGGTAGTATTACTACCAATATCGGAATATATTTAATGAATTCAGAAATATCTGCTCAAGAGTGATGTATACCAATAGAGTATAAACTGATTGTAGCTTAGCCTCATTTGGGATAACATATATTGCTACACTTACCATTCTTCTATACACAACTGCATATTGCTGATTTTCACTTGAAAATAATACTTCTGTCATCGAAATAATTATTAATTTCACGTATGCTTTTAACCAAACTACATATTCCTCCAACCGGAAGTAATACAGTTCACCGGTCAGAACTATTTGAAAAACTGAACTCCGGTCTGAGGAGGAAGCTGATTCTTGTATCTGCTCCGGCCGGTTATGGCAAAACAACTCTTATTAGCGATTGGAGCAATCAAAATAAAATTCCAACAGCATGGTTTTCAATCGACAACGCGGATAATGACCCGGCAATATTTTTAAACTATGTAATTTCAGGAATTAAAAGTATCCACCAGGACTTCGGACAAAGTGCCCTGGAACTTTTAAATTCACCAAATTCACCATCTGTTGAATCAATTGCCAGCTTGTTAATCAACGAAGTACTCGCCATCAACCAGAACTTTTTATTGGTTCTCGACGATTTTCACCTGATCAGGAGCACCGAGATATTGAAGTTGGTAACCTATTTTTTGGAGCATCTTCCCGGTAATCTCCACATTGTGATCCTGACCCGTTCCGACCCGGCACTATCTCTTTCAAGGCTAAGGAGTCAGCATCAGCTTGTTGAGATGCGTTCATCAGATCTTGGTTTTTCAGCAAATGATATTTCAGTATTGTTCAATAAAAAGCTCAGGTTAGGATTATCTATTGATGATGTCTATTCTCTTGAAACAAAAACCGAAGGCTGGATTGCGGGCCTACAGCTAGCAGCTTTATCAATGCAGGGTCGTGAAGACCTTTCTCAGTTTGTCAGGGAATTAAAAGGAGACAACCGCTACATAATGGATTATCTGATGGAGGAGGTACTGAAGATTCAAACAGATGATATCAAAGAATTCTTATTGCAGACTTCTATATTGGAGCAAATGTCGGCTCCTTTATGTAACGCCGTTTTGAATAGAAATGATAGCCAATTAATCCTTGAAAAGCTCGAGAAAAACAACATGTTTGTTATACCGCTGGATGAGAATAGGATCTGGTACAGATATCATCACCTCTTTGCAGAGTTATTAAAACAGAGACTTCAATTAAGAGGAAAAGCAACTATTACGGAACTTCATAATATAGCAAGTGAGTGGTTTAATAGTAATTTGATGCCATTATTTGCTGTTGAACATGCGATATTGACTGAGAATTACGAAAGAAGCACACTGTTACTCGGAGAAATAGTAGAGACAATGTGGAAAAACGGACAGCATGCTGCTATTATGAAATATGGTGATTTACTCCCTGATGAATTAATTAAAAAGAATAATGATTTTTGTTTATACTATGCATGGATATTGATTATAGCGGGTCAGATTCATAAAGCTGAACCCTTTTTGGTGAGTGCCGAAAATATTACATTGAAGATAATTAATGATAAGAATTCATCAAAAGAAGTTATTCAGTATAGTAAGAAGCAGCTAGGAAAAATATGTGTTGCATTTTCATATCTGAATTCATTAATAGCAGATTCCGGAAAAGTTTATGATTATAGCAAAATAGCAATGGAGAATCTTACAGAGGATGATCCGTTGTGGTATAGCTGGGGATGGTACTCTGTTGGAACTGCAGAAACGATTAGTGGTCGTTTCCATGAAAGTATCGAGGCTTATGAAAAAGCACTGGAATATGCTAAAAAATCAGGAAACATCCAACTTATATCAACCGTTGCATGTAGGTTATCTGCCCTTGAGTCGCGAATGGGATATTATACATCATCGTATAAGAAATGTTCCGAACTTTTAACCCTTATGAAAGAAAGTGGTTATTCTCAAATTGCAAAGTCTGAATGCACTTTTGCTGGCCTTTATACTTGTTTTGCAGGTATTGAGTGTATGCGGACTGACCTGGATGATGCACTCAAAAATATAAAAACTGCCTATAACTTAAGCAGAAATGATTCTAACAATTCGAATAAAGTCATTGTACGAAGCGTTTATTCTCTTATTTTATATGGATGTGGGGATACTGCGGGAGCGGTGAAAATGATAAATGAAGCGGAGGATATTGTAAAACAAAATAAAATAGTCCTCAGTATTATAGCGATTTATGTTGCCATTAAGGGAATTATACTAATTCAACAGAATGAACTTGAAAGGGCCCGTCATTTTTTTAAGGAAATTGGATTAGGTCTTGATAAAAAGATATCTTATTCAGATGAGCATGGATATGTTGGATACGCATTATTACTGGTAATCGAATTGAAATTTGAGGAAGCAGAGATTCTTCTTGCTAAATTATTGAAGATGGCACAAGTCGCAAATAGAATTGAGAGAATAATTGAAATTAAGATCATATATGCCATCTTGAATAAGGCTACCGGAAATAAAGAAAAAGCTTTAATAAACCTGATTGATGCTTTGGAGGAAGCTGCCAGTGAAAATATATTGATGTCTTTTATTCTTTTCTATTCCCGAATAGACGATTTGCTAAAAGAGGTTTACAAGGTACAGACAACTACAAAAACAAAAATTCCAAAGAAAGTAATCGACAAGCTTAGGTCTGCAATTGAAAAAAGAGAAAAATATGATAAGACTAGATTTGAATCTCCGCTTAACAACCGCGAAATCGATGCATTAAAACTTCTTGCAGAAGATCTGTCGAACCAGGAAATAGCTGATAAATTATTTATTTCATTAAACACTGTTAAAACACACCTGAAAAACATTTTCATTAAGCTTGACGCCAATAACCGTTCAGGTGCCGTAGCCAAAGCAAAAAAGATGGGATTATTATAGTCCCTCAAATTCCTGTAACAAATAAATCACCCTCAAAATCACCCGCACGGGTGATTTTTTTTTGATGGGTGTTCCTGACCTTTGCTTTGAGTTTAATCAGACAGAATATGAAAGGCATAACCAGAATTGTAATTAAGGGATACCTTGATAATGAATGGAAGAATCACTTCGAAGGTATGAAATTCAGTTATGAAGCAGGCTGCACAATTCTGTCAGGAAATCTGAAGGACGATGCGCATTTACATGGGATCTTAAATATCATTCGTGATTTAAACTTAACACTAATATCAGTTAACCCGGCTTAATATTAGTATGATAAAGTTTTGATTATTAACTAACAAAACATTTAAAAATGAAAAAATCAATTTCAACAACACTCGTGATTGCCCTGTTTTCAACAATGGTATTTTGCCAGACAGAAAATACGGAGGCTGATTTTAAACGACACTCAATAGGAAGTTCGCTTTTTCTCCTGGGGAATATTGGAGATTCGGTCAGATTCATGCAATTGAACTACGGGTACCGGCTCACCCCAAAGGATAACCTTATTGTCGAAGCTATCACCTGGACTTATTATGAGCCATTGGGTACGTACGGATCTTCCGAGGAATTTTATCCGGGTAAAGTAAGAGCGTACGGTATTGGATTGGGATATCAGCGATTCCTGTGGAAGAACCTGTTTACAACTGTCGAGCCAACCTTTATTCTTCAGCAATTCTATGATCTGGATGACACAAAAATCCAGAAGGGTTTTCAACTGTATCTTCAATTTATCCTCGGCTACCGTTTTGAATTCTTTAAGAAACGGTATGTTCGTAGAACCTGCTTATGGCACTTAAATATTGGCCTGTTAATACAAACTTTCCTGCGTCATTTGCAGCTATCGAAAACGGAGCACCTAAATACAAATTTGAGCCCGGTCTGAATTTTGGATTTAGGTTCTGAATGGAATATGTGTGAATGAGACCTGAAAAAAACACTTTAATCATGAATAAGAATGTACGTTTCCCTTTCCGATTTTTCCTGATAACATTTATGTGGTCATGGATAATCTGGACTCCTCTCATCCTCGCCAGCCTTAAGATCATTCCTGTTTCAGATAAATTATTATCAATCCTGACAATCCCTGGTAATTATGATAGGTGTCTTTGGTCCGCTTGCAGGGGCGCTTTTTGCTTTACATAAGGAAAAAGGCAAGGGTTCTTCAAAAAAATATCTGCGGAGTTTTCTTGATTTCCGTTTAGGATGGAAAGCCTATGTTTTTCCCATATTAATTTTCGGAGGAAGTACATTTATTGCCTGGTTTTCCCCTGAATTATTTGGGGAAGAGCGTTTACCAATGCTATTACCTTCCTTATGGACTTTTATTCCTTATCTGTTAATCATGATCCTTCTGGGCGGAGGTCAGGAAGAATTTGGCTGGAGGGGTTATGCTCTTCCTATTCTCGAAAGTAAATACGGAATATGGTTCGCAAACATGATTTTAGGGATTATACATGCTTTCTGGCATCTCCCCTTATGGTTCATAACAGGTACAAGTCAGACTTATATGAATTTCGGAGGTTTTATTCTCCTAATTGTTGGTTATTCATATATCCTTTCATGGATTCGAAAAATCTCTGGCAACAGACCATTTTCAGGACTTTATGCCCATGGACTTGCAAATGCCTTTATTCCCTTAGTACCAACATTAATTATGCAAAAGAATGTATATCAGCCACGTTTTTGGATCTGGGTAAGCCTGACATTCATAATCGGGATTATAATTACCATCATTCGTGAAAGGAAGGCAACACCACTTATCAAAATATCTGACCGCTAATCATATTTCCCTTTGAATGAATAATGTAGATTATTTGTTTTATATTGAAATAGTAAATATGGATAAAACATACTGACTCAAAACAGGATTGATAACATTGACAAAGTCATTATCCATGTTCAGTCCGGTTTTTATGCATCTAACAGACAAACCATCCTATATAAAACTTAACATATTAAAACAATGAACACATTCAAAAAGATAACAGAAATCCTGGAGGAAGTGAAGATTAACACAAAGATGAAGGTTTCAATTTTATTAATCCTGACACAATTTAGCATCTGTTTTGCCCAACAAAAAAAGAGTGATTTTGTCATTGGAGATAAAATAAGTTTTGAATCAAAAGTTCTTAATGAACGAAAAACAATAGTTGTAATTCCACCTTATAATTACAAAGACAGACCGGATGAAAAATTTCCTGTAGTTTACGTCTTAGATCCGGGGAATAATCTTTTTGCAACATTCGGAATTGTGAATTATTATTCAGATATGTTGAAAATTATGCCCCGAATGATAATCGTGGGTATTGTCTCCAACGATAGAGAAAGAGATTATTTGCCCACACCTTCGAAAGAACAACCAACCGGCGGAGGGGCTGATAAATTCCTTCGTTTTATAAATTCAGAATTGGTAACATTAATTGACTCAACTTACCCGGCAAATTCAGAACGTTGTATTATTGGACATTCTGCAGGAGGATTATTTGCTATTTATGCTTTGGAAAATCAACCTGAATTATTCAACTCATTTATATGCATTGACCCAAGTTTATGGTACGATGATCAATCCTGCATCAAGAAAATGCCCGAATTTCTTAAAAATAATAAGGATATTAAAAAATCAATCTTTATTTCATTGTCAAATGAAAATGGAATGGGCGTTTTTTCTTTTATTGATGCACTTGAAACGTATGCACCGGAAGGATTAAAATGGGATTATATCCATTATAAAAGCGAAACCCATAACTCATTAGGATTTAAAAGCATATGTGCGGGTTTTGAAATGATTTATAAAGATTGGAAGATAAAAGAAGATCCAAAATAAACGACGAAATACCAACAACCGATAAGTGATATGCTGACAATAAATAGTATAAATCCCTATAATTTGAAAAAATGAAAGCAATTGTACACACAAAATACGGACCACCGGACGAACTTCAGCTTCTGGAGGTAGAAAAACCAGTTCCCGGAGACAATGAAGTATTGATAAAAATACATGCTACAACAGTAACAACTACGGACTGCAATGCCCGCAACTTCACATTTGTTCCACAATCGTTTATGTTTTTTGCAAGAATAATGTTTGGTTTCAAAAAGCCCAGAATAAAAATACTTGGGATTGATTTGGCAGGAGAAATTGAAGCCATCGGAAAAGATGTAAAACTATTTAAGGCGGGTGACCAGGTCTTTGGATCACCCGGGACCAAATTTGGGGGTCATGCAGAGTATGTCTGTGTTCCTGAAAACGGAGCACTGGCTATAAAACCAGCTGATTTGAGCTGGGAGAAAGCCGCCGCTATATCATTGGCGGGAAATACTGCATTGTTTTTCATAAGAGATCTGGCAAAAATTCAGGCCGGACAAAAGATACTTATCCATGGTGCTTCAGGAGCAATTGGTACATATGCAGTTCAGCTTGCAAAGTACTATGGAGCAGTGGTCACAGGTGTCTGTAGTGCCACGAATGCAGAAATGGTGAAATCTTTAGGAGCAGAAAAAGTAATTGATTATACTATAGAGGATTTTACCAAAAGCGATGAGAAATATGATTTTGTTTTTAATGTAGTTGGCAAGACTACTTTCTCACAATGCAAGGGCATTTTAAAACCAAAAGGGATCTATCTTGATAACATGATGGAAGTTAAGGATTTCCTGAAGGTGCTTTGGACCTCAATTGTCGGAGGCAAGAAAATTAAGGGTGGAGTATCAACAGAAAGGGCTGAAAATCTGAAATTCTTCATAGAGCTTATTGAATCCGGAAAGTTAAAACCGGTTATTGACAGAAGCTTTCCAATTGAAAAGACAGCTGAAGCTTTTCAGTATGTCGAACAAGGTCATAAAAAAGGAAATGTAATTATTACGATGTAAGCCACAGATAATCACATATATAGTTGTTGTGTAACCTGCTATACAAATTGATTCATATAAGACATGAATTATTCTAATTAATTTCAGTCCGGTTTTCATTGAGCGGTTGTCTGGCCAGTGTAAGTTAGAAAAATCAGTAAATTGGATACAACAACCTGTAATTTGGCTATTTACAAGTTCTTCAATGTTGACTTACTTTGTTTCTTGAAATAATAGAACAGTCATGAAAAATATAGCTTACAAAGTTCAGACAATTGGCGAACTGCACGAAATAGCAGGTTTTGAAAAACCTAAACATCCGTTGGTTACAGTTATAGATTATCTCGAAAGTAAATGTAAATAACACTCCCGAATCTGGTAGTTTTATGTGCAGTTTTTATTCTGTGAATTTCAAAAAACACTGCAATTTTGTTTATGGCAGACAAGTTTTTGACCATAAAGAAGGTACATTGCTGTGTACTGCTCCGGAACAGATTATTACATTCGATCGGAAAAAAGAAGCGAACAGTACAGAAGGCTGGGGTTTATATTTTCATCCCGAATTAATAAGGAATACAGCATTAGGGAAAAAAATAAATGAATATTCTTTTTTCTCATATGCCGAAAATGAAGCATTGCACCTTTCTGAACAGGAAAAACATATTTTACTCTCCATATTAAAACAGATGGAGAATGAATATAATACCAATATTGACCATTACTCTCATGACCTTATAATATCGAATATTGAACTTCTTTTAAACTATTGCAGACGTTTTTATGGTCGGCAGTTTATTACCCGCACCAATCAGAATAAAGATGTCATTGTTCGGTTTGAAGAATTTATTACAGATTATTTCAAGTCTGACAAACTGAAAAATAATGGTCTCCCAACAGTAAAGTATTGTGCAGAAGCAATGAACCTTTCTCCAAATTATTTCAGCGACCTGCTTAAAAGCGAAACAGGAAAAAACACGCAGGAACATATTCATTATTATTTATTGGAAAAAGCAAAAACCATTACTGGTCAGTTCTGATAAAAGCATTAACGAAATTGCTTACGAACTTGGGTTTGAATACCCTCAAAGCTTTAGTAAATTCTTTAAGAATAAAGTTGGTATTTCTCCTACAGATATTTAAAGCCGGATATACAAATAACTAATTAATATGAAAGCAATTTTTACAAAAAGTATGGCTCGCCAAATGTGCTTGAACCTACTGAGGTGGAAAAACCAACACCTGAACCCAACGAAGTCCTGATCAAAGTTTTTGCGACTACAGTTACAACTGCCGATTGCATGATGCGAAGAGGTGATACTTTTTTGAGCAGAATCCTGCTGGGTCTCTTTAAGCCAATGAAAAAGTTTCAAATCTTAGGAACAGAATTTTCAGGTAAGATTGAAGCCGTAGGCAATAAGGTAAAAAAGTTTAAACCAGGTGATGAAGTTTTTGCATTCAGAGGCTTTGGAACCGGTTGTTATGCTCAATATAAATGCATGAGTGAAACAGCATCGCTTGCGATTAAACCCAATAATATTTCCTTTGAAGAAGCTGCATCTGTAGTTGACGGTGCAACAACTGCCCTGTTCTTTCTTAAAGAAAAAGCCAATATTCAAAAAGGGCAGAAAGTACTTATAAATGGAGCATCAGGAAGTATCGGAACATTTGCAGTACAACTGGCTAAATATTGTGGCGCTGAGGTTACTTGTGTTTGCAGTACAAAAAATATTGAGTTGGTTAAATCATTGGGAGCCGATAAAGTTGTGGATTACACAAAAGAAGATTTTACAGAAACCGGTGATAATTATGATATAATATTTGACACAGTCGGGAAAAGCTCATTTAGCTTCTGTAAAAGGGCTCTAAGAAGTAAAGGCAAATATGTTACAACTGTAATGACTTTTAAGGTTGCCATTCTGGCTTTGCTGACCAAATATGGAAGTAAAAAGAAAGTGATTTCCGGGATGTCCCTTAACAAGACTGAAGCACTGAATTTCATTCGAAAACTAATTGAAGAAGGTAAATTAAAAACCATAATTGACAGGCAATATCCACTTGAAGAATTACCTGCTGCCCATGAATATGTTGAAAAAGGTCATAAGATTGGAAATGTAGTGATAACTGTGTCGCATTGATCATTAATACATTACGGGATTGATACTCGGACGATTAATGGTTCGAAATCAAACGCCTGAATATTTCGGTGCAGAAGCAAAGAAGTTTGCCTGGATAATCGGTGTTGTATTATCAGCTGCCATGTTTATTTTTTTCATAATTATAAACGCCTACAGCCCGATAACAGGTATTATCTGTCTGATTTGCCTTATATTCCTGTTCTTTGAATCTGCTTTTGGGATTTGTCTGGGTTGTATGTTTTATCCCCTCTTTTTTAAAGAAAAAGCACAATACTGTCCTGGCGAGGTTTGTGATACAAAAAATCGGCAGGATATTCAAAAAACATCTATAACCTAATTGCTGGTTCTGATTGTATTTATTATTTTCACTTTTCTTATCGGCTGTCTGTTTGACGATAATTTCAGTAAAAAACCTTACGCACTGTTTGGGAATAATAGTATTGAGCAACCCAAATAACAGGGTACTATCCGGAATAAGGTCTGGAGACACCTGCTAAATTGTTTTAAAAATAAAGGAGGAACAGATATGAAAGTATTAGTAACCGGTGGCACAAATGGAATGGGAAAAGGAGTGGCTAAAGTATTGGCAGGAGTTGACAACCAGATTCATGAAATCATCCTGCTGTGCCGGTCAAAAGAACTTGGTGAGGCTACGATCAGAGAGATTGGGAGCTCCACGATGAATAAAAAATTGTCATTTGTATTATGTGACCTTGCCAGGCTCAGTGATGTCCGGAATGCAATCAGCGAGATCAAGAGTAAACACAAATACCTTGATTGTCTCTTCATAAATGCCGGACTGGGTTATGCGGCAAAACGTGTAGAAACTGAAGATGGAATGGATTCACATTTCCAGGTGAATTATTTGTCTCAGTTTATGCTGACTTTAAACCTGTTGAGCTTGCTGGAGAACTCGGAGAATGGGGGTAGGGTGATATTCAATGTAACCCGTGGCGGCAAAATATTCTGGGAAGACATCCAGATGAAAAATGGCTGGAGTTTTGAAAACGGGATCCATCAGGCTATGGTAGCTAAAAGAATGCTACTTGTTACATTACATGATTTGTATAAAAACGCAAAAGGCTCAAAAGTATCCTTCATTGGTTTTGAAATATCTAAAACAGTGTGGAGTAATCAGATTAATATTATTCCGCGCTCAATGAGAACAATGGCAACTGTAATGAAGTTTTTTGGTACATTTATTTCAATAGAGGAATGCGGGAAGATAATGGCTCCTTTGTTCACAGAAAATCAGGAAGAAAGCCTGAAGAAATCTGGAAAATTTGTCACATGGAAGAAAAATGAGTTTATAGGGATGAAGGAGGAAGAAACGGCCTTTAGCCAGGAAATGCAGGAAAAACTCTGGAAGATCAGTCTGGAATTATGCAATGATGAAACAACCACCAAAATTTCAGACGGCCTGCAAATCCGGGTAAACAAATAGTAATGATATTAATACAGACATTAAGGCTGATAAGGCAAACACCACATGTAATTGGATTTTTCTTCTTCTGTCTTTTGATAACTTCCTGCAGCGGAATGAAAAACCCTGATCGTCGGTCACCAGCCAACGAAGCGGAGGGTCCCTTTCTTACTGTACGAGACAGAGTGAAAATCTTCGTATCAGAGCATTTTCCTGCGGGTGGTTCAAAGAATACTGGCTTTTACAGATTGGTATCAGAATTCAAACTCCAGAAGTTCTTCCTCTTTACTAACTTCATTCCACAACCTGATGGACATTATTTCATCAAACTCTATGTTATCAGAAAGACTCCACAGAACAGGAGCATTTTTCAGCATAAATACCGGGACGAAAAGAAATGACAGCTAAGTCTGAGCAGTCCACCTGACTGATTCGGATCCGGCTACAAAATCAGGAAGAAAAAAAATTCTTGGAAAAGAAAAGAATTTGGCCAAAACTGGCTCTCAGAAATATTTTATAAAAAATTATAAAAACTTCCAGTTAAGAGCTTGAATACCAGCAGATATATGGTATGGTTATTTATAAATTGAGGTAATAAGACTTTGGGGTCAAAAGAGGGGAAAATTTTGTGGCGGATTTTGCGGATTTTGTGGCGGATTTTGTGGCAGAAAAGACAAAACCCCTTGATTATCAAGGGGATTTGAGGGTGTAGGGGCGGTGCGGACGGGATTGATCTCACTCCTGCCAGCTCGGCGTGCATCGATCGGACCCTTTCCTCCACTGGTTACCTGGCCAGGAAAAACGAAATGATGCTGACGCATCATTTAACGTATTTTAATCTGTCAGCTTATGCTCCCGCTGAAGCGGGATCAACGCTGCCATCTTAAAATACTAAAGCTGTGCTCTGCGCACAGCTTTTCGTTTTTCCTGCGGTGCGGACGGGACTCGAACCCGCGACCCTCGGCGTGACAGGCCGATATTCTAACCAACTGAACTACCGCACCAAAATTCAAATGCGATGCAAAATTAAGCGTTTTTTTAATTATGCAAAATTATTACCGGAAATATATTGATTTCTCAATACTTTTAAAGCCGACGACATTATATTAAAATGTTTAAAATTAGCCCTTTGCGGGAGAGAAAAAACTGAAATTCACACTCCCGTAATTACGGTGTTCAAAGAACATTTCATGATCCCTGAAATTCATCGATCTGGGATGTTCCAATATAAAAAATCCGTCATCCTTTAAAATGTCTGCCTGAATGACAAGATCAGGAATGCTTTTTAGCCAATTAAGATCATAAGGCGGATCGGCAAATACTATGTCATATTTGAATTTGCAGGTCTTTAAATAGGCTTTTACATCTATATGTATCGGCTTGATATTGGTGAATCCGATCATTGCTGTTGCACGTCTGATCCCGGCAATATGCTTCTGGTCTTTTTCAACAAGATGAACTGCCTCAGCTCCCCTCGATGCAAATTCAAAACCAATGCTACCCGTCCCGGAAAACAGATCAAGCACACTTATCGACTCAAAATCGACACGGTTATTAAGGATATCAAAAAGACCCTCCCTGGCAAAATCGGTCGTCGGCCTTGCTTTCAGTCCGGATACAGGATTAATAATCCTTCCCTTATATTTACCTCCGATTATTCGCAATTCACTGCACTGAAAATAGTCAGAAATTTATGAAGCTCAGTCTCATTGAAAACATAGCTGAATGTATAATTGCCCTCAGGTACAGCAAACCTTATTGCACTCAGGTAATTTGAAAAACTGCTGAGGATCTCTTTCTTTTTCAGGGTCCTTCCGCTAAAATAGATTGTCTCCTCCTGTCTGATATTCATCCGCCTGAGAACATACAGGACATAATACTGAATATCAGATATTGTGTTGTAATGGAATGTATTGCAGAATTTTAACGTATTTTGATCGAAGATGACCATGTTCAGGTAATCTCCTTCCAGATGAACATGAACATTATTAATACCGATAGATCTCCGGTTGAAACTAATATATTGAAACAGCGGCTTCAATTGGTGCATAAATCTGCTTCCGGGGAAAGAAGAATTCAGTGTATTCGTAATTCCTTCAGGTAATGAAAAAAGTAAGAAAATATCAGGATCCCGAAGCTTATTGACCATGATCTTCTCATCTTCCGAAGCGATCTGATTGAATCTGAAATAATCATCTTTCTTCGAACCGTCGAATAACGGCCCGGGAACCAGTGTTGATTTGGAAGAGGGGGTTATTATATTTATTTTCCTAAAGTGCCTTGTCAGGAAATCATCCTTATTTATAATTTCACTCAGACCGTTCGGATCAAACTTTGCTTTGTCTTCAGATTCATATGATCTCAGAAGCACAAATTTGTTCCTTAAAGTATCAAGGATACAGAATGACAGTTCATCAGGACTTGCCTGAACCGATAACTCATAATTTTCAGTTGAGTTTATATCAAGAGTTTCGTCAAAGAGTTCCAGAAAAGGCATCGGCAGGAAGATTCATTTAACTCCTCCGTGTCGCTCTGTGATCACTCTGTGTCGCTCTGTGTAAGTTTTTTATTTTGCTACACAGAGATCGCAGAGGAGGCCCAGAGATCCACAGAGTTATGTTTTAATTGTTATTTAGAATGTTTATGTTTACAAACAAAAGTAAAAAAAATATCCAAGCCGCCATGACTAGTGATCTTAATAAGTAATGCGCGAAACAATAATATATAATAACCTCTGCAAGAATCTCGGGAACACTCCGACCGAAGATCAATCTGACGCATTGAAGAAAATTGCATCCTATATCTGTGAAAATAATACCGACGTCATTTTCCTGCTTACCGGATATGCCGGCACAGGTAAGACAAGCATAATAAGCTCAATTGTTAAAACTCTCGATCTCTTAAGAATGCGAACGGTTCTGCTTGCTCCTACGGGGAGAGCTGCAAAAGTCCTTGCTTTATATGCCGGCAGCCAGGCTTTTACCATCCATAAAAAGATTTACAGGCAGAAATCTGTTAAAGAGGGGATAGGCACTTTTGTTCTTGACAGAAATCTCAGTAAGGATACTTTTTTCATTGTGGATGAAGCCTCTATGATCTCAAACACTTCAAATGAGGTATCCATCTTCGGAAGCGGCAAAGTCCTGGATGATCTTATTGAATATGTATACTCCGGAACTGACTGCAAACTCATAATTGTAGGGGATACAGCCCAGTTGCCTCCTGTTGGTTCCTGCGTGAGCCCTGCCCTCGACACAGACATTCTTAAGGAATATGGATTTGGACTAATAACTGCTGAATTGAAGCAGGTTCTCCGTCAAAGCGAGACATCCGGAGTCCTGATGAATGCGACCAGGATCAGAGGCCAGGTCGGAGAAAATGACCTTGCCCGTCCCTCGATTGATTGTACCAATTTCAATGATATCCGACGATTAAGCGGTGAAGATCTGATAGATGAAATTTCCACTGCTTATGGGAGCTGTGGCCTGAATGGCACCATCATAGTTGTTAATTCCAACAAACAGGCTAACCGCTATAACCAGGGAATCCGAAACAGGATATTTTTCAGGGAGGAAGAGATAAGCCCCGGCGATATGGTCATGGTTGTTAAAAACAATTATTTCATAATAAACGAGGATGAAAAGATTGGCTTTATAGCCAATGGCGACATTGCTGAGGTAAGAAAAATAAGGAAATACGAAGAGAGGTATGACTTCCATTATGCTGAAATGCTGCTGTGGTTCCCTGATTATGATCTTGAGCTGGAATCGAAGGTGATGCTTGATGTTCTGCATCTTGATACTCCCGCTCTGCCATCTGAGAAAAACAGCGAACTGTTCAGGAAGATTCAGTCCGATTATGTTCATCTGAAAACACGCAGGAAGCAATATGAGGCTGTCAGGGAGGATCCTTATTTTAATGCTCTGCAGATCAAATTTGCTTATGCGGTCACATGCCACAAAGCTCAGGGCGGACAGTGGGAGAGGGTATTTATCGATCAGGGAATGTTCAACAGGAATGAAATTACGATTGATTATCTCAGGTGGCTGTATACTGCTCTTACCCGTTCTACCGACAGGGTATATCTGGTGAATTTCTCAGATGAGTTTTTTAAAATGTCAGGCGTTGCAGTTTGCGTCTTGTCAAAAGACTGCGTGATCGCCAGATTGCCCGACGCCTTATTTATTCTCCAATGATTTTTACCAGGACCCGTTTCCGGCGTTTGCCGTCAAATTCGCCATAGAAGATCTGTTCCCACGGGCCAAAATCCAGATGGCCGTTGGTAACAGCTGCCACAACCTCCCTTCCCATAAGTGTCCTTTTAATGTGAGCGTCCGCATTATCTTCAAAGCCATTGTGCTTGTACTGGGAATATGGTTTTTCAGGAGCAAGCTTCTCCAGCCAGACCTCAAAGTCGTGATGCAAACCTGATTCATCATCATTTATGAATACACTCGAGGTTATATGCATTGCATTGCATAGCAGGAGTCCTTCCTGAATGCCGCTCTCCGCAAGACACAATTCAACCTGCCGGGTTATGTTAATAAATGCCCTTCTTGTTGATGTTTCGAACCAGAGTTCTTTTCGGTATGATTTCATAATAAGTTGATAGAATCCATTTACCACCGAGTCACACTGTACGATTACTCGCGATGCTCGCAGTTCACTGTTAAAAACTCTGTGCAACTCCGTGTAAACTCCGCGTTACTCCGTGGTAAAAAATCAAGATAGTTTCAAGTCTTGATGATTTCAGCAATTCTTTGATTGAGAATCTTTTCGGTTTCTTTAAATTTGTCTGATGAGGTAGTTTTGTATTTACGCTGAAGTAAAATTTGATTTTTGGTTCAGTTCCGGAAGGTCTTATTGAGATCTTGGATCCGTCTTCAAGAAAATATTGAAGGACATCAGATTTTATCAGGTCAATCTTCTTCTTCTCTCCTGTGATACAATTAGTTGATATAAGAGTACTGTAGTCATCCATCTTTACCACCCTGCTGTTATTGATGGTTGCGGGAGGATTGCTTCTGTATCCGGTCATCATAGCCTTTATCTCATCAGCACCCTCTTTCCCTTTGCGAACTATATTGATCAGGTTTTCCTTGTACAACCCATATTCAAGATAGATATCAATCAATTGGCTGTAAAGCGATTTTCCCCTGCTTTTTGCCCATGCAGCCACCTCTGCCAGCAATGGCACATGAAGCAACTGCGTCTTTGTCTCTTACATAATCACCCGGAAGGAATCCGTAGCTTTCTTCCCCGCCTCCGATATATTTTTCCTTACCCTCAAGGTTCCGGATAAGCTCTGCAAAGAACTTGAATCCGGTCAGCACATTGTAGCATCTGACATTATGTTTTTCAGCTATTCTGTCGAGAAGGTCGGTTGTAACAATTGTTTTAATGATGTATTCATTCCCTTTATACTTTTTTCTTTCCTTATACTGTGAGAGAATATAATGGGTGAGCAGAATACCGGTCTGGTTCCCGTTCAGAAGGACAAACTCTCCCTTTTCATTTCTCACTGCAATTCCAAGTCTGTCAGCATCGGGATCTGTAGCCATTACAAGCTCAGCACCGGTTTCATATGCTTTTTTTATTGCAAGTGAAAGAGCTGCCGGTTCTTCGGGATTTGGAGATTTGACCGTTGGGAAATTGCCATCCACAATATCCTGTTCCGGAACAGTCTGGATATTCTTAAACCCGAACATTTCAAGAGCCTGCGGAACAAGGGTACCGCCGGAGCCGTGAATAGGCGTATAAACAATACCGATATTATTTTGCTTCCTGATGATGTCAGGATTGATGCTCATCTTTAACACCTCATTCAGAAACAAACGGTCAGTCTCTTTTCCCAGGATTTTTATTTTATCACTTTTCCTGTCAAATTTTATTTCCGAAACCGATCTTATTTTTCTGACTTCCACGATTATTGCTTCATCATGAGGAGCAACAACCTGGCCTCCGTCGTTCCAGTAAGCCTTGTAGCCATTGTATTCCGGAGGATTATGAGAAGCAGTTATCACTACTCCGCTGTTACATTTGTATTGTCTGATTGCAAATGAAAGCTCAGGTGTCGGCCGCAGGGATTCAAAAAGGTAAACCTCAAATCCGTTTGCAGAAAATATGTCAGCGGCAGTCTCCGCAAAATACCTGCTGTTATTACGGCAGTCGTGAGCTATTGCAACTTTAATACCGGATCTGCCGCATTCCCTGATAATATAGTTTGAAAGTCCCTGGGTCGCCATACCGAGAGTATAGATATTCATCCTGTTTGTACCGGCACCCATAATGCCTCTCAATCCTCCGGTGCCGAATTCCAGATCCTGGTAAAAGGCATCAATAAGTTTCTTTTCATCCTTCTCCAGTAACTCCCTTACTTCCTTGCGGGTTTCTTCATTGAATTCAGGTCCTAACCATTGCCGGGCTTTGTCTCTTATTTCTTCTATTGATAACATATTGGTAAATATTTTATTATTAAATGGCGGAAGACCGAAGCGAATCAAGATCATATCCTTGTCTTCTGTCATCCGTCATCCGTCTTCTGACTTCCGTCCTTGCCAATTTATTGTAGCAACAACTTCATGCATTTCCTCAGGCTCACCCTCCAATGCGGTATTTCAAGACCGTAGTTCTCTTTTATTTTGCTTTTATCAAGCACAGAATAGACTGGTCTTTTTGCTGCGGAAGGAAAATCTTTTGAAAGTATAGGATTTATCCTGCACTTCAATCCTGATTCCTGGATAATTTCAGTTGCAAAATCATACCAGCTGCAAACTCCCTCATTTGAGTAATGGTATAAACCAGCATTAAATGCAATCTGGTTCCTGACCACTTTTGAGATTATAAGTAAAACTGCATCAGCCAGATCAGCAGCATAGGTCGGCGTCCCGGTCTGATCAAAGACCACGTTCAGGGGTTCGTTGACCTTTCCTTTATTCAGAATAGATTTCACAAAATTATTTCCAAATTCGGAGTATAGCCAGGATGTTCTTATGATCATGGAAGCTGAATGCTGCAAAGCATATTTCTCGCCTTCGAGCTTTGACTTCCCATAAGCTGAAAGGGGATTAGCGGGAGATCTTTCATTGTAAGGGACATTTGCATTGCCATCAAAAACATAATCTGTTGAAAAATGAATTAATCTGGAATCTGTTCCCTTAATTGCATCAACAAGGTTCTTTATAGCAAAGCCGTTGATCTGAATCGCCTTGTCATAGTCTGTTTCCGCTTTGTCAACAAAATTGTAAGCAGAACAATTTATGATCCAGTCACAAAAATTGCTGCTTATAAACTTCCTGACCTTTCTGCCATCTGTAATATCAAGTGTGTCGATGTCAGTAAAGATAAACTCGTAACCAAAATAGTTCTTTGATGAAACCTTTATTTCATTTCCGAGCTGACCTTTCGCACCAGTTACCAAAATCACAGCCATACCGTAAAATTTAATTTAGAAGTTATTCTCTGCCGCTTTTAACTGCGGATGTCTTAAATCCTTATCGCTGATTATGGATTTCAGGTTCCCAACGAGCCAGTCGATGCCCAGATCAGGATCATTCAGTGATATGCCTCTCTCAAATTGAGGATTATATAAATTGTCGCATTTATACTGTATAATTGCCGTTTTGCTTAATACAGAAAATCCATGAGCAAAACCTTTGGGAATGAAAAACTGCGTTTTGTTTTCCGAATCAAGCTCAATTCCGTACCATTTTCCGAATGTTTGTGAGTTTTTGCGCAGATCGACTGCAACATCATAAATTTTCCCCAGGACTACCCTTATCAGTTTTGCCTGGGCAAAAGGCTCTAACTGATAATGCAATCCCCTGATGACCCCTTCCACTGATTTTGACTCATTATCCTGAACAGGGTTAAATGGTATTCCTGCTTTAAGAAAGGTTTCAAGTTTATAGCTTTCAAAAAAATAACCTCTGGTGTCGGAATATATTCTCGGTTGAATTATTTTAAGTCCGCTGAATCCTGTTTCAGTAATTTCCATTTATGCTATATAGTTGAATTCTCAAAAACATTAATCTCTTCATCAGCAATTCTTAACAGGTACATTCCATACTGGCTTTTCCTGACCGGTTCTGCCAGTGTAATTAATTGGGCTTTTGTAATAAATCCCCTCTTATAAGCTATCTCCTCAATGCATGAAGCCTTAAGCCCCTGCCTCTGTTCGAGGGTTGCAATAAAATTTGCAGCCTGCAGGAGGCTTTCGTAAGTACCAGTATCGAGCCATGCCATTCCTCTCCCCATCACCCTTACTTCAAGTGTGCCTTCATTAAGATACATCCTGTTCAGATCTGTAATTTCAAGTTCGCCCCTGATAGACGGCTTTAACGATTTTGCCTTCTCTACCACGGTGTTATCATAAAAATAGAGACCGGTTACTGCATAATTTGATCTTGGTTTTACGGGTTTCTCTTCAATACTGACCGCCTTTCTGTTCTTGTCAAATTCCACAACTCCGTAACGCTCAGGATCAGTGACATAATAACCAAAGACGCATGCTCCTTTTTTTAATTTTGTCGTTTTGAGAAGGGTATTGCCAAAATCGTGTCCGTAAAAGATATTGTCCCCGAGGATCATGCACACCGGATTATTGGCGATGAATTTTTCACCCAGGATAAATGCCTGAGCCAGACCGTCAGGCGATGGCTGTTCAATATAGCTGAATCTGATTCCCAGCGATGAGCCGTCGCCAAGCAGTTCCCTGAATGCCGGGAGATCCCTCGGAGTTGAGATGACAAGAATATCCCTGATCCCCGCCAGCATCAGAACCGACAAAGGATAGTAGATCATCGGCTTGTCGTAAACGGGCAGCATCTGTTTCGATATTGCACTGGTTATCGGGTATAGCCTTGTCCCTGAACCTCCCGCCAATATTATACCTTTCATAAGATTCTAAAATTTAATCCTTTATGCTGTCATTGCGAGTCCGCCAACAGGCGGACGAAGCAATCCTTCTTTTATTATGATCATATGTCCTTCTTAAACACGGAGTTACACTGTTTTGCCCTCAGCTCTCCGCCCTCTGCTTTACTTCTTCCTCACACCTCGTACCTCATGTCTCTCGCACCTCGCACCTCATCACTTCCTTCCAATCCCAAAATATACAAATCCCTTTCCCCTCAGCTCTTCCGGATCGTAAATATTCCTGCCGTCAAATATCACTTTACCATTCATAAGTTCTGACATCTTTCCAAAATCAGGCAGATGGAATTCCGGCCATTCAGTCATAAGGGCCAGTGCATCAGCTCCCTTTACAGCATCGTAAGGATCTTCAGCATAGTATATCCTGTTATTGATTTGTTTTTTTGTCTCTTCCATTGCCGCAGGATCATAAGCACGTACTTTTACTCCTGCTTCCAGCAGCTTTTCGACCAGGTAAACTGCGGATGATTCCCTTATATCATCAGTTTTTGGTTTGAATGATAATCCCCACACTGCAACTACTTTTCCCTTGAGATCGTTATTAAAGTAACCATTGATTTTATTTAAAACCACCTTCTTCTGGTATTCATTGGCCCTCTCAACAGCAGAAATGACCTTCAGCTCATAATTAAGGTCCGATGCTGTTTTAAGAATTGCTTTTACATCTTTCGGGAAGCACGATCCTCCGTAACCGGAACCGGGGTAGATGAAACGGTTACCAATACGCATATCACTGCCAATGCCTTTTCTTACATTGTTGATGTCAGCCCCCAGCAGTTCGCAGAGGTTCGCAATTTCGTTTATGAAACTGATTCGGGTAGCCAGCATGGCATTCGCAGCATACTTTGTAAGTTCAGCCGAGGGGATATCCATAAAAATTACAGGACGGTTATTCAGAAGAAACGGCATATAGAGCCTCTTCATGATCTCGCCTGCTTTTTCGTTGTCGACTCCGACAATGATGCGCTGGGGTTTAAGAAAGTCTTCGACAGCCGATCCCTCCTTGAGGAATTCAGGATTGGAAGCTATATCGAAAGAGATGTCCGACTTACGCGCTTCAAGTTCGTTCTTTATGATGCTCCGTACCTTTTCAGCCGTGCCAACGGGAACTGTACTTTTGGTTGCCACCACAACGTAATGCTTTATGAATTTGCCAATGTTGGAAGCAACAGCCAGAACATGTTTAAGATCAGCACTGCCATCTTCACCGGGAGGTGTTCCCACTGCAATAAATATTACCTCAGCTCCGTCAGTTGCTTCACTAATATCATCTGTAAAATAAAGCCTTCCCTTTTCAAGGTTATGTATCAGCATCGAATCCAGACCGGGTTCAAAAATCGGCACTTTCCCGCTTTTCAATAATTGGATTTTCTTCAGGTCATTGTCAACACATACGACTTTTACTCCGCTTTCAGCAAAACAAGTGCCTGTAACCAGCCCTACATAACCTGTTCCGATAACTGCAATCTTCATATTCCGGGGAAGTTTTAATTCTGAATTTTATAGTTTGTACAAAGATAATAGAACATATCAATATTAAAAGTTGTCAGTGTTAAGCGGTCACAGTCTGCAGTCTGCAGTCTTCAGTCTTGCAGTCTTCAGTCCTCAGTCATCAGTCTGCAGTCACAGTCTTCAGTCATCAGTCTTCTCATCGGTCTCAGTCTCGGTCTCCGTCCTCAGTCAGCTCGAAGTCTCGCTCGTACGCTCTACGCTCTACGCTCTACGTCTCTACGCTTCTTCCTAATAACTGCTAGAAAATCTTAAATATTATATAACATTTCAATAAAAAAATATACCTTTGCAACCACTTTTTAACAAAATAATGTCTAACTTATTAATTATTAGTTCATTTAATTACAATTATGACTGAAAGCAAGAAGAAACCTGTCAAAAAAGAAAAGGTTGAAAACATTGAGGACGAGATCAAACCGCCCAAAAAAGCAAAAGTAAAAGAGATTAAAGAAAAACCTGTAAAACAGGTTGTTGAAGAAGAAATTTTACCTGTTGAAGAGGAAGCTGTTGTTTCATCTGAAGCAGTTGAGAAAAATGAAGAGATGACTGCACCTGCTGAAGAAGAGGTTGCAGCAGCCCTGGAAGAAACTCTGAAAGAGAAAAAGTTCAGGAAAACAATTAATGAACCTGAAGAAGTTAAAGAAATCGAGGTAGTTGAACCTAAAGCTGAGGTAAAAATCGCACCATCTGCTGAGGATTTCGACTGGGAGAGCTTCGAAAGTGAAGAGCTTAAAAACACACCGAAGCACAAGGAATATGAAGCTTTATACGATGAGACCCTGTCGACTGTGGCAGTTGACGAGGTCGTAAACGGGACGGTCATCCAGATGACTCCCCGCGAAGTTGTGATCAATATCGGCTATAAATCAGAAGGAGTGGTCAGCCTTAACGAATTCCGGTACAATCCGAATCTGAAAGTAGGCGACACCGTTGAAGTCTATGTTGAAAGCCAGGAAGACAAAAAAGGCCAGCTTCTGCTATCGCATAAAAAGGCCCGCGCTATAAATTCATGGGACCGGGTAAATGCTTCACTTGAAAAAGATGAAATAATAACCGGATATATCAAGTGCAGGACAAAGGGTGGTATGATCGTTGATGTTTTTGGAATTGAAGCATTCCTTCCGGGTTCACAGATCGATGTAAAACCGATCCGCGATTATGACGTTTTTGTTGGTAAAACAATGGAATTCAAGGTGGTGAAAATCAACCAGGAATTCAAGAATGTCGTCGTCTCGCATAAGGCACTTATTGAAGCTGAACTCGAACAACAGAAGAAAGAGATCATTGCCAAGCTTGAAAAAGGACAGGTTCTTGAAGGAACCGTTAAAAATATTACATCATACGGAGTATTTATCGACCTCGGCGGAGTTGACGGACTTATCCATATCACCGATCTTTCATGGGGAAGAGTCAACCATCCCGAAGAGATCGTTCAGCTCGACCAGAAACTGAACGTTGTTATTCTCGATTTCGATGATGACAAGAAACGTATCGCTCTTGGTCTCAAGCAACTTACTCCTCACCCATGGGATTCAGTTGATCCCGATCTCAAGGTAGGCGACAAGGTTAAAGGTAAAGTAGTGGTAATGGCCGATTATGGTGCTTTTGTTGAGATCGCACCGGGAGTCGAAGGTTTGATCCATGTTTCGGAAATGTCATGGTCACAGCATCTTCGCAGTGCTCAGGAATTTCTTAAAGTCGGCGATGAAGTGGAAGCTGTTATTCTTACACTCGACAGGACCGAACGTAAAATGTCGCTGGGGATCAAACAGCTTAAGCCGGATCCCTGGCAGAATATCGACGAAAAATATACAGTTGGCTCAAAACATACCGCCAAAGTCAGGAACTTTACCAATTTTGGTGTCTTTGTTGAAATAGAAGAAGGCGTTGACGGTCTGATTCATATTTCTGATCTTTCATGGACCAGAAAAATCAAGCATCCGGCGGAGTTTACCTCAATCGATTCTGAAATAGAAGTTATTGTCCTTGAAATTGATAAAGAGAACAGACGGCTCAGCTTAGGTCATAAACAGCTGGAAGAAAATCCATGGGATGTTTTTGAAACTCTGTTTACTATCGACTCGGTTCATGAAGGAACCGTGGTTGAGGTATTCGATAAAGGAGCAGTGATTGCCCTTCCTTATGGGGTTGAAGGCTTTGTAACACCCAAACATCTTGTCAAAGAGGATGGAACGATAGGAAAAGTTGATGAGAAAATGCAATTCAAAGTGATTGAGTTCAACAAATCAGCCAAAAAGATAATCCTCTCGCACAGCAGGGTTTTTGAGGATGAAAAAAGAACTACTGAAACTTCAACCCGTAAGCCGGAATCTGAAACTGCAAGGAAATCTTCAAGGAAAGCCAAACCTAATGTCGAGAAAACCACTCTTGGGGATATAACACAGCTTGCTGCCCTGAAAGAAGAAATGGAAGAAAAAGCCAGTAAAGCATCCAAGAAATAGAAAAAATAGTTAAATTTATCTTGTTAAAATTATAACTATGGATTTCAACATTGAGAGTCGGAACAACAGTACACTAATCCAGATTCAGTCAGAAAAACTTGATACTCACATTGCACCTGCACTTAAGTCAGAACTTGTGCTTGTTTCGGGAAAAGGAGAGAAAAACATCATCCTCGACCTGGCAAAATGTCAGTATTGTGACTCTTCCGGCTTAAGCGCAATCCTTGTCGCAAACAGGTTGTGCAAAAATGCCGGCGGTACTTTCATTCTCTGCGGACTAAGCGAAGCAGTTGAAAGACTTATAACAATCTCACAGCTTGATACTGTCCTTACAATTACACAGACAGTAGCTGATGCTGAAAAAATGATATCTTAAAAGCAAGCATTGCAGGATACCAATGAAGCTGACCATACTTGGTAGTAGTTCTGCATTGCCCACATCAACAAGATATCCATCCGCTCATGTGCTCAATGTACATGAGCGTTTGTTTTTGATCGACTGTGGTGAAGGAACCCAGATGCAGCTCCGGAATTGCAAAATCAGGTTCGGGAAGATCAACCATATTTTTATAAGCCATCTCCATGGTGACCATGTCTTCGGGCTTTATGGACTGCTCTCCACTTTTAACCTTATGGGAAGGGAAAATACCCTGCACCTGTACGCCCCCGAAAACTATGATCAGATGCTTAATTCCCATCTCAGGGATTTTGACATTAATCTTGATTTTGAAATTGATTTCATACCCCTCAGGGGCAATGACCCGGCCAGGATTTATGAAGACAAGTATGTTACCGTAACATCATTACCTCTTAAACACAGGGTCAATGCGTATGGATTTCTTTTCAGGGAAAAACCGGCTGACAGGAACATTATCAAAGATTGTATAACGAAATACAATATTCCGACAGTAAGAATTCCCGGAATCAAGAAAGGAGAAGATTTTGTTACCAGCGAGGGGAAAGTTATTAAAAATGAAGAAATAACAATTTCTCCACCTGCACCTTTATCCTATGCATATTGCAGTGATACAAGGGTTTTCAGTCGTCTGGCAACGTTCGTTAAAGGTGTCAGCCTCCTTTATCATGAAGCTACTTTTGATAAAAGCCTGACAGACCTGGCTAAAATAACATGTCATTCAACAACTCTTGAGGCTGCAAAAATTGCACTTAAGGCGAATGCAGGAACTCTTATGATCGGTCATTTTTCTGCACGATACAAAAATATTTCAGTGCTGGTGGATGAAGCAAGAGCCATTTTCCCAAATACAATTCCGGCAATCGATGGTACAACCTATGATATAGGAGAACTTGCCTCCAACCCTCCTGATTCTACGAGTTCGCGCAGTGCAGGCCTGAAGGGGGCATAAACCTGGAAGTAAAAAAAAGTCCCCTTCAGGGGATATAGGGGCCAGGGGATTACAAAGAATAACTATCTTTGCGCCTGTCGAAAAAATACATGCAGGAAAAGATTCTTATACTTGATTTCGGATCACAATATACTCAGCTTATCGCCCGGAGGATACGCGAGATCTCAGTGTATTGTGAAATATACCCCTATAATCATTTTCCCGCACCCGACAGCAGTGTAAAAGGAGTCATATTATCCGGGAGCCCATATTCTGTCCGTGATACTGATGCTCCGAACCCTGATCTTTCAGATATAAAGGGTAAAATTCCGGTGCTGGGTGTATGTTACGGTGCCCAGCTCCTTGTACAGAATTATGGCGGTGAGGTTCTTGCCTCCGGCTCAAGGGAATATGGACGTGCAAATCTGGTCCATCTTAATGAAAGCGACCCTCTTTTTAAGGGTATTAAATCCGGGACACAGGTCTGGATGTCGCATGGCGATACTATCGAAACCATTCCTGACGGCTACGAAATAACAGGTTCAACTGCATCCGTAAAGACGGGCGCATATAAAATAAAGTATGAAAAGACCTGGGGGATCCAGTTTCATCCCGAAGTTTATCATACTACCGACGGATTGAAAATGATAACAAATTTTGTTATCGGTATCTGCGGCTGTTCCGGGAACTGGACCGCAGATTCATTCATTGAATCAACAGTTCAGAATCTTCAGAAGGAGCTTGGCGGGGATAAAGTGATTCTCGGCATCTCGGGAGGTGTTGACTCGTCTGTTGCAGCATCACTTCTCAACAGGGCTGCAGGAAAGAACCTTACCTGTATCTTTATTGATAACGGGCTTCTCCGTAAGAATGAGTATGAAACTGTAATGGAATCATATAAGGACCTTGGACTAAACGTAATCGGAGTCAGGGCAGGGGAGAGGTTCCTTGATCAGCTTGAAGGAGTCAGCGATCCCGAGAAGAAAAGAAAAATTGTGGGCAGGGTATTCATAGAAGTTTTTGATGAAGAGGCACAGAAAGTGAAGGATGTAAAATGGCTTGCACAGGGTACGATATATCCCGATGTTATTGAATCAGTATCGGTCAACGGTCCTTCTGCAACAATAAAATCTCACCATAATGTCGGCGGTCTTCCGGAAAAGATGCACCTGAAGGTCATTGAACCGCTGCGTCTCCTGTTTAAGGATGAGGTCCGGAAGGTTGGCCAGGCACTTGGATTGCCCGATAAGATCCTGAAACGTCATCCGTTTCCGGGTCCCGGACTTGCAATAAGACTGCTTGGCACTATGACCAGGGAAAAACTTGAAATACTTAAGGATGCTGACCAGATATTTATTGAAGGACTCAAAAAGCACGGGCTGTATGATACTGTCTGGCAGGCAGCTGTAATACTGCTCCCTGTTCAGTCAGTAGGCGTGATGGGTGATGAAAGGACCTATGAGAATGCAGCGGTTCTCAGAGCGGTTATTTCAACCGACGGGATGACTGCCGACTGGTCGCGTCTGCCATATGATTTTCTTGGATCAATCTCAAATGAGATAATTAACAAGGTAAAAGGGATCAACAGGGTTGTATACGATATCAGCTCAAAACCACCTTCAACGATAGAATGGGAATAAAAGATTATGTTGAAAACAATTTACTGAATTAATCGTTTGTTATTGTATTAATAGATATTAATTTTTAATTCCTCTGTGTAACTCAGTGTATCCTCAGTGTCCCTCTGTGTAAGTTCTTAAGACTATAATGTTACAAGCAGAGATCCACAGAGTAAAAGTGCTTCATATGAAAATTAGAAAAACAATAACAATTCTGGGATTCATTGCATTGTGTGTTTTAAACCAGTCAGTAGCATCCCAGGTATTAAATGAAAATACCTACAAAATCGGAAGAGCGCTGGGTCTCATTGATGCCTGGTATGTTGACTCTACTGATATCAAAAAGCTTACTGAATCGACTATCATTGAACTGCTCAGGAATCTCGATCCGCATTCAGTCTACATATCTGCCAAGGATGTGAAAGAGATGAATGAACCGCTTAATGGCAATTTTGAAGGAATAGGCATTCAGTTCAATCTGCTCCGCGACACTATTATTGTAATAGAGCCGATGTCCGGAGGACCCTCGGAGAAAGTCGGACTTCATGCCGGGTGACAGGATCATCGCTATTGACGGTGAAAAAGTTACCGGTATCAGTATTTCCACAAATGGCGTGCGAAGCAGACTCATGGGAATGAAAGGCACAAAAGTCAACCTGAATGTTTTCAGAAAAGGAGAAAAAGATATCCTTGACTTTACTATTATCAGGGACAAAATTCCCATAACAAGCATCGATGCAGCGTATATGCTCGACAGGGAGACGGGCTATGTAAAGCTGAATAAGTTTGCTGCCACCACAACCAGTGAATTCATGGATACAGTTGCCTACCTTCAGAAAAGCAACATGAAGAATCTGGTCCTCGATCTGCGGTCGAACGGCGGCGGATTTATGGTTGCTGCCACTGATATTGCCGACAAATTCTTTTCCGACAAAAATCTGCTTGTTTATCTCGATGGACGGAAAACTCCAAGACAGGATTATACCTCTGCAGGTAACGGGACACTTGCTTCTGCCCGGATTGCGGTTCTGACCGACGAGAGCTCAGCCTCAGCAAGTGAAATTCTTGCCGGTGCCCTGCAGGATTGGGACAGAGGTATTGTTGTCGGACGAAGAACCTTTGGAAAAGGCCTGGTGCAGAATGGATTTTATCTTACCGACGGTTCAATGATCCGGCTCACAATTGCAAGGTACTATACACCTACCGGACAGGTTGATCCAGAGCCCTTACAATGAAGGCTATGATAAATATCTTGAGAATTTCTACGAGCGATATACCAACGGTGAACTTATGAATGCCGACAGCATTCATTTTCCTGATTCTCTGAAATTCAGGACACTGGTAAATAAAAGAACTGTTTATGGCGGAGGTGGAATAATGCCCGATCTGTTTGTCCCTGCCGACACATCACATTATTCTGATTACTTCAGGAGCCTTGTAAGAAGAGGTATTCTTAATTCATTTGCTCTTGAATACTCTGATAAGAACAGGAAATCGCTTGCTTCAAGGTATAGACAGTTTGATGATTTTAAGGAAAAATTCAGTTTTTCACCTGAAGAGATCACATTATTGATAAAAAAAGCTGAAGATTCAGGCGTGAAATATGATGATTCCCAGTTTAAAATATCTCAGAATGAGATTATTGACCGTGCTGAAAGGACTTATTGCCTCCAATATCTGGCAGAGCAATGAGTACTACCGGATAATAAATGACGATGATGTTACAATAATGAATGCACTCAGGATTGTTTCAGATAAAACTGCTTACAACAAAATACTTGGGTACAAATAGTATCATCCCACACCATCAGTTCAGGAAATAAGCATAAATAATTTCTTCTTTTCCAGGAATAATCCGGGGATGAAATATATAGCAAAAACACTGTACGGACTGGAAAATGTCCTTGCCGGAGAATTGAAGACTCTTGGAGCTTCAGATATTGCGGTGCTTAACCGTGCAGTGGCCTTCGCCGGGGATATAAAGTTGCTATATATTGCCAACTATTGTTTAAGGACAGCTTTGTCGGTTTTACTGACAGTTGCAGAATTCCGGATCAGATCAGGTAAAGACCTTTATAAGAACAGTTTAAGGGTTAAATGGGATAACTTCCTTGATCCTGATAAGACCTTTTCGATTGTACCGGTAATCAATTCACCCTTGTTTCAGCATACAGGCTACGCAGGACTGGTGCTGAAGGATGCAATAGCTGACTGGTTCCGCGATAAAACGGGCAGACGGCCTTCAGTGAACACTGAAGATCCCGGGATTGTCTTTAACCTCCATATAAGCAACGAACTGGTTACTATTTCATTGGATTCGACTGTTGTTCCTTTGTATAAAAGAGGCTACCGGAAAGAACAGGGATCAGCTCCCATTAATGAGGTGCTTGCTGCAGGGATCATTCTCCTTTCAGGCTGGAATTATGATACATCATTGCTCGATCCTATGTGCGGATCAGGTACAATCCCGATTGAGGCGGCTATGATTGCCTCAGGTATTCCATCCGGCCGGTTCAGGCGGTTTTACGGATTCCAGCGATGGAAGGATTATGATGAAGACCTGTTTGACCAGGTCAGGAAAGAAAGCGAATCAAAGGATGTAATTCGCGGAATAAAGATTTCCGGAAGCGATATATCTGAAATCGCTGTATCTCAGGCAAGAACAAATGTTGCATCTGCGGGGCTTTCTGATCTGATATCGGTCCGGCGGACGGATTTCCGCGATCTTAAACCTGCTGACAATGATGGAGTAATTATTATGAACCCTCCGTATGGCCAGAGGATCAGGATCTCAGAGACTGACAACTTATACAGCATGATCGGTTCATCTCTCAAGCATAATTTCCCCGGCTACAGAGCATGGCTGATTACTTCGGATAAGGAGTCATTAAAGCAGATCGGATTAAAACCAGCCATAAAGATCCCTCTGTTTAACGGATCTCTTGAATGTGTCCTCGTGAAGTATGAACTCTACCAGGGAACAAAGAAGAATAAGCCGGATGTCAGACTCAGCGGACAACCGGCACCATATCTAGCACCTAGCACCTAGCACCCAGCACCCAGAATCCAATAACATGGTTAATTAATTGTTAGAAACCCTCAAAACGTAATGCTCAGAATTTTTATATCTTTGCTGGCAGATTTCTTGACTTCTAAAAATGAAGCTTAGATGAGCTTTAATGTTGAAAAGTACTTTTCTGAACTGTCTGACGGGAATCCTATCATTTATTATAAGGGCAATATTGATTCGGATTTGATCAACGGTGTCCTTGATGCTATTGAGAAAAAACTGGTTACAGACAAGGAACACTCGAAAACCCGGAAGAAAGTCTATAATGTGCTTGTGGAAAGCCTTCAGAATTTATACCATCACGTCGACAAGGTCCCTGCAGATTTCGAAGATCAGACATCTGAAAAGTATGGAATCCTGTCAGTCAATAAAGTAAAAGAAGGATATAAGATAATTACGGGCAATTTTATCAGGTCTTCTAACGTTAACGATCTTGAAGAGAAAATTAAAAGGATTAACCAGTCGAGTCATGAAGAGATTACAGAACTTTATAAGTTCATTCTGAATCATCAGAGGATCTCTTCAAAGGGCGGCGGCGGCCTGGGACTGGTGGATATTGCACGAAAAACAGGGAATAAACTGGAATATGTTTTTAAGGAGTATGATGAGGATAACTCTTTTTTCTACCTTAACATTACGGTAAACAACGCTAACTGAAACAAACTTAAACAGAATAAATATGGAACCGATCATTATTGAAGGAACACCAAAGACACCGACAATTAAATTTGATGCAAAAGAGGGTGTTTTCGAAATCAAAGGGCGTTCAATTCCCGAAAACTCAGTTGAATTTTACAAGCCGCTTGTTGACTGGCTTGATATTTATAAGGAAACTCCCCTTGCCAAGACAGTGGTGAACATAAGGCTGGAATATTTCAATACCAGTTCATCAAAATGCATTCTTGATGTATTCAAGAAGCTCGAAGCCATACATAAGGCAAAGAACGACGTTGAAGTGAACTGGTTTTATGAGGAGGATGATGAAGATATGCTCGAAGCCGGGGAAGATTATGAATCCATAATCCGGGTACCCTTTAAAATGATCGAGATTGTCGAATAGATTTTACCGGAACGTTAAATAGATCCGCGACAGGTTTTATTAATTGAATCCAATTCTAATCTATTATCTTAGCCCTCTTTCCGAAAAGCTTTTCTCCTGAACTCAGTATTTTCTTAAGTACCCTGAAGTAAAGCATAAGGTATAAAACAAATGTCATCGCCCAGATCACCAGTACATTGATTACAAACGTGTCGACATAATACCTGAAAACAGGTTTGGTGGGCGAATAAAAATGCGCCTTAATGAACTTATGCTTGGGATCCATATAAATGGGATCAAGCTTTTGTATTATTTCACCCTGATAATCAATTATTTTCTGAGTTTCATTCTTGCTTGTAACAAACTCTTCAAGAGATTTATTGAAATAATCATTTCTGAGCTTCTGAAATCCGGCCTTATCCTCCGATTCCAGTTTTGTTATATATGCATCTTTCAGGTTATTGGCATCATTGTACTTCTTTACATAAAATCTGCGCAATAGTTCCATGTAATTCAGTGCTGAAGTGATAATTTCAGGTGTTATCCGTTCAGGTGTCAGTTGATCGGCATATTCGAATCTGATACCTGGTGTAGCTGCCAGCTCTTTCCTGATCTCATTGGATGCAAGCAAAAGATTCTCATCAAAATCTTTGTCCCTGGAACCTTTCTGCAGGTCATTCTTAATATTCTCAAGGTTCACCTTTAGCTTTGAGTTCCAGTAGTCCTTTTTAAATCTGGCCTCGCTCATCGATTTGTCATATTCGTAGAACTTCTTCTCGAATTTATTTTTGACAAATTGCTCAACGGCAAGTGCTTCATAACCCCACCGCGCAGTGACCATCTCTCCGTAGAAAGGTATCGATACAGGTGAAGAAATGTTCGGATTCAGTTTTTCAAATTTTACAAGTACACCGCTAAGGATGATCTGCGGAATAATAAGGAATGGTATAAGGATGTAAATAGTGACAACAGCTTTGAAACTGTCGGAGATGACAAGTCCCATCACATTGGCGGAAGCCCAGCAGGAGAAAAGGATCAGCCAGTACTCAGGGGTCATTCCCCTGATCCCTGTGATTGCATTACCGATTAGTACGAACGTAAAGGCCTGCAATGCGGATATTCCGAATTGAACAAAAACCTTCGACATAAGGTAGCTGTTCCAGCTCAGATTAAGGAATGCTTCCCTGTTAAGGATTTTTCTGTCTTTAAAGATCTCCTCTGCACTTACAGTAAGACCCATAAAAAGCGCCACAACCACCGACATAAAAAGATAAACAGGAAGGTTGCTGTTATCAATCAGGGAATATTCCGGATTCCTGACACTCTCATCGAAATACCTTATAAGCGACGCAAGGCAGAATGCAAGTACCGGCGCCTCGAAAAGTGTGATCAGAATATATTGAATATCAGCAATCTTCGACAGGATGTCGCGCTTTGTGAAAATGATGAACTGCTTAAGCCTGTCAGGGGTTTTAAAATTGATTTCAGGAAGCTCTTTTCCCTCTTCAAGTTTTTCTTCCTTTCTCTCTGCTTCATAGAGTTCACGCCAGTCTGAGGGTGACATCCTCCGGGTTTCAGTCGGTTTGCCGCTTTCAGTGAATACCCTTGTCTCCACTATATTGAAGATCTGTTCCGGATTGACATTGCCGCAGGCATAACACTCACTTTCACTGTAATTCGGCTGTCCGATCTTTTTCTTGAAATATTCAATTGAGTCAACAGGATTGCCATTATAGATCAGATACCCTCCTGTATCCAGTATGATCAGCTTGTCGAACATCTTAAAGATGTCGGAAGATGGCTGATGGATCACAACAAATAACAGCTTTCCTTTTCTGGCCAGCTCTTTCAGAAGATCAAGGATATTTTCTGAATCCCTCGATGAAAGGCCCGATGTAGGTTCATCAAGAAAAAGTATTGCCGGTTCCCTTATGAGTTCGAGGGAGATATTGAGCCGCTTTCGCTGACCACCGCTTATTTTCTTGTTAAGCGGTGATCCGACCTTCATATTCCTGATCTCGTACAGCCCCAGGTTCTTCAAAACATTATCAACTCTTTGAATTATCTCCTCTTCGGCCAGGTTTCCGAAACAGAGCTTGGCATTAAAATAAAGGTTGTTAAAAACTGTAAGGTCCTCAATTAGAAGATCATCCTGTGAAACATAGCCGATAAGGCCCTTTATTTTTTCCTTCTCTTTATGAATGCTGATTCCATTGATAAGAACCTCGCCGTCCGATGGCGGATTCATCCCGTTGAGAACACCAAGAAGAGTGGATTTCCCCGCACCGCTGGCTCCCATTATCCCGATCATTCTTCCTGATTCACTCTTGAATGTCATGTGGTGAATACCAACATCGCCGCTTTTAAATCTGTATTCCAGATTGTTTACTTCATACACAACCCTCGATGAGAGGAATTCCTCCTTAAGGAACTTCATAGTTATATCCCAATAGTAAATAGGGGATATATTGTAGCCTTTTATAGAGGAACCCTGACTGACAGGATACACTTTATTCTCCTGAAGCAGCTGCCCGTTCATTGATAATTCCCCCGAACGGGCATATCTCATGAAGTACATATTTATCGATGAGACAAATAGTATCCAGATCTGACCTTTCAGCTGTTCTTTATAGGCATATTTGACGTCATGATTTTCAGTATGTTTATTCCCGGTGATGACCAGAAGGTTCTGCGAAGAAGGGATCTCTGTAAACTGATTAAGGACGAATTTCCCGATTATCTCATATTCAGCCTTTGAAATGTTCAGTCCTTCAGCCAGTGTAGATATAAAATCCCGTTCACGCGGACTTACTTTTTCTCCCCCCGATTTACAGAATTCAAGAGCCTGGATCACAACTATAATTCTCTGTTCCTGGTCGAGCTGCCCCTCTTCATTAATATCCTTGCAGAGTTTTGTTATCCTTATCGCGATAGCGCCTTCGCGCCGTTCCGGAGTGCTTTTCTCAAGTCTTTCCTGCGCTTCATCGTAAGCCTGACTGTAGACATTAAGATATTTATTTACCAGTCCCTGATTGAGCTGATGCCTGAGATATGCCTCCACAACACGCTTCCTCTCAGCTTCATTACGCTGAGGCTCAGCAATAAGGGCAAATAATTGCATTAAAGCTTCAATGATCTTCTCATTCATCTCCGATCAGAAATAATTGCCAGGGTAACAGATGAAAATATATGCTAAAATAATAGGATATAACTTGTTAACCTTATTGCATTAACAGGTATTCTCTACAATTATTGTTAACTTATTAACAGCGATGAAAATATCTCCTGACCAGGATGGTCAGAATCAATTAAGATTTCAACAATAGCTTGTTATGCCTTCACTGCCTTTATGCCTTTCCGCCTTTTTTTCAACCGAAAATCCGAATTTCCCGATGAACTTTCCAGTCTCATAGTACCTGCCATGCGAATAACATATCGGTTCAGCATCATAAAGCCTGAAAACACCTGTTTTTTCATCAAACAGTGTCTTGTCAGCATTGACGGCGACCACTTCTGAAATGAACATATGATGCGATCCCAGTTCCTTTATTTCTTTTACGATACACTCAATATTAACCGGCGATTCCTTTATTAATGGAGCATTTACTATTTCCCCTTTAACAGGTGTAAGACCCATTTCAGCAAACTTGTTATGATCGGCTCCTGATTTAACTCCGCACCAGTCTGTAGCAAACGCCAGGGCTTTGGTGGTGAGGTTTATTACATACTCACCATGTCTTCTTTATTATTCCATAAGAATAGCGCGACGGCCTTACCGATATATAGCACATTGGAGGATCAGTACAAATTGTTCCTGTCCATGCAATTGTCATAATATTGTATTCTTCAGGCACTGCCCCGCAGCTTACCATAACAGCCGGCAGCGGATAGATCATTGTCCCCGGTTTCCAGAGAATTTTGTCCATTTCATTATTAATTATTTATTCAAATATACTTATAAACAGTTCATAATAAATGACTCAATCATAAATCGGATTGATGATTTGCTATTATACCCCCTTCCCCCTGAAGGGGGTTTAACATTAGATTAACAATCAATAAGTCCCCTTCAGCCTGCTGACCGTAGGTCAGGGGATTAGGGGCAATCTAATTTGTCATATTGACATAATAATGCTATCAAAGCAATGTCAAAAAGTCAAATTAATCAAATGGCAAACAAATTGCTGAATATCTTAGTTGCTGGTTGCTAGTTGCTGGTTGCTGGTTATAAACAGAAATAGATTACCCAGGACCCAGTACCCAGCACCCAGCAACCATTAATAAGGAAATACTAAATATCATATAAAAATGAACTTAAACAACTTCACTTTAAAAGCCCAGGAATCTGTTCAGCAGGCTTTTAATATCGCTGATGCAAAAGGACAGCAGGCTGTTGAATGTGCCCATCTGCTTCACGGAGTGATAAGCCAGGCAGAGAGCATAATTAACTGGCTCTTCGGAAAGATAGGCATCAGCAGTGCCTCAGTCTTAAAAGACATTGAAAAGCTGATCGATACATACCCGCGGGTTTCAGGAGGTGAAACATATTTGTCATCCGGAGCGTCAGAAGCTCTCAGAAAAGCAAATGATCATGCTTCAAAGATGAAGGATAAATTTGTCACTACAGAGCATATCCTAATGGGAATAATCGATACCTCCGATAAAGCATCCCAGATACTTAAGGATTACGGCGTTACAATGAAGGATCTTAAATCGGCTGTCAGTGAGCTCCGTAAAGGTGCAACTGTCGAGAATCCGACATCTGAGGAGACGTTTAATTCTCTGAACAGGTATGCTATAAACCTTAATGAAAGAGCAAGGACAGGTAAGCTTGATCCTGTGATAGGACGTGATGAGGAGATCAGAAGGATACTTCAGATCCTTAGCCGGAGAACAAAAAACAATCCTGTAATGATCGGGGAACCGGGAGTCGGAAAAACCGCTATCGCCGAAGGTATAGCCCACAGGATAATAAGAGGCGATGTCCCTGAGGACCTGAAATCCAAGACCATCTATTCCCTCGATATGGGTGCCCTTATTGCCGGTGCCAAATACAAAGGTGAATTTGAAGAGAGACTGAAATCGGTAGTCAATGAGGTTATTGCTTCGAATGGAGAGATAGTTCTTTTCATTGATGAAATACATACACTTGTTGGTGCAGGCAAATCCGAAGGTGCAATGGATGCCGCCAATATTCTCAAACCTGCCCTGGCAAGAGGAGAACTCAGGGCTATTGGTGCAACAACCCTGAATGAATATCAGAAATACTTTGAAAAAGATAAAGCCCTTGAGAGACGGTTTCAGGTTGTAATGGTAGATGAGCCCGGAAGGGAGGATTCAATATCGATCCTGCGCGGGATCAGGGAGAAATATGAAACTCATCATAAGGTGATCATCAGGGACGAAGCAATTATTGCAGCTGTTGACCTCTCCACAAGATACATAACCGACCGGTTCCTTCCTGATAAGGCTATCGACCTTATCGATGAGGCAGCTTCAGGATTGCGTCTTGAAATGAATTCAGTACCTTATGAAATTGATGAAGTCACAAGGGCAATAACACGTCTTGAAATTGAAAAGGAAGCCATCAGGAGGGACGGCGATAAAGTGAAGGAACAGGAGATCTCTTCAGAACTTGCTGAATTACAGTCTAAAAAAGACGGATTAATGGCGGCATGGAAAGGTGAAAAGGAGATGATTGAGAAAGTGCAGGAGAAAAAAGAAGCAGTTGAATCACTCCGGTTTGAAGCTGATGAGGCAGAACGGAAGGGAGACTATGGAAGGGTTGCCGAGATCCGCTATGGAAAGATCATTGGAATGGAGAAGGAAATTGCCGGGCTGAAGAACCAGATCGAACAGAAAAGGAGCAAGGGATCACTTGTTCAGGAAGAGGTGAGATCGGAAGATATTGCCGAAGTTGTTGCAAAATGGACAGGAATACCGGTGTCGCAGGATGCTTGAAAGCGAAAAGGAAAAGCTTTTAAGGCTTGAGGACGAATTGCATAAAAGGGTAGTAGGGCAGGATGAAGCCATTTCAGCTGTTGCCGATGCTGTCAGGCGATCCAGGGCAGGTCTTCAGGATCAGAAAAGACCCGTGGGATCATTTATCTTCCTCGGTACTACCGGGGTAGGAAAAACTGAGCTTGCCAGGGCTCTGGCTGAATTTCTTTTTAATGATGAGAACCTGCTTACCCGTATCGATATGTCGGAGTATCAGGAACGGCATTCGGTATCCAGACTTATAGGTGCACCTCCCGGTTACATAGGTTACGATGAGGGCGGTCAGCTGACAGAAGCTGTCAGGCACAAACCTTATTCTGTTGTCTTGCTGGATGAAATTGAAAAAGCCCATCCCGACCTGTTTAATCTTCTGCTTCAGGTACTTGACGATGGACGGCTTACCGACAACAAGGGAAGAACAGTAAATTTCAGGAATGTCATAGTAATTATGACCTCAAACCTTGGATCCGATATTATCAGGGACAAAATGGATAAATGGAAGAACAATATGCCTGAAAATGAAGCAGAACTGCTGAGGAAAGAATCTTTTTGCACTGCTGAGGAGATCACTCAGGCCCGAATTTCTCAACAGGGTTGATGAGATTGTAATATTCAGTCCTCTCAATCTTAAACAGATAAGGGAAATTGTGCAGATCCAGTTGAACAATGTTAGAAAAATACTGGAAAACAACAATCTTAAACTTGAGGTTTCGGATTCTGCAATCGACTGGCTGGCACAACACGGTTATGATCCTCAATCCGGGGCACGTCCTGTTAAAAGATTGATACAGAAGGAAATAATAAACGAATTATCAAAAGAAATAATTTCAGGCAGGATTCAGAAGGAAAGAACGGTTACAATTGATGTTGATAAAGACCATCTTCAGTTTTCCAGCAAGTAGAGTCATGTGATCAGTACCCTGAGTCATGTGCCATTTGCCATGGCCTGCGCCTTATGCCCTGTAGCCTGTCTAACTTACCTGAACGACCTCATGCAGACTTCAAGGTCATCGTATATCTCAAATATGGTGTGGAGATGAAGTGTGTGGAACAGTTCAGTTGCCCTCGGTTCGGGATTTGCAAACTTAAGCATCCCGAAATTATTTTTGGCTGCTTTATGAAGTGAAAGGAAACAGGCAAAACCTGAACTATCGATATATTCCACACCTTTCAGATCAATGATCACCTTTGAGTTGGGATTTTCAAAAACCTTGCTGACCCCTTCCTTGATCTCATCAATGGTGGTGACATTTATCTTATTGACTGAGAATGTTATGATGTCAATCTTATCTCTTCTTTCAATATTGATCATTTCAGCCATTGCCTATTTGTTATTGATCAGCGTGTCAAGCTCTTCCAATGCTGATTTTGTATCACTTTCAAAACGTGAAATATATGAAGCATACTTTTCTGTGCTTCTGCCATCTTTTGCCTGCAGTTCAAAGTTTTTAAGCATATTGGCAAGATTGTCCATTCCCATAATGGCAACAGACGATTTTGCTTTGTGAGCCAGATTGCCCAGAGCAAAATAATTCTTTTCCCGGTACAGTATTTTCATCTCCGAATTGAATTCAGCTACCTGGTCCCTGAACATGTTTATCAGTTCCGTCAACAGGTTGGAATCACCGCCTGCTACCATTTCAAGATACTCAGTATTTATATACTTGTAATCCATTACTGACAACTCCTTAATATCTCATACAGTAGATCATTGTATATAACAGATATAATGAAATTTTATTTTATATGATCAACTATCTTTAACCCTGTATGCGGTAAAATCCTGATGTGTTGAACTTATAAAAAAGATATTTGAGACAAGCCTGGAAAGCTGAAGTTGTGCAGAACAATCCTTTTGATAAAATGAAATATATTCTAAATTTACAGGTTATTAAACTTAGTTGCTGGTTGCTGGTTGCTGGTTGCTGGTTACAGATAGATAGTACCTAGGACCCAGACCCAGCCTGATACTCAGGCCTCCAGGCAACTCAGCTAACCAGCAACTTGTATTTATTAACCAACATCCCCCATTAATGAAGAACACCGTCTTTACAAAATTCCACGAGGCTGCAGGAGCCAGAATGGTTCCTTTTGCAGGCTACAATATGCCCGTCGAGTATACCGGGATCACTGAGGAACATATCACCGTCAGGGAAAGTGTCGGTGTCTTTGATGTTTCACATATGGGAGAGTTCTGGGTATCAGGACCATCAGCTTTGCAGTTCCTTCAGTATATAACATCAAATGATGTATCTGCCCTGTGGGACGGTAAGGTTCAGTATTCATGCTTCCCGAACGGTAAAGGAGGAATAGTTGATGATCTCCTCGTTTACAGGTTCAGTCACGATAAATACCTGCTGGTGGTCAATGCAGCCAATATTGAAAAGGACTGGCAACTGGTGTGTGAAAAATGCCGCAAAATTCGGTATTGTTCCGGGAAAGGATCTTATAAATGCTTCAGATGATATTGCCCAGCTGGCTGTCCAGGGACCGCTTGCCACTGAAAGCAATGCAGAAACTGACGTCAGCACCTGTTACAGATATGGAATATTATACATTCAGGATCATTGAATTTGCGGGAATCAAAGAGGTCATTTTTTCCACAACCGGTTATACAGGAGCCGGAGGATGTGAGATATATGTCAGGAATGAAGAAGGACCAAAACTGTGGAAAGCAGTTTTTGAAGCAGGAAAGGAATTCAATATAAAACCAATTGGCCTCGGAGCCAGGGACACTCTTCGCCTCGAAATGGGATATTGCCTTTACGGTAATGATATCAACGACACTACTTCACCGATTGAAGCCGGACTTGGCTGGATAACACAAATTCACGGATAACAAGGATTTTATCGACAAAAGCTTCCTGCTTAAACAAAAAGAGGAGGGTGTGTCCAGAAGGCTTAAGGGATTTGTTATGATCGACCGTGGCATACCGCGACAGCATTACGAAGTAGTCGATGCCGGTGGTGTCACGATAGGAGAGGTAACTTCAGGAACCATGTCACCGATGATGAAACAGGGGATAGGTATGGCTTACCTTTCCAAAGCCTTCTGGAAACCTGACACTGAGATCTTTATAAGGATCAGAAATAAAGACCTGAAAGCAAAAGTGGTAAACCTTCCAATCTATAACAAAAAATAATGGGGAAAAGGAATCTTGAGACCTGCTTTTCACCAGCCTTGTATGAACCTGAAAGGCATGCCGGTTCTATAGTCGTGGTTATTGATATCCTGCGTGCCACATCAGCAATATGCACTGCTTTTGAGAACGGAGCGGCATCCATAATACCGGTTGCAACAGTTCCCGAAGCCAGGGCATACAAGGAAAAAGGTTACCTTGTGGCTGCTGAACGTGATGGCTATGTCCTTGATTTTGCTGATTTTGGAAATTCACCATTTAATTTCACACGCGAAAAAGTCGCCGGCAAAACAATTGTATACAGTACAACGAATGGTACCGGAATAATAAAAATGGCTTCTTCGGCCGGATACATAATCATTGGTTCTTTTCTTAACATCTCAGCACTTACAGGCTGGATATCAAAACAGGAGAGGGATGTCGTCCTTTTCTGTGCCGGCTGGAAAAACAGGTTTAACATCGAAGATACAATATGCGCGGGGGCCATTGCTGAAAAACTACTGGCAACATCTTTATATTCAACGATTTGTGACTCAACCCTGGCGGCTATTGATCTCTGGTCACTTGCTAAAAACGACATCACTGGTTATATTGAGAAAGCAGCACAGCGATCGAGGCTCAGGGATAAAAAACTGGATGACTGTATTCCATTTTGCCTTACAGCAGATCATACCAGTAAAGTACCAGTAATCAGGGATGGCATTCTGGTGAGTATGGATTTTTGAAAACATAAGGGCTAAAGCCCGGATTTGGTGAGGTCCATTAACCACGGCTTTAAAGCCGTGGTTAATGATTGCCAATACTTAAAATTCCTTATTTTTGTACTACCAGCTTATCCGATAATATAATTATTAACATAAATTCTATATAATGAAAAAACACAATTTTTACGCCGGACCTTCAATTCTTCCTCAGTACACGATTGATAAAACAATTGATGGTATCAGGGATTTTGCCGGTTCAGGCTTGTCTGTCCTGGAGATTTCTCACCGCAGCAAGGAATTTGTGGCATGTATGAATGATACAATTGCTCTCATCAAAGAATTGCTTGAGATCCCCTCGGGATACCAGGTCATCTTCCTCGGAGGCGGAGCAAGCCTTCAGTTTGCCATGGTTCCAATGAACATGATGAATAAAAAATCAGCTTACCTTAATACGGGTGAATGGGCAAACAAAGCGCTGAAAGAGGCTAAATTATATGGTGAGGTTGTCGAAGTGGCTTCATCAAAAGATAAGCTCTACAACTACATACCAAAGAATTATACGGTTCCGGCTGATGCCGACTATTTTCACATAACGACCAATAATACCATATTTGGTACGGAACTGAAAAAGGATCCCATTGTCAGTATCCCGCTTATCGCTGACATGTCTTCCGATATATTCAGCCGTCCTGTTGATGTATCAAAATACTCCATCATTTATGCAGGAGCTCAGAAAAACCTTGCTCCGGCAGGCGTTACTCTGATAATTCTGAAAGAAGATGCACTGGGCAAGGTAACCCGCCCGATTCCCACAATGCTCGATTACCGTACACATATCAAAGCGGAATCCATGTTCAATACTCCTCCTGTTTTTGCCATATTTGCTGCCCAGCAAACCCTGCACTGGCTTAAAGATCTGGGCGGTGTTAAAGCTATCCAGAAAAGAAATATTGAAAAGGCCGGAATGCTTTATGATGAAATAGACCGTAACAAACTGTTTGTTCCCACTATTAAGGATCCTGACGACCGGTCACTGATGAATATCTGTTTTATTATGGCTGATGAATATAAGGAACTGGAGCAGCCATTTGCCGAATATGCAAAATCAAAAGGAATGGTGGGCATAGCTGGCCACCGTTCGGTAGGAGGCTTCCGCGCTTCGACTTACAATGCTCTTCCAAAAGAGAGTGTGCAGGCACTCATTGATACGATGAGAGAATTTGAAGCAAAAAATTAATTCATTGCTCTCATAAAGCGTTAAGGTAATTCCATTTAATTATTAACTGAATGTTGTCATGAAGATACTTGTTGCAACAGAAAAACCCTTTGCCCCGGCAGCGATAGAACAAATACGGGCTGTTGCCTGGGCTGAAGATCATGAACTTATTATGCTCGAGAACTACAAGAGTGAAAGTGAATTTCTATCTGCAGTCTCAGACGCCGATGCATTGATCGTGCGCAGCGATCTGGTCACTCCTGCGGTACTCGATGCCGCCCGTAAGCTTAAAATTGTGGTAAGAGCCGGAGCAGGTTACGATAACATCGACCTTGATGCCTGCACTGCGCATGGAGTTGTGGCCATGAATACACCGGGTCAGAATTCAAACGCCGTTGCCGAACTTGTTTTCCTGATGATGCTATACCAGGCCAGGGGCGGTTTCACCGGCAGCACCGGAACCGAACTGCGCGGAAAGACATTAGGTATCCATGCCTTTGGAAATGTCGGGAGGTATGTCGCAGAGATCAGCAGGGGCTTTGGCATGATAACATACGCATTTGATCCATTTGTCAGTGATATTGCTATAACCGGCTCAGGCGCAAAAGTATGCAGGAAAGTTGAGGAGCTCTATTCAAACTGCCAGTATGTTTCCCTGCATATGCCGGCTAACAATGAAACTATCAGGTCGATAGGTTATAAACTTCTGAGCAGAATGCCGTACAATGCTGTTCTTATAAATACTGCCCGGAAAGAGATTATCAATGAGGATGATCTCCTGAAGACATTTAAAGAACGTACCGATTTTAAATATCTGGCGGATGTTGAACCTGACTGCCGGCCTGTGCTTGAAGAGAAATACAAGGGAAGATTCCTCTTTACCGACATAAAAATGGGAGCCCAGACCAAAGAAGCCAATATGAATGCGGGGATCGCTGCCGCCCGACAGATAGTCAGTTATTTTAAGACCGGGGACGAAAAATTCAGAGTAAATAAATAGAAAAACAGAAACTGATGGCTGTTGTCAAACCTTTCAGGGGATTACGACCTCCAAAATCCATTGTCAGCGATCTGGCATGCCCGCCTTACGATGTAATGAGCACTGAAGAAGCCCTTATGATGTCTCAGGGAAAAGAATTCTCCCTTCTTCATATTACCCGGTCTGAAATCGACTTTCCTCCTGAAACAGATGCTCATTCGGAACAGGTTTATAAAAAGTCGGTAAGCAATTTTGCACTCTGGAGAAAAAATGGCTGGCTTATCCAGGATGATGAGCCGCATTTCTATATCTATGCCCAGACAATGCAAAAACGGACCCAGTACGGCATTGTGGGATGTGCTTCGGTCGATGATTATCTCAATGGCGTCATTAAGAAACATGAACTTACCAGGCCCGATAAGGAGCAGGACCGTATGACACATATCAGGGTGAATGATGCAAATATTGAACCTGTATTTCTTGCCTATCCTGCAGTAAAGAAGATTGACAGGATCATAAACACAATCACAAAAAAGACGACGCCTGAGTATGACTTTGTTTCTGAGGATAATATCGGCCACAGGCTTTGGGTGATAAAAGATATGGAGACTAACAGTCAGATCGAAAAGCTCTTTAAAGAAAAAGTGCCTTTCACCTATGTTGCCGACGGTCATCACAGGACTGCCGCCGCAGCTCTTGTCGGCAAGGAAAAACGTGAAAAAAATCCTGAACATAACGGGACAGAGGAATATAATTATTTCATGGCTGTACATTTCCCCGATAACCAGCTAAGGATCCTTGACTATAACAGGACCGTCAGGGATCTTAATGGTCTCTCTGAAGAAGAGTTTCTGGCAAAGCTTGAAAAGGGATTTATAATAAAGGAAAAAGGACCAAAAACGTACAGACCGCGAAAGCTTCACAATTTCTCGATGTATCTTGGCGGGAAATGGTACAGGCTTACAGCCCGTCCTCATACTTACAACGACAAGGATCCGATCGGCGGACTTGATGTGACAATCCTGACCAATCAGATACTGGCCCCCGTTCTTGATATCCAGGACCTCAGGCGGTCAAAAAGAATTGACTTTATAGGTGGTATCCGGGGTCTCGGCGAACTTAAGAAGAGGGTCGACAACGGAGATATGAAGGTAGCATTCGCACTGTATCCTGTCTCAATGAAACAGCTCATTACCATTGCAGATTCGGGGAATATTATGCCTCCGAAAACCACCTGGTTTGAGCCAAAACTAAGAAGCGGACTGGTAATCCATCTTCTCTAAATAAAATCTGCGCCCTCCATCCCCCCTGAAGGGGGGCTGATTTATGCAATTGCTTCAAGCCCTCTTCATTTCGCAGCGGTTACAGCAGTAGATCCCCTCCTGGGAGAGGTAAGGGGTTGGGGGTAACAAATAAATGACAGCAGATTGCATCAAATATAAGATCCCTCAAACAACAGATCCCCCCATCTGTTAAACTCGTTGCAGTATCAAAAACCAAATCCGCAGCTGATATTCTTGAAGCATATAACTCAGGCCATAAATGCTTCGGCGAGAACAGGGTGCAGGAGCTGCTGCAGAAAAAGGATCTCCTTCCACACGATATTGAATGGCACCTTATCGGTCATCTTCAGACAAACAAGGTAAGATCTGTTGTCCCATTTATAAGCATGATAGAATCCGTCGACAGCTTCAGGTTACTGAAAATTATCGATTCTGAAGCTTCCGCTGTAAACCGTGTTGTCAGCTGTCTTTTACAGATCCACATCGCCGAGGAAGAGACAAAATTCGGATTCAGCATGCCTGAAATTCATGAAATGCTCCTTTCGGAAGATTTTCGCAAATTTCATTCCGTCATGATCTGTGGAGTTATGGGTATGGCAACATTCACTGACGACACCGGCAGGATCAGGAAGGAATTCAGGTTCCTGAAAGAGTGCTTTAATGAACTTAAAACAAAATATTTTGAAGATGACAGGGATTTTAAGGAGATCTCAATGGGGATGTCGGGTGATTTTAAAATTGCTGTCAGCGAGGGCAGCACAATAGTACGGATTGGAAGTCTTATATTTGGAGAACGAAAATAACTAACTTAATATACCTTACTATGGAGAATCTTAAGACAAAATACCTCGGATTTACCCTGGGGAGCCCGCTGATCGTCAGCAGCAGCAATCTTACCTCCACAATTGGTCAGCTTAAGGAAGCTGAGGAGAACGGTGCCGGAGCAGTGGTCCTTAAATCTCTTTTTGAAGAGCAGATAAATCATCATATCCATTCGATCCGGTCCGCTTCAGGAGGATATCCGGAAGCAGATGACTATCTTTCAAATTATATCCAGTCAAACTCGGTTGAAAATTATCTCGCCCTTATCAGAAATGCCAAGAAAAATCTCAGCATACCTGTAATTCCGAGCATAAACTGTTATACTTCCCGCGGCTGGACCGGATTTGCCAAGAATATAGCTGACGCAGGCGCTGATGCAATTGAGATAAATGTATTTTTTATGCCGACCGACAGGAAAAAATCGTCAGCAGATTCTGAGAAACTCTATCTTGACCTTATTGAAAGCCTGAAGAAGACTATAAAGATCCCCGTTGCCCTGAAGATAGGGTACAGGTTTTCGAATATCCTGTATATGATCGATCAGTTTTACATCCGGGGCATTGCCGGCGTGGTAATGTTTAACAGGTTTTATGAACCGGATATAGACATTAACAGGATGGAAGTTATTCCCGCCTCTGTATTAAGCCAGGAAAATGAACGGCGTTATGTGCTCAGATGGATCGGCATGGCAAGCGCACAGGACATAAAGATCGATATTTCGGCTTCAACAGGGGTGCATACGGGCCAGGATGCAGTTAAGTATCTCCTGGCCGGTGCAGATACTGTTCAGGTCTGTTCCGCATTGTATAATAAAGGTATCCCCTTCATTAAAACGATGAACAAACAGATATCCGACTGGATGACCACAAAGGGTTTCAGGAACATTGATGAGTTCCGGGGAAAGCTTAATTACCTCAATTATGAGAAGCCGACAGTATTTGAAAGAACTCAGTTCATGAAGTATTTCTCGTCGTTTGAATAGGAGAATATTTTTATAACATGATCCTTAAATTGCAGGCATCGCAACGTCCCGATAGCTATGTAATTCTTTTACATTCATGTAACATATTAAGGATAAACCAAAAGAATTATAAGTTTCCGGAAAAATCAGAGGTTCATCACTTCAGGAATTATTATTAAGCTTACATCCCAGTCTTATTCACATACTGAGTTATAGAATGGTATGAAGAATCAGAATGAAAGGTCAATATTAATGCAGTAATGGGTGATAGAGATTCCGCATTCCTCCGCCAATTGCGGATCTGATTGAAATTATAAGCGTTTCAGGAGTTTAACAAGTAGATGATGGGCAGGAGATTCCTTCACTTCGCTTGCGCTGCGTTCAGGAATGACAGGTCAGCTTTTTATCACAGGTATCTGGGAGGGAAGCAGGGGCGTTTCGAATAAATTCTTATACCTCAATCAGATCTTGCTCGAAACGCCCCTGCTTCCCTCCCCAATCCTTACAAACCGACACTGTCATCCCGAATCCCGGGAACCGGGATGAGGGATCTCATCAATCAAAAAACCAATTGGTTAAAAATGTTGACATTAGTAATAGAACGAAGAGAAGGATCTCACCGTTCTGTAAACCAATTGGTTATGAGATATTGTTATTCGTAACGAAGTGATGGATATAAATTAATTGGTTAAGAAATGTTGCCAGTAGTAGAATTAGAGAAGAATCTCTTTCGCATAATTTGGAAGCATATGTGTTCTGTCATACATTATTAATAGTGGCAGATTGATAAAAAGGGGATCCCTCATTCCTTCGCCAAATTACAGATCCATTTGAAATGATAAGCGTTTCAGGAGTTTAACAAGTAAAAGAAAGCAGGAGATTCCTCATTCCGCTTCGCTGCATTCGGAATGACAGGCAACTTTTTATTACAGGAGGGAGGGAAGCAGGGGCGTTTCGAAGAAATTCTTATACCTCAGTCAGATCTTGCTCGAAACGCCCCTGCTTCCCTCCCCAGTCTTCCAAACCGACATTGTCATCCCGAATCCCGGGAACCGGGATGAGGGATCTCATCAATCAAAAACCAATTGGTTAAAAATGTTACCATTTATAACGGAGTGAGGGATCTCATCGTTCTATAAATCAATTGGTAAAGCCTCTGTTGCCGCACCCGGTTATTCCAGCACCGAAATCAGCTCCATCGTCAGCGTTGTTTTTTCGGAGATATCTGATTGTGACCCTTCGCGGATCATCTTAATAATCTCATCTTTCTTAGCCCTGGTCATATTATGCACCGACGATTCTATAACAGTAAAACACTCAAGTGCAGTCATATAGTCACCTGAAAGAAACAGATCCGCAAAATCAGATGACCATCCTGCATAATCCAGCCCCGACTGCCAGCACGATGAAACCAGCATCGTCAGCGTATCGGGTTTTATATCCTTTTTTATCTCAGCAACCACTTCGCCGCATAATGACTGATCCTTCAGGTCATTCAGGAAATCTTTTATCAGCTTCCTTATTGAACTGTTGTCGCTTTTGTTGTAATATGCCACCAGCAACCCTATTGCTCCCCCGAATGGAGTTTCATCCCTGAGCATTTTTATTGCCGCGGCGATCCTAACAAAGTTTTCACTGCTTAAAATATGTTCAAGTTCTTTACGTTTATTTTCTGGACTGGTCATTGGTAACTGTTTGTTGCAAAGTTAGAAATACTGCCAAATGGATCATGCCGTTTTTGAAAAATAAAAATAATGTACTAATTTAGCGTAGATTAGAAGGACAACAAAATCACTGAATCATGAACAGACTTCTTAAAATCAGTAACAGTGTTCTGACATTTTTGATCTTTTTTTCGTTATTGCTTGCCAGCTGCCGTTCAGGCGGGAAAGGTGAGAAAAAAGATGCGGATTCTGTCGTTGTATCGGGGGCTGATGCAACAGTCTATGAAGATATAAAGCAGGCTGAAAAGATATTTTATACCCTGCCTTCTCCACTCGAGTCCGCAATGCTCATTAAATCAGCAGGAGCACTGTTTGAAGATAATCTTCTCAACCCCATCGAAAATACCAAAGAACTACAGTACCAACAAGAGCATGGCACTGAACCTTGGTATTTATACCTGCGATCTGAGTTTTGCAAGTCTGTACGACCAGACACAGCTTATCATAAATTATATGAATGCTGCAAAAAAGATGGCTGACGGACTTGGCATACTCGATGCTATCAATGAAGAAGATATTGATAAACTCGAAGAAAATATCCATAATACCGATGTAATAATGGATATTGTATCACAGACTTACCTGAATTCAAATTCATATCTTGAGGAAAACAGCCAGCCTGCAATTGCTGCAATAGTCCTGGCAGGCGGATGGCTCGAAGGTTTATATATCTCCACCCAGCTGGTTGATATGAAGGATTTTGACGGCAACAAGCTTGTGGGAAGGATCATTGACCAGAAGCTTTCAGTTGATATCCTGATCAGGCTGCTCGAAAGCAATGCAGGGACATCCGGCTGTCGATGAGCTTATCACTGAGGTAAAAAGAGTTAAGGTTGTCTTTGATAAGATAACCCTTACAACATCTCCTGTCAGGCCGGAATATGACCAGACAACCAATGTCACTGTTCTGAAATCGGAGGTGAAGTCAGATCTTTCACCCGAAGTATTCCAGGAACTTTCAGTATTAGTTGCAGAAATAAGAAGTAATTTGATTAAATAATCTGGTTGCTGGGTACTAGTACTGGTTAAAATAAGTAAGAATACGAGACCAGCACATGATTAAAAACCTAAATGAAAATATTAAAATTGCTCCGTCTGATATTATTGGTTTCACGGACTTAGATGTAAATGGTCAATGCAAGGCATTTGCCAAAAGAACATGCCTCCCGGAACTCGGATTTTATACTCACGATGGTAATTATCATGCTACAGTACTTTCTGAGGGAGAAGAGGCAGAACTTTACAAAACATTCTTATTCCGATATGGAATACCGCCTGTCGGTATGCGGCGATGAAAACCTGCCGCCTGTCCAGTTTACAGTCATTGATGCCAATAACAATATCCTGTTCTCAAGTAAGGAATCAAACAATACTAAAACCTGGGACTTTAAACTTCAGTCGAGCCAGCAGCTTCGGATAGTTGTAAAGGTAAGCTTCATCAGGCCAGCAGGGCGGAACCCCTGCACAGGGATGTGTGGCTATTATGTTCGGGTTCAAAATAAAACCATAAATCTGTAGGGATGTTCATGCAACACCCTTAGCAATTTTAGGGGTTGGGGGCCAATTTCGTCGCCAGATATTTCCCCGTATACGAACCCTTGAATTTTGCCAGATCCTCCGGTTTACCCTCAAAAACCACAAATCCTCCATCTTCACCTCCCTCCGGTCCGAGATCAATGATCCAGTCAGAACACTTTATTACTTCCTGGTTATGCTCGATAAGGATCACAGAATGACCATGATCGACAAGGGCATTGAGCGATTTGAGCAGTTTGTTGATATCATGAAAATGAAGTCCTGTTGTGGGCTCATCAAATATAAAGAGAATATGCCCGGTACCTTTTTCCTGGCTCAGGAAATAAGCAAGCTTCACCCTCTGGCTCTCACCTCCCGATAATGTGCTCGACGACTGACCCATCTTAATATAACCAAGGCCGACATCAGCCAGCGGCTTAAGCTTTTCAATTATCCTTTTTTCACTTCTTCCGGGATGACTGCCAAAAAATTCAATTGCTTCATCAATTGTCATCTCAAGCATATCATATATATTCTTCCCATGGTACCTGACATCGAGGATATCCTTCTTAAACCTCATTCCCTTGCAGTTTTCACAGGTCAGTTCCACGTCGGCCATGAACTGCATTTCAACCCTGATAATTCCTTCTCCCTGGCACTCTTCGCATCTTCCGCCATCTATATTGAAGGAGAAATGAGACGCTTTGTAATTATTCTGGACAGATGCCTGCTGTTCCGCATAAAGCTTGCGGATCTCATCATAAGCTTTAAGGTAGGTCACCGGATTCGACCTGCTCGACTTTCCGATGGGATTCTGGTCAACAAGCTCAATGCCTGTCAGACATGAAACATCCCCGGCCAGTTCACGGAACTGCCCTGACTTCAGGTTATTTCCGTTTATCCGGTTCGACAATACATTATAAAGAATGTCGGAAACCAGGCTCGATTTGCCTGATCCGCTTACTCCGGTCACCGCTGTGATCGTGTGAAGGGGAAATTTTACATTTATATCCTTGAGATTATTTTCCCTGGCACCTTTTATTTCAACATAGCTGTTCCATTTTCTTCTGCAGGGAGGAACCCTGACGGCAAGTCTTCCTGAGAGATACCCTGCCGTAAGCGAAGGATTTAAGTCGGTATGCCTCAGCGCTTCCCTGGAATACCACTTCTCCGCCCAGCCTGCCTGCTTCAGGGCCCATATCTATTATTTCATCAGACGCCCTTATGATCTCTTCCTCATGTTCAACTACCAGCACCGTGTTACCAAGGTCCCTGAGCTCCTTCAGCACCCTGATCAGAAGATTTGTGTCGCGCGGATGAAGACCAATGCTGGGCTCATCGAGAATATACATCGATCCCACAAGATTGCTTCCCAGCGAAGTTGCCAGATTTATCCTTTGCGATTCCCCGCCCGATAATGTCGACGACAACCTGTTCAGTGTGAGGTAGGGGAGACCTACATCAATAAGGAATTTCAGCCTCTGTGTGATCTCTATAAGCAGGCGTTCGATGCAATTTTCATATCGGTGCCATTCAGGTCAATACCGGTAAAGAATCTGTAAAGAGCATCTATGGGAAGCGACACAAGTTCCTGCATTATTTTCCCGGCCACCCTTACATACGAAGTCTCCTTTTTCAATCTTGTTCCCTTGCACTCAGGACAGACAGTTTTTCCGCGGTACCTGCTTAAAAGCACCCTGTACTGTATCTTGTACTTTTTCTCTTCAAGATGCTCGAAAAAACGGTTCAATCCGTAAAAATACCTGTTCCCTTTCCACAGAAGCTGTTTTTGTTCTTCAGTGAGCTGATAATAGGGTTTGTGGATCGGAAAATCGAACATATCCGCACCTGCTATCAGACGTTCCTTCCATTTCTTCATCGAATCGCCTTTCCAGCAGGCAATTGCATCCTGGTACACCGAAAGGTTCTGATCGGGGATCACAAGGTTTTCATCAATCCCGATGATTTTGCCATATCCTTCACATACCGGACAGGCACCAATGGGATTGTTGAAGCTGAAAAAATATTCTGTGGGTTCCTCAAACTCAATTCCGTCTTCTTCAAATTTTGTGGAGAAACTTTCACGCCTAAGGCCCTCATCCGACTGCACAAGATACCTGGCAATGTCCTTTCCCGGTCTGAAATGCTGTTGCGGCAGAATCAGCCGAACGGCTTAAATTATCTGAATCATGACTTATCACAAGCCTGTCGATCACAATATTGACACTCTGTCCCGGCTTGAATTCCTTTTCAGTTCCCTGCCCGTCAATCCTTATAAGTTCACCATCAACCTCAATCCGGCTGAATCCCTGCTTCACCAGAAATGAAAAATATTCAGATATCTTAATGCTTTCAGGTATTGTGCCGGGCGACACGATGATCACTTTTGTGCCATCGGACAGGGTTGTCAGGTAGTTGACAAGATCATCGGCACTGTGCCTTTTAACCTCTTTGCCTGAGACCGGCGAATAGGTTTTACCGATCCTGGCAAACAGAAGCCTCATGTAATCATAGATTTCAGTAGAGGTGCCGACTGTTGAGCGGGGATTGCGCGAATTGACCTTCTGTTCAATTGCAATGGCAGGAGGGATACCGTTTATAAAATCGACTTCAGGTTTGTTCATCCTTCCAAGGAACTGGCGTGCATACGAAGAGAGGCTTTCAACATACCGCCTCTGACCTTCGGCATATATGGTATCAAATGCAAGCGATGATTTCCCTGAACCTGATACTCCTGTTATCACAATAAGCTTGTTCCTGGGAATTCTCAGACTTACATTTTTCAGATTATGTACCCTTGCCCCCTTGATTTCTATATACCCGTCCATCACCTTTTCTATAATTTTAGTTCCCTTTGTTAATTTAATGTCTTTGAGATCTTGAATAATTTACCACAAAGTCGCAAAGGTCTCGCAAAGTTACACAAGGTCTGTAATGCTTCACTTTGCATGCTTACTCTAACTTCGCATGACTTGGCGGTTAAGAATGACTTTTCAACGCCCTACTTAATGGGGTTGGCGGGTAAATTCAACATCTCGATATTCATCCCTAAATAACCACTTTTTGACGAAAATTTTAAAAAAAATCAAAAATAATGTTTTGAAATTAAAAAAATTCATTTTCTTTGCAATTCTATTAACCATTAAAACCAGGAGGACTGCCTATTCAACAACTCTACTCTTAATTTATTTTTAATTAAAGAGAGAGCTATGAAAAAAACAATGTCCGATTACGAACTTATTGAAAAGTTCGTAAAAGGTGAGCAGTCCTGCTTCGAAGAACTAATCCGCCGTCATAAGAACAAAGTATTCGCGTACATAAGTCTTTATATACGCGATCAGGCACTTGCTGAAGATCTGTTCCAGGATACATTCCTGAAAGTCATCCAGTCAGTCAAGTCCGGCAAGTATTACGACAACGGAAAATTCATTTCATGGGTGATGCGTATTGCTCATAATCTGATCATCGATCATTTTCGCAGGGTTAAACAGCTTAATACTGTTTCGAACGATGATTATGAATCAGATCTTTTCAACTCAAAGAAGCTTGCAGAAGCTAATGTTGAAGATCATCTTATTAAAAGACAGATCCAGAAAGATATCAGGAAACTTATAAGCCAGCTGCCCGACGACCAGAGGGAAGTTGTGATCCTTCGTCATTATTCAGGACTGAGCTTTAAGGAAATTGCTGATATTACAGATGTCAGCATAAATACGGCCCTTGGCAGAATGAGATATGCCCTCATCAATATGAGGAAAATGATGGAAGAGAAAAAAATCAGTCTGACATTTAATTAAGATCAGCACAATTTTTTTCACCATAGGCCGTTTTTATAGAAATATAGAAATAATGAAGCCTATGGGACTAACTTCTACTCCTTTTCTTTCATATCACGAAATTCAGGTTGACGAAATTGACATCTATGATGATGCATTGGGTTTTTACCAGGAATTCAGTGACGTGATGAAGCTTCTGGACCAGGTCAAACCTGTTCCAAAGAAGCGCCTAACAAAGCGATTAATTGAGCGGGTCAGGCAGCAAAACTGAAAAATCAGCGAACACAGGAAAGTAATTTCCTGTGTTTTTTTGTGGTGGTGGGTATCCCTCATTCCTCCCCAAATAGCGGATTCATTCGGAATGACAGGCTATCTTTAATTACAGGTGGGAGGGCAAGCAGGGGCGTTTCGGAGAAATTCTTATAACTCAGTCAAATCTTGCTCGAAACGCCCCTGCTTCCCTCCCCAGTCCATAAAAACGACACTGTCATCCCGAATCCCGGGAACCGGGATGAGGGATCTCATCAAATCATATGTAGTTGATTAAAAACGGCCTTTATAGCATCCAGTATGTTTCGGTTGGCCCGTGGGGACATCATAATATAAGGCGGGGCACAGCCCCGCTTAAATGGTCCTAGCTCACTCCTTCAGCCCTGTTTGTCATTATGAACGAAGTGAGGGATCTCCTCATTCTAAAAATTAATATCCAATAGTGATATCATATTGATATCATTTTGATATAATATTTGATATCATTTTGATATCACTTTGATATATTTTTGATATATTTGTGATATCAAACTAAAATAATAATAAAATGAAACAAGAATTTACTGTTAAACCAATCTCCGGTTACCTTGCTGTATTGGCCGCAATACTGATGCTGGGCGGAGCTATTGCCGGATTTGCCTATGAAATAATCTGGCTGGGAATTGTGCTTACCGTTCTTTTCGTTTTCACTGTGATCGGACTCACCATTGTTTACCCAAACGGATCCTGCGTAATGGTCCTTTTCGGTGCCTACAAGGGTACGATCAGGGATAACGGCTTCTTCTGGGTAAATCCTTTCTATATCAAAAGGAGAGTCTCCCTGAGGGCACGAAATTTCGACAGCTGAACCGATCAAGGTGAATGACAAGCTCGGGAATCCGATCAAAATCGGATTTGTACTTGTATGGAAAGTGGCTGAAACATATAAGGCTGTTTTCGAGGTGGATGATTACCAGCATTTCGTTCTGGTTCAGAGCGATGCTGCCCTCCGGAAGCTTGCCGGTCTCTATCCTTACGACAATCTTGAGGATCATGAGGCTGTCATGACCCTTAGAAGCGGGGGTGAAGAGGTTAATGATGAACTGGAAAAAGAGATCAGGGAGCGTCTGACAATTGCAGGGATCCAGGTGATTGAAGCAAGGATAAATTACATTGCTTATGCTGAAGAGATTGCCAACGCGATGCTCCGTCGCCAGCAGGCAACTGCAGTTGTTGCAGCACGGTTCAAGATCGTTGAAGGTGCTGTGTCGATGGTGCAGATGGCTCTCGAACAGCTCTCCGATAAGAAAATTGTCGATCTCGACGAGGAAAAGAAAGCTGCAATGGTCAGCAATCTTATGGTGGTTCTCTGCAGTGACAAGGATGCTTCACCGTTGTTAATGCCGGCACTTTACACAGTTAATATGAGCGAAAAGAAAGCGATATTATTGAGAATTGACATCAGGAAGCTCAGAGCTATTGAGAAATGGGCTTCTGATGAATTCCGGAGCACATCCGCACAGATAGAATTTATTCTCGATGAGGCTCTCCGGAAAGCAGGAAGATATAAAGGCAGTAAAGAAGCGGAGGAGGAGAGAGATTGACCCCTAACCCCTGAGAAGGTAACAACCCCATGGAATGTCAACCCCCCAACCCCCCAAATGGGGGGCTTAAAAGAAATACGGTTTAAAGTCCCCCAGATGGGGCTTGCCTGCCGGCAGGCAGGGATTTAGGGGGTCTGATTTATGAAATAAACGGAATGGCAGGCAGCAATACCTGCTGTTTCTGTTCTAAGCCTGCTGGTTCCGAAATGCACGGATTTAAAACCATTTTTAAACGCGAGATTTAATTCATCCCCGGTGAAATCACCTTCAGGACCGATCAGGATGACAGCATCTCTGTCCTTTTCATATACCTGGTCAATTTTGCTCCTTTCATAGAGCGGACTGCAGTGGGCGATCATTTTTATCCCGCCGGGATCTGAATTGATAAATTCACTGAAAGCCACCGGATCATTCAACACCGGCCTGAATGCCTTTATTGATTGCTTCATTGCGGAAATGATGATATTGTTGATCCGGTCTCTCCTGATTCCGGGCTTTTCAGTATTCCTGCAGATCACCGGGGTGATCTCATCCACACCTATTTCAACACTTTTTTCAACAAACCATTCAAACCTCTCCTGATTTTTTATTGGTGATATTGCAATGTGGAGCCTGTAGCTTCTCTTTTCGAAATTCCTGGTGATCGCGGTTATTGTTATTCCACAGTGCTGCCGGATCCGGATCACTAATTATGCCTTCATAAAGATTTCCTTTCCCGTCGACCAGCTTCAGCCTGTCCCCCCTGGTCATCCTCAATACCCTGATGCAATGCCTCGATTCATTTTCATCCATCACACAGGTATCCCCTTTTATATCAGGCACATAAAATATCTGCATATCACTTGATTTTGGAATATGTTCTTGAAACTATCCAAATTATCCTCAGCACCTCAGCACCTCATGCCTCAGCCTCATGCACTCGCAGCTCAGCCTCCGCACTGGCCAGCCTCACGCCCAGCACCTTCATTATTCACTTTACAATTCCCTCAAGCGGATCCACTCCTCCTCCGGCCCTCCTTCCATTCTCTGAAGGAACCTGCCAAGACGGTCCTCGGCTGCTATCATATAAGTATATGGCACCCTTACCGATGATTCGGGATCTTTCCTCTCTTTAAGTTTTAGGTTACTCAATAAGTGTATTAAAGCTGTTGTTCCCGGCCTGGGCCATCATCACACCCCTGAAGTAAGAAAAGTAGTACCATGTATATGTGTCGCCTTTCAGGTAGATGTCGATCATATCACCTGAACGTCTTCTTTGTATCTCGACATATCCGTCAACATAAAGATTTACCGGCTGATTTCCGACAAATCCGATCCCTATTTTGCCGGTCGACCTGAAGGATGATGAAGCTTCGTTCCAGTACATGGTCACCTCATTCAGCAAGAAGTTCATATGTAAACTCTTTTGGGAGGTTCCTGGATGCTCCGAAAATATCTGTTTCCTGTTTAAGCTGGTTTGCAGCATCAACGCCCATAAGATCCTTCATACCCTTGTTATTGAAATCTGAATTCAGATTTACCGGCTTCAGAGTTGGCATCATCCTGATCTCATCGCTCATCATCTTAAGGGCTTCAGGAGAGAAATGAAAATCGAGGGCAATTATAGCCTTGATATCCACCTTGTTCGAATCGATCGTATGGACAATATTGCCTGCACCGGCCATTTTTACCAGGTCAAATTTGGCTCCGAAATCGATCTTCCCTTCTCCGGACAATATGCACCGGTTCCTGTCAAGTGTGACCATATTCCCGTTCAGGGCAGGATCGGCAATCTTTTCCGGCGAGGAGATCTGGTATCTTTCCCGGGCTCTGTTGTACCAGAGAACCCCGCCGGCGCTTATCAGACCGACATCAGTCCATGATTTCTGGGGTGAGAGAAATGCCGGGTAGATGTGAATTGAATCGATGTTCATGAATGATCCTGAAAAGACAAGATTATCATTGACATCCCTCGGTTTTTCACTCAGGGTGATCATCACATTCTTCGGATCGATGAATGATTTGAATTTTACCGGAATAGCTTCTGATTGGCCTGCAGTCGTGCAAAATTCCGGCGGCTCCGGTGAACATAAGGTTTTTCGACCGGGCAGAGAGATTGACATCACCTGCAAATGTAAATGCCTGACTGAGCATGAATTTCTGATCAGCAGGAATAAAGCCTCTTGCACTTGTTGTCAGGGTATCGACCGTGATCTCAGGAAAACTTATCGGCCTGATATCTTTATTATCATCAACATAGTCATATACGGCACTACCCGAATATCTGTCGGCCGATTCAATATCGATATCCGCCGAATGAAGCAGGTGGAGATTATTGACAGCAACAAAAGCATTTTTTAGTTTTTCGATCCTTGCTCTCCTGTCGATCTTTATCTTCCCGTTTTCAGGCTGGATAAGCGCATCGGCAATATGGATATAGCTTATATTCTCTGCTTCAATAAATTCCTTATCAACATTGTATTTTGCATTTAATGAAGTAAATGCAATTGTGTCGCGCAGGCTGTTTGTCGCAAAAAAGGTCGGTTTATCCAGATCATTAAGATTGAGGCGGAGCAGATTGTTTGGACTCATTATCCCGGCGGCCCTTTTGCCTCTTTGTTCCATCGAGAGTATCCTGTCTTCCATGTTATACTCGAAATCTGTCATTGTGCATATATACTGTATCTCCGGGAATTTGACCACCGACGAATCGGTATTCAGACGGAACCGGGTCAGCCTCGAGTTGAAGTCAATGTCGGTGTTTGCATCTTCTGCAATGAATGCATAACCGCTTGTTGAAGGAGATTTCAGATTATAATCTGCCGTATCGGCCTTTATTGAATTGGATGTGAACGTGAACAGGTTCGAGTTGATCCTCGAATCAGGCATGTTAATGATCCCTGATCCTCTTAACTGGCTGGGCTTAAGGCTGAGAGTGCCGTCGAGCGTTGTACCGTTTGCGAACATATTAAAGCTCTTTCCCGCTGAGTTACGGGCCAGCCACTCATCTTCACGTGGCAGCCATTTTATTTCGACATCCTGGCTGTTAAGCACAGGGAACCGGCCAGAGCTGTCTTTCGCCAGATCAAACGTCACCGCTCTCGTCAGCATTGAATCGGGATAGAAATTGAACTCTTCCGATTTTGTGGTTGATGTAAGGTGTTTAAGGGTGCCGCTCCCGATAAGTCCATTGTTGCTCATATTGATCTCATCAAAAAGTCTGGCCTTTCCTTCATAAACATCGACTCCTTCCTCAGGGATGGTCATTTGAAAGCCAAGGGAATTGTTTTCCTGGACTATAAGATACTGCCGCGTTGGTTTCAGGATGTTTCCCGCAAAAAATTCCCCTGAAAGATTCATATCCTCCACAGAGTAATGATCGATATTTTCGAATATGAAAGGATCGATTTTGAAATAAAAATCCTCCTTCTTATAAATCCCTTCAAGTCCCGCAATTCTGTCATAAAAAATGTAGGACGGAGCATTCGCATTTACGATCGGATACTGCGCATAGCTTTTCAATCCCGATTTATTGTTTGGATCATCAATATAAATTTCCCCTTTAGACAGCTGGATCAGACTCGTAAGTTCCCTGATCAGAGGTTTCCCGTAGTTATCTTTTTTGTCTGTCTCAACTGCAACCCTTATGGAATCGATTTTCATCAGCCTGATCTTGAAGGTATCATAGCTGAACTGAAAGTTATGTCCGAAGAATGTAAAAAGACCTGCCTGGATAACACCGTCAAATTTGAATTGCCTGTTCTTCCCGATCACGATCTTCTGATCATAAGGGTATATCGCTACGCGTTGGGAATCGCTGAGAAACACGTTCCTGACACCGTAAACTGTCAGGTCGTAATTATTCAGATCCAGCTTTGCATTGTCGACAGGTGCTTTTGTTTCACTGTATATCGAAAGCACGTCATAATCTTTTTTCTTGGCATAGGAATCAATATAATCCTTGGTTTTTTGTTTGATGGTAACCTCATTGGTGGCCCGGTCATAAAAAACAAATCCCCTGTTTGCCAGATCGATGCACATGCCGGTCACAACCTCTTCCGATTTTTTAAGCCATTTTGCAAACTCGCTTACGGGAAAGGTCTCGGAGTAATACCATTCACTGAACTTTTTGAGCCTGGTCAGCGGATGGTAATCATCGAGCCCCATCAGTTTCAGGAAATCATTCTCATTGAAAAAGGTGGAAGATTCAAATAATGCCTGACCCATTGCGGCTCCTTTCGGCCTTGACATTACCAGTCCGGTCCCGTTCATATCCCAGGTAAGATTTTCAAAATACATGTCGAGGTTGTGAAATGTATTGTAATACGGGCTTCCGGAAACCGGATTGTTGGTCCTGAAGAGATTCACCTGCCTGTTTTTGGAGTTATATGAAAATCCCAGGTTTGAATGGTAAACCGAATCCGGGCCGAGGTAAAGAGTTGCAGATGTCTGCTGGCTGTTCAGCCCGTTCGCTGAAAAGAGGAAGTCAGTCGCGGCAACTTTGATGAACAGAGTATCATTTCTGAACAATTTCACTTTTGCAGGAAAGAAGTTTTCCCCTTTCCCTTTGACATTTGCTCCCTCAAAAGCAAGTCCCCCTTCGTAATCAACTCCCTTGTACATATCCTTGATCTTGAATTTTCTTGTATATGTCTCAAACCTTGGATATGTTGCTCTTCTCCTTGCTCTGGATATTGTTGCTGCCTGATCAGTAAGCACACCATAAACAGGTTCTTTGAAATATGTTTTGTGCATCAGCCTGGCGGAATCGCAGGAGAATGTATTTCTGGTTATGTCGATCACATAATCCGATAATCTCAGCGTAAACATCTGTCCTGGCATATCCGGCTTTTTCCCAGGTCACGATACCTTTTGTTCCCCTGGAATTGCTGTAAATCAGGGTAAAAAATTCCTGAAGCATTATAAATTTCAGTGCTGTCCCTCTGGGAGTAACAGGTAAGGGTTATATCCTTGAGAACAATATGAAAAGCAGTATCATGAGTAAAACCTGAGATCAGCATCCTTTACTTTCCATTTTACTGAGCCGGTATTGATAAGCAGATTATCCTTGATAAGCAGACTTGTATTCTCAATATACCTTACAATATTTTCATTTCTGATACCTTGGATTGAAGAGCAATTCGGACTAATCCTGTCAGCCAGTAACTCAGAAATGCATCATCCCTTTTATATTCGCAAAAATCATTCAGGGTCCTGAGGAACTGGCTGAACTGGGGAATTGCCCGCATCTGTCTCGCCTGTAAGCTGTGACGAAAGATCAAGGATCCTCGTCATGTTTTCCTTGCTGAATGCCGCGCTGTCCCATTTTGCAATGAATTGATTCAGAACTGCACTGTGCTCCTCAGAAAGATCCGGTCCCATAAAGATCAGAAGCTCATCCTTGAATTTTGAAGGATCACCGCTGAATGCAGGTTTGGCCTGCGAAAAAACTGTTCCGGCACAAAGGATCAGTAAGCATAAATTCAATATGATGAACTTCAGGTTCATTTTATAAGATGATCAGATTGCCTCCACAATGGCACAGAAATCCTCTGTCTTCAGCGAAGCTCCGCCTATAAGTCCGCCATCCACATCAGGCTTTGAAAATATCTCGGCCGCATTCGAAGGCTTACAGCTTCCGCCATACTGTATTGTCAGATCTTCAGCAATTTCGGTGCCGTATTTACCTTTTACAAGACCACGTATGTACTTATGCATCTCCTGAGCCTGGTCAGGTGTGGCTGTGAGACCGGTCCCGATTGCCCATACAGGTTCATAGGCAATTACAATTTTCTTAAATTCCTCCTTCGAAAGGGTGAACAATCCTTCATCAAGCTGTTTCTTTACCACCTCAAAGTGTTCTCCGGATTCTCTTTCCTTTAAAACTTCACCACAGCAGAAAATGACCTCCAGACCTGTGTTGATTGCCAGTAAGGTCTTTTTATTCAGCAGTTTATCATCTTCGTGATAATAGGTTCTTCTTTCAGAATGACCAATAATGACATACTGGGCGCCAGTGCTTTTGATCATTTTTGGCGACACTTCACCGGTATATGCACCTGAAGGTTCGGAAGCACAATTCTGGGCTCCCAGCGAGACTTTCCCGCTTTTAAGGATCTCTGAAACACCTGCCAGATGGATAAAGGGTGTACAGAGGATCACTCCTGCTTTGGATGGCTTTGATTTAAAATATGTTTCAATTGTTTCTGCAAATTTCAGACCCTCAGCCGTCCGGCTACAATTTTCTTTCTCATTGATTTTAAGCTTTTATTTATTAAAATATTAAGCCTGTTTAATTCTGACTATCCTTAATTTATTAAATCCCTTTGTGTTCTGGCAGAACCTTTGAGATACTTGTTAAAAACAAATTTCCCCTACGAGGTCCATGTTCATTTTCCAGTTGCCGGCTACAATTTTCTTTCTCATTGGATTTTAAGCTTTTATCGTATTAAGTTATTAAGGTAAGATCGGTTAAAGGACCTGCAAATATCAGTTTTCAGATTCACCCTTATTCCCTGCAAAAAAAGAACTTATCAACAATACCAGCAGGATTACTGATAGTGCTACTGAATAAACGATCAGAACAGGGCTTTTCTTATTCATCTTCTCAACCTGATCCGCCTGCAGATCACTTGTAAATTTCTCTTTTGAAGGAAGTGTTGCCCACGACCATTTGCCGGCAATATTCCCTTCCTTTAACAGCATATAGCCGGGATTGGACCTGACAATTGTCTTCAGTGTGGTCTCATCAGCGGAACAGATAGTTAAGCCGTTGCTGTATTCCCTGACATCATCGGTGCCCGAAGCAGTGACGACATAAAAACTGATTCCCTCCTTCATGCATTGGGCACCGGTTGCAAATCCTTCTTCAAGGTGTTTCTTATCAGCTTTCTCCAGTTTGGTCGAGATCATGAGGAGTGTATAACCCGGGTCAGCCAGTATTTTGTCAGTCAGATCTTCCCCGTCAGGAGTGGTAATGCTGAAATCATGTATCGGCGGAAGATATCCTTTTTTAACAAGAACCGATTTCTGATCAATGAATTTCCATGAAGTGTCATCCGCGGGGTAGTTTTCGAGAGTGAACTCCTTTTTCACCCCGTCTTTTTCATAGATGAATGTGGTCTGGTATTCATCAGCAGACTTACCTTCAGGTATCTTCATGCCTTCCGGGATATTATTGCCGGTTTTGTAAGGCAGAAAATCAAACAGCTGTAAATACCTCAGGTTCAACAGGGAAAAAATAATGAAAAGCACTGTAACGATGGAAATTACTATCCATTCCCTTGCAGGAGTACAGACCTGTTTTGCCTGTTTTCTCCCGGTAAAAAGAATTATTGTCAAAATTATAAGGACAATATTCTTCCCGAATGTCTGCCAGTTCGTAAGATGTATCGCATCGCCGAAACACCCGCAGTCTGAAACAGGATTTGAGATTGCCAGAACCAGGGTGAGGGGTGTGAAAATTGCCATCAGTATCATGACTCCCCATATACCGGTCTTTTGACGGTATCCGCTCAGCACCGAAAATCCGGAAATAAATTCTGCCGTAAACAAAATTATTGCCAGGACGAGTGCGAAAGGCTGAAGGAATTCAAGATGGAAAGCCTGGAAATAATCGCTGAATTTGTAGGCAGAACCGAGTGGATCCACAGCTTTTACAGCTCCTGAGAACATAAAAACCAGACCGACAATTATTCTGCTGATAAGCCTTAATAATTTCATTTCAGATAAGCTTTCTTTCACTGATTATTTTAAGGATGAGTGAAGAGATCTCCTCCCGCGGCTTCATTAATCCGTTCCTGTCGCGGCAGTCGACAACAGCAAGACGGTCGTCCGACCTGGCGATTTTAAGGTACATATCCCTTACTTTTTTCTGGAAGTTAAGGCTCTCTTCATGGATATCCCTTGTTCCGTTGAGATAAGTCCTGTCATTGCCTGACCTTGCTGACCTTAGTTTCTTTTCGGTAAATGAGAAAGGGACATCAAGGAATATGTTCAGATCGGGCTGTGGTATGGCAAAGTGATCGAATTCAAGCTTCAGTATCCATTTCATGAGCTTGTCCTGTGCTTTCTGATCATCAATTTTTGCACACTGGTAAGCAATGTTCGAATATGTGTACCTGTCGAGAAGGACGATTTTCTTTTGACCGAGCCATTCCCTTATTTTCTCCGAAGCATCTTTCCTGTCGCCTGCATAAAGCAATGCGACAAGATAAGGATCGACTTCATTGAGTGAACCGAATTCACCTCTCAGGAACCTGGCAATAAGCTCACCGAAATATGGTGCATCCATCCTTGGAAAGTGAAGAAATTCACAGCCAAAGCCCTTCCTGATGATGTATTCGCTCAGCAGCCTCAGCTGTGTTGATTTTCCCGATCCGTCGACTCCCTCAATGACAAATAGCTTCATACCGGTTTTATTTCGTCAGGTACAAAAGTAATAACGGCAGATCAAAGTTGAAAGGTATGGAGACTTTTAATTAAATGCATTAAATTAGAAGATTAAATAATTAGCCGATGGCGCCCAGACCCAGGTATATAAATGTAAGAGGGAATCTTATTGATCTTTCTGTTCCGAAAGTGATGGGAATAATCAATGTCACTCCCGATTCATTCTATGAGGGAAGCCGCGTCATGGAGGATGATGAGATCATCAGGGTCGCATCACAAATGATTGAAGATGGTGCTGATATCCTGGATGTTGGAGGTTATTCCTCACGCCCCGGTGCAGAAAATATCACTGCAGAGGAAGAGAGAACACGGGTGATCAAAGCCATAAAACTCATAAACCGCGAATTGCCTGAAGCAATCATCTCAATCGATTCCTTCAGAAGCGAAATTGTCCTCGAGGCTGTTCTGGAATGCGGCGCCGCGATCATCAATGATATCTCTGGCGGAGAATCCGATGCGGATATGTTCAAGGTTGTCGAAAGGTTGAGGGTCCCTTATATCATGATGCATATGCAGGGAGTCCCGGGGACAATGCAGAAAAATCCTGTCTATGATGATGTGGTCGCCGACATTCTGCGCTGGTTCGGAGAAAGGATATTCAGGCTTCAGTCAATGGGAGTCAGTGATATTATTATAGATCCGGGTTTCGGCTTCGGAAAGACAGCCGCTCATAACTTCGAAATGCTCCGGCATCTCGGCGATTTTTCCATTGCCGGATTGCCCGTGCTGGTTGGTGTTTCACGGAAATCGATGATCTGGAAAACTCTTGAAATAACTCCCGGAGAGGCACTGAACGGAACATCGGTCCTGAATACCGTAGCCCTTCTGAACGGAGCTGATATTCTGCGTGTGCACGATGTAAAAGAGGCTGTTCAGGCTGTAAAACTGGTAGAAATGTTAAAAAAATAGCAACACTGTATTATGGTACTCAATATCTCGGTAATTGATGTAATAGATATAATTCTGGTTGCAATTATTCTTTTTCAGCTGTATAAGCTGATAAGAGGCACTGCTGCACTGAGCATATTCATCGGGATCTTCATCATTTACATGTTCTGGCTGATAGTGAAAGCCCTTAATATGGAGCTTATCGGAGCTTTGATGGGCCAGGTGATCGGTGTGGGTGTTATTGCCCTTATTATAGTGTTCCAGCAGGAGGTTCGACGGTTCCTTCTGGTTATCGGTAACCGCTATATGAACAGGAGGAGGTTCTCTTTCGGTAAGCTGTTTTCGAGCGTTGAGGAGGAGACAGGCAGTCTCAAAGAGGCAGAAGAGATCGTAAGGGCTGCGGAATCGATGGCATCAAAGAAAACAGGAGCACTAATAGTCATTGGCAGGAAGAGCAGTCTTGATATCTATTCAGAAGGAGGGGAAAGGATTGATGCAAAAATAAGCGCAGAGCTCCTTGAGACCATTTTCTTTAAAAATTCTCCTCTTCACGATGGTGCGGTCCTTATCGAAGACGGAAAGATATTTGCTGCAAGATGTCCGCTGCCTATTACCGACCGTGTCTCGCTTCCTCCAAAATACGGTATGAGGCACAGTGCCGCTATCGGTATTTCAGAACATACCGATTCGCTTGTTGTAGTAGTATCAGAAGAATCCGGAGCCATCACCGTTGCCGATGCCGGTGACATGAAGGAAAACATCACTCCGAATGAACTAAGGCAGATACTGCTGAAGGAGAAGATTGACTGAGCGCCTATTCCACCCTGTACATCATCAGATTCTCCGCATCCTTAACATAAACGACATTCCCTGCAATAACCGGAAATGCATAAACCGCCGTTTCAGCCACCTTGTATTTTGCGATCTCAGAATATGCTTTGGGATCAGCCTTCAAAACTATCAGGTTTCCTGTACTTGGGAATCCCATAATCACAGTTCCGCAATCGACAATGGTTGCAAAATCGCTGTTTACTGTACTGTCATACCAGGCTGTCTTGCCCGTCGAAGCATCAATGCAGTATATTCTTCTCTGATCGGTAAATCCGTAAAGGAATCCATCCTTTAATATCGGAGTGTTCCATTTTGCACCGATCTCCGGATTGCTCCACAGCTCTTTTGTTGTGAATTTGTCACCTTCCCTGGCAACCTCGATCGCTTTCATTCCCGAACCCTGCCCTGTATAATAGATTATCTGACCATTAATATAGGGGCTTGAGCAGTTGTAAAAACGCTGCTGTACGGGAGTGGATACCTGCCACAACAGTTTTCCGTCGGCCTGCGAAAGAGCGATGAGATTTTTCTCAGTCTGTACAATAATATGCTTCCTGCCATCCACAGTCATCACCGTCGGCGAAGCATAGGCCGGCCCGTCACCTTCCCATTTCCATTTTTCCTTGCCTGTGGCCAGGTCGAGAGCAACCACCTGTCCTTTATCCTTTGTACCCAGATGGGCAATGCACAGGCCGTCGCTTATAAGCGGCGACATTCCTGTATAAAATTGCGGAACGGCATTTTCAGGATTCTCCTTTCTCCAGAGAACCTTTCCTGTTGCAGCATCAAGACAGGAGAGTATCCCCGTGACACCGAACGTTACAATTTTGCCATCCGCCAGGGCAGGAGTACTCCTTGGTCCGGGATGTGATGTCGAAGGACCCGTTACAGCGGAAGCAGGGTAGGGGCTGTGCCATATCTCCTTGCCGGTTTCAGCATCGAGGCACAGGATGACCTCATCTGTACCCTGCCTGACAGCCAGATAGATCCTTTTGCCTGAAAGAACAGGAGTTGCATCACCGAATCCGGTAACATACTTTCCAGACCTGCTTAAGTTCAGCAGGCCAGGCTTTGGGAGCTTTAAAACCCGTGACCTTGCTGTCGCGGCCAATTCCCCTGAACTGGGGCCAGTCCTGTGAAAACAGATTTGAGCAGCTGATCAGAATGATGATCAGCATGCTGAGAAACAGTTTAATATTTTTCATAATTCAGCGAATTATATTTGCGTTAAATTAAGTGAACTTCAACTCAATTCCAAAAATAAATTCTTTAAAGATGTTAAAAACAGGAAAGAAGTGATCCATTTAGGACGGGCTTCGCCCATCCCCATAGTATTTCAGGCCTACGGCCTGATAGCTTATAACGTATGTTTCCACTGGCTTCCAGGGATGTCATATTTATAGTGTGACACTATCTTGCAATATTACGCCCCTTACGGGGCTTGCGAAGAATTTGTGATCCTTTCGGGACGGGCTTCGCCCATCCCTATGATATTTTAGGCCTACGGCCTGATGGAAGATTATTGCTCTCTATAATGTTCTGAGCACGCGATCATATGGTATTCTTTGTGCTTTTTCAAAGGCCCGTAGGGACGTTATACTATATGGCGGGGCATCGCCCCGCTTAAATGGTCCCCTCCCACTCTCTCAGCCCCGTAGTGGGCGAAATACAATAAATCGTTTCAATGAGACCACAGTCTGTAAATCATCCCGTACGTTTCAATTGACCTGGAGGAACATCATAATATCATTGGGGGGATGCCAACCACCGGTTGCACCGGAGGTTATTCATATACCACCGCAACGCGGCGAGTAGTCCCGTTGGGACAATCTGTCTGCAATAGGGATAATTCAATATCTGAAATCCAAATTGTTTCTAAAATTAACAAGATTCATCATCCCCATGACTCGGAATTCAGAATGACAGGTTGTATTTTTTGGATTAAGAGGGAAAAGCGTTATCAGGAAATCTCCAACCAACAAACTGATATTACAGCAAGAAGAATGCGTATAATGGGTAGTTTTTAAGGAGGAGAGTCCCGACGGTTCGGTCGGAACGGGGTGGCTAAAACACTTTTAAGACAACCTCTGAAGATATTCAAACAAATAGAACCTAAATTAAAGAGACTGTTTAATAATTAAACAAGGGGATTCTTCGTTCCTTCAAAGAATAACTAGACAAAAGTGTCAGTGCAATGATTGATTGAGATTCCTCGCTGGCGCTCGGAATGACAGGGCTCTTGTGGTAAATAAGGAGGGTGAAGCGGCGCGTTTTGCAAAAAATACTCCTCCGGGAAGAAACTAAAATGCAAAACGCGCTGCGTCACCCTCCAGATGACCCTAAAAGCGACCTGTCATCCTGAACGGAGCGCCAGCGAAGTGAAGGATCTTAATCTATTATCCTCCATTTATATAGAAACTTGTCATTAGTATCCCCCGAACGAAGTGAGGGATCTCATCAATCAATAAGATAATTGATTAAGAAGAATTGTCATCCCGAATCCCAGGTATCATGATGAGGGATCTCATAGTTCTACAGCCATCAGAATCTCTCCAGTATCGACAATATCATCGCTTCCTTATCGGGATTTGCCTCATCCCTGGCAGCCTGATCGATCACCTCCTTTTTGTCAGGATATATTTTTGAAACGGATTTTTTATTCAGCTGGACCTGGTAAAATATGTTGTCAGCACCCATAAGGTAATATTTTGCATCATCCTGATATTCATCATACCGCCTGTCGGCACTGTAAGCGCCCCTGTAATTGGCCTCAACAAATGTTTTCAGCGGGACCTTAATGAACTGGTACTCTCCCTCTTTAAGCACCTGGCAGAACCTTTGCTCTTTCAAATCCTTTTCAAATCTCTTTCCCATGGTGGTTCTGAACACCATTTCTTTTCCATCATGGTTAATGATCAGTTCTGAAATAAAACCCAGATTTAACGAGAACATTTCTTTTGTCTGCGGATGGATATAGATCACCGAATTTTTGACAATATCTATATCAGCCATCAGCCTGATATAGTTTTCCTGCCCGCTGAGCATCAGGGAAGAAGGCAGAAGCGTGTCCAGGAGCCTTGGACTTCCTTTTATTCCTTCATACCTCGTGTCGATGCCGATGCCGCCCTGGGAATAGGGACCAAGATTGGCAATTGCTTTCAGATTTTCAACTGCAAACAGTCCGCTTTGATAATTGTCAGAAGTTTTCTGGGGATATCCGTTTGTAAATAAGAAAACGAAAAAGCAAAACA
>CAWHGX010000044.1:0-147619 GCA_963828775.1 uncultured Bacteroidales bacterium | reverse complement strand
AGGTGTGAATTCAGGTTTTTTGGGACTACTCATGCTGGTAGATTTCTCTGCCGACAGCATGTCCTACTTTCTTCAGATCAGCCATCAACCTTGTGAATTCATCGGGACTGAGTGACTGATGACCGTCACATAAGGCTTCTTCAGGTTTATAATGTACCTCCATAATAAGTCCGTCGGCTCCGGCTGCAACAGCTGCCTTTGCCATTGGAGGCACCATCCATCTATGCCCTGTTCCGTGACTTGGATCAACAATTACAGGAAGATGGGTTAAATGCTTAAGCATTGGCACTGCACTCAGATCAAGGGTATTTCTTGTTGTGGTCTCAAAAGTGCGGATACCCCTTTCACATAGTACCACCTGTTCGTTCCCCTGGTTAAGGATATATTCGGCAGCGAGCAAATATTCTTCGATGGTAGCCATCATACCGCGTTTCAGTAATACAGGCTTCCTGAGCATACCCACCTCTTTCAGGAGAGGATAGTTTTGCATGTTCCGGGAACCGATCTGAAGCATATCAGCATATTCAGCAACAAATTTGACCATCCGGGTATCCATAACTTCGGTGACAATCGGCAATCCTGTTTCTCTGCCTGCCTCCCTGAGCATTTTAACTCCTTCCTCTCCAAGCCCCTGGAAGTTATAAGGAGAGGAGCGGGGTTTGAAAGCACCGCCCCTTAAAATCACAGCTCCGGCTTTTTTTACGATTCTTGCAGTTTCAATTAATTGTTCATGATTTTCAACCGCACAAGGTCCTGCAATTATGACAATTTCAGAAGATCCAACCTGTATACCGCCTACATTCACAATTGTCGCATCTGGTTTTGACTTTCTGTTTACCCTGACGGGGACTGAACATCCTCCCATTATTGCAGGATCATTATAATCATTTGATTCCATCTTTTATATCTTTTAATATGAGTATCCTGTTTTAGGTTTTTTATATATCTGTTCATTCTTCTCCAAAGGAGGAGCAGGTGAAAATTTAAATTTGCCATTGCTGACTTCAGCTATGAAAATAGGTCTGATATTATTCCAGCTTGCATCAAAAATCACTTTGCCGGTAACGCCCTGGTATCCCTGAAATGATTTCAAATCGGTGAGAATATCACGGATCAGTACACGGTTTAATCCAACCTTCTGAATAGCTTCAATAATCATATTCATTCCGTCATAGGCATGGGCAGCAAATACATCCGGTTCCATTCCGAATCTCTTTAAATAATTTGATTTGAATGCTTTAAGTTTGGGATTGTCCGCATCAGGATTATACTGGCAGGTGGTTACCACACCTTCAGCTAAATTACCAGCAATATTGAGAAACTCCGGATTTACCATCCTGTCGGAACCATATACCGGTTGATTCATACCAAGATCCCGGATCTGTTTAAGGATCAATGCGGATTCTTTAGCATTTCCCCAGAGAACTATGGCATCGGGTGAAGTTTTCTTTATGCGTTCAAGCTGGGCTTTAAAATCTGTTTCTCCGTCACTGAAACGTTCTTCAATTATTATTGGGAAACCAATACGTGTAGCTGAACGGTTAAAATGAAGGATTCCAACTCTTCCGTAACGGTTATTGGCTCTCATTACTGCCACACGGGAATGCTTATCTTTTGTAAATATCCGGTCAACCAGTACATAACCGCTTTGCCGGTCATCCGGAATGTCACGAACTACCCAGGGAATGGCTGTCTCGGTGAACGTAGGATCAGGATCACCTGTATTCATATTGAGTATTTCAAGTTTTAAAGTCGCCCTGATTGCAACATGCGAATTGTTATCGTCAATTGTACCCAGCCAGGCCCATACTTTTTCATCGTCCATTTTCACAACTTCATTTGCTGCTGCACCCCAAAGCCCTACATCATTGTGTATCATTAATTTATATGGAATACCCTTATAGCCTCCTTTTTTATTGGCCTCCTCAATAGCCAGCATTGATCCCTGTAGCATCTGTTTGCCCAGGGGCAGGATAACTGAGCCTTCCAGTGGTCCCAGGAAACCGATCCTGACCTCTTTCAAATCGGTTGGAGGAAGTTTCTCGCGGCCGGCACCATAAAACTGAGTCGGCTCGAGGAAATGATATTTATAGGCTTTCATATATTTATCGTATGCAACCAGCTCATCAGGAATATTGCCATAATTGACTTTCTTTTCCTGTGCGCTGGTCAATGAAAAGGTTAACATAAGAAGAGCGCTTGTCAATATCCCGAACAATGGTTTCATATTCAAAGTTTTAGATCGTTTTACTTATAGCATATGCTTCAATTTCGACCAGAAGCGTTTCCCAGCAAAGTCTGGCCTGGATCCCGGTACTGGCAGGCAAAGGATCGAGGTTCATCCACCTGAAAAAAGAGGTGCGGATCTTATTGAACTCTTCATAGTCCCTTTCAATATCCCTGAGATAGTTTGTCGTTCTGACAACATCATGCCATGTCATCCCTTCAGCCTTTAGCAGGTTTGTTATATTCCGGTAGGTCCTCCATGTCTGGGCTTTGAAATCACCTATATGTTCAGCTTTACCATCTTCATTCACACTTGCGGTTCCGGAAATTAGCAAAGTCTTATAGCCTCCAAAATCAAGACGCAATGCCCTGGTAAATAAAGATGGTTTTTTATAATCATAAGCTTCGTTTATAACCTGGGGAGCGTGCACGGGAAATTTTTCTATTGGAGGACGTTCATTGTGAACAGCAGGGTAGATATAATCACATATCTGGTTCTCCTCCGAAAGAATTCCAAGCTTCCTCATCTCATCACGCTCTCCATCCGTAAGTTTTGGCAGAACTATAAGCAGATTTCTATTTTCCATATCAGATTTTATTTATTTTCATGTAAATATTCTAAATTATCTCATTAATTCTCCCCGGCAGACTCCTTTGGATGTGGCAACCCACAACACATCATCATGTGCATCAACACCTATTATAAAATTATGTGATATCGAAGGTGAAAGATGGTATTTCTTTCTTTTCGGTACCGTTCGTAATAATTGCTTTCCCGTTTTCACTGTTATCGTCTTTTTTATAGGTAACCCAGGTAGTCCCGTCAGTGCTGCTTAATCCGTTATCACTGCATACAAATACTGCCCGTCCTTCTGCCCTCAGAAAGTTGATAAAATTGCTTGCCAGGCCGCTGTCGTGGTTAAAGTACCCTTTCCAGTTCTTGCCGTCATAGCGGCTCATCCCGAAATAAGTGGAAACCCATAAAATACTGTCAGCATATGACGTGGCTGTAGTAATATCATGAATAATCCCATCATCAGGCTGAAGGTCAATTTCCATGAATCCGTCGGGGTCGGTATAATCCCTGAAACGATGGGTTGAGTTATCATATTCGATCATTCCTCCTCCCCATGCCGCAATGTATACTTTTCCACCACCCGCTGAAACACCATAGGTCCATGGCTCATGCATCGGGGCATTCTGTTCAGTGAAAATTTCCCATTGCCCGTTTTGAGTATCATAATGCCCGGCGCCCCCACCTGTGGCAACCCATACATCTTTCCCATCGCAACAGACACAATATACAAGATCGTTGGGCATTCCGCTGTTGAACTGGTTGAAGGTCTCAAATTTGCCTGCTGACCAGCGGTTCAATCCACCCAGTGTACCAATCCAGACATCGCCTGTCAGTTCGCTGACATCGATGGAAACAACTCCATTATGAGCCAGGCCATCTTTTGTTGTATATGTATGCCATTTTTCATTTTCAAAAACGGCAAGACCATCATGTGTCCCTACCAGCACGCGGTCGCCATCTATCCTTACGGTATATGCTTTGTCGGAAGGCAATCCGTCCTTCGTTGTGAAATTACGCCAGTGGCCAAAAACAGGCATTGATCTGGCTTCCTTTATTACACCTGAGCTGTTCGGAAGATCTTTGTCAGAGCTGTTTTGATAGCTGCCGGTAACAGAAAGATCATTATTCTTCCTGTTCTTCCCGGAAGGTTCCGGTTTCTTTAAGATGATGATTCCTGCCAGTACAATACCTGCAAGAACTACTGCCAGAACAGTATATCTTAAGGTATGCTTATTGATGGACTTTATTCATGATTAACTTTATTATTAATGAGAAAATGAAGCTTTTTGTACCTGACTGGGTTTTGGTTCATATTCCACATCTCTGAGAGATTTCAGGTATTCCACAAGATCGTTAAGCTGTATTTTAGTAAGGTCATTGACCGAACCATGTTGTTCAGTCTTGCCAAATATTGTCCAGATCTCTTCAAGTGTAGCCGCACGGCCGTCATGGAGGTAAGGTGGTGAAGCAAAAATATTGTTTAGATGAGGCGTATCAAACAGAATGGAATCGTCCGATAAGGCGAGCGTTCCGACATCCGCCATTTGTTTGTTTGTGTAATAAGGAGCAGGGTGGCATGTGACACAGCGATTCACAACCGGAATTTCATATCCCCTGAAATCATGTGTACGTTCAAAAATAGCCTTACCTCGTTCCTGAGCTTCGGTCATCTCACCATTTGGATTATATTGAAGATTAGGCGGATTAGGTATTCCCGTCATAATATAAGCTGTCAGGGCATCAAGTTCTTTATAGCTGAATGCTTCTGTCCGTGTCAGGACAGTTGAAAAGCGCATCCCGTCCTGCTTATAAACAGTCTGGTTCTTACCGTTCCATTTGTAAGGGGGTGTATCCCCGATATTTCTCAGCGATTGGGTGTTGGTAATGTTACGGCCCATATCTTTTGATGCCATGTTGTACACAAGGCCATCCTCGTGTTCATCGGGATGACATGTGTAACAGGAATATTGGGTCTGGAAAGTGTGTCCTGCATTATTAAACAGACGACGACCCTCACGTGCTACAGTTATCCTGCCGGAACCTCCCAGATGTATGTCTACCAGTTGTTTCAAGCGTTTCAGTGCTTATAACAGCTATCCTGTCCTCAAGATGCTCTGCAACATATAGTTTTTTCCCATCAGGTGAAAGTCGCCATCCCTTTCGGATTTGCTCCCGTCGGAATACGTTTTATGACAAAACGGCTGCTTAGCCCAAGATAATTGGAATATGCATTCAGCATCTTGTCTGTTGATTCAGCAATGATCTTTCTGACAGCATCGATATCAATAACTGAAATGCAATCAACTCCGGCATGAGAAACAAATGCTCTTTTCCCATCAGGAGTAATTGCGATATCAAATGGATCAGCATAATAAGCATTTGGTTCGTCAAGAAGCAACTGCATGATTCTTCCGGATGGTTTCTGTTCAACTATACCGATCCCGTTAGTCATCATCCAGCCTCTTTCTATCTGTATAGTGGGAACATTGTTCTTGGGCCTTATAAGTGGTATTATTGCCAGGTCACCTGACGGAGTAAAGGCAATATTCTCCATCATATAAGCCTGTTTAATATCCCTTCGTTCAGCAATCCTCTGTTTGCTTGTCATTTAAAACCGTAAGCTCGCACTTCAGTGTATCTCCGTATGGTGCAGAAAGTGTCCGGCGGCTTGTGACAAAGAATGACTGCCATCGGGACTTATCTGCACACCGGTCGGATTATTTCCTGCAGACAGTCTTTTTAATTCCATACCTGAATGGAAAGATCAATAACTGACAGGTCGGATGAAAATGAATTTGCCGAGTAAAGGTAATTTCCATCAGCACTCAGGGATAGTCCGGCAGGTCCTCCCCCTGTTATAAGAGTATCTGTGACTGCAAATCTGTCAAGATCAACCACAGATACATTGTCCGACCACTGGTTGCTCACATAGGCAGTCTTCCCATCCCTGCTTAGGACAACGCTGTGGGGATGGACTACCAACTTTGATCTCATCTGTGACTCTATTTTTTTCAGTATCGACCTACCAGCAAGGCATTACCTTCTTCTGCAACAACATACAGGTACCTGCCATCTGTCGATACAGCCAGATTTAATGGTGAATAATACTTTGCATTAACAATTTTTGAAATAATTCCTGATTTCTGAATATAGAGATGGCATGATGCGCATTTCAGAGGATGATCCTCAGTAGCAGTCAGATAATTAACATGTTCCCTTGCCCAACGATGATAAGGCTTGTAAAGGATAAAACCGAGAATTAAAAGGAGTCCGGCCGGTATTGTAAATCTTTAAATATCTTCTCATACTATTCGAGTTCTACAATCTTCTCTTTAACATCAGTTATGTGCACAGGTATGATGACGGGTGGCTTTTTTATAGCAAGTGAAACTATATTATCCGGAACCAGTTCTGGATTTTCGTGGCACCCGATGCATCCGCGCCTTTCATTTGGCCGTAACCATAGCCATGAGCAGGGGCCATTGACAACATATCCATGCTCATCCAGTGTTCTGATCCGGAAAGGGGTATCAGCCAATACTTTTAACTGAAAGGATCCGTCTTTTTCAACCTCAACGACCCCATAGGTGGTGTCAACACCAAGCACTTCAATCTTCATTGCTTTTTTGAAAGATGAAGAATTGTCAGGAAGGAAAGGATCCTGGAAATTAATATCCTGACATAAGAGCAACCCGGTCTTTACCTGGATAATCCACCTCTGCTCGGAAGTTTTTTTGGTCTTTCGTTTGCTTTAGCAGGAACAACATCCAGTATATTGTAATCAGGATCACTGAAAAGACGGCTGATCCGGCAATCTCTTCTCCGGATTAAACTCATATATGTGCAAAACGATCTGATCCCGGCTTCCGGCAGGATACAAGATATTTGCCGGTTAAGCATTGGGAATACGGCAAGAAAATCGCCAGTGATATCTGTGGTAAGTTCAGTTCTTGTATGCAAGGGCCTGTTATAAGCTACAGAAACCACCTTACCTGCCGCCCGTTTTTCATTTTCCGATTCAATAAATACAAGTCTGCCATCTTCGGTTTCGCTTATACTGCTTACCAATGTGCTTTCCCCCGGACCTTTATAGAATAAGTCAGCTTTGGTTCCGTCAGGACGCATTACAATGAATAAAGGATCTCCCCGAAAGGGTAATAATTGCTGACTGACTGCAAGCAGTCTGCCGTCTTTCAGTACTGTAGTGGCAAAGTTGTCATTAGGATTGAAGGTGATCTGTTTAAGCGCTGAACCGTCTGAATTACATGTATACAGGCAATGTGCCTTTTTTACAGTATCATTAATCGTCAGTTTGCTGAAAACAATACGTCCACCCGGTAAATAGGCCGGATCGGTACAGTTTTCCGAACCGGTGGTAATCTTTCTGTATTTAAGATTATTAAGGTTCATTTCCCAGATCTGCCATGGATCATTTTCCTTCAGCTGCGCGGCAAAGAGCATGAATCTTCCGTCATATGATATTTCAGGAAAGCATGCTGAATAAAAATCTTCTGTCAGTACTTTTTGTGAACCAGGTTTCTCTGTCTCGATTGAACTGATCCTTGCTCCGGGTAAATAACGGGAAGATGCCCAACTTGAAGAATCCGGGAACGGAATATTTCCCGGAGCTTCCGTAAGGATCAGTTTATTATTATCTGACTGCCATTTTACTGCACGATAGAATTATCGCACAAACCAGGCTTACCAGAATAATTGCAGTTAGAATACGTGTCCGTTTAATTTCATGAAGGACCATTGGTTTTAGGGTTCTTTTACTTCAAGGATCTGGTTCGCTTTGATATTTTCGATTGTCTGAACTTTCCCGGAAGGCCATGTTATTTCGATCCTGTCAACCAGTTCATTCTTAGCCAGACCAAAGTGCATTCTGGGATCATTCTGGGAAAGGTAACCGGTTGTACTTTTTTTCCGGGCTGTCTGCGTTTTGCCTCCGGCAGTCAGTTTCACCCTTGCGCCAATTCCTTCCTGATTACTTGAAGTTCCGGTCAGATCAAGCAATAAGCCAGTTATTCTGGTTCCCTTTGTTATTCCTGAGAAAAACTGCCCGGCTGTTAAGATTAACTATGAATATATCAAAATCGCCGTCATTGTCGTAATCGCCAAGGCATGCTCCACGCCCTACAAATTCCTCGCTGAAATATTTGCCGAGTTCAAGTGAAGCATCCCTGAATTTCCCTCCTCCTTCGTTCTGAAACATTTGATCTTCCTGGCCATAAAGATGTTTAAGCGCTCCGTTGGTTTTAAAAATATCAACGTCGCTGTCGTTGTCATAATCGACAAAAGATGATGACCAACCCACAAACTGGGCAGCTGCCATTGAGATATTGGAAGGCACACCTTTATCAGAAAAAACCCCATTGCCTAGATTCTCATACAGCGAGCAATATGTATCATCCGATACAAAAAGATCAAGCAGGCCGTCATCATTATAATCAGCAAAGTCGACCGACATGCTTACTGTTGCTTCTCCTCCCTGGCTGAATGCTGTGCCTGACATGGTTCCCTTATCAACAAATCCTTTACCCCCTTCGTTATGCCAGAGGTAATTCAATGTATGGTCATTGGCCACGAAAATATCCACATAACCATCCTCATCGTAATCTGCTGCACCAACTCCCATTGCCCTTCCGTCAATGTCGGTTATTCCCATTTTTTCAGTCACGTCTTCAAAAGTGCCGTCACCGTTGTTATGATAAAGTACATCTTTCTGGGCGTCGTAAGCCATAGGACCCGGAAAGCCGTCGGGAGCATAATAATATTTATAATTCAGGATCAAACTCAAGATAATTTCCTACATAAAGATCAAGAAACCTGTCATTATCATAATCGAACCAGGCGGCTCCGACACTGCATTCATTACCTCCTCCCACGCCTGCCCGTTTGGTAATATCCGAAAATGTTCCATTGCCATTATTCTTAAGCAGGACATTCGGACCATAATTACTTATAAATAAATCCGGATAGCCGTCATTATTGAAATCGCCGGATGTTACACCCATACTATACCATGGACCGCCAACTCCCGCTTTTTTTGTAATATCCTCAAAAGTACCGTCACCGCGGTTGTGATAAAGATGGTTCCCGGGCAATTCTGCCGGCTTTTCACTTTTGCTTACACCTTCGAGCCAGGTGCCGCTGCAGGCATATATATCTATATAGCCATCCTGATCATAGTCGAGGAAAGCAGCGCCTCCTCCGTCTGACTGAATAATGTTGGTCAGGTCATCATCGCCGATCGAGTGTACAAAATCCAATCCGATCTCCTGACCGATCTCCTGGTAGAAATCATTGGTGGCAGCAGGAACAACAGTTTCTGATTGATTTGCTGATTTAGAGGCTGGTTTGTTCCCGGACCGGCAGCCCGAAAAACATAAAAGTACTATTAAGAGTACGAGGTAACACCGATTGTTTTGCATAACAGGTTATAAAAAATTAAAAAGGAACAAATATATCTGTTTCGTTCTAAATAAAAGCAAGTGTACAGTCTCACTTGCTTTTTACCCCTAATTCCCCTAAGGGGACTTTACATTACTCAGCCCCCCTTGTGGGGAAGGGGGTAATGCAAATCTAACCTAACCTGTTAACCTTAGAAACTAACCGGGCTAATTTTATAAAATGACTGTTAAACAGGAATTAAAACAGGATTAAAAAAGAATTAATTTCACGATATTGCAGGGAGAAGCAGGGTAATTCTGGTTCCCTTTCCGACCTTTGAGGATATGTTTATCGTCCCGTTATGGTTTTTGACTATCTGGTTTACGAGTGAAAGCCCTATTCCGATTCCAGGAATTGAGATAGCGTTGGTGCCCCGGTAAAATGGTTCAAAGATCTTTTTAATATCTTCTTCTGAAATACCGATCCCTCTGTCGTCAAATACCATTTCTATCCATTTGTCGGCACGTCTGAACTTAATGTCAACTGTTTGATCATGTGAATATTTGCAGGCATTTTCAATTATATTGGAGACAGCTGTCTTAAGCAGGTGTTCATCTCCTGCTACGATCATCTTTTCAGAATCGGTCAGCGAATTATCCAATGATATATTAATATGGTATGAGGTATGGAACCTTTTCATTTCCTCCCGGGTCTGCCAGAGGATTTCATCGATTCTAATTTTATTGCTGTAATTAGCAGGCCCCTCAGCGCTTGTCCTGGCGATAAGTAATAACCTGTTTGACAGCTCAATCAACAATTTAATGTCCTCGAGCACTGAACCAAGTGCACTTTTATATTCATCAGTCGACCGGTCTTTCATCATCAGTACCTCCAGCTGGCCATTTATAGATGTGAGCGGCGTCCGGAGCTCATGTGATGCATTGGCAATAAAATTCTTCTGCATGGCAAACGATGTTTCCATCCTTTCAAGCATCCTGTTAAATGTTCCGGCAAGCCGGCCGATTTCATCAACGCCATTACCTTCAGGTACCCTTAAGTTAAGACTGGTAATTGAAATTTCCTCGACCTTTTTTACAACATCTGATATTGGTTTAAGAGCTCTCCCCGAATAAAACCACCCGGCAATAAAAAACGAAATGAGACTTATAAGACAGACTGCCACCAGAATAATCCTCAATTTCTTCAGGTGCAGAAGCCCGTCTCTATCGATGGCCGCACCAATTACCACAAACGGGTATGCTCCTGTAGTATGCGATGTCCCCAGCACTTCATATTCATCCTGTTTGCCAAATACCTCCTTATTTGATTTTACCTGCCCGACGATAACATCCATTTCTTTTAATTCCCAGTATCTGTCTGATGTAAATAAGGTATCATTATGATAATTGAGAATTATGAATTTTTCGTCAGGTAACTTGGCAGGATATCCGGTTCCGCTTCTCAGGATGAGATTTGCATTATATTCATAACTGTCGAGCACCAGTTTAGCTACGCTTACGGCTCTGGATCTAAGGAGGTTATAGAAATCATTACGGCGGAAATTAGCTGAGAAATAATAGATTGCAATTGAAGCAATTAACATAATTAATCCTCCCAGCAGGAGGAACTGCAATGTTAATCTGGTCCTTATCTGCATTTTGACTTAAACCCTGAAATTATTCTATAAATCTCCGAATATATAGCCGAATCCAACCTTGGTATGGATCAGCTTTTTATCATATCCTTTGTCAATCTTCTTTCTCAGGAAGTTAATATAGACATCGACAACATTGGTGCCGAAGTCAAAACTCGCATCCCACACCTTTTCGGCAATATCATTTCTTGAAAGCACCCGACCAGCATTTCTCATTAAATATTCAAGGAGCGAAAATTCTTTGGCTGTCAGGTCGATATATGAATTTCCCCTTCTCGCACCTTTCTTATCAAGATCCAGTTCAAGGTCGTCATATGCCAGCCTGTTCGACGTTTCATGCGATTGATCGGATGTTTTCAGCAGAACCTTCACCCTGGCAAGCAGTTCCCTGGATCTGGTTGGCTTTGATATTTTCGATTGTCTGAACTTTCCCGGAGGGCCATGTTATTTCGATCCTGTCAACCATTTCATTCTTAGCCAGACCGAAATGCATTCTGGGATCATTCTGGGAAAGGTAACCGGTTGTACTTTTTTTCTGGGCTGTCTGCGTTTTGCCTCCGGCAGTCAATTTCACCCTTGCGCCAATTGCATCTTGATTGCTTGAAGTTCCGGTCAGATCAAGCAAAAGCCAGTTATTCTGGTTCCCTTTGTTATTCCTGAGAAAAACTGCCCGGCTGTTCAGATTCACTATGAATATATCAAAATCGCCGTCATTGTCGTAATCGCCAAGGCATGCTCCACGCCCTACAAATTCCTCGCTGAAATATTTGCCGAGTTCAAGTGAAGCATCCCTGAATTTCCCTCCTCCTTCGTTCTGAAACATTTGATCTTCCTGGCCATAAAGATGTTTAAGCGCTCCGTTGGTTTTAAAAATATCAACGTCGCTGTCGTTGTCATAGTCGACAAAAGATGATGACCAACCCACAAACTGGGCAGCTGCCATTGAGATATTGGAAGGCACACCTTTATCAGAGAAAACGCCATTGCCTAAATTCTCATACAGCGAGCAATATGTATCATCCGATACAAAAAGATCAAGCAGGCCGTCATCATTATAATCAGCAAAGTCGACCGACATGCTTACTGTTGCTTCTCCTCCCTGGCTGAATGCTGTACCTGACATGGTTCCCTTATCGACAAATCCTTTACCCCCTTCGTTATGCCAGAGGTAGTTCAACGTATGGTCATTGGCCACGAAAATATCAACATAACCATCCTCATCGTAATCTGCTGCACCAACTCCCATTGCCCTTCCGTCAATGTCGGTTATTCCCATTGTTTCAGTCACGTCTTCAAAAGTGCCGTCACCGTTGTTATGATAAAGTACATCTTTCTGGGCGTCGTAAGCCATAGGACCCGGAAAGCCGTCGGGAGCATAATAATATTTATAATCAGGATCAAACTCAAGATAATTTCCTACATAAAGATCCAGAAGCCTGTCATTATCATAATCGAACCAGGCGGCTCCGACACTGCATTCATTTCCTCCTCCCACGCCTGCACGTTTGGTAATATCCGAAAATGTTCCATTGCCATTATTCTTAAGCAGGACATTCGGACCATAATTACTTATGAATAAATCCGGATAGCCGTCATTATTGAAATCGCCGGATGTTACACCCATACTATACCACGGACCGCCGACTCCCGCTTTTTTTGTAACATCCTCAAAAGTACCGTCACCGCGGTTGTGATAAAGATGGTTCCCGGGCAATTCTGCCGGCTTTTCACTTTTGCTGACACCTTCAAGCCAGGTGCCGCTGCAGGCATATATATCTATATAGCCATCCTGATCATAGTCGAGGAAAGCAGCGCCTCCTCCGTCCGACTGAATAATGTTGGTCAGGTCATCATCGCCGATCGAGTGTACAAAATCCAATCCGATCTCCTGACCGATCTCCTGGTAGAAATCATTGCTGGCAGCAGGAACTACAGTTTCTGACTGATTTGCTGATTTAGAGGCTGGTTTGTTCCCGGACCGGCAGCCCGAAAAGCATAAAAGTACTATTAAGAGTACGAGATAATACCGATTGTTTTGCATAACAGGTTATAAAAAATTAAAAAGGAACAAATATATCTGTTTCGTTCTAAATAAAAGCAAGTGTACAGCTCACTTGCTTTTTACCCCTAAATCCCCGCCAGCTGGCGGGGACTTATTGTTGTTTACATTATTAACCCCCCTTGGGGGGAAGGGGGTAATGCAAATCTAACCTAACCTGTTAACCTTAGAAACTAACCGGGCTAATTTTATAAAATGACTGTTAAACAGGAATTAAAACAGGATTAAAAAAGAATTAATTTCACGATATTGCAGGGAGAAGCAGGGTAATTCTGGTTCCCTTTCCGACCTTTGAGGATATGTTTATCGTCCCGTTATGGTTTTTGACTATCTGGTTTACGAGTGAAAGACCTATTCCGATTCCAGGAATTGAGATGGCGTTGGTGCCCCGGTAAAATGGTTCAAAGATCTTTTTAATATCTTCTTCTGAAATACCGATCCCTCTGTCGTCAAATACCATTTCTATCCATTTATCGGCACGTCTGAACTTAATGTCAACTGTATGATCATGTGAATATTTGCAGGCATTTTCAATTATATTGGTGACAGCTGTCTTAAGCAGGTGTTCATCTCCTGCTACGATCATCTGTTCAGAATCGGTCAGCGAATTATCCAATGAAATATTAATATGGTATGAGGTATGGAACCTTTTCATTTCCTCCCGGGTCTGCCAGAGGATTTCATCGATTCTTATTTTATTGCTGTAATTAGCAGGTCCTTCGGCGCTTGTCCTGGCGATCAGTAATAACCTGTTTGACAGGTCAATCAACAATTTAATGTCCTCGAGCACTGAACCAAGTGCACTTTTATATTCATCAGTCGACCGGTCTTTCATCATCAGTACCTCCAGCTGGCCATTTATAGAAGTGAGCGGCGTCCGGAGCTCATGTGATGCATTGGCAATAAAATTCTTCTGCATGGCAAATGATGTTTCCATCCTTTCAAGCATCCTGTTAAATGTTCTGGCAAGCCGGCCGATTTCATCAACGCCATTACCTTCAGGTACCCTTAAGTTAAGACTGGTAATTGAAATTTCCTCGACCTTTTTTACAACATCTGATATTGGTTTAAGAGCTCTCCCCGAATAAAACCACCCGGCAATAAAAAACGAAATGAGACTTATAAGACAGACTGCCACCAGAATAATCCTCAATTTCTTCAGGTGCAGAAGCCCGTCTCTATCGATGGCCGCACCAATTACCACAAACGGGTATGCTCCTGTAGTATGCGATGTCCCCAGCACTTCATATTCATCCTGTTTACCAAATACCTCCTTATTTGATTTTACCTGCCCGACGATAACATCCATTTCTTTTAATTCCCAGTATCTGTCTGATGTAAATAAGGTATCATTATGATAATTGAGAATTATAAATTTTTCGTCAGGTAATTTGGCAGGATATCCGGTTCCGCTTCTCAGGATGAGATTTGCATTATATTCATAACTGTCGAGCACCAGTTTAGCTACGCTTACGGCTCTGGATCTAAGGAGGTTATAGAAATCATTACGGCGGAAATTAGCTGAGAAATAATAAATTGCAATTGAAGCAATTAACATAATTAATCCTCCCAGCAGGAGGAACTGCAATGTTAATCTGGTCCTTATCTGCATTTTGACTTAAATCCTGAAATTATTCTATAAATCTCCGAATATATAGCCGAATCCAACCTTGGTATGGATCAGCTTTTTATCATATCCTTTGTCAATCTTCTTTCTCAGGAAGTTAATATAGACATCGACAACATTGGTGCCGAAGTCAAAACTTGCATCCCAGACCTTCTCGGCAATATCATTTCTTGAAAGCACCCGACCAGCATTTCTCATAAAATATTCAAGGAGCGAAAATTCTTTGGCTGTCAGGTCGATATATGAATTTCCCCTTCGCGCAGCCTTTCTTATCAAGATCCAGTTCAAGGTCGTCATATGCCAGCCTGTTCGACTGTTTCATGCGATTGATCGGATGTTTTCAGCAAAACCTTTACCCTGGCAAGCAGTTCCCTGAATTCAAATGGTTTTACAAGGTAATCATTGGCGCCGGCGTCGAAATCCGGCAAGCTTATCTTCGGTGGTTCCCAGTGCTGTAAGCATGAGAACCGGAATATTCGGGAAGGTCGTTTTAAGCTTTTTGCACAACTCCAGACCGCCGATCCCGGGTATAATAATATCCAGAATGAAAAGGTTATATTTATACTGACGGGCAAGTTTTTCAGCAAAGACGCTGTCATATGCCAGATCAGCTTCATACTGGCTCTCTTCAAGTCCTTTTTTTATAAATGATGCTACTTTAGGTTCATCTTCAACTATCAGGATTTTCATATATCTAAGATAAAACTAATGATACCTCTTATATTATATGTTCTCTTTTTGGCAATATATATTAACATGATCTTAAGACTAAAATTTGATTTATTTATCATTCTTTAACCACGGCCTTAAGGCCGTGGTTATTGATAATAGAGATTATGGACTTTAGTCCTATATTATGGTCTTAATTTATCAGGTAACAATTAACTTGCAGTATAAAATATCTTGATCATGTTAAGGACGATTCATGCATTTTTAACATAAAAAATGATTATTTTATATTTTAATGTTATTTTAATTTGTCTATATTTGGTTTTTATTGGATCAAGTTTAGCTTGACTTTAATAGAAACCAATTTAACTAACCTGTTTAACCAAAACAATTGACTATGCAAATTACTACAAAACTACGGCGTATAACGCTGTTTTTGTTCAGTATGGTCCTTTCCTCAGGCATTCTCTTTGCGCAGGAAAGAACCGTAACCGGGAAAGTCACCGCCGAAGGCGAAGGAGCTTTACCGGGTGTTAACGTAACAGTTCAGGGAACTGTTATCGGAGCCATGACAGGCGTTGACGGGAGCTACTCACTGAGAGTGCCGGGTCCTACATCAGTGCTGGTATTTTCATCAGTAGGCTATGTAACCCAGGCAATTCCTGTCGGTTCCCAAACCACAATCGACGTGCTTCTGGTTTCAGATGTTCAGGCCCTTGCAGGAAGTAGTCGTTACAGGGTATACAACCCAGCGTAAGAGGGATCTTACCGGTGCAGTAGGTGTTGTTGAAACGGACGAACTCACAGCTGTCCCTACAGGCAACCTGACCAGCCAGCTGCAGGGACGTGCATCAGGTGTTACGGTAATCCGGGACGGCAAGACCGGGAGAATCAGCAAAAGTAAGGATCAGGGGATTCTCATCATTTGAGAACAATGATCCTCTCTACATTGTTGACGGTGTTCCAACCACGGATATTTCATACCTGAACCCGAATGACGTTGAAACAATGGTTGTACTGAAAGACGCCGGTGCTGCTTCGATTTACGGATCAAGAGCATCAAACGGTGTTATCGTTGTTAATACCAAGAAAGGATGCAAGGGTGTTAAAGTAACCTACGACATGTACACAGGTGTGTCAGTTTCCGGGAAAAGGACCAACCAAAGATTTCTGCACTGCAGAAGAATATGCCCAGCTTCAATGGCTTGTTTACAAGAATGACGGAACTGTTGAAACACACCCGCTCTACGGGCTTTCAACCAACGCAAACCCCACAATGCCAGGCTGGTGGACTGCGGAAAGCACTGACTGGTACGATGAAATAACTCAGTAATGCCCTGAGAACAAATCATGACCTTACTCTTTCGGGAGGTACCGAAAACTCCAAATTTTTGCCGGATTTGGCTATCTCGATGAGAATGGTATTTTAATTTACAACTATACAGAAAAGAGCTACCGGCCGGTTCAATTCGGAATTCACGATTCCTGAATGACAGGGTGAAAATCGGAGAGAATCTGACAGTGGCTTACCGCAAAGGTCATGGTGACAAGTAACCTTGGTGAAGGCAGCCCGTTCCAGATGGGACCTATACAGGTGTCAGTCAATTATTCCGGTCAAGTGGACAGGCCCTGACTATGTGGGTCTTTCACATACATTTGTTGCAGGCGACTGGGGAGGAACCGGGATCGCCCCAAGGCTTGGAAACGGCTGGCAATGTTGTTGCTAGCCAGACAAGAGGTAAGGATGACTGGGAACGAACTTAAACCTGATGGGTAATGTCTATCTGGATATAATGATCCTTAAGGGGCTGAACTTCAGATCGAGCTTCGGAGGCGGATACGGCAATTATTATGAACAATATTTTGGCTGGGCCACATACGAAAGTTCTGAAAACAGCCTTAACTATACCTTTACTGAAGATGCAAACTATGGTTATAACTGGGTCTGGACAAACCAGCTCTACCTTGATAAAACATTCGGTGACCATAAGTTGAGTGCTTTTTTAGGATACGAAGCAGTTAAAGCAGATATGCACCGTGAGATTCAAGCTCAAAGAGCCGGGTACTTCTCAACAGAGGTAAGCTACCGTACGCTTAATAACGGATCATCAACCAACTATGCTAATTCAGACAATTGGACACCTGTTGCCCTGGTTTCAGCGTTCGCGAAAGCTGACTATGGATTCAGGAACAGGTACTTTTTGAGCGCCACTATCCGCCGGGATGGTTCATCCAAATTCGGACCTGATACGCGGTATGGTATATTCCCGTCATTTTCAGCTGCATGGCGTGTAGGCGACGAGCCTTTCCTTCAGAGGGCTGACATGGCTTTCAGATCTGAAATTAAGAGGTTCATGGGGTACAATGGGTAACCAGATTGCGCTGTCCTCACAGAACCAGTTCTACCTGTACGGTGGTGATCAACAAACCTCATACTACGATATAAATGGGATAATGACAGGCGCAATAGCGCAGGGATTCCGCCCGACACGTATCGGTAACCCGGATGCAAAATGGGAAACCAACTGTTTCAACCGATCATTGGTTTTGAATCAACCTTGTTTAACGATAAGCTTACCTTTGTATTTGACTGGTATCTCAAGCAAAACAAGGATCTGTTGTATCAGCTTGAACTGCCGGGAACAGCAGGAAGCGCAACAGCACCTTATATCAATATTGCAGCAATGAAGAACACCGGTCTTGACATAGAGCTTGGCTACAGGGATAACTTCGGCGATCTTGGCTTTAACGCAAGTGCTTCATTGACCACATACAATAATGAGATTACAAAAATTGCCGAAGGTGTTACTTATCTTTGACCAGGGAGGTCGGTACCACAAGGATAGGTGTTGCAAACAGGAACATGGTCGGACATCCGATGTCAGCGTTTTTCGGTTACAATGTAATAGGATTGTTCCAGAGTACCGCTGACGTATCCGAATCTCCAAAACAGGATGGTGCAGCACCCGGATTCTTCAAGTTTGAGGATACTGACGGTGATGATAAAATAACCACTGACGACAGGGTATTCATAGGCAATCCCAACCCAAAATTCACATACGGGCTGAACCTGTCATTTACCTATAAGAATTTTGACCTGACCACATACTTGTATGGTTCACAGGGAAATGACATCTTTAACTGGAATAACTGGTGGATCGATTTCTGGCCTTCATTCCAGGGACAGAAGAGCAAAAAGCTGCTTAATGAGAGCTGGACACCTGAAAGAACCAATACTGATGTGCCCAAAGCATCGAACACATCGAACTTCTCAACCAACACACAGGTTGCAGCTATTATATTGAAGATGGTTCATACCTCAGGATGAAAAACCTGCAGCTTGGCTATACATTCCCGCAAAGCCTGATGAGCAAGATCAATGTGAAATCTCTCAGGGTATATGTACAGGGCAGTTAATCTCTTCACTATTACCAAGTACTCGGACATGGATCCGGAACTTGGAGGTGATGACCGTGCATTCGGTTCTGACACAGGTAACTATCCAAATGTCAAGCAATTTGTCTTCGGACTCAATATTGTCCTATAATTAATAATATTAATATACTATGAATATGAAAAAGAATCATATTTTACTGATCATAATACTTGCTGTACTTGGAATAGTGGGTGCATGCAAAGAAGACTTCCTTAACATCACTCCAAACGGGGCTGCTTGGCGGATCTGTACTTGGAAACGAAAAGGGTATCGATGCCCTTCTGATCGGAGCCTATTCAGTGCTCGACGGTATTGGCGTTGGCAATTGCATGGGAATCAGCAGCTTCCAACTGGGTGTATGGCGATATCAGGGGGATGGTAGCAAACAAAGGAACTGACTCCGGCGACCAGCCGGATATCAATCCAATTCAGAGCTTTTCAGAGACAAGCTACCAATCCTTACCTTAATATAAAGTGGAGAGAGAGTTTATGAAGCAATTTCCAGGTGCAATAACGTTATTAGTGTTGCCAACACAGGCCGTTGAAAGACGGTAAGATTGACCCAGGCAAAGGCTGACTTTGTTCATCCAGCAGGCAAGAGCTCTTCGCGGATGGTACCATTTTGAAGCATGGAGAATGTGGGAGAAAATACCATATATTGATGAAACAACTGATCCTGCAACAACTGTCTCAAATACGAGACAGATGTCAGGACTAAAATCATTGCTGACCTAACAGAAGGAACAAAACTGCCTCTCAACATGGGTGCAGATCGGAAGATGGAACAAAACCGTTTGCCAGGTACTTCTTGCAAAAGCAATGATGCAGATGAACAATGACTATGCAGGAGCACTTACACTTCTGCAGGAAGTAAAAACCAGCGGTAAAAATCCCAAGGGAGATAGCTATCGGACTTCATCCTAACTACGGTGAAATCTTTGATATTGAAAACCGTAATAATATCGAAGCTGTTTATACTGTTCAGTATTCCGTTAATGACGGTGCAGGCGGAAGGAACGCCGGATACGGGTGAAATCCTGAATTTCCCGTACAAGAGCGGCGGCTCACCGGGAGGTTGCTGCGGATTCTTCCAGCCTACACAGGAATTTGTGAATTCATTCAGAACATCAGGCGGATTACCATTGCTGGATAGTTCCTATAATACTGGTAGTCCGGTTGAGAATGATCATGGAATAAGTTCCGGCTGATCCTTTTACAGAAGATGCAGGTCCACTGGATCCGAGACTTGACTGGTCAGTTGGAAGAAGAGGAATTCCTTACTGGGACTGGGGAATCATACAGGCTCAGACTGGATCCGCGACCAGACATATGCCGGTCCTTACAGCCCAAAAAACAGGTTTACAAAAAATCACAGGAAAAGCCACTTACAGATGTCAGCAGCTGGACCTCAGGATTATACCGCAAACGGATATCGTATGATACGCTTTGCTGATGTTCTCCTGCTGCTTGCAGAATGCCAGATTGAAACCAACGCACCTCGCCGATGCACGGACCAATATCAACCTTGTTCGCGCCAGGGCTGCAAATCCTGCCGGTTTGGTAAAGGAAGCTGATGGCACTACAAATGCTGCAAACTACGTTATTAATGAGTATCCTGCCTCAGGATACTCCTTTTGATACCCAGGATAATGCACGCCTTGCTCTCCGCATGGAAAGAAAGCTTGAACTCGGAATGGAAGGCCACAGGTATTTCGACCTGAACAGGTGGGGAATCACAGTAACCGAACTGAACAGGGTTCTTGCTTATGAAAAAACAATGCCATGGGGTAACGGCAATATATACAGGTGCAGCCACAGTCGGACCAGAAGATGTTACTTACCCGGTACCACAGCGTCAGATTGACCTGAGTAATGGGCTCATTGTTACAGAACAGATAAGATTTAAATTGATTTAATATCATTCATGAATAGTGGACTTGTCAACCGAAGTCCCCTTTTTTTTTTATTTTTATGCGATTTTGGAATATCTGTAATTAATAATTATAGAATGAGGAAATTCTATTTACCTGACACTATTCATTTTATCTGTCCGATTACTGATCTCCTGTTCCGAATCAGCCAAAATTCCGGCTGATTGAGTTCAGAACAAACCGGTATCGATTTCAGGAATACAATTACCGAATCAGACAGCTTTAATGTGATCACCTATGAATATATATATAATGGTGCAGGAGTTGGAGCAGGTGACCTGAACAATGACGGTCTGGCCGACCTGGTATTTGCCGGAAACCAGGTCTCCTCAAGAGTCTATCTGAATGAAGGCAATTTTAAATTCAGGGATATTACCTCAAATTTTGAAGGACTGACAAATAACCAGTGGTATAGCAGTGTTAGCACTGGTCGATATCAACAGCGACGGATGGCTGGATGTCTATCTTACATCCACTACCGATCCTGATTCAGCAGAGTGCAAGAACAGGTTGTGGATCTGCCAGGGAACCAGAGACAACGGTGATCCTTATTATACTGAAATGGCTGAAGATTACGGAATTGACGAAGAAGGACAATCAACCGGTGCGGCATTTTTTGATTATGACAACGATGGTGACCTTGACCTTTATGTTCTGAATAATACTATAAATCAGAGGATGAATACTACATATCTCGGAAAGAATAACTGACGGGAAGGCAATTAACAATGACAGGCTGTACCGGAATAACGGAAACGGAACATTCACCGATGTTACAATTCCTGCCGGAATTGTATTTGAAGGATTCGGACTGGGACTGGCAATGGGTGATGTCAACAAGGATGGATACCCGGATATTTATGTTTCAAATGATTTCATTTCCAACGACCTGCTTTATATTAACCAGGGAGACGGGACCTTCCGCAATGAGATCAGAAAATATATTTCGTACCAGACAAGATCCTCAATGGGGAATGATATGGCTGATGTCAACAATGACGGGAATCCTGATATATTTACTCTCGATATGCTGCCTGAGTATTATTATAAGAAAAAACAGACAAACGGAGGTTCAGGCTATATTTTTTATCAGATTGATGAAAAATATGGTTTTGAACACCAGTACATCAGGAATATGCTTCATCTGCATAATGGTTTTATGAACGGCGAAATGCTCCCCTACAGCGAGGTTGGACAGATGATGGGAATAGATGCAAGCGAATGGAGCTGGTCACCTCTGTTTGCCGATTATGATAACGACGGGGACAAAGACCTGATTATTGCCAATGGCTTTCCCAGGGATATGACAGATAAGGACTATACCCTGTATAAAACAAAGTATTATGGATACCTGGTCGATGCATTGCAGGCTATTGAAGTGGCTCCTCCGTAAAAGTCCAGAATTTTGCATTTGAAAATACAGGAGAGCTCAGTTTCATCAAACAGATCAAAGGAGTGGCTCCCGGATATACCTTCCTTTTCTTATGGTGCTTCCTTTGTCGATCTCGATAACGACGGTGATCTCGATTATGTTGCAAATAACATAAATGACGAAGCTTTTATAATGCGGAATTATACTGTGGAAAAATCAGATAAAAAAGCCAATTATATCAGGATAAGGCTGACAGGGAGAGATGGAAATACAATGGCCATCGGCGCAAAGGTCGAACTATGGGCAAATGGGAAATACCAGTTTCATGAACATTTCCTTACAAGAGGATATGCTTCTTCAGTTGATCCGGTGATCCATTTCGGGCTTGCGGATGAAACTTTCATCGATTCAATAAAAATCACATGGCCTGCATCCGGTAATATATACAGTGATAAAGAATATCCAGGCCAATCAGATTATTGAAATTGATGAAAGAAATTCCAGTTCCTCATGTTAATGAAGTGAAAATAATCCTGCAGAAGCAGGAGAGCTTTTGTTTGAAAAATGTAATGATATATTGAACTATATACATGAACAGAATGATTTCCCTGATTTCTTTACTGAACCAGAATATAATTCCTCATAAATTTTCCCAGATCGGACCGAGAATGGCTAAAGGCGACATTGATAATGATGGTCTGGAAGATCTTATCATTGGTTCCACCAATAAACTGCCGACTACGGTCTTTTTAAGAAAAGGTAAAGGATTTGTGAAGTCAGAGATTGAAGGACTGACAACTCAAAAGAAGTTTTCCGAATCAGACCTTGCCATAGTGGATACTGACGGGGATGGTGATAATGATGTTGTGGCCCTTGCCGGAGGATATGAATACCGAAATGAAAGTGAATACCAGCATTATCTGTATGAGAATCAGAATGGTTCTTTTAAAAGAACCCCATTACCGGTTCCTCCGTTTCCTGCTTCTGTTTTGAGACCATGCGATTTTGACCATGATGGTGATATGGATTTGTTTATTGGTTCCAGGGTAAAAAAGGGAATGTTCCCTTATGCCAACCATTCCTGGGTGATTATAAACAATAAAGGACATTTTTCAGCTGATACAACTTTCCGTTTGAACCTGGGCATGGTAACCGATGCTATCTGGAGCGATTATGACAATGACGGATGGGAAGATCTGATTGTGACAAGAGAGTGGAATTCCATTGCTGTTTTGAAGAATATGAATGGGAAAGAGCTGGTCCCTCAGATAATTCCGGGGATGGAAGATCACAAGGGCCTTTGGTACTCCATTGCAGCAGGCGATTTCGACAACGATGGTGATGATGATTATATTGCAGGCAATCTTGGCGAAAACCACCGGTTCACTGTAAGTGACCGAGTACCCTTTGACACTTTATGTTCTTGATATAGATATGGACGGTAACATAGATCCGGTCTCAACTGCATACTGGAAAGATACCAGAATGATATGATGAAAGAATACCCGATAAATTTCCTTGATGAACTATACGGACAATCGTCATATTTTCAAAAGCAAGTTTCAGGATTATAAATCATTCAGCTATGCCACTATTGATGAGATACTGGATGAAAATATAATGAAAAGACTTGAATTTAAACTGAATGTCAATACGACCTCAAGTTACATTCTGTGGAATGACAAGGATCAATTCAGATGGGAAGAACTGCCGAAATGCTTACAGGTTTCTCCGATAACAAAAGATCATAATCAGCGATTTCAATGGAGATGATTATCCTGATGTGCTGCTGGGAGGCAATGATCATACCTATGATGTTTCGACCGGATACTATGATGCAAATAAAGGTATGGTATTGCTGAGCAGAGGAGACAAGCAATCATTTGAAATACTGACACCATCTCAAAGCGGCATTTTGCTTCAGGGCATGCTGGAATCCTTGCTTTATTTTGAAGGTGATACATCTCTTGTCGTTGCAGGATTCAACAGATCAAAAGTTGCTGTTTATGAACATCAAAAATAGATCTTCTTATTTTTCAATTTCAGGAGTTTGATTAATTCCGGGTGGCATAAAATTTGTCAGGATTATTATCACCTCTTAAGGTAAAATTTGATAATTTTAAACCGGTGAAAAACATTAGATAATGGAGAGAAGAATGAGACCGAAAAAAGCAATATTATTAGTATTGATATTTATTTTCATGAGATTCACGGTGTTGCAGGCACAAACAGTGAAAGATGCCGATGGGAATATTTATGTAACAGTAAACATAGGAAAACAGGTCTGGATTGGTGAAAATCTAAAAACAACCAGATTGAATGATGGCAAACCCATACCATTGGTCACTGATGATGAAAAATGGAAAGCATTAAAGACACCTGCATACTGCTGGTATAATAATGAAGAGAAAAACAAAGATATTTCCGGAGCTTTGTATAACTGGTACACTGTCAGGACCGGAAAATTATGTCCACGGGGTGGCATGTTCCGACAGAAGCTGAATGGGCAGCCCTGGCAGACCTATCTGGGAGATCGTAAATACAGCAGGCGACAAACTGAAAGAACCAGGAACCACTCACTGGAAAAATTACCTGAGCAAGGCGACAAATGATTATGATTTTACAGCCCTGCCTGGTGGTATGCGATACTTATACAGGCACCTTCCCTGTAGAAATTGGTGAATCTTTTGCTATCTGGTGGTCATCCACCGAATACAGTGCAACAGAAGCCATAATGCGGGGCCTTCACGACAGAAGCAGCAGGTTTTTCAACGGCTTTGAAGATTTTCGAAGTGGTTATTCAATGCGCTGCATAAAGAATTAGAGAGGTGTGACAAGGCGTTTTTTCAATTCGATGCTTACCAGTAATTCCAAATAAGGAGTAACTTTGGTCTGGAATTTGATGAGATATGAGAAAAAACTGGAGTATTTAAATCATAAATAATATAAATAAAATGAGAATAAGAATATTCTTTTCTGTTCTGTTATCTGTTTTGTTTTTAAGCAGTGTAACTGCACAAAAAAGCAATAACAAGATCACGATAACAGGTACTGTACTTGATGCAAACGAACGCCCTGTGGTGAATGCGATGGTTATGATCGATGGTATAAAAACCAGTTCAATGACTGATTCCAAAGGAAATTATAAAATCAAAATCAAAAAAAATGCCCAAAAGATCGGGATCATCTCATTTGGTTCCGGTTTAATTGAAGAGGCAATAGACGGAAGGGCCGAGATTAATTTTAAATTCAGTTCATCATCCCTGACACAACCACCGGCTCAAACTGCTTCACCGGGTGACGAAGCAGTTAATACTGGTTACAATTATGTAAAAAAGAAAGACATGACTTCCCCTGGAAATAGAATTGACGGGACAGACAGAAAATATGCCTCCTATAGTTCAGTTTCAGAAATGATCACCAGGGAAAATTCCGGGATTAAGTACACAGGTAGTGGTTATATAATACAGGATTCAAAAGATTTTTTTGGCAGTGTTCCGGCACTGCTCGTGGTTGACGGTGTTTATGTTGATAATTTTGATGGTATTTCACCATCATCAGTAGAATCAATTACAGTGCTGAAAGGTTCCTCAGCTTCAATTTATGGCTCCAGAGGGTACGGTGGGGCAATCGTGTTGAAAACCAAAATAGAAAACAAGTAAACAAAGAATCTTATTCTGGATTTTTCTGCGTGGTTGTAATTTACATCCGTTTAGTTTCCAGCTTACATAGTTTAATCTCTGCCCTTTGCCATTGGCCTATTCTATCTTCACAAACTCCCCCATCCTGTACTGAAACTTAACCACCTCCCAGCACGACTGGCAGTTAAACAGGGGATTATTGCGTGAATGCTCCGGAACATCAGCTGTGATTATCCTGTCTTTCAATGAAATGATCCTCATGTCCGATTCAATAGCGCCTGCAAGTGTGAATTCATCATCAACTTTAAGTATGACAAGCTGCTCGGATACAGTCTGAAATTGTTTGTCATATGTTGACAGGGTAATCAATGCATCTTCTTTCTGATCATCATCAATCAGTCCGGTAAAAATTCTTGATGGTTCAATTACATATTTCTTCTGGTCATTGCTGAATGTTATTGTACCGTCTTTTACAGCAGTTCTTTTTGCATCGGTCAGCTGGCTCATTATATATTTTTCCGCAACGGCGGTAACCTGCTTTTTGATTTTCTTTTCGGAAGTATTATCAGTCCGGTCTGTTCCGGAATTCTGTGAACAGCCCAGAACCAATATTATAATAATCGATATATAGTATGGCTTCATTTGCAAGTTTTAAGAAAGCGATTCAAAAATAAATTAAAAAAGCGATTTATGAAAATGTATGAAATCAACGTATTAAAAGCCGGCTTTTAATACGTTTTTTAATACGTTTTTATATTGCGCTGATCTAAATGGTAAAGCAGATGTCAGGTTGTTTTTAATTCTATGATTGTCAATAAATTAATAAAGATTCCTCACTTCGTTCGGAATAATAAGGTATTTTAGGTTGCAGTAGGGAGGGAAGCAGGGGTGTTTCGAATAAGATTTGAAAGAGCTATAAAAAAATTTCTACGAAACACCCCTGCTTCCCTCCCAAATCCATAAAAAACAACATTGTCATCCCGAATCCCGAGAATCGGGATGAGGGATCTCATTGTTCTATAAACCAATAGGTTAAGAAATATAGTCATTAGGATGGACCTTACCATGAACAGGAGCGAAGGAAAAGGCGAAATGAGGAATCTCCATCTGATACGTGAAATTGTCCTCAGGAAAAGATGTATTCAAGGGATTACTTTCATGAAAATGAGGAGAGACAGTAATGATTTGTAATTTGGAGCAGAGCCTTTTTAATACGTTGATATATAACATACAAGCGATCTGCAAATTTATTGTATTACGCCCGCTACGGGGCTGAGAGAGTGTTGTGGTTCCGTAGAAGCGGGGCGATGCCCCGCTCTATACTATTCTGTCCCTACGGGCCAGAAAAACATATAATATACGATCAGGCCGTAGCCCCAAGATACCAGGAAGCTTAACAGAATTCCATCAGGACGTAGGCCCAAAATACCAGGAAGCTTAATAGTATACCCTCAGGCCGTAGGCCCAAAATACCCTGGAGCTTAATAGAATTCCCTCAGGCCGTAGGCCTGAAATATTGTAGGGATGGGCGAAGCCCGTCCCGAAAGGCTCACAACTCTCAGCAAGCCCCGTATGGGGCGAAATAATTTTTCCTAAAGGATACAAAATCTGGCCCCGGCGTTTACTAGTTTTATGAAAAACGGAATAATTATGTCTCAATCATTTTCAAAATTCTATTCTCATATTGTTTTTCATACGAGGAACAATGTGAAATTCATCAGAGAAAATCTCGAAAATGAATTGTATTCTTACATGGGAGGGATATTGAGACTTAATCCATTCCTTATCAATGAACATCCGATCACTCTATCCTGTGCACTTTGCCCAGAACCTCTTGCAGATCTCAGAAGAGATAATGAAAATCAAGCGAAATACAAGATATTTTATTTTCTACTGGGTTACAAGGAGTTTAACACAGCGTCATGCTGAGTTCGTTTTATTGATGCTTTATTCCAGATACCCCCTTCCCTCCCGATATCTATCATGACGGCCCCGGGGGGAAGTACTTTGACGCCCTACGGGCCTGATGGAAAATCCCGCTATATATTATGACGTCCCTACGGGCCTGATGGAAATATCCTGCTATATATTATGACGTCCCTACGGGCCAGAAAAACATATAGTATACGATCAGGCCTGTCCCAGTACCGGCTCCACGATTCCTCAGGACGTAGCCCAAAAAGAAGCTTTTTATCAAGGTAGGCCTGAGTGTTACAGGGATGGGCGAAGCCCGTCCCGAATGGACACAACTCTCAATAAGCCCCGTATGGGGCGGAGTACAGCAGGTATCCTCGCATATATTATGACGTCCCTACTGGCCTGTCATAACATACATTGTATTCAATCAGGCCGAAGGCTGGTGACATGATGGTATATTCCATCTGGCCGTAGACCTGAAATATTGCATGGATGGGCAACGCCCGTCCCTGACTGTTTTAAAAGGCAAAGGAACAAAGTAATATCCGGTGATATATTTTGATTTAAAATTAAATTCTACCTTTATTGGATCAGATAAAAATAGTGCAGTAAACAATCAGGAATGGAACAGGGAAAGAGGCTATCCGGAGTGTTTTGGTTCTTACTTGTGATGCTTTTCTGTATCAGCTGTAATAATGACCCTGACAGGAACATTCAACAAACAGATCATAAACCACAGATCGAACCGGATTATACTGATATAACCATCCCACCCAACATTGCCCCGATGAATTTCAGGATTATGGAGGATGGAAAATATTTCAGAGTTTCAGCAACCTCAGATGCTTCCGGATATAATCTAAATATCAAATCACCAGATGGTGTGATCAGATTTCCTGAGAAATCCTGGAAGAAGCTGGTTAAGGATTCAAAGGGCAGTAAAATAACTTTTGAAATATATTCTGATAAAAAAGATGAGAAAATCAGGGAGCAATTTGAGCCCTTTTCCATGTATGTTTCTGAAGAACCGGTTGATCCTTATCTTACCTACAGGTTAATTTATCCGGGGTACTACAACTGGTCGCACATAACGATCATGCAGAGATCACTTGAAGGTTTCAGTGAAGAAGCGCTTGTCGATAACAAGATCCTTGATATGAACTGCGTCAACTGCCACTCTTTCAATCAGTACAATCCTGATAAATTTATGATCCATATCCGGGGCTCAAGAGGCGGGACCTATTTTGCTGACGGCGGCACTATTACCAGAAGAGATCCTAAAATTGAATCCATGCCAGGCGGAGCAACGTATCCGGCCTGGCATCCTGGCGGTAAGTTCATAGCCTTTTCTTCAAACCAGGTAAGGCAGGCCTTTTATGCCAAACCTGAAAGGATCATTGAAGTCTTTGACCTGGTTTCCAGCATTATACTGTTTGATCCCGGGAAAAATGAAATTGTCAATGTAAAGGACCGTGATACAACGAGGTACCTTGAAACATTTCCCTCATGGTCGCCGGATGGGAAATACCTTTATTTCTGCAGGGCACGGCAGAACAACAGCCAGACAAGTATGACCCTGGAGGAGATTAAATCAACAAAATATGATATTGTAAGGATACCTTTTGATCCCGGAACAGGAACGTTTGGCGAAACGGAAATTGTTTTCAACGCTTCCGGAACCGGTAAAAGCGCGTCATTCCCAAGGATCTCCCCTGATGGTAAATACATGGTGCTTACCCTGCATGATTATGGCACATTTCCAATCTGGCACCGGGAAGCCGATCTGTATTTACTCGATCTTCAGAGCGGCGAGAGCCGAAAGATGGACCTGAACAGCGACGAAACCGAGAGTTACCACACATGGTCGTCAAATGGGAAGTGGCTGGTATTCAGCAGTAAGAGAACAGACGGAAGAACCACGAGACCGTTCTTTGCTTATTTTGATTCATGGGACCGCACTGGCAAACCTTTTGTCACTGCCTCAGAAGAACCCGGAATATTACGATAAACTGATGGAGTCATTCAACATACCTGAATTTGTCAGCGGCAGGATCAGGTTCTCTCCCCGCGACTTTGCAAAAGTGTCTCTAAGTGAAGTCATTAAAGCAAATCCGGGGAACCCGCTGGATTCCCTTTCAAAAGATGACATGCAGAAGGCAAGCATTAAACGGAATCCGGGAGAAAAGTCGATTCACGAGTAAGAAGACGGATGACCGATGACCGGAGACTGATGTTGAATCCCCTGGGAGGGGTAGGGGTGGGTTGAGAAGGATTGCTTCCCACGCTACGCGTGGTCGCAATGACGGTTGACAAGAGTCGGATCCCGTCCTGGGAGGGGTAGGGGTGGGTAAATTCCAAACGCAGAAGAATTAAGAATGATGAACAAAGAATTAGAAATGGAGACCAGAAGGAACCAGCAACCCGAAGAGAAGCGAAGATCCCGCTTTAGCGGGAACGCACCCACCACCCGGCACCCAGCACCAAGCACCCAGCACCAAGCAACCTGGTATTTCCTTGCAACTTTCTTTATTCTGGCTTTTGTTTATTTCTTCTGGTTTGGGAGCTATATTCTGTTCTTCCAGGAACAGCAATCCCTGTTCCTTTACACATCCCCCTATCTCAGTGATTTTCTGTTAAAACCAGGCGGATTTCTGGACCTCTCCGGTAAGTTCTTAACACAATTTTATATAAGCAGATTTGCCGGTTCAGTTATTCTGTCTCTCATTCTTACACTTCCGGGGATCATCCTTTTGCATATCAACAAACGGGTTTTACCAGGTTCAGCATTATCAGACCTGCTTCTCCTGATACCCTCCTGCCTCCTGCTGCTGATGCAGGCACATTATTATCATCTGATGATGTACAATATTGGTTTTCTGCTCGTTCTGTTTTATTTCCTGATTACAATATTATCTGAGAAAAAGAAAGTGCGATACCTTGCTCTGGCCTTTTTCCCCCTTTTTTATTATCTGGCCGGCGCTTATGCGTCGATCTTCATATGCATTATATATAATATACTGCCTGGTTTATGTAAAAAGCCCTCAAAAGTATTATTACCCGTCCGTATTAATTGGAGTGGCTTTAATTTCGGTGTTTGTATTCAACAAGATCTTTCTTCTGCAAAGCATAAAACAACTGTTCCTGTACCCGTTGCCATTCATTAATGATCCTACACATAAGGTGCTGTTTTATGCTCTTACCGGTTATATCATTTTGTATCCGGTTCTGTACAGGCTCACTGGTTCTGTAACTCTGAAAAAGATAAATACCAGGCTCGTGACCTCTATTCCTGCAGTGATTGTTTTTTGCGTAACGGTAACTATGCTGATCACAGGATATAACTCCCAGACTGCAAGGGTGATCAATCTTGAAAGGCTGGTTTTCGATGAAAAGTGGAATGAGGCAGTTGAATACCAGGAAAAATATCCTTCGGAGAACCTTATAGGCCAGTATTTCTACAACATTGCCCTCTCAGAATCAGGTCAGCTGTGCGACAGGTTGTTTCACGGACGGCAGGATTTCGGGACAGGTTCATTGTTTCTGGAATGGAGCAGTGACCATATTAACTGGGGTGCCAACTCCTTTTATGCCATAGGCCTCATAAATGAAGCCCAGAGATGGGCATACGAAGAAATGGTAGTCTACGGGCCCCGGCCGCAGAATATGAAGATGCTCATTAAAGCCAGTCTTATTTACGGGAAGTACAAGATGACCGGGAAAGTACACCCGCATACTAAAAAATACACTCTTCTACCGGACCTGGGCAAAAGAGTACGAAAAGCTGATTGGCGATTCCCTGGGCATTCAGTCGCACCCTGAACTGGGGAGAAAGCTAAAGATCCTTCCCGGGAGCTGATTTTTTTATTTTTCTCGAGTCGCCGCAGAATAATCTACCTATGCTTGTTGATGAAAATCCGGCCAACAGGGAAGCTTTTGAGTATCTGATGTCGTGGTTGATGCTCAGCAAGGAGGTGGAGATGCTGGTAAATAATATAAGACTGATGAAGAATATGGGTTACACCCGGATCCCGCGCCATATCGAAGAGGCGGTAATGATCTATTACGACAGCCAGGGTGTATACCCTGATCTTGGCGGGCTCGAATTAAGCGATGAAATAAAACTGCGTTTCAGCCAGTATTTCACAGCCTATATGAGCGCCCGGCAGAATCCTGCATCGCTGAAAGAGAAAATGGAGAAACAATTCAGCAATACATTCTGGTATTATTTTCATTTTAAATGATTTGCTCAATTACCGTTGGCTTCAGCCAACGGTTTAGACCCCTACATTTTTAATTTGGGCTTTAGCCCAACATTAATGAGGGACTAAAGTCCCATAGTATTAGGAAACCCATTTCCCGTCGGTTAAAACCGACGACAATTGATACTACCGATTTAAAATGGTTAAAACCAACAGCAATTGAACCAAAATTGTGGCAAAAAAAGAGACGCGCAATTTGCGCGTCCCCATATTATAAAACCAGGTGTAAAATCACAACATCAATACGACGGATCCTGTGTAATAACACCCTTCTGAAGGTCGATCACACCCTGGTATATTGGCCAGTAATCATCCTCAGCAGCATTGAATACTGCACCTGTCATAAACGACCTGAACTGAACATCCTGTACAATATAAGCGTTCAGGACCTGATCGAGCAGGCCCCACCGGCGAAGGTCGAAGAAACGATGGTTAGTGCATGCAAATTCAAGCCTGGTCTCCTCCTGTACAGCCTTTAGTGCATTAGCCTTTGTATCGAAAGGATAAATTCCGGGGCCGGGATAAGGTTCTACCTTATAATTGGCTGCAGGTTTTGTATAGTCAACCACAGGATTTGAGGCAAGGTTTTTAGTGCTGGTGCAGAGCCCCATTACCGGAGTACTGCCTTTTGCGCGGTTACGGATCATGTTTACGTATGTTCTGGCAAGCTCCAGATCAGGAGCAGCCTCTTCCAATGCACATTCAGCTCTCCACAGAAGGATACTTGCATAACGCATCGTCCTGAAGTTTTTGCCATTATTGAAACCGGTACCGTTAAGGTTTAAAGACTGCTCATCCTTCTTGTGCATGAATATTTTGGTCATGTAAGGACCGCCATTTCTCTGTTCACGGATCCAGTCATTTCCCGGGTGAATGCCCCAGCCCAGAAAATCAACACCGCGCCGTGCAATGATCCAGTCAACACGTGGATCGAGAAGATGATCGGTAGGAGTGAAATCAACACCGCTTCCTTTTCCCATGTCATTGGCAAGAGCAACACGTTTTGTTATATCGAGTTCAGGTAATCCGTCAGCTGTAACCTGGAAAGCCTCGAAAAGGTTTTGTGAGGGCTGATAAAATCCCCAGCCGCCACAGCTTGCAGGGCCCTGCTGGTGAAAATTACACCCGGAACCGGCAACTGAACAGGTGGCAGTAGCGGTAGTGGAACACTGTAACTCGAAAATAGATTCAGCGTTGTTCTCATGAGTCATATCGAAGTTATAGTAAAACTCAGATACCAGACTGTATTTGGCGCTGTTTATGATATCATCGAGAAGCGTTTTTGCAGCAGAGTATTCTTTCTGATACATATGTGCTTGAGCTTTAAATGCTTCGGCTGCATACTTATCGGTACGGCCCTTTTCACCATTTATCTTTGTTGACAGGAAGATTGGTCGATAGCATACTGCAGATCAGCTTCAATCCCATCCCATCCGGCATCGGTGTTGGGCACCTCTTCAGGCTTGGTCTCTCCCAGCTCAACCGTGGTTGTAATGTACGGGATCTTTTCAAAGATCTTGTTTGCCTGGAAGTGAAACCAGGCTCTCAGGAATTTCAGTTCTGCTTCAACTTCCTTTGCCCTGGCGTCATCCATAGGAGATTCTCCAGCCTGAACTTTCCACAGGGTCTCAAGAGCAACGTTTGCCCGGGCAACCCCGTCATAGCAAAGAGTCCATCTTTCGTTCAGATAAGAATTGCTGGGCAAAGCTTCATATCTCTCCAGCAGGTTAAAGTTACTCTGGTCGCCTGCAGAGGTGCCTTTATAGGCATCATCGGAACATCCGCCGGAATAAGTCCAGTCGCTGGTCAAACAACCTCCGAACATAGAGCCCCCGTTCTGCGTCCTTTCGTAAACACCAATGAGAAGTGCTTCAACACCTTTCGCACTCTCGATTACAGAGCCTGGCACTACTCCAAAAGGTTCTTTAGTAAGAAACGTTTCACTGCAGGAATAAGTAATCAGCAGGCTTCCTGAAAATACGATAACTGATAATAATTTGAATATTTTTTTCATATCTGTTTCTTTTAATTGTTTATATTATAAAAATATTCAGGTTAGATACCAAAGGTAATACCAAACATGAATTGCTGTGCTGTCGGCCATGCGCCCTGATCTATTCCCATATTGATACCGGCACCTGCAATTTCCGGATCCAGTCCCGAGTACTTGGTTATGGTAAACAGGTTGGAACCCTGGAAGTAAAGCTGAAGTGTACCAACTTTGTCTTTCAGGAAACTAATACGACCCAAATCGTAACCAATCCTCAGGGATTTCATGCGCAGGAACGAACCATCTTCAAGGAAAGCTGTTGAAGGTTCCTGGTGCGGTGTATCATTGTTATAGATAATAGGCATCGTGGCATCTTCATTACTGTCGAGGTAAGGGCTTCCCCATGATTCATAAAGTCTCCTGTGACTTTTTCCGGATGCAAACTGGGTATAGTCGATAAACCTGCTGACATAGTTAACCACTTCGTTTCCAACACTTGCATACAGTGTAGTCATTAAACTCAGTCCCTTGTAGCCTACACTTAGACTCAAACCTAAAGTGAAATCAGGATGGGGTGATCCGATCCAGGTACGGTCGGCGGCATCAATCCAGCCATTCCCGTCAACATCCTTGTACTTGAAATGTCCGGCTTTATTATATGTACCTGTCTGACCGAACGCCTTTGGCCAGGTAGCAGCCTCTTCAGCTGACTGGAAAATCCCCTCAACTATGTAACCGTAGAATTCAGGGAATGCTCTTCCAGACGCAGTTCTTGTATACCTTTTCTCACGATAAGCGCTTCCATCGTAAAAGTCGGTGGCAACGTCAGTAAGTTTTACAAGCTCATTTTTATAACGTGAGAATACAAGGTCAGCGCTGTACGTAAAATCGCCGTTCAATGCGCTGTTTGCATATCCGAGCTCAAAATCAAAACCGGTGTTTTTCATTTCACCGATGTTGATGGAAGGCCTGGAAGCTGTACCAAGGATCAATGGCAATTGTTTCGGATAGAGCATATCTTTTGTTGTACGCTGCCATAAATCAAAAGTGAAGGTCAGGTTTTTGATAAGGGTTGCATCAATACCGATATTGGTGGTCGAAGTGGTCTCCCATTTTACATCAGTGTTACCGAAGGTGGTCTGATAATATCCGACATTAACCAGGCTGTTATTTAAGCCTGCCATACCGTAACTTGCATTGGCTTCGCTATATGCAAACTGTGTATAGCTGTTGTAATTACCCATACGGTCATTACCAACAACACCATAACCTGCACGGAGTTTCAATTCATTCAGCCAGCTCTTGGTCGAGGCCATGAAACTCTCTTCGGTTAATCTCCATCCCACGGAGAATGCCGGGAAAACACCATATTTCTGTGTTCCGAAACGGGAAGACCCATCACGCCGCACAACTGCCTCGAGCATATACTTGTCGGCAAATGTGTAATTAACACGGCCGAACATTGAAACCAGGCTGTATGCACTATTACCATCTGAGTTATTTATACTCCGCAGACCAGTACCCAGGGTCATATAATCAACCTCCAGGACCGGGTACTCTGATCTGCTGCCGCTTACAGAGGTGGAAGTATTATCATAAGCTTCAAATCCGGCAATGGCCTTAACGTTGTGCTGACCTAAAACAACACCATACTCAAGTGTATTTGTCCATGTCCAGTTCAGACCAAAACCGGCAGATTTACTGAAGCTATCGTAAGTACCTCTTTCTGCAGCAGCAACTTCAACAAAATCAAAATTATCTGATTTATAGCCATATTGATTAATACCAATAAGGGTTTTAGCTGATAATCCTTTGAGGATATTTAATTTTACGAAGGCAGTTCCGCTGATATTCATCTGCTGTGTAGCATCCCACTGATTCGTATCAAGCAGGAATACCGGGTTCTGGGCGTTCCCCAGGCCTGATGCCCTTGATCCTGCATAGGTTGTTCCGGTAATATCAAAAACAGGTATCATCGGGGGAAGCCTGTAGCACCACGAGGTCATGGAAGATTCGGAGTTGTCTCCCTGGTGTCCATGATCATTAGTATATTGTATCCCGATATTTGTACCCAGATCGATCCATTTTGCCGGAGATGAACTAATATTAGCACGGGCACTGTACCTCTCAAAGCCTGTCCATTTATAAACACCCTCTTCATTGGTATAGCCAAGCAGGAATGCATAGGTAGTATTCTGGGATCCACCTGCAATATCAATCGTATATTCACTAAATTGACCTGTCTGTTGTGCTTCCTTCATCCAGTCGGTACCTTCTTTATTTGTTTTTGTAATAAGATAGGTGTCATCTCCGTCCCGCTCTTTCAACTGATTGTCATACAAAGAAATAAGTGTTAACGGATCTCCTTCAGCTTTTGCTGTCGGGAAAATATAATCAGGAATAACAGGTGTGGTGCCGTTGCCATATTGAGCATGGGTAGGTGCTACACCGAAATTCTTTGCTTCCAGCCAGATCATTTCTCCCCATTCCTGGGTATTGAGCAGGTCGTAAAAGTGTGTATTCCTGGATATACCCTGCCTTACATTAACATTCATGGAGACTTTCTGACCTTTCCTGCCTCCCTTTGTGGTGATAAGTACAACACCGTTTGCGGCCCTTGCACCATAAATTGATTGTGCGGCAGCATCTTTCAGTATTGTTATACTCTCAACATCATTGGGTGAATAAGATCCACCCGGCACTCCATCAACTACATAGAGGGGATTGGAATCATTAATGGTGGTCATTCCACGGATCCTGATCGTTGAGCCTTCACCTGGAGTGTGCTGGTTAAGGATCGTTACACCGGCAACCTTACCCTGAAGACGGGTTATCGGATTTGTCGCAGTACTCTCTGAAAGAGCAGCAGCATCAACTGTCGACACGGAACCTGTCAGAGATTTTCTCGCCTGGGTTGAATAACCAACGACAACGATCTCATCAAGAGCTGATACAGCTTCAGACATGACCATATCAACAGTGGTCTGTGCACCCACAGGTACCTCCCTTGTCATATACCCGATAAAGGAAAAGTTCAGTACTGAGCTATTAGAAGCAACCGTAAGGGCATACCTGCCATCTGCGTCTGAAATGGCACCGTTGATAGTACCTTTTTCCAGAATATTTACGCCAGGTAAAGCGGCTCCTGCGGCATCAGTAACCCGGCCCGTGACTCTCTTCTGTTGCAGATCGTCCGCGTCAGGCACGCTGGCAGCAAATGTCTGGATTGTTCCAAACAAAATCAGCAGCGTTAATAGTTTCATGACAATTTTGGATCTTGTCCAGAATGAAACATTTCGCATGATTTTTTTCGTCATACTTTTGAAGTTAGTTAGATTAAATAATTAATAAATTAGAGTTACTAAGTTAAGTTTACTTAGATAATTTGAGGATTGGGAGCAATAAAAACTCCCCGCTGAATCTGATAGATTAAATAGTATATCCCATAGGCATCATGGTTAGGTTAGTAGGGTATACCAAATTTATTCAATTTTTTTAAAATCCAAAATTTCCCGGGATATTTTTAATATTCAGATATTCAATACAATAATGAATTTATTGCTTAATTCTATTTAAAGTCAACCTGAAAAATGGAATTTATTCGTTTTTTAATCCTTAAAAAGTGTTAAAACGGAGGCTTGCCGGAAAAGCAGAATTCTGAGTTTGCGAAATTGTTGTAAATTTATTGACTTTGATGGATTATAACCTCATCCCCCTTTACCCCCTTCTCCCGGGGTGAGAAGGGGGAAAAACCAGCCAACGGAATTGGGGAGAGACAAAGAAACTGGAGGTAAGGCTGTCCCGATTAAGCAGGAGAAACTGTGAGAGATCAGGATTCCGGAGGGAAAAAATATTGGAGGTTTGGAATCGTTTTAACAAATAACAAATAACAAATAACAAATAACAATTGACAATGCATATTCCCGTAAATTTAAAACATATTCCGCTGTTAATTTTCAGTATAATCCTGCCAACCGTTGTTATTCATGCTCAGGAAATAAATATAACCGCCAGGGATTCTGTCAGACTCCGGCAACAATTGACTGATGCAAACGTCCTTTATGAAGAGGTGGCTAATGGTTATACTGTCCATACGAGGAAAGGTATATCAGGATCGGTTTCATTTGTTGGACCTTCAGGTCTCACCGCTGTACCTGCAGGAAATGTGAGCAACCTTTTGCAGGGACGGGCATCAGGAGTTATTGTTATTGGCAGCGGCCAGCCCGGTGAAACATCGAGGGTAAGGATCAGGGGTTTTTCTTCCTTCCTGAACAATGACCCGCTATATATCGTTGACGGAGTTCCAACCCAGGACATTTCTTCAATTAATCCTTATGATGTTGCATCAGTTTCCGTGCTTAAAGATGCCGGTACTGCATCAATTTATGGATCAAGGGCATCAAACGGCGTGATCGTTTTAACAACCAGGCAGGGAGAGAAGGGAATTAATGTTACCTATGACATGTCCATAGGTATACAGCAACCAGGTAAAGGTACGAAACCAGACCTGCTCGATACAAAGGAATATGCAAGCCTTCAGTGGCTTGTTTACGCAAATGACCAGACAGTGGAAACTCATCCGATATACGGAGATTCCCGAAATCCGACCCCTTCATTACCAGCCTGGGCAGCAAATACTGACTGGTATGATGCAATTACTGATCCTGCCCTGGTACAAAATCATAATCTGTCCATCTCAGGCGGCAGTGAAAATGCAGGGTTTTACGCCGGTTTAGGTGCTTTCAGACAAAACGGGATAATAATTTACACTGATAACACAAAGTACAATGCCAGATTGAATTCTCATTTCCGGTTTTTTAACGGACGCCTGAAGGCAGGTGAGAATCTCAATGTTTCTTCACGTTCAAATCTCAGTGTACCTAATCTGAATGCGGAGAGTCCGGTACTGACAGGACCCTATATGTCACAATCCATTATCCCGGTGGTCATCACTCAACCAATTTCAGGATTAGCTCATGATTTTGTCCCGGGAGAATGGGGAGGAACAGGAATTGCTCACCGGCTTGGTTATTCAGGTAATGCTGTGGCGGATCTTACAAGGAGAAAAGACGACAGATCGCGTGACAATTATTTAACAGGCAATATCTATCTGGACATGATGATAGTAGATGGTCTGAGCTTCAGGATCTACACTGGGCGGAACATGGGATAAAGGATCTGTAAAAGACAACATATATGCTACTTATGAAAGATCTGAAAACATAGGGGCAACCAGCCTTGAAGAAATCAAATTCACTAAAAGAGACTGGGTGTGGACCAACACTGTCACCCTTGACAAGCAGTTGGGACAGCATAAAATACTTGCAGTTACAGGGTACGAAGCTGTGAATTATGGGATCGGTGAAACCACATCCAATCTGGATTCCATTCGTTATACTCCAACCCGTTTACTCTCCACATTCGTTTTTGCTAATTATGCATTCAGGGATAAATACCTGTTAAGCGCCACCCTCCGCCGGGATGGTTGCTCAAGATTCAGCGAATCGCATCGGTATGGGATATTCCCTTCATTTTCTGCAGGATGGCGCATCAGTAATGAATCATTCCTGGAAGGATTTAATTGGATATCAGATTTAAAAATCAGAGGTTCCTGGGGAAAAACTGGTAACCAGTTTGCTATTTCACCTCAGAATGCTGTCTTCCTTTTCGGGAGTACGCATAGGAGGATCATATTATGATCTATACGGGACATTCAACTCATCAGTGCAGGGATTTTACCCGGTGCAGACAGGTAATCCCAACGCCACTTATGAAAGAGGCTTCTATAACTGATGTCGGATTTGATGCCGGATTATTTGACAGTAAAGTCACTCTTATTTTCGACTGGTATTCAAAGAAAGCCAGAGATCTTTTATACAATCCGGAAATGCCCGGAACAGCAGGTGTCGCTGAAGCACCATTTGTCAACTTAGCATCAATGAAAAATTCCGGTATCGAAATGGAAATATCATACCGGAACGACGTGGAGCGATTTTGGATTTCAGGGCAGCCTGGTCTTTACCAGAAGCAGAAATGAGATTACAAGTATCGCAGAAGGCCTGGACTACTTTTATTCGGGAAGCTCCGGGATAGGCTCTCTTGGTCAGGAATGAAAAAGGACACTCATTGTCGTCATTCTATGGCTACCAGGTATTGGGTTTGTTCCAGAATGATGCAGAAGTAGCAAATGCTCCCGGACAGGATGGAGCTGAGCCGGGATTTTTCAGGTTTGCCAATATTGACACTGTCAGTTCCTGGGGCTATCAACATATTAATAATAATGACAGAACATTTATTGGAAATCCAAATCCAAAGTTCACTTACGGATTGAACATGGCAGTGACATGGAAAAATCTTGACCTGACTGCCTTTATTTATGGTTCAAAGGGTAATGATATCTTTAACCATAATAAATGGTGGACTGATTTCTGGCAATCATACCAGGGCCAGAAGAGCAATGATCTACTGCAAAACAGCTGGACAGAAGCAAACAAAATTGCAACAGTCCCCAAAGCATCCAACAAGTCAAATTTTTCAACAAACACTCAGGTTTGCAGCTATTACATGGAAGATGGTTCGTATTTCAGGCTTAAAAGCCTTCAGGCTGGGTTATACTTTTCCAAAAAATATGACGGAAAAGATTAAGATCAAATCCCTCAGGGTATATCTCCAGGCAGTGAATCTTTTCACTCTTACAAAATACTCCGGACTTGATCCGGAAATAGGAGGAAACGATCTGGCTTTCGGCATTGATTATGGTAACTATCCCAATGTAAAGCAGTTTATATTTGGGCTCAGTCTTTCTTTATAATAGATTGAATATTAATAACATGAAAATTAATCGTTGGATATTTCCTATCATAGTTGGTTCATCCCTGTTGCTGTTTTCATGCGGGAAAGAGTGGCTTGACGTCAGGCCGGAAAATACGGTGGATCAATATACGCTTGGCAAATAAAGAAGGTATTGAGGCTATCCTTATAGGAGCCTATTCGATGCTGGATGGCGTAACTGAAGTTTCTTATATAGATTGGGAGTGGAGCATCTTCCAACTGGTTGTTTGGCGATATCCGTGGGATGATTGCCAATAAGGGAACGGATGCAGGAGATTCGTGGGAAGGCTAATCCAATTAAATCCTATTCCGAAACAGCCGCAAATCCTATGCTGAATACAAAATGGAGATCGGTTTATGAAGCAGTTTCCAGGTGTAACTGTGCCATAATTGTTACTGAACAGGCACTGGCAGATGGCGCTGTCTCACAGGAACAGGCTGCCTTATTCCTGAAACAAGCCAGGGTGCTGCGCGGATGGTATCATTTTGAAGCCTGGAGGATGTGGAAGATGATACCGTATGTAGACGAGAATACAGATCAGAATACAGTAACGAATACAGAAGATATCCGTGAAAAAATAATTGCTGATATGCGTGAAGGTACTGCATTACCGGACGATATGGGAGCAGTTGGAAGGTTCAACGGGACTGTTTCCAAAGTGCTGTTGGCCAAAGCATTGATGCAAATGAACCATGACTGGACCGGAGCATTAACTCTTCTGGCGGAGTGCTAAAAACCAATGGTACAAAGCCTGATGGCTCACCCATCGGCCTTGCCCCGACTTACGGTGAGATATTTGATATTGTCAACAGAAATGGTATCGAAGTCGGTATATACAGTTCAGTACTTCAGTAAATGATGGTTCAGGAGGATGGAACGGCGGGTATGGAGAAGTTCTGAACTTCCCTTATAAATCAGGCGGTTCCCCTGCAGGGTGCTGCGGATTCTTCCAGCCGGCACAGGAATTTGTAAATTCTTTCAGAACATCAGGAGGATTGCCGCTGCTTGACTTTTCCTATAATGATGATCCGGTTAAAAGTGATCAGGGATTAAAACCATCAGATCCTTTTACAGAAGATGCAGGACCTCTTGATCCACGGCTTGACTGGTCAGTCGGCAGGAGGGGAATTCCCTACTGGGACTGGGGTGTGCATACAGGTTCAGACTGGATGCGCGACCAGTCCTATGCCGGACCTTACAGTCCGAAGAAACAGGTTTATAAAAAATCACAGGAAGGAACATATACAGAAACAGGCAGCTGGACTTCCGGATATACTGCCAACGGATACCGAATGATTCGTTACAGCTGATGTCCTGTTATTACTGGCGGAGTGCCAGATAGAAACCGGGGATCTCCCCGGTGCACTTGCCAATATTAATCTGGTGCGGGCGAGAGCTGCAAATCCTGCCGGTTTTGTGAAAGAAGAGGATGGAGTTACCAACGCAGCCAATTATATGATCTCGGAATACCCTATATTCCCGGATGCGGACTATGCCAGGAGAGCGCTCAGGATGGAGAGAAAGCTGGAACTTGGAATGGAAGGTCACAGATGGTTTGACCTGAACAGATGGGGTAATACAGTGGACGGAGCTGACCAGGGCTCCTTGACTATGAAAAGACAATGCCATGGGGTGGTTCAATTGTATCGCGCTCCATTCACGGTTGTAGGACCCGAAGACGTAACCTACCCGATACCACAACGTCAGATCGACCTGAGTAACGGGAAGCTGGTTCAGAACAGGTAGAAAAAGTTGCTGGGTGCTGGGTGCTGGATGCTAGTTGTTTATTACTTTTGTTTTACCAGTAACCAGCTAACCAGTAACCAGTAACCAGCAACTCAATATCATAATAACATCATATTCACCATGTCATCAATTGCAGTCATACTTGCTGACGGAAGTTTTCCGGTTCATGAGATCCCGCTCGGTTATCTCAGAGAGGCCGACCACATAATCTGTTGCGACGGAAGCGCGGAAAGCCTTCTTAATGCTGGCCTGGAACCTGAGGCAATAGTTGGTGACCTCGATTCGCGTCAATCCCGCGATCGCAGAAAAGTATTCCGACCGTCCTTTACAGGGACAGTGAACAGGACACAAACGATCTGACCAAGGCAGTAAAGTGGTGTATTAACAAAAGGTATAGTGAAATTGTGATCGTGGGTGCTACGGGGAAGAGGGAAGACCATACGATTGGCAATATTTCATTGCTGGCGGAATATGCGACTGAGATAAATGTGATCATGGTTACTGATACAGGGATTTTCACTCCTCTTCGGAAAAGCAGTGTTGTCGCATCCTTTCCAGGTCAGCAGGTTTCAGTTTTTTCAGTCAATCCTGAAACCAAAATAACTTCCAAAGGTTTAAAATACAAGCTCAAAAACCTGAAATTGCATAACTGGTGGAGAGCCACCCTGAATGAAGCCACCAGCGATTCATTTGAACTGCAGTTTAAAGGCGGACCGCTAATCGTTTATCAGAAATTCAGAGAAGAATAACCGCAAAACTTTTTACGTTTTTATCATATCTTTAACCAGATTGATCAGCTGCACCCTGCTCTTCACATTGGTCTTGATGTAGATATGATGCGTATGATCCTTTACAGTCTGCAGGCTGATAAAAAGCTTGTCAGATATCTCTTTATTGCTGAGGCCATTGCATATTTCCCTGATCACATCCGATTCACGTGGTGAAACTTCAAACCTTTTGCAGAACTCCTCAAAGGGTATATTCCTATCCGCTTCAGCAGTAAATGTCGGAAGAAGTGTTCCATAACTGAAATAGACCGGGAGAAAGGTGTTCCCGAGGAAGAATGCAAAAATGAAAACTACAGCAATCCATGTCTGGGATGTATAAAACAGAAGAGGCAGGCATTGGACAATCATTATAAGAAAGAGAGCGGGAGCGATAATTCTCCTGTCGTAGTCGTGGATGACCTGCCTTCCTTTCCATGGGAAGTGAATAAGAAATGCTGCCAGGAAAAAATAGACAAGATTCATTATCAGGTAGTATTCCTTTATGGTAAGGGAAGTGTTAAAATCGTTTCTTCTTGTTATGAAGTAGCCTAATACAATCAGTACCGAGAAATTAAATAACAGGAACCATAAAACGAACCAGCTGTTCTTTTTCCTGCCGGAGAGGCTTCTTGAGAAGCTGATAAGCATCAACCAGGCAAAGACCAGAAATGGCAATCCAAGGAGCATGGCGAAATCCGACAGTTTTACCAGTACTTCGGGAGATACAATATCGGAGTGAGGAATGCTTTAATCACTACCTGTCCCCAGATTCCGTAAAATCCGAATGTATAAATGAAAACCTGGAAATAGAGAAGAGTTGAAAATATTTCCGATTTGTACTTATTCCTTAACCGTGACGAGAGAATAATTCCTGTTGCTGACAGAGCAATAGATATAACAAAGATCAGGTAGAATAAAAGTTTGATCATGTCCTAAAGTTATTGAGATTATTTCGGATTTCGGATTTTTGATTGCGGAATTGTAAGAAACAGATTTAAAATCCGCAATCACACCATCACTACTAAAGTATTGGTCCCGGTACTTAAGTAGGATTTTAAAAAATCACTACTTCGGTATTGATTCTATAAAAAAACCATCATTTACATTTGATCCATAATTGGTTCACATAAACGCTATTTAAAAATTTAATGCAATGGAAAATGGAAAAAATTACAGACTGATTCCCACATACGGGAATAGCTTCGGGACAGGCTTTCAGGTAATGCTCGATAATTTCCTGAGGCTGCTGCTGGTAACTTTTGTTCTGGCAATATTGACAGCACCATTCAGCGGCCTGAACTGGAAGTTTAATCTGGATGATCTGCCACATGGTGCACACGAATGGGGTAATCTGTTCGGGAACGATTATGAAAAGTTCTTCACACTTGGTGCATTGGGGATGCTTGGTGTTTTCCTTGGTCTGCTATTGCTGGCCTATACATTTCTTGCAGCTCCGGTGGTGGAATATGGCGGTGATATGATATTTGTCCAGGCGGTAAGAAAGATCAAACCTGATTTTGAACTGCTTATAAAAGGCTTCTGGCAGAACTACCTGTACATCATTCTGGCCAACCTGCTGGTAACCGCCTTAATAGTCCTGGGTATTTTTGCACTGATTATTCCCGGTATAATCATAGCATGCAGACTGGTATTTGTTTCATATATAGTGATGGACAAAAAGCTTGATCCGATTGAGGCTGTTGAACTGAGCTGGAAACTTACCCGCGGTCACGGATGGACGATCTTCTTAATGGGATTTACCTCATTCTTTATTTTCATCTTTGGATTGATGCTAATGTTCATAGGAGTATTTCCGGCAATAATGTGGATATCGAGTTCATTTGCCTCCCTGTACCAGTCGGTGCTCCTCGAAAAGGAAAAGCCGGTTGAGATCGGACAGGTGGCTGCATAAAACTGTTCACCCATCGTCTTCTATAGTTTTTAGGGCTGCAGAAATGCAGCCTTTTTTTGTTTCCCGGGCACAATTTACCAAACGACAAACAGTGAATAATTGAACAGAATTCTTAACTTTATTGTTTAAACCATAAATATCAGCATTATGAAAATAAAAATTACTTTCCTGCTGGCTGCCCTGGTGATACTGCCCATGGTCTCTTATGCACAGGGTGGAGTTCTGAGAAGAGCCCTGAACAGAGCGATCGAAAAAGAAATCGATACTGCAGTCAATAAAAAAATAGAAGAAGACAAAGCAAAGGCCAAAGAAATGAAAAATGATGAGGAACAAAAAGATGCTGATGATCAGAAATCTACACGTCGGGGATCGGGCATTGGTATCCTTGGCGGAAAAACTGACATCAAGCATAATGATGAATATGCCTTCACCGGAAGGATATATATGCAGATGGAAACTTATGATAAAAAAGATGTAGCAAAGTCAGATTATCTCACTTATTTCAATGCAAATTCATCAAATGCCGGAATTGAACTCAGGGTCACTGATCCTGAAAAAGGTGAATCAGTGGTACCGACTATGTTTATATTTGATAATGAAAACAGATGCTTTATGATACTTATACCCGGTGAGGATTCAAAGACCGGAATAATTTCAACAATCCCGGATGATTCAACTCTGACTGCGCAAACCAAAAACCAAAGAGCTACGACGGAAAAGCCGGCAACAATCACAAAAACCGGGAATACAAAAATGATTGCAGGATACAGATGTGATGAATACAAGGTTGTTGAAGAGGATGCTGATGGTTACGCACATGTCTGGATGACGAAAGATGTAAAGATCAAGGCAGATAAAAGAAACTGGGGAAAAGCAGGGATGCCAACGTATTACAACTATCCTGGTTTTGAGGGTTCAATGATGCTTGCCATGGAAGGGTATGACAAGGATAACAAGCTGGAGATGAAGATGGAGACTAAAGAGATCAATGAAAATTATAAGCATTCAATATCAACAGTCGGGTATTCGTTGATTAAGATGAATTTCGGGCAGGCAGGGAAGAAATAACCTTGACTGTATGGGAGGAGGATTGCTTCATCGCTTCGCTACTCGCAATGACCCTGCCCTTTTGCGGCATTTGTTGGGAGGCTCTAAAACAATCTGACTTGTGTCCAGAGTCATTGTGAGGAGTCACGCAGAGCGTGACGACGAAGCAATCCCCCGCATGAACCAGAAAACTTACTGATTATACCTTTTTCAGCTTCGCAAACCTGAGCAACAGTTTCTTTTTTCCGTCATTCCCAAAATCAACGGTGGCAGTTCTATTTGGCGGCTCTCCTTCGATGCTTATTATGGTGCCATTTCCAAATCTTTCGTGCTGAACAGTATCCCCTTGGGTAAATTCTCCGTGGTCACTTCCGTTAAAAACAGCAGCAGGAGCACTCCCGGTTTTACCAAGTTTTCTTAAATCTGGCAGGAGCTGCATAAGGTTCAGATTCCTCCCTGAATGATTGAGGTTTATCTCCGAAATGTTTTTTGGCTGAGAACGGTTTCCCGCCTGTCTGGGGATAGTCGAGGAACTTCTGATCCATCTCCCTGATGAACCTGCTTGGTCCGCTTCTTTCGAGGTTTCCCCATTTATACCTGTTAAGGGCATAGCTGAGAGTAGCCATCTTGCCGGCACGGGTGACTGCCACATAGAACAACCGCCTTTCTTCCTCAAGTTCCTTTGGATTTCCGGCTGAAATAGGCGAAGGGAAGAGAGTATCCTCCATACCGGCAATATACACATGCTTAAATTCCAATCCCTTTGCTGAATGCATGGTCATTAGGGTCACTTTATCCCTGTCCTCCTCCTTTTCATTATCCTGGTCTGTAAGCAGGGCAACGCTTGCCAGAAAAGCCTCCAGAGTTGCAGGTTCTCCGTTGGTTTCAGCAGCTTCGGTGAAGATCTTTATCCCGTTAAGCAGTTCTTCAAGGTTTTCATACCGGCTTACCTCTTCAGGAGATTTTCCTTCCCTTAGTTCTTTCATGATTCCTGATCCCATTGCGATCTCCCTTGCTTTTGAATAAGCATCAGCTTCTCCCGAGGTTGTTTTGAAAGTTCTGATAAGTTCAGCGTATGCTGTTATTTTATTGATAGTCCCTGAGTTGAAATACCTGGTATGACCTGAAATTTCCGAGATTATCTTCCATGCAGAAACGTTATTTTGTTGAGCCAGTTCGAAGATCTTCAGGACAGATGTATCTCCCAGACCTCTTTTAGGGTAGTTAACAGTTCTCTTAAACGCTTCCTCATCCTCGGGATTAATAACCATTCTGAAATATGCCAGAATATCCTTTATTTCTTTTCGTTCGTAGAATGAAAGACCGCCATATATCTTATAAGGGATGTTTTTTTTGCGCAGTGTTTCTTCAAATATCCTCGACTGGGCATTTGTTCTGTATAAAATAGCAAAATCAGACCAGTTCAGCTGCTGTGAATATCTTTTATCAAAAATATCGGATGAGATATTGAATCCTTCCTCAGAATCGGTAAGCGCCTGCATTATCTGTATCCTTTCACCAGGTTCATTCTTTGAATACACTTTTTTCTGGATCTGACCAACATTGTTTGCTATAATGGCATTTGCAGCGTTAACGATGGTTTGTGTGGATCTGTAATTCTGCTCCAGCTTAAAAAGCTGGTAATCGGCATAGTCGTTCCTGAACTCAAGAATGTTCTCAATTCTTGCACCCCTGAATGAGTATATGCTCTGGGCATCATCGCCAACGACACAGATATTTTTATGTGCAGCTGCCAGCTTCTTTATTATAAGATACTGTGAATAATTTGTATCCTGGTATTCATCAACAAGAACATAAAGGAACTTGTTCTGGTAAGAAGCCAGAACCTCAGGGAAATCCCTGAAGAGAATATTTGTATTCAGGAGCAGATCGTCGAAATCCATTGCATTTGCCTTGAAGCACCTCGCTGAATAAGTCCTGTAAATATCTGACATCAAAGGTATACGGCTCGATTTGTCATATTCCTGCATTATGGGATCAGAGGCATACATAGTGGCTGTGACAAGATTATTTTTTGCAGTTGAAATCCTGGCAGCAATCAGTCCGGGCTTATAAGTATTATCATCCAGGTTCAGCTCTTTTATTATTGTCCTGACGAGGCTTTTTGAATCGGAGGCATCATAAATTGTAAAATTGGATTTATATCCGAGTTTTGAACCCTCAATCCTGAGGATCCTTGCGAAAATTGAGTGAAATGTGCCCATCCAGAGATACCTGGCAACCTCAGGATCAACGATAACGGATATCCTGTCCTTCATTTCCCTGGCGGCTTTGTTGGTAAAGGTAAGTGCAAGGATCCGGTAAGCCGGAATACCTTTCTGAAGAAGATGGACAATCCGGTAGGTCAATACCCTGGTTTTCCCCGACCCTGCACCGGCAATGACCAGAGCCGGACCATCAGTATTAATAACGGCCAGGCGCTGAGCTTCGTTCAGGTCGTTCAGATAATTATGCGCCATTAATTATTATTATTTACAGCGTTACCGGATGAGGCAAATTTAGCAAATACCTTTTCGGGGGACCATTGTGTTGAAAACAAAAACACAAAACTTATCAACAGAATGGAGGATTAATGTTATACGCTGTAGGGGCGTAGCATGCTACGCCCCTACCACTTTTAAAATAATTTCCGGGTTTTTATTAATATTGTTGTCGTTTATACCAAAGAGAAATTGAAACCGTTATTGTTTTAAAACTTCAGAGAGCCTGTGCGTTTTGCTTTTCTATTTTCAGTCTTACTACTTCCGGCGACTCTCCTGGCCCAGCTTACTGCTCCCGGGATGAATGCCGTAAGATATACTTCATATCCCTCTGCCCCCGGGGTGAAGGATCCTGTTTTCATTTACTGCAACTCATCGGGTACGGTTAAAGGAAACCTGAATGCAGTTAGTCCGGGTGGTACCGGACCGTTTACATTTTCGTGGTACAAATGGAGCGATGCTGCGAATGGATTTACAGTGTCTCTAAGCACTGAAACAGGAGTTATGAATTCAACAATAAGCAATCTTGACGAAGGCGGATACCGTGTTAACATAAGCAATGGTTCGGGGTATAATACGAATCTTACTGCATGGATATTTACAGACAGACCCGCGGCTTTTGGCAAGCTTCAGAACAGGACCTGCGATTATGTTGCATTAAGCGGCACGGCAGCTGTCGATACCTTCTTTTACAGCGATCCTACAGGCGGGCAGCGCATAAGATTGCCAAACGGGATAAGATTTCTGTGGTCATCTGATCCTGCTTCTGCAATTCCATACCCTGATATAGATATAAATCCTCAGACCTTCAACCCGCCGCTTGTTGATGTCACATACAAGCTTCAGGTGACTGATAGCCTGGGATGCAGTGCTGAGTCATCCTTCTTTTATGAGTCAATACATGTAAAAGCTGATTTTTCGGTTGAGCCCTCAAGCGGAGAAGCCCCTCTTGAGGTTACTTTTACTGATAAATCGGTCAGGGCAGCAACCTATAAATGGGAATTCGGAGATGATTCTATTTCTGTCCTTAGCAGCCCGAAGCCTCATACTTACTATATCCCTGATGAATACTCGGTAAAACTGACTATTGAGAGTGCTCTGCACTGCATCGATTCGGTACGATTCAATAAAATAGTTGTTGATGATTCTTCACTTGATATTCCGAATGTTTTTACCCCTAATGAAGATGGGATAAACGATAAATTTATGGTCGCTAAGACTTCATTAAAATATATCAGCATCAGTATTTTCAGCCGTAACGGGATTAAAGTTTACGATTTTTACGGCGAAGGGCAGATCCTGAAGGAATGGGATGGATGGGATGGACACGTAGGCAATAGTTCAGCAAAGGCAAGCCCCGGAGTCTATTTCTATATTATCAAAGCTCAGGGCTGGGATGATATCAGGTATGACAGCAAGCAGTATCGGGGATTCGTTTATCTATACCGTTAATTCCCTTTTCCGTGCTTCAACATTCCACTGCTCTGTGACTTTTCCATTCCTGACGACAGAAACTTTGTCGTACCTGTCAACTGTAGGGCAGATATGGTAAGGAATACAATAAAACACATCCCCGATACTGATTTTTGAAGCTTCGGAAGTTCTTATTACCATATGTTCCTCATTATGGGATACGAATTCATAATTAGCCAGGCCTGTTATTTTAACTCTCGGATGGGGCATTTCGGAAGCGACAGCCTTGGTCCCCAGATCGATGCAGATAAGGTTAAATTCAGGTTTGCTGATTACTCTTGAAAACAGGACTGCTGCATGTAAAAAGTCCAGATCGGCAAATGACGAGCTGTATCCGTAATCCCACAGGATGGCAGTGCCCGGACTGGTTTCAACACCTTTACGTGCTGCATGAATTGGAAAGGTAGGGGTTCCCCCCGCTACAACTTTTATAGATTCTCCGGAACCGGACAATTCCCGGATCAGTGATTCAACAGCAAGGAATGCTTTGTTGCACATTTTTTCACGGATTGCGGGATCGTTCTCATGGATGTGACCATCATAAACATGGAGCCCTTCTGCATTAAGTCCGGGAAGGCTTCGGATCAGATTATACAATCGCACAGCTTCTTTTCCCGGTTCGATACCGGTCCGGTTCATTCCTACATTGATGTCGAGCCAGACAGGGGCCGTGGTCTTATACTGAACAGAATACTCTGAAAGCTGACCGATCACTTTCTCGGAATCAGTAATGCACGAAAACTTTATTCCGGGATATGTTCCCTTCAGCTTAAAAAACCTTCTGATGTTCGGTCCGACTGGCTGGTAAGCAAGCATTATATCTTCCGCTCCGGCGCCTGCTGCCATCTCGGCCTCGGCTATCGTCGCACATTTAAACTTCCTGATCCCTTGCTTTACTTCAAGTCCGACAATCTCTGGTGTTTTTACAGTTTTTAAATGCGGCCTTAAAAGGTTACTGTCGCCGGCTATTGAGATCAGTCTTTTGATATTCTCTCCGATACGGTCGGGATATACCAGAAGGGCAGGGGAATTTACCTCATCAGTGTTGGTGATTGCAAACAAGTTTTCGGAAGGATTGTTACCTGTTGTCATAAATCAGCTGTTAAGTTCAAACATAGCTTCAATCTCGACTGCAATGTTTGCAGGCAGCATCATCCCAACTGCACTTCTTACGCCTATCCCGTTTTCATCCCCGAAGATTTTCGCCATTAATTCGCTGAATCCGTTTATTACAGCAGGATGCTGGTCGAATTCGAGGGTGCTGTTGACCATTCCAAGGGTTTTCACCAGACGCCTGATCTTTTTCAGCTCACCTATATTGGCCTTTATTGTCGAGAGCATAGCAAGGCCAACCTGCATGGCAGCCAGTTTGCCTTCTTCCAGGCTCAGGTCTTTGCCAAGTTTACCTTTGATCAGGGTTCCGTCGGATTTCAAAGGTCCCTGGCCGGAGACATACAGGTAATTACCGGTGATAATCACCGGCTTATAAACACCCATAGGCTTTGGAGCTGGTGGCAGTTCAAGTCCGAGCTCTTTGATTCTGGATTCTGGATCGTGGTTCATAGTTCTATTGTTTTTAATTTAGCGTTTACGTTTATATCCCCCTAACCCCCTTCAAGGTGGGATTTCCCTGTACCTCGCACCCGCACCCCGTACCTGGATCAAACAAGCAATTCCGCCCTGAAGATTGTAAGTGCCCGGCCTGCAATTTCAACCCTGTCGCCATGGAGGGAGACTTTTAATATCCCGCCCCGCTTTGATACCTGGTGTGAAGTAAATACCTTTTTGCCTGTCTTTCTATGCCAGAATGGCACCAGGACGCAGTGAGCCGAACCTGTTACAGGGTCTTCGTCAATTCCCAGGGCAGGTGCAAAGCACCGGACACAGAAATCATAACGGGGATCGGATGAAGGAGCAGTAACAATGAGATCACCATATTCAGAGTTCTTCATCGCCTTGAAGTCAGGATTGAGATTCAATACTTCTTCTTCATTCCGGAGAAGGGCAAATGACCAGCCATGGGTTGTAGTGTAAAATTCAACGGGTGTAATTACAATGTAATTACATAATTCCTGAGTGATCTGAGCCGGCTTAAGATCATAGGCAGGAAAATTCATGATAACCATTCCGTCTGAATAACGTATTTTCAACCTGCCTGCTTTTGAAGTAAAAGTGATTTCATCAGTTCTTTTTACAATGCCTGTTTCGAACATTATATGTGCCGATGAAAGAGTTGCATGTCCGCATAGTTCAATTTCTGAAGAAGGTGTGAAGAACCTTATCATCCAGGAATCCTTTCCCGGATGTACAAATGCCGTTTCAGAAAGATTCATCTCCATGGCAATATTCTGCATCCATTCATCAGGCATCTCTTTTTCGAGGATGCATACGCCTGCCGGATTACCTTTAAATGGTTCAGCAGTAAAAGCGTCAACCTGGTAGATTATCTGTTTTCCAGACATGGTAAATTATTATTAAACTTCAATAACTGATAACTGCATAACTGCATAACTGCCAACGATGCGGTCGGGGTCTACGTTTCCCTTCGACATAACGGTTAACCCCCCAAACCCCCAAGGGGGGCCTAAATCCCTTACCTCTGGCAATTCCCTTGAAGTGAAAAGCAATTCAGAGCTATTTAAAAAGTCCTCCTCTGTCTTTTTATACCTAAATTTCCCAAGGGGGACTTATTGATTTACTGATGTTTATAAAGCCCCCCTTGGGGGGTTGGGGGGTAAACCTCAGCTTTTTCAACAGTCCCGTCCCGTATCGGCGGACAGAGGGGTTACATCCATTCACCGGTAAATTTCGGGTTTTTACTGAATTTAACAGGAATTTAACGAAGAAAACTTTGTAAACTAAAATAGTTTTCCCATTTTTGCGGGGTTTTAAATCGGGATAATGGACAACCGGCAAAAAATCACTGAAGAAGCTGCATTGATGTTCCGTACCTACGGTATAAGGGCGGTTACCATGGATATGCTGGCAGCAAAGCTGGGTATGTCGAAAAGAACAATATATGAAGTATTCAGAGATAAAGATGAGCTTCTGAAAGGAGTAATTAAATGGATGACGCAAAAACAGCGCGAAGTAATAACAAAGTATTTCAACGAATCGGACAATGTCGTGGAAGCCATTTTTAAGATGCTTGATCTGATGGCAGAACATTTTCAGAAAATGTCCCCTGCTTTTCAAATGGATATGAAAAGATATCACAGGATCATTCTTGATAATCCCGATGAAATTCAAGATCTCCCGTATTACTCAAATAATTCGGAAATTTTATCCAGAGGTATAAAAGAGGGTGTATTCAGGGATGATATTGATGTTGAAATTACAAATAAATGCATGCTGGAAGTTGTGCGAATGTCAAATGACAAAGACGTTTTTCCTCCGGATGACTTTCTGAATAAAGATGTAATAAGAAATTTTTACATCAATTATCTGAGGGGTATTTCAACCCCCAAAGGTCTTGATCTTATAGATTTTTACGAGAAAAAACGATAGCATAAATTTTTATGGATAAATTTTTAAGATGAGTTATAAAAATAGATTTTATGAAAAGTAAATTTTTAATTGCTGCAGTTTCGTTTCTGATTGTAGTGTGGACTGCTGCAACAGCACAGGAAAATGGGCAGGAACTGACATTTTCTCTGAAGGAAGCACAGGATTATGCATTGGCGCATAACAAAATGGTCCTTGCTGCAAAATCAGATGTTCTGGCAACAAAAGCTGCCCTGTGGGAAACTATATCAGCAGCCTTACCCCAGGTGGAAGCTTCAGGATCGTTTACCGATAACCTGAAACTTATGACCACACTTTTGCCAGGTGAATTTTTTGGGCAACCTGGTATAAAAATACCAGTGACATTTGGTTCCCAGTTCAATTCAAGTGCGTCGGTTCAGGCGAGCATGCTGATCTTTAATGCTCCTTTATATATTGGCATTGAAACCACAAAGCTTGCCCAGAAGCTGAGTCAGCAGAGTCTTGATAAATCAGAACTCGATACAAAGGAATCAGTCAGTTCAGCTTATTTTCTGATACTTGTTTCAGAAAAATCTCTGGAACTGCTCGATGGCAATATAGCAAACCTTAAAGAGACTCTTATGTCGACACGGGCAATGTATTCGGCCGGCATGGCCGAACTGACTGATGTGGACCAGATGATTTCAAATGTCAATATGGTAGAGAACGACAGGAGTTCACTTGAACGTGCAATTGAACTAAACTACAACTTGCTGAGGTTACAACTGGGTGTGCCTGCAACAACGGAAATCACGCTTACTGAGACACTTGAAAGCCTTACCGATGAAATAAATGTCGAGGCATTGATCTCACAGGAGTTTGATCATACACAAAATATTGACTACAGGCTTGTTGAAGGACAGGAGCTGATGTCATCACTTGCTTTGAAATCACAGAAAGCTTCGGTTCTTCCCACACTAGCCGGATTTTATAATTATGGTACCAATGGAATGGGTGATAAAGTATCCGAACTAAGGTGGTTTCAGAATTCCATGGCTGGACTCTCCCTTTCAGTTCCGATATTTGCGAGCGGTCAGAGATACGCCCGTATAAGACAGGCACAGATAAATCTTGAGAAGGCAAAGACTACAAAGGATATGGTCGCTGAGCAGCTATTATTGCAGGAGAAACAGCTCAGGTATAACCTTGTAAATGCAAACCTTCAGTATATAAGTCAGAAAGAAAATGTTGAGGTTTCGAAAAGGGTTTATGCCAGTACTGAAAATAAATACAGACAGGGTATGGCTTCAAGTCTTGAGCTGACCCAGGCAAACAGCCTCTATTTACAGGCTGAGAATAATTATGTTTCAGCACTCATGAACCTGCTTCAGACGAAGGTCGCATTAGACAAACTTTTGAATAACATGTAATTAATCAGGAAATAATATAAAAGACAACATAATGAAACACTTAAAAACAATCTCGGTAATACTGATAAGCGGCCTGATCCTTTCAGCCTGTTCATCAAAGAATAAAAATGAAGCAGCCAGTGCCTTGGCAAATTCTCCTGCTTCTGAAAAAGCTGCCATACCTGTAAAAGCAGTAACCCTTACAAAAACAAAAATTGCAAGGACAATTGACTACACTGCAACTGTATTGCCATATGAAGAAGTAAATATGGCTCCTTCAACTCCCGGAAGGATAGACAAAATATATGTTGAAACAGGAGACAGGGTCAACAAGGGCGATCAGCTGTTCCTGATGGACCGCACTCAGCTTTACCAGCTGAAGCTTCAGCTGGCAAATCTTGAAAAAGACCTTTCAAGGCTTGATACTTTGTTAGCCACCGGAAGCGTCAAGCAGCAACAGTACGACCAGATGAAAACCCAGTATGATGTCACTAAAACAAATGTTGATTTCATGGAGGTAAACACTTTATTGAATGCACCTTTCAGCGGCATTATAACCGGTAAATACTTTGAAGACGGCGAGATCTATTCAGGTACACCAACCACCCAGTCGGGAAGATCGGCTGTTGTGACTCTCATGCAGGTAAATCCGCTGAAGGTTAATGTTGCTATTTCTGAGCAATATTACCCTTTAATAAAGCGCGGGATGAAAGCTGACATTACCGCTGATGTGTATGATGGCGAAGTGTTTACAGGCAGGGTATTCATGAAATCTCCAACAATAAATTCTGCAACGCGATCATTTGTAGCTGAGATTGAACTCCCCAACCGCAATGACCTTCTGAAACCTGGTATGTTTGTCAGGGTGTCAATGGACCTTGGTGAAGTTGAGACTTTTGTTGTACCTGCGGCCACAGTCCTTTTACAGGAAGGAACCAATACAAGGTATGTTTTTGTTGATAACCAGGGTATAGCAAAGCGTGTTGAGGTAATTATCGGTAAAAGATTTGATGATAAGCTGGAGATCATTTCAGATAACCTTAAGGAGGGTGACAGACTCATAACTGAAGGGCAGTCGAGGCTTCTCAATGAAGATAAAATTGAAGTAGTAGAGTAAGAATTACAATATCATTAAAATGAGTATATACAGTACTTCCGTCAAGCGGCCGGTAACAACGATCCTGATCTTTGTTGCGCTGATTGTTATGGGTCTTTATTCACTTACCCAGTTACCCATCGATCTTTATCCCGAAATAGAACTTCCGTTCATCGGGGTAGTTACAACTTACACTGGAGCAAGTGCCTCTGATATTGAGACAAATGTAACAAGACCTGTTGAAGATGCGCTGAACTCAGTAAGCAATCTGAAAGAAATCACATCGACATCAAGTGACGGGCTCTCGGTCATCTTTATGAATTTTGAGTACGGGACAAATCTCGACGAAGCCTCCAACGATATCAGGAGCAACCTGAGCTTCATCGAAAATTTTCTGCCCGAAGATGCAGAGAATCCGACAATAATGAAATTCAATTCAAGTATGATGCCGATAATCTTCTATGCGATTACAGCAAAGGAGAGTTACAGGGGGCTCGAAAAGATACTTGATGAAAAAATCGTAAATCCTCTTAACAGGATTGAAGGTGTCGGAGCAGTCAATCTTGCAGGTGTACCTGGCCGAAAAGTATATATTGATGTCGATCCCCGGAAAATGGAAGCATATAATCTTTCCATTGAACAGATCGGGGGTATTTTACGGGCAGAGAATATGAACATGCCTGCAGGTTACATTGAAATGGGGCAAACCGATTACCCTTTGCGAATTCAGGGTGAATTCCCTGAAAGTGACATAATCAAGAACATTGTGGTAAGCAGTTACAATGGGAATAATGTTTATCTGAAAGATGTCGCAGTTGTCCGGGATACCATCCGCGAGACAAAGCTTGACACCCGAATTAATGGCCTCCAGGGAATGACGATGTATGTTCAGAAACAATCAGGAGGGAACACTGTTAAAGTGACAAAAGAAGTTGAGAAGACACTTGCCACTTTAACAAAAGAGCTTCCTGCTGACGTCAAAGTTGAAAAGCTTTTCGACAGTGCCACATTTATCAAGGATTCAATAGGAAACCTTACAGAGACGCTTCTTTATGCCGCAATTTTCGTAATTCTTGTAGTGCTCTTTTTCCTTGGAAGATGGAGAGCCACTTTGATAATCATTGTTACAATTCCGATCTCTCTTGTTGTAGCCTTTATCTATCTGTTCATTACAGGAGAGTCAGTTAACATCATTTCGCTGACATCACTTTCAATAGCGATCGGGATGGTGGTGGATGATGCCATTGTTGTTCTGGAGAATATCACAAGGCATGTTGAAAGGGGAAGTCGTCCAAGGGAAGCTGCAATTTATGCCACAAATGAAGTCTGGCTGGCAGTTATTGTTACAACCTTAACAGTAGTTGCTGTTTTCTTCCCGCTTACATTCGTGAAAGGACTTACCGGAGTTCTATTCAAGCAGCTTGGAATGCTGGTAACAATTACCATTATAACCTCCGTTGTGGCTGCCATAACATTGACGCCTACAATGAGCGCCCTGATCCTGAAATGGTATCCGATCAGAAAGGATGCTCCTTTCTGGACCTACGACGGAAGTATAAGAAAATGGCTGAACTGGTTTGACCGCTTTTATGAAAAAACACTTCGCTGGGCCCTTCATCATAAAAGGATAACTACCCTTATTGCACTTGTCGTTTTCATCGGATCGATGAGCCTGTTCGGTCTGATTGGTACAGAATTCTTTCCCGAAGCTGATCAGTCACAGATCACAGCTACAATAGAGCTTCAGACCGGCACCAGGGTGGATGAAACAGTCAAAACAACTGAAAAAATCGATAAAATCCTGAAGGAAAAATACCCTGAAGTTGACCTGATATCATCTTCAACCGGTGTCGATGATGAGGCAGGATTCTCTTCATTATTTGGCGCTGGCGGAACTCATGTTATCTCATATTCCATGAGACTTGTCCCTGTTGAGGAAAGAGAGAAAAGTGTAATGGTCATTGCCGAAGAAATGAGGAATGATTTTGCCAAACTGCCTGAAATTGTCGACTATTACTGTCAGCACCTCTGAAAGCATGGGCACTTTTGGAAGTAACACTGTTGATGTTGAGATTTATGGCTATAATATTTCTGAAACAAATATAATTGCTGAGGAGCTTGCAGCTAAAATCAAAAAAATAGAGGGAGCCAAAGATGTCACAATAAGCCGGGATAAATCAAAACCTGAACTTCAGATCATACTTGATCAGAACAAGATGATTATCAACGGATTGAATACAGCAACTGTATCCACAGCAGTAAGGAACAGAGTAGGTGGTTTGACAGCAACACGGTTGCGTCAGTCGGGCGATGAGTATGACGTTATTGTGCGGTTTAATGAGGCCTCAAGAAGCACGCTTACCGATATTGAAAATATAGGCATATCAAATCCTGCCGGACAGATAATCAGGCTTGGGGAGATTGCAGATATCAAGGAATTCTGGTCTCCTCCGAGTATTGCAAGGAAACGAAGGGAAAGGATTGTCAATGTTTCATTCACTCCATATAAAAGATCTCTTACAGAATTGCAGACTGAGGTTCAGAAAGCAATCGACGGGACTGCGGTACCTTCTGGTGTTATGGTACAGATTTCAGGTGCCATACAAGACCAGATGGAATCATTTGCAGATATTGCTTTCCTGATTGTCGTGAGTCTTATACTTGTTTATCTGGTTATGGCTTCGCAGTTTGAATCACTGAAAATGCCATTTATAATAATGTTCTCAATCCCGTTTGCTTTTTCGGGTGTGGCGATGGCCCTGTTCATTACCAATACCACACTTAGCGTCATTTCTGCCATTGGTGCAGTAATGCTTATAGGCATTGTTGTCAAGAATGCAATAGTCCTTGTCGATTTTATTAACCTTATGCGCGAAAGGGGCAATGAACTTTACGAAGCTATTGCGATATCCGGGAGATCGCGACTGAGACCAGTTATAATGACATCCGCAACCACTATACTTGGGATGCTTCCGTTAGCCATGAGCAAAGGTTCAGGATCAGAGCTTTGGAGCCCGATGGGTATTGCTGTAATCGGAGGACTTATTTTTTCAACTCTTGTTACACTGGTTCTGGTACCGGTTGTTTATGCAATTTTTTCAAAGCATGGGGAAAGAAATAAACAGCTGGCTGTATATTCCGATTTTGACGACCTGAACGGCAACGGGAATAAAAAATAATATTTAATCACCCAAACAACTTATTATGAAAGCTATTATGATAATATATAATCAGGCACATACCGAAAGGGTGGAGTACCTGATGGATAAGCTCGGGATAAAAGGTTATTCACTATGGGAAAACGTACAGGGCAGAGGAAGCAACACCGGGGTTCCTCATCTTGGAACACATGCCTGGCCTGAGATAAATAAGAGTTTGCTGACTATTGTCTCTGACAACTATAGTTGACGATGTACTTGACAAGGTTAAGAAGATTGACTCAGTTAACGAGGAAGTCGGAATACGTGCGTTCGTGTGGGATGTGGTGAAGACGGTTTGACCTCTCCCTAAATCCCTCTCCCGGGGGGCGAGGGACTTTATATCAATTTATAGGGATGTATTTTTCCATAAAGAGCTCCCCTTCTCCCCCGGGAGAAGGGGTTGGGGGATGAGGTCTATTCTTCTTCCTCCTCCTCGTGGTAAGCCTTGATTACAGCGTCCTGAACATCACCGGGAACCTGGGTATATTCAGAAAACTTCATTGTATACATTGCCCTGCCGCCTGTGATGGAACTGAGCGCAGTGGAATACTTATTCATTTCAGCAAGTGGTACTCTTGCCTTGATTACCTCAAAACGTTTTTCGCTTGCCATCCCCAGAACCATTCCGCGGCGGCCCTGCAGGTCGCTTATTACGTCGCCCATCCGATCGGAAGGGACCATTATTTCCACCTCATAGATCGGTTCAAGGATTTTTGGCCCTGCATTTTTAAACGCATTACTGAATGCATTGCGTCCGGCAAGCCTGAATGAGATCTCGTTTGAATCAACCGGGTGCATCTTGCCATCGTAAACATAAACCCTGATATCACGGGCATAGGATCCGGTAAGCGGACCTACTTCCATCTTTTCCATGATGCCTTTGAGAATTGCAGGCATGAACCTGGCATCAATCGATCCTCCGACAATGCTGTTGACATAAACAAGCTTTCCTCCCCAGTCAAGGTCAATTTCATCTTTGCCCCTTATCGAAAGTTTGATCTCCTTCCCTCCGAATTTCATCATTGTTTGTTCCTGTGATCCTTCAGTATACGGCTCGATAATCAGGTGAACTTCGCCAAACTGACCTGCACCCCCCGATTGTTTCTTGTGGCGATAGTCAGCCTGGGCTGATTTTGTTATTGTCTCGCGGTATGGGATCTTGGGCGGATTGAAATTTGTGGGTATTTTATAAATATTATCAAGGTGCCATTTCATTATGTTAAGGTGATATTCACCCTGTCCATGGACTATAATCTGCTTAAGCTCTTTTGAGTACTCGATGATGATTGTGGGATCCTCGAGGTGGATCTTGTTGAGTGCTTCTCCAAGCTTTTCGTCGTCGCTTTCACTCTGAGCCTTGATAGCAGTGCGGTATTTGGGTTCAGGGAATTTTACTCCTTCATATCTCCAGTCATTGCCGGCCACGTTCAGGGTATGATCAGTTTTGGTGTTTTTAAGCTTTACAAAAGCACCGATATCGCCGGTATGTAATTCGGGAACACGGGTTCTGTTCTTGCCTGCACATACATACAGCTGTGATAATCTTTCTTTTATGCCATTGTTGCTGTTAACCACATCGAGGTTTTCGGTTATTTTACCCGAGTATACCCTGAAATAGTTTATTTCGCCGATATGTTCTTCGATTGAGGATTTAAATACATATACTGAAGCGGGTCCTGCAGGATCGGGTTTTACTTCTGCCCCCTTGCTGTTTACAGGAACAGGCATATCGGTAATAGATGGTGCTTCGCTGGCAATAAACTCAAGAAGGTGATCCACTCCGATATTTTGTTTGGATGAAATACAGAAAACCGGGAACATCCCTCTTGAAATTATCCCTTTCGCAATGCCTTTCCTGATTTCTTCTTCTGTAAGTGTATCATTCGAGAAGAAAAGCTCCATAAGCGATTCATCGCTTTCAGCCGCTTTTTCAACAAGGGCATTGTGCAATTCTTCAGCTCTTTCTTTCTGATCGGAAGGGATATCGAGTACTTTGGCAGTTCCGCCATCCTTTGGATACTGGAACATCTTCATTTTAAGAACATCGATCACTGCGTTGAATCCAACACCTTCATTTACGGGATATTGAACCAGGATGATATTACTGCCAAGCCTGTCTCTCATCATCTCTATTGACTTCTCGAAGTTTGTTTTTTCGTGATCCAGACCATTAATAGCCAGAATAAGAGGCTTATGGACCTTTTCCGCGTGCCGGAAATGTATTTCAGTTCCGACTTCAACACCGTTCTGGACATTGATAGTCATTACTGCACAGTCGCTGGCATACAGGGATGAGATCACACCTCCGCTGAAATCATCAAGACCCGGAGTATCGATTATATTGATTTTTTTATTCTGGCATTCAGTATAAAGCACAGTTGAAAAGATTGAATTACCGTTTTCATGTTCAATAGGACGGTAATCTGAAACTGTATTTTTCCCATCTATTGTGCCTCTTCGTTCGATAACTCCGCCATTGAAGAGCATTGCTTCGGCAAGGGTAGTCTTTCCTGATCCGGAATTCCCAAGCAGGGCAATGTTCTTTATCTGGTCAGTCTGGTATGTTTTCATAATTGTCTGGATATTTCTTTATTAAAAATTAGTCAGCTGCTTTATATTTTTAAGAGATTCCTCACTTCGTTCGGAATGACAGGCGTCCGGGGAGTTCTTATGAGAGAGAGGAGCGGATGGAGGCCCAGCCTCCATCCGCTCCTCTCTCTCATTCAAAAAACTAAAACCAATGTCATTCTGAGCGAATCCGCCATCCCGATAGCTATCGGGAGGCGGAGAAGCGAAGAATCTTTTTTCATAATTTCCAAGTTATTTTTCTTAAATGAGTTATTAAATAAATATGATTTGGAGGGGACAAAAATAACAATTTTTTAAAAACTGTTTAAGAAAGATACCGTAATTACAAAATTTTTATTTCCTTTGCACCAGTTTTTTGAAATGCAGGAGTACCGGTTTTTCTTTCACCGTAAGTTTACAAAATGATTTTTCGCCGGGAAAGATCGGGAAGTAACCTGTTAATAACTTACATTTTTGCGTAAGATATTTTAATTTTAAAGACGTTTTTCTGACTGTTTATGCTTGATAATCAGTATAGTTAAACATCTACGTCAGGTCAGGTTAAAAAAACGGCGAACTTGTTTGTTAATTAGGAAATAAAAATGATATCTTTGCGAACCGATTTTTTAAGCAAAATTTAATATAAAATCATATTATTTATGCCGACAATTCAGCAGTTAGTAAGAAAAGGCAGGAAAAAACTGATAGATAAGAGTAAAGCTCCTGCTTTGGATTCATGTCCTCAGAGAAGGGGTGTTTGTGTAAGGGTTTACACAACAACACCAAAGAAGCCCAATTCAGCAATGAGGAAAGTAGCCAGGGTGAAGCTTACAAATCAGAAAGAAGTTAACGCATATATTCCCGGTGAGGGCCACAACCTGCAGGAACACTCGATAGTTCTGATCAGAGGCGGCAGGGTAAAGGATCTTCCGGGTGTCCGTTATCACCTTGTGCGTGGTGCCCTTGACACATCCGGAGTAGACGGCCGTACCCAGAGAAGATCAAAATATGGTGCAAAACGACCAAAGAAATAACACTTAAATAAGTAAGATAATGAGAAAAGCAAAACCAAAGAAGAAGATCATGTTACCGGATCCCAAATACCACGATCCGTATGTAACCAGGTTTGTGAACAATCTTATGTTTAGTGGTAAAAAGAATCTTGCTTTTAAAATTTTCTATGATTCTCTCGACATAATTGGCGATAAATTTAAGAGCGAAGGGAAAACCCCTCTTGAGATTTTCAAGCAGGCTCTCGATAATGTTACTCCTCAGGTTGAAGTCAAAGCACGCAGGGTTGGGGGAGCTACTTTTCAGGTACCGATGGAGATCCGGTCCGACAGGAAAGTAAGTATCAGTATGAAGAACATGATATCATTTGCAAGAAAAAGAACCGGTCATTCAATGGCTGAAAGGCTTGCAGCGGAACTCATGGCTGCCTACAAGCTTGAAGGAGGCGCTTACAAGAAAAAAGAAGATACACACAGGATGGCTGAGGCAAACAAGGCTTTTGCCCATTTCCGGTTTTAACTGATAATCTGACGCAGGAATCATAAAGTATTGATGGACAATAACCTGAAATATACCAGAAACATCGGAATCATGGCCCACATCGATGCCGGTAAGACCACAACAACAGAACGTATTCTGTTTTATACTGGTCGTACTCATCGAATGGGTGAGGTGCATGATGGAAATGCACAGATGGACTGGATGATTCAGGAGCAGGAGAGGGGGATTACAATTACCTCGGCTGCAACCACCACTTTCTGGAAATACAGGGACGAAGATTATAAAATAAATATTATTGATACCCCCGGCCATGTTGATTTCACTGTTGAGGTAGAACGGTCTCTAAGGGTCCTTGATGGCGCTGTTGCTGTTTTTTGTGCTGTAGGCGGGGTGGAACCACAATCTGAGACCGTCTGGAGACAGGCAGATAAGTATAATGTTCCCAGGTTAGCTTTCGTAAATAAGATGGACAGGGCAGGCGCTGATTTCTTCGGCGTCGTCCATCAGATTAAAGAAAAACTGGGAGCTAATCCCGTACCTGTTCAGCTTCCTATCGGATCAGAAGAAACCTTCAGGGGTGTAATTGACCTGGTCAGGATGAAGGCAATTATCTGGTACGAAAATGATACTGACGGAACTAAGTTCGAAGTCAAAGAGATACCAGGCGAATTTATCGAAGAGGCCAATGAATGGAGAGCAAAACTTATTGAATCAATTGCAAATGTTGATGATACTCTTCTTGGAAGATTTATTGAGGATCATGATTCAATTACTGAAGATGAGATCCTGACTGCGCTAAGAAAATCATCGGTACAGGGACTTGCTGTACCAGTATCCTGCGGGGCGGCTTTTAAAAACAAGGGTATTCAGAGCCTTCTCGATTCTATTGTGGCTTTCCTTCCGTCGCCTGTTGATATCGGCGCAGTTACAGGAATTGATCCGCGTAACGACAGCGAAGTAAAGCGTGAGCCCGATGATAATGAACCCATGTCTGCTCTTGCATTTAAAATTGCTACCGATCCTTTCGTAGGCAGGCTTGTATTTCTTCGTATCTATTCGGGTGTGCTTCATGCAGGGGATACGGTTCTGAATACCAGAACAGGGAAAAGAGAACGGATCAACCGTCTTTTCCAGATGCATGCAAATAAACAGAATCCGAAGGAGAGTATTTCAGCGGGCGATATTTGTGCCGGTGTCGGATTTAAAGATCTTAAAACCGGAGATACTCTCTGTTCGATCCATAAGCCGATAGTGCTTGAATCGATGGATTTTCCGGAACCGGTTATTGGTATAGCAATTGAACCCAAGACCCAGGCTGATGTCGATAAGCTGTCCATTGCACTCAGCAAGCTGGCTGAAGAAGATCCTACATTCCAGGTAAGAATTGATCCTGACAGCGGTCAGACCATTATTAATGGTATGGGCGAATTGCATCTGGAGATACTTATTGACCGGCTGAAAAGAGAATTCAAAATCGAATGCAATCAGGGTGTTCCTCAGGTTGCTTATAAAGAGGCTATAACTACAGGTGCTGAATTCCGGGAGATATTCAGAAAACAGACAGGTGGCAGAGGTAAATTTGCCGATATATACGTTGCGCTGATGCCAGCTGAAAATAGTGTCAGGGGACTTGAGTTTGTAAACCAGGTGAAGGGAGGAAATATTCCCAAGGAATTCATACCTGCTGTTGAAAAGGGATTCCGTGAGGCAATGTCGAACGGACCTCTTGCAGGATTCCCCCTCGAAAGCCTGAAAGTAATACTTAAAGACGGTTCGTACCATCCGGTCGATTCCGATGCCCTTTCGTTTGAAATTGCCGCCAAGCAGGCATTCAGGAAATATGCCGGGAAATGTAATCCGGTGATTCTTGAACCTATAATGTCGACAGAGGTGGTAACCCCTGAAGAATATGTCGGTGATGTTATTAGCGATTTCAACAGGAGAAGAGGCAAGGTGGAAGGTATGGAATCGAAAGCAGGTTCACGGGTTGTAAAAGCAAAGGTACCTCTGGCCGAGAAATTCGGTTACGTCACCGTACTGAGAACCATTACCTCAGGAAGAGCAACTTCTACCATGGAGTTTTCTCATTATGAAGAGGTGCCTGAAGAAATAGCAAACAGAATTGTAGAAATTACCAAAGGAAAAATTCTTTAAAGAAAATGAGTCAGAAAATTCGTATCAAACTGAAGTCTTACGATCATAATCTTGTGGATAAGTCCGCAGAGAAGATTGTAAAAACAGTTAAATCAACTGGTGCAGTTGTAAGTGGTCCCATTCCGCTTCCGACACATAAAAAGATTTATACGGTTCTTCGTTCCCCGTTTGTAAACAAAAAAGCAAGAGAACAGTTTCAGCTCTCATCTTATAAACGGCTGCTTGATATTTACAGCTCAACGCCAAAAACGATTGATGCTTTAATGAAGCTTGAGCTTCCAAGCGGGGTAGAAGTAGAAATAAAAGTGTGAAACCAGTAAAGTAATAAAGAAATGCAGGGATTAATTGGAAAAAAGGTAGGAATGACCTCCGTATTCGCTGAGGACGGAAAGAATATTCCTTGTACTGTACTGCAGGCAGGGCCATGTGTTGTTACCCAGATAAAAACCGTTGATAAAGATGGCTATTTCGCAGTCCAGCTTGGGTTCGATGAAAAAAAGGAGAAGCACACAACAAAAGCTGAATCGGGACATTTCAAAAAGGTCAACACGACACCTAAAAGAAAACTCATAGAATTTACAGGATTTGCTGAAGGACAGGTAAAGGAAGGCGAAGTGCTTACCGCTGAGCTTTTCAGACCTGATAACTGGGTCGATGTCAGAGGCTGGTCCAAAGGTAAAGGTTTTCAGGGAGTGGTAAAACGTCATGGTTTTAGTGGTGTTGGCGGTCAGACCCACGGCCAGCATAACAGGGGAAGGGCACCAGGTTCTCTGGGAGCTTCATCATTCCCGTCAAGGGTGCTGCCCGGCATGAGAATGGCAGGACACATGGGCGTGAAAAAAGTCATGTCGATAAGCATGAGAGTAATAAAACTTCTGGCAGAGAGTAATTTAATTATAGTCAAGGGATCAGTTCCCGGTCCTAATGGTGGTTACGTAATAATTACAAAATAATGGAATTAGCAATTCTTAATATTGACGGTAAAGAAACCGGAAGAAAAGTTAATCTTAACGATTCTATTTTCGGAATTAAACCAAATGACCACGCCATTTATCTGGATACAAAGCAATTCCTTGCAAATCAGAGGCAGGGAACACATAAATCCAAACAGCGTGGTGAAGTGGCGGGAAGTACCAGGAAGATAAAGAGGCAGAAAGGAACCGGTACGGCACGTGCCGGAAGCATAAAGAATCCCCTGTTCCGGGGAGGAGGTCGTGTATTTGGTCCGGAACCAAGATTCTACGGCTTCAAGCTTAATAAAAAGCTTAAACAGCTTGCACGAAAATCGGCCCTTTCATATAAGGCATCGGCAAACAATATTATTGTTCTGGAAGACTTCTCATTCGAAGCTCCGAAAACAAAAGAAATGGTGAAAATGGGCAGTAACCTCAATATTGCCAATAAAAAATCATTATTTGTTTTACCGGAACAAAATAAAAACATATATTTGTCATCCCGAAATGTACAAGGGGTTGATGTTGTAACAGCTGGAGAATTAAGCACTTACAAGATTATGAAAGCATCAACTCTTGTACTTGTGGAGAGTGCAGTTGACGCTTTACAGGCAACTTTTGAAAACCAGTAAATTTTGAGTAATGAATATTTTGCTTAAACCTATCGTAACGGAAAAGATGACAAGTCAGGGTGATAAATTCAACCGCTATGGATTTGTCGTTGCCAGAAATGCGAATAAGCTGCAGATAAGGAAAGCTGTCGAGGAGTTGTATGGCGTAACAGTCGATTCAGTAAATACGATGAGATATGCCGGGAAAGTAAAAACCAGGAATACAAAGTCAGGCTTTCTTGTAGGGAAAACCTCTGCTGTGAAAAAAGCAGTTGTTACCCTGGCTGAAGGAAACAAAATTGATTTCTATAGCAATATTTAACAACCAGTATGGCAGTCAGAAAAATCAAACCTGTAACGCCAGGTCAGAGAAACAAAATCATCAGCGCTTTTGATAACATCACAAAGGCTGCGCCGGAGAAATCCTTGCTTCGACCGCTCAGAAAATCGGGAGGAAGGAACGTTAACGGCAGAAGGACTATGAGGTACATCGGCGGCGGTCACAAACAGATGTACAGGGTCATCGATTTTCTCAGGGAAAAAGATGGCATGCATGCAACGGTAAGGGCAATTGAGTATGATCCCAACAGATCATCAAGAATTGCTCTCGTTGTTTATGAGGATGGAGAAAAAAGATATATAGTTGCTCCGGTAGGACTTAAGGTGGGTCAGAAAATCATGTCAGGGAAGGATGCAACCCCGGAGATCGGGAATACAATGTTCCTCAATGATATTCCGCTTGGTACGGTTGTGCATAATATTGAGCTTAAGCCCGGCAAAGGCGGAGCTCTTGCAAGAAGTGCCGGAACATACGCCCAGCTTTCAGCACGTGAAGGGAAATATGCAACCATCAAGCTTCCTTCAGGTGAAACCAGGATGGTTCTGACCACATGCCGTGCCACGATAGGTACAGTTTCAAATCCCGATCATAACCTTGAAAAATCAGGTAAGGCAGGCCGTTCACGCTGGCAGGGTCGCCGTCCTAGAGTCAGAGGCGTCGCCATGAACCCGGTCGATCACCCGATGGGCGGTGGAGAAGGAAGAGCTTCAGGCGGTCATCCCAGATCACGCAGAGGGATTCCTGCAAAAGGATTTAAAACCCGCGACAGGAAGAAATACTCTGCCAAACATATTATTGAAAGAAGGAAAAAATAACTGATATATTATGAGCAGATCAATTAAAAAAGGTCCTTTCATTGAATACAGGCTGGAAAAGAGGATCCTTGAAATGAACCAGGGACAAAAGAAATCAGTTCTCAAGACATGGTCGCGGAGATCTGTTATCTCACCTGACTTTGTCGGACATACTATAGCAGTTCATAACGGAAATAAATTTATACCCGTTTACATTACCGAAAACATGGTTGGCCATAAGCTTGGAGAATTTGCTCCTACCCGTACATTCAGAGGTCACTCAGGAAACAAGTAAGAAGTAATGTAATACTGAAAAATATTTAAAAATGGGTGCAAGAAAAAGAAATACAGCGGAACAGAGAAAGGAAGATGCAAAAAACAGGTACCGTGCAATTCTCAGGAACTGTCCTACATCGCCCCGTAAAATGAGGCTCATGACAGGTCTGATAAGCGGCATGGAAGTGAACAAGGCGCTTGATGTGCTGAAATTCAGTCCTCAGGAGGCATCGCGCAGACTCGAGAAGCTTCTTCTCTCGGCTATCTCCAACTGGCAGTCAAAAAATGAGGGTGTCAGAGTTGAGGAAAGCAACCTTTATGTTAAAGAGATCAGCGTTGACAGCGGGCGTTCTTTAAAAAGATTGCAGACAGCTCCTCAGGGCAGAGCTTACAGGGTCAGAAAGAGATCAAACCATGTGACCCTGGTTCTCGACAGTTTGAATAAGGAAGTTGAAAATACATCAAAATAAATTAGATGGGACAAAAAGCAAATCCGATAGGTAACAGGTTAGGTATTATCAAAGGATGGGATTCAAACTGGTTTGGAGGAAAGGACTTTTCCGGCAAGCTGGTTGAAGATACCAGGATCAGGGAATATTTGAACGCCAGGCTTGCGAAGGCAAGTATCTCAAAGATAATTATTGAAAGAACCCTCAAACTTATTACAGTTACTGTTAATACTGCACGTCCGGGTATAATCATAGGCAAAGGCGGACAGGAGGTTGACAAGCTGAAGGAGGAACTCAAGAAGATAACCAAGAAAGAAGTTCAGATTAACATCTTTGAAGTAAAGCGGCCCGAGCTTGATGCCAATATTGTCGGGAACAATATAGCCCGTCAGCTTGAGGGCAAGATCTCATACCGCCGTGCAATCAAGATGTCGATCGCATCAACAATGAGGATGGGTGCCGAAGGTATTAAAGTCGTTATTTCAGGTCGCCTCGGAGGTGCTGAAATGGCAAGAAGTGAAACATACAAGGAGGGCAGGATCCCTCTTCATACCCTGCGTGCCGATATTGATTATGCTCTGGCCGAAGCACATACGAAGGTCGGGCTTATCGGAATCAAAGTCTGGATATGCAATGGTGAAGTCTACGGAAAAAGAGACCTCAGCCCTAACATTGGTGCAAGAAACGCAAAAAGCAAAAGCCTCAAGCGTAAGGCTAAGAAGTAAGTTTAAAGAGAGTACATAATTTAATAACATATTTGAGCCATGTTACAACCAAAAAGGACCAGATTCAGGAGAGCCCAGAAAGGGAAAATGAAGGGTAATGCTCAAAGAGGCAACCAGCTTGCATTCGGGTCATTTGGCATAAAAGCGTTGGAGCAGGCCTGGATCACAGGGAGACAGATTGAAGCTGCCCGTCAGGCTGTTACACGTCATATGAAACGTGAAGGCCAGCTCTGGATAAGGGTATTCCCCGACAAACCTATTACCAAGAAGCCTGCAGAGGTCCGTATGGGCAAAGGAAAAGGGGCACCTGAAGGTTTTGTAGTGCCTGTGACTCCGGGCAGGATACTTATTGAAGCAGAAGGAGTACCGTATGATGTTGCCAAAGAAGCTCTCAGGCTTGGAGCCCAGAAGCTTCCGATCACAACAAAATTCGTTATAAGGACCGATTACGTACAGGAATAAAATAACGACACAGATGAAAACTTCAGAAATAAAGGAATTAAGCACATCGGATCTGCTTGAAAGGATAGATACCGAAAGGACTATGCTTGTCCGCATGAAGCTTAACCATGCAATAACACCTCTGGATAATCCTCAAAAGATCAAACAGGTGAAACTGACAATTGCACGTTTGCTGACAGAACTGCGCTACAGGGAATTAAGTGAAAAATCTAAAAGCTAGATCAGCGATGGAAAGGAAAATAAGAAAAGAACGAATCGGTATTGTTGTCAGCAACAAGATGGATAAATCGATAGTTGTGGCCATTAAAAGGAAAGTAAAACATCCCATCTATGGCAAATTTGTGAACAGGACAAAGAAGCTGATGGCCCACGATGAGGAGAATTCATGCAATATAGGTGATACAGTACGTATCTCGGAGACCAGGCCTCTGAGTAAAAACAAAACCTGGAGATTGGTTGAAATAATCGAAAGAGCTAAGTAGTCATGATACAGCAGGAAAGCAGGTTAACAGTAGCCGATAACTCAGGCGCCAAGGAGGTATTATGTATCCGGGTGCTGGGAGGCAGTAAAAAGAGATATGCAACAATCGGTGACAAAATTGTTGTCAGTGTCAAGAGCGCCCTTCCTTCGGGTGAAGCTAAAAAAGGCACAGTAAGCAAAGCCGTTGTTGTACGGACTACAAAGGAAATTCGTCGTGCTGACGGGTCATATATCAGGTTTGATGATAACGCCGTGGTTCTGCTTAACAACCTGAATGAGGTCAGGGGTACACGTATTTTCGGCCCGGTTGCAAGAGAACTGCGTGAAAAGTATATGAAGATTGTCTCTCTTGCACCTGAAGTTCTATAATATATAAATCAAAAGCAATGCAAAAGAAACTACATATCAGGAAAGGAGACACTGTTATGGTAATGACAGGTGAATCCAAGGGACAGAAAGGGCGAGTGCTTGAGGTTAACAGGGACAAGAACAAGGCTATTGTTGAGGGAGTGAATACAGTTTCAAAACACACTAAGCCAAATGCAAAATCACCTCAGGGTGGTATCCTGAAGAAGGAAGCTCCGATTCATATTTCAAACCTTATGCTTATCGATCCCGCATCAGGAAAGCCTTCACGTATTGGCAGAAAGCTTAACAGCAAAAATAAATTAGTTCGTTATTCGAAAAAATCAGGAGAGGAGATAAAATAATGTATACACCTGTATTGAAAACCAGATATAAAGAAGAGGTTGTCCCTGCATTAATGAAGGAATTCGGCTATAAGACCGTAATGCAGGTTCCCAGGTTGGAGAAGATTGTTCTCAATCAGGGGGTGGGGCAGGCAATAGCTGACAAAAAACTGCTTGAATTCAGTGTTAAGGAATTATCAGATATAGCAGGGCAGAAAGCTGTTCAGACCTATTCATCAAAAGATATTTCGAACTTCAAGCTGAGAAAGCATATGCCCATTGGTGTAATGGTTACGTTACGCAAAGACCGGATGTATGAATTCCTTGAAAGACTTATCTGCGTTGCTTTGCCCAGGATCCGTGACTTTAAGGGAATCAGTTCCAAACTTGACGGACGGGGTAATTATACGCTGGGTATTACCGAACAGATCATTTTCCCTGAGATAGACCTTGATAAGATTGCAAAGATCATGGGCCTTCAGGTTACTTTCGTTACTTCAGCTAATACCGATGAAGAAGCCCTGGCGCTTTTGAAGCATTTTGGATTACCTTTTAAAAATATTAAAAACTGATTATATGGCTAAGATATCGATGATAGCCCGCGAGGTAAAACGCGCAAGACTGACTGAGAAATACTCGGCACGGAGAGCAAAACTTAAAGCCGATGGTGATTATGTCGGATTAAGCCGTCTCCCGCGCAACTCAAATCCCAACAGAATGCATAACCGCTGTAAGATTACAGGGCGATCCAGAGGATACATGAGGCAGTTCGGAATCAGCAGGATTACCTTCAGGGAAATGGCATCCTTCGGACTTATCCCGGGTGTTAAGAAGGCCAGCTGGTAAAATGAATATGATTATTAACTATTTTAAAGAATAAGAGATGACTGATCCGATTGCAGATTTACTGACCAGAATAAGAAATGCCATTCTTGCCGGCCATAAGGTAGTGGAAGCACCAGCATCCAATCTTAAAAAGGAGATTGCCAGGATTTTGTTTGAAAAGGGGTATATTCTTAGCTATAAGGAGGTTGATGGAGAAAATAAGCAGGGTGTCCTGAAAATTGCTCTGAAATATAATCCAAAGAGCAAAAAGCCTGCAATTAAAAAGATAGAGAGGGCCAGTCGCCCGGGTCTCAGGCAGTATGTCGGTGTTGATGATATGCCAAGAGTTCTTAACGGACTGGGGATAGCAATTATTTCAACATCGAAGGGACTGATGACTGACAAAGAGGCAAAGAAAGAGAATATTGGTGGTGAAGTATTATGTTTTGTTTACTAATAAGGAGGATAGTTAAATGTCACGAATAGGAAAATTACCTGTTGATTTGCCCAAAGGCGTAACTGTAAATATCAGTGATGCCAATGAGGTAATTGTGAAAGGGCCGTTGGGTGAGCTGAAACAGAGCATCAGTAAGGACCTGAAAATTGAAGTGGTCGACAACACTATAGTACTAAACAGACCTTCAGAATCGAAAAATCATAAATCACTGCATGGTCTTTACAGGGCACTTCTGGCAAATATGGTAGTTGGTGTATCCCAGGGATTTAAAAAGGAACTTGAGCTTGTAGGCGTCGGGTACCGTGCTGAAGCAAAAGGACAACTGCTCGAAATGAGCCTGGGCTATTCCCACGAAATAATAATGCAGCTTCCTGACGAAGTGAAAATTGAAACAAAAACCGAGAGAAGAAGCAATCCGGTAATTACTCTGACGAGTATGGATAAGCAGCTTGTTGGTCATGTGGCAGCAAAAATAAGGTCACTCCGTCCGCCTGAGCCCTATAAGGGAAAAGGGATAAAATTTGTCGGGGAACAGCTCAGAAGAAAAGCTGGTAAGTCGGCTAGTGTATAATCCGGGTAAAATCAAATAATCATGGCTTTAAGCAAACTGGAAAAAAGATCACGGATCCGGTTGAGGATCCGGAAAAAGATAAGCGGAACAGCAGAAAAACCCCGTCTTGCAGTGTTCCGCAGCAATAAACAGATTTATGTTCAGCTGGTTGACGACCTTAAGGGAGTTACCCTTCTGTCTGTCAGCTCCAAAGAAAAGGAAATTGCCGGGAATACGGGAATTAAGAAAACTGAACAGGCGAAGCTCGTCGGAAAGTCTCTTGCAGACAGGTGTAAAGAAAAAGGCATCGAGAATGTTGTTTTCGACAGGAGCGGATATAAATATCATGGCAGAGTAAAATCATTGGCTGAAGCAGCCCGCGAAGGCGGTTTAAAATTCTGATAATATGGGAAACGGCATAAGAAAAGTAAAAACCAGCGATCTCGAACTTAAGGACAGGCTCGTTAGCATCCAGAGAGTGACAAAAGTCACCAAGGGTGGACGTACCTTCAGTTTTTCGGCTATTGTTGTTGTCGGGAATGAAGATGGAATAGTTGGGCACGGGCTTGGAAAAGCCAGCGAAGTGACAACAGCTATAGCAAAAGGTATCGAAGATGCGAAAAAGAACCTGATAAAAGTGCCTGTGATAAATGGTACTATCCCTCATGAACAGGTCGCAAAATTTGGAGGTGCCAAGGTGTTTATCAAACCGGCAACCCCTGGTACCGGTGTAAAGGCAGGAGGAGCTATGCGTGCTGTTCTTGAAAGCGTCGGAGTGAAGAATGTGCTTGCCAAATCAAAAGGCTCATCGAATCCCCACAACCTTGTAAAGGCGACATTCGCTGCTCTTCTCGAAATGCGTGATGCACTCTCTGTTGCTGAGCACAGGGGTATCGCTCTGGATAAAGTTTTTAACGGCTAGTAAAGTAAACAACAATGGCAAAAATTCGCATAACCCAGGTAAAAAGCAAAAACGGGAAATCCGAAAGGCAGAAAAGAACTCTTGAGGCATTGGGAATCCATAAACTGAACCACAGTGTTGAGCATGAAGCCACACCCCAGATACTGGGAATGGTTGAAAAGGTAAGACATCTGGTAAAAGTTGAGAACATTTAAGGTATAAACGATATTATATAACAAGTAATGGATCTAAGTAATTTAAAACCTGCCAAGGGATCAGTAAAAAAAAGCAGGCGTCTTGGCCGCGGACAGGGTTCCGGAAGAGGAGGGACCTCAACAAGAGGGCATAAAGGTGCAAAATCACGGTCAGGTAATAGTAAGAAAATAGGTTTTGAAGGTGGTCAGATGCCGCTTCAGCGTCGTGTTCCGAAATATGGCTTTAAAAATATCAATCGGAGGGAGTATAAGGCAATAAATATTATTACGCTGCAGAACCTGGCAGAAAAAAATAATCTGGAAAAAATTGATCCGGAGATTCTTGCAAAAGCCGGACTGATTTCAAAAAATGACCTTGTCAAAATTCTTGGGAAGGGAACTCTTGAAAGAAGTCTCGAGGTTCATGCTCATGCATTCAGTAAATCAGCGGTGGAAGCAATTGAAGCACAGAAGGGTACTGTCGTAAAACTTTAAGTTCATGAGACTTTTTCAGACAATAAAAAACATATTCAAGATAGAGGATCTTCGCGCCAGGTTGCTCTATACTCTTGCCATTATTGCATTATACCGTCTGGGCAAATATGTTTCACTGCCCGGGATTGATCCTTCCCAGCTGGGAGCCCTGAAATCCCAGACATCTACCGGTATAATGGGACTGCTCGATATGTTTTCGGGAGGTGCATTTTCGCAGGCTTCTGTTTTTGCCCTGGGTATAATGCCCTATATTTCAGCTTCAATTGTGGTTCAGCTTCTTGGTATTGTCTTTCCTTATTTCCAGAAATTGCAGAAAGAAGGAGAAAGCGGCAGAAGGAAAATGAATCAGTACACCAGGTATCTTACTGTGGGTATTCTGATACTGCAGGCTCCTACATATCTTGTAAACCTTTCGGCACAACTGCCTCCGTCAGCATTTGTCCTGTCAGGGTTCTTCTTTAAATTCTCATCGGTGGTGATCCTTACTGCCGGGACAATGTTCGTGATGTGGCTCGGGGAAAAGATCACCGATAAAGGCATAGGTAATGGAATATCCCTTATAATAATGATAGGTATTGTTGCCAGGATGCCCCAGAATTTCATTTTTGAGGCAGGAACAAGGCTTAATGGCCTCGGTGGACCTATTGCACTTATAGTCGAGATAGTATTATTATTTGTTGTTGTCCTTGGCACAATACTGCTGGTACAGGGAACAAGGCGTGTTCCTGTTCAGTATGCGCGGAGGATCGTAGGCAATAAGCAATATGGCGGTGTACGTCAGTATATTCCCCTTAAGGTAAATGCTGCCGGAGTTATGCCTATCATTTTTGCCCAGGCAATTATGATGCTGCCAATCATTATTGCTGGTTATTCCAATTCCAGTTCCGGCTTTGTGGTGGCTTTTTCAAATATGTATGGATTCCTGTATAATTTAGTTACCGGCATCCTGATAGTTCTGTTCACATACTTCTACACGGCTATCACAATAAATCCGGTGCAGATGGCGGAAGACATGAAGAAAAACGGTGGTTTTATACCTGGGATTAAACCAGGAAGAAAAACTGTTGAGTTTTTCGATACTATAATGTCGAGGATAACACTGCCAGGTTCCATCTTCCTTGCAATTATTGCCATTCTGCCGGCTATAGCCGTGAAATTCAGCGTATCACCCCAGTTTGCCCAGTTTTACGGAGGCACATCTCTGCTGATTCTTGTCGGGGTTGTACTCGATACGCTTCAGCAGATAGAAAGTCATCTGCTGATGCGTCATTACGACGGTCTTATGAAATCGGGCCGTGTTAAGGGGAGATCAGGCGCAACGACGTCGATATAAAATGTTTAGCGTTCTTTGATGTTGTATTTAAAAACTGATGAAGAGATAGGATTGTTGAAAGAGAGCAATCTGCTTGTGTCGCGCACACTTGGGGAAATTGCTTTGCTTATCAGGCCGGGAATCACTACTCTTTATCTCGATAGTTTTGCCGAGACTTTTATACGTGAAAATGGAGGAGCACCTGCATTCAAAGGGTACGGAGGTTTTCCCGGCACACTCTGCACATCTGTCAATGACACAGTGGTTCATGGTATACCGTCAGATTACGTTCTGAAAGAAGGGGACATAGTTTCAATCGACTGCGGAGTGATTCTGAACGGATGGTATGGTGACAGTGCATATACATTTGCCGTAGGGGAAATAGACGAGGAGATCAGTCGTCTTCTTATCTGTACCAAAGAATCGCTGGAGGATGGTGTTAAAGAAGCAGTTGCAGGGAACAGGATTGGCGATATCTCATGGGCGGTGCAGAACAAAGCAGAAAGCGGAGGATATTCGGTGGTCAGGGAACTTGTGGGCCATGGGCTGGGAAAAAGGCTTCACGAACCTCCCGAAGTACCAAATTACGGGAAAAGAGGAACTGGTCCGAAAATGGAACAGGGACTCGTGATCTGTATCGAACCTATGATCAATCTTGGAAAAAAGGAAACAGTGCAGATGAGGGACGGATGGACAATAAAGACAGTTGACGGAAAGCCATCAGCACATTTTGAATATGCTGTGGCGGTCAACAAGGGAAGAGCAGATGTATTAACAACATTTGAATTTATTGAAGAAGCCTTAAATAAAATGTAATCGTATGTCGAAACAAGCATCAATCGAACAGGACGGTACTATCATCGAAGCTCTTTCCAATGCAATGTTCAGAGTAGAGCTCGAAAACGGACATGTGATAACTGCCCATATCTCAGGGAAAATGAGAATGCACTATATTAAAATTCTTCCCGGGGATAAGGTGAAAGTTGAGATGTCCCCATATGACCTTACAAAAGGGAGAATAACATTCAGATATAAATAAGAAATATTTAAATAATGAAAGTAAGAGCATCTGTCAGAAAGCGCAGCGCTGACTGTAAAATAGTCAGGCGTAAGGGGCGCATTTATGTTATAAGCAAGAAAAACCCAAAGTTCAAACAGAGACAGGGATAAATTATTTAATTTTGCAACTCATTTAAGAAAATTAATATATGGCACGAATTGTAGGTGTTGATCTACCAAGAAACAAAAGAGGCGAAATCGGCCTCACCTATATCTATGGAGTGGGGAAGAGTACTGCTCAGAAGGTACTTGATGAAGCTGGCGTTGACAGGAATGCAAAGGTTCAGGAGTGGACCGATGAACAGATAAATTCCATCCGCCGTATACTGAACGACAACTTCAAGCTTGAAGGAGAGCTTCGTTCTGATACACAGCTGAATATTAAGAGGTTAATGGATATCGGTTGTTACCGCGGAGTCCGTCACAGACTCGGTCTGCCTGTCAGAGGACAAAGTACAAAGAACAATGCCAGAACCCGGAAAGGGAGAAAGAAAACTGTTGCAAACAAGAAAAAAGCTACTAAATAAATAGAATATGGCAAAGAAAACCGGAGCATTGAAGAAAAGGATCGTTAAGGTTGAACCGACAGGTCAGGCTCATGTTCATTCATCATTCAATAATATCATTATAACGCTGACGAATAATTCAGGCCAGGTCATATCATGGGCATCAGCCGGTAAAATGGGGTTTAAAGGATCCAAGAAAAACACTCCTTATGCTGCCCAGATGGCATCAGAAGAATGCGGTAAAGTTGCATACGATCTTGGCCTGAGAAAAGTGAAAGTATTTGTGAAAGGACCCGGAGCCGGCCGTGAATCTGCTATAAGATCAATAAGCAATGTCGGCATTGAGGTCACCGAAATTATTGATGTAACTCCGATGCCTCATAATGGTTGCCGTGCACCCGGTAGAAGAAGAGTATAATTTGTGACGGAACAGATAATTTGAAAGTTTAAAATAAAAGCACGATGGCAAGATATATTGGCCCAAAATCAAGAATCGCAAGAAAATTCGGAGATCCTATTTACGGCCCCGATAAAAACCTCGACAGGAAGAATTTCCCTCCAGGTCAGCATGGCATGAATAAGAAAAGGAAAAAGACTTCAGAATACGGACTTCAGCTGAGAGAGAAGCAAAAGGCAAAATACACCTACGGAATACTCGAGAGACAATTCCGCAATACCTTTGAGAAAGCCTCAAGAAGCAAAGGAGTTACAGGTGAAGTGCTTCTTCAGATGCTTGAAGCACGTCTCGATAACGTGGTTTACCGTTTCGGACTGGCTCCTACCAGGGCTGGTGCACGCCAGCTTGTATCACACAGGCACATAACCGTGAATGGTGGGGTAGTAAATGTTCCTTCATGTCAGCTGAGACCAGGTGACATAATCGGAGTCCGTGAAAAATCCAAATCTCTCGAATCAATAGTCGATTCGATGACAACCAGGAAATATTCCAGGCTTCCATGGCTCGAGTGGGACGAAACACAAATGGCAGGTAAGTTCATGAATGTACCTGAGCGAACAGATATTCCTGAAGACATCAAGGAACAATTAATAGTTGAATTGTATTCAAAATAATCTTATAAGATAAATCCTATGGCCATTTTATCATTCCAGAAGCCTGATAAAGTAATAATGCTGGAAGCAAACGACAGATTCGGCAAATTTGAATTTCGACCTCTTGAACCCGGCTATGGCATTACTGTCGGTAATGCTCTGAGAAGGATCCTTCTCTCTTCGCTTGAAGGTTTTGCTATCATCACAGTAAAGATCGAAGGTATCGACCATGAGTTCTCTACCATCACAGGTGTTATCGAAGATGTGACCGAAATCATCCTGAACCTGAAACAGGTCCGGTTTAAGCGGACAGTTGAAGATGTTGATCATGAAAAGATATTGATCAAAATCAATGGTCAGGAAGTATTTAAAGCCGGTGCCCTGAACAGCGTGCTTAGCAGCTTCGAAGTCCTTAATCCCGACCTGGTTATTTTCAGGATGGAACCTGATGTAAAATTGCAGATGGAATTTACCATAAGTAAAGGCAGGGGATATGTCCCGGCAGAGGAGAATCAGCCGGTCGACAGTGAATTTGGGCTGATTGCGATCGATTCAATTTTCACACCTGTTAGAAATGTGAAGTACTCTGTCGAAAATTTCCGCGTTGAACAAAAAACTGACTATGAAAAACTTCTGCTTGAAATTGAAACAGATGGATCAATTCACCCGAAAGAAGCATTGAAAGAAGCAGCTAAGATACTGATTTATCACTTTATGCTTTTTTCAGATGAAAAGATCACTCTCGACTCGGATGATAAGCTGGCAAATGAGGAGTTTGATGAGGAAGTACTGCATATGAGACAGCTTCTGAAAACCAAACTGATCGATCTTGACCTTTCAGTAAGGGCTCTCAACTGCCTTAAAGCTGCAGAAGTTGAAACACTTGGAGATCTTGTTAAATTCAATAAGAATGACCTTCTTAAATTCAGGAATTTCGGGAAGAAATCCCTTACGGAGCTTGACGAGCTGCTTGAGTCAATGAGTTTGTCATTCGGAATGGATGTCAGCAAGTATAAATTGGACAAAGATTAATTGAAAACTGGTTAAGGATAAAGAGAAATGCGACATCAAAGAGTTATTAACCATCTTGGAAGAACAAGTTCACACAGGAAATCGATGATCTCCAATATGGCTGTTTCGCTGATCCTTCATAAAAGGATCACCACCACTGTTGCTAAGGCAAAAGCACTAAAGACATTTGTGGAACCGCTTATTACCAAATCAAAAGAAGACTCCACACACTCAAGAAGGGTGGTATTCGGCTATCTGAAAGACAAGTCGGCAGTAATTGAATTATTCAGGGATATCTCGCCAAAGATCGCCGACAGGCCCGGCGGATATACCAGAATTCTTAAGACAGGGAACAGAATAGGGGATAATGCAGAAATGTGCATCCTGGAGCTTGTTGATTTCAATGAGGCGATGAAGGGTGGAGAAGCTGCAAAGCCAAAGACAACAAGGAGAAGAAGATCAGCCAGGAAGAGTACCGGAGAAGTTGCCGCAGCCAAAACAGAAAAGCCGGCAGCTGTAAAGGCGAAAAAAAGTGCTAAAGCCGGAAAGGCACCCGGAAAGACATCTGAGAAAACAGCACCTGAAGCTGAGGAAAAGGAATAAAAGAATAATTTAAGAGGAAAGGGATATGGTCGTGAAACTGTATCCCTTTTTTTGTATATATTGCAACATTGTTTAATAAAAAAATAAATTCCTATGGGACAAATAGTTAGTGTACATGCACGTGAGATTCTTGATTCCCGCGGCAATCCTACAATTGAAGTTGATGTTCAGACAGCAAGTGGTTATCTGGGACGGGCAGCCGTTCCGTCGGGTGCATCAACAGGCGAAAATGAAGCGCTTGAGCTCCGTGACGGGGACAAATCACGTTATCTTGGTAAAGGGGTTCTTAAAGCTGTTCAGAATGTTAATAATGTTATTTCCGAAGAGGTTATGGGCATGGATGTTACCGATCAGGCAGGAATCGACAAGAAGATGATTGATCTGGACGGAACCAGGACCAAAAGCAATCTGGGTGCAAATGCCATCCTCGGAGTCTCTCTTGCAGTTGCAAAAGCTGCAGCTTCCTATCATGGACTTCCGTTGTTCCGTTATATCGGGGGGGCAAACGCAGTAATCATTCCTGTGCCCATGATGAATATTATCAACGGGGGATCACATTCCGATGCTCCGATTGCTTTCCAGGAATTTATGATCAGGCCGATAGGTGCTCCAAACTTCAGGGAGGGTCTGAGGATGGGTGCAGAAGTATTTCATTCGCTCAAAAAGGTCCTGAAAGGACGCGGATTAAGCACTGCAGTGGGAGATGAGGGCGGTTTTGCCCCAACCCTTGGCGGCACGGAGGATGCACTTGAAACTATTGTAAAAGCAATTTCAGCTGCAGGGTATAAGCCCGGAGTTGATGTTACAATAGCTCTTGATCCTGCAGCTTCGGAGTTTTATGAAAACGGTATGTATAATTATGCAAAATTTGAAGGTCCGAAAGGAGCCAGAAAGACTTCCAAAGAGCAGGTTGATTATTTTGAGAAGCTTATCGGAATGTTCCCTATCGATTCTATTGAAGACGGGATGGCTGAGAGTGACTGGGACGGCTGGAAGCAGATGACAGACAGGCTTGGTAAAAAGATCCAGATAGTAGGGGATGATCTTTTTGTAACAAATGTGGAATACCTGAAAAAAGGAATCGAATTAGGCTGTGCAAACTCAATTCTTATAAAGCTGAACCAGATCGGGACGCTTACCGAGACACTCAATGCAATTGAGATGGCCCACAGGGCAGGTTACACGACTGTCACATCGCACCGTTCGGGCGAGACGGAAGATTCAACAATAGCTGATGTAGCTGTTGCCACTAACTCGGGGCAGATCAAAACAGGATCGTGCAGCAGGACTGACAGGATCTGCAAATACAACCAGTTGCTGAGGATAGAGGAGATGCTTGGTGAACTGGCAGTATACGGGTATAAGAAGTAATGTCACTTAAAACCTTTCAGTATACCTTTTTCGTATCAGGGTTATTATCCTTTTATCGACCTCTCCCCAGAGCCCTCCCCCAAGAGGGAGGGGCTTTAGATAATAACAGTGGATTTCGTCCCCCGCTCTCTTGGGAGCGGGGGATAGGAGGGGGTGAGGTATTCTCATTTTCCGACGTTATTAACAGTTGTTAATAACTTTTGTTTATATCCCGTGTACAACTATGAAAAGCAACCTTATTGTTATATCATATTGTTATAGTATATTTGATCTATCAGGTGAGCGATAAAAGACTGCTTGAACGATGTGGAACCGGAAAAGGTTTCTTAACTGAGACACAATCCGCTTCATTCAGACCTTCGGGACTGCGCATCAAGAGAGCCGAAGCCTGAGCAAATGGACTCCGGTCCAGGATACTCAGCAGATCGATGAAACCGGTAACGTTCTTTCAACGATTAAGTCACAGGGCTTCAGAAAAAAAAGAGCTTCGGCTCCGGATTTTCTGAAACTGATCCAGATCCTTCGGGAAATGACATCAGGGCCTGAATGACGCTTCGTCCCGGAACTATCCATCGTAAGACGGATGGGAAAGGACAGCAGGAAGGTTATGCTGTAACAGGCAAAACCGGAAAGCCATGGGTTGCAAATCCAGGTCTTGTATCAGGAAATGCAGCCGGTCAAAATAACAGTAACCTGACGCCGTAAGCGGCTTCGGTTGCATACGGTGAATGGGAACTAATCCTCGGAATAGTTCCCATTATTGTTTTATATCTAAAACATCCCCACGCTGAAGCTTCAGATTTTTATCTTTTGTAATTTTCATTTATCTTTGTCTTTTATCTTTTCCTTATTATATGCCTTATTCCGGACTGGCTGATTTTATCTCTGATCTTGAGAAGAACGGAGAACTCCACCGTATAAAGGAACATCGTTGATCCGTTGCTGGAAATTACGGAAGTAACCGACAGAATATCCAAAGCAGGAGGTAAAGCACTGCTCTTTGAAAACAACGGAACCCGATTCCCGGTTCTTATAAATGCCTTCGGATCAGACAAAAGAATGTCGATGGCTCTTGGTAAAAAAGATCTTTCTGAAGCAGGAAACGGTATAGAGGAGATTTTTAACCTTATTACAAATACACCTGCCGGATTTTTTGATAAATTTCTTGCCCTGCCCCGGTTTTATAAGATTGCAGGTTATCTGCCTGAGCGTAAAAGAATAAAAGGAGCATGCCAGCAGGTCATATATCTGACACCTGATCTCACAATTTTGCCGGTTCTGAAGTGCTGGCCCCATGACGGAGGAAGGTTTGTGACACTTCCGATGGTTCATACCATACACCCTCTGACCGGAAAACCAAATGTCGGGATGTACAGGATGCAGATACTAAACAGCAAAACAACAGCCATGCACTGGCAAAGGCACAAAACAGGGGCAACCCATTATGAGGCATGGAAGAAAGCCGGCAGGACAATGCCGGTATCAGTTACACTGGGAGGCGACCCGGTATATACTTACTGCTCAACTGCTCCATTACCTGAAAACATAAGTGAATATATACTTGCGGGATTCCTGCGGAAGAAAAAAGTAAAGCTGGTCAAATGTATTACAAATGACCTTTACGTACCTTATGATGCTGATATTGTCATTGAGGGTTATATCGATCCTGCCGAGCCTCCTGTAACCGAAGGCCCTTTTGGCGACCACACAGGTTTCTATTCTCTCACCGACCTGTATCCTGTATTTCACGTCACCTGCATTACACATTCGAAGAAAGCTGTTTACCCTGCGACCATCGTCGGAATTCCGCCTCAGGAAGATGCCTGGCTGACAAAAGCGACAGAAAAAATCTTCCTCTCGCCGGTCAGGATTGCCATTCAGCCGGAGGTCATCGACTTTCATATGCCCGAAGCTGGTGTTGCCCATAATCTTGTTATTGTGAATATAAGTAAGAATTACCCCGGGCAGGGAATGAAGGTGATCAGCTCTTTGTCCGGGGCAGGACAGATGATGCTTACAAAATACCTGGTCGTGGTCAGCGGCAGTGTGAATATCAGGAACTACAGAGAGCTGATGATCCATATTCTGGCTAATACAGATTTTGGAACCGATATTGTCTTCACCCACGGCCCGCTCGATGTTCTGGATCATTCATCCGATAGTTTCTCCCTTGGCGGCAAGGCAGGTATCGACGCCACTATTAAGCTGCCGGAAGAGGTCCCGGCTGGACAAAAAACGCCGGATAGTGACAACGCTGCAGTTTTGGAAAACCTGACTGAATGGCTGGAGGTGCCATTTATTAAAGCAAGGAATTCAAACCTGATTAAGGAAGGAATAAGTATTTTAATACTGGCAGTTAATCCATCTGAGGATCCTTCATGTATTGGGAAAATAATTGAATTATTAAAAACGGAAAGGAGATCCCAAATTTTCAGGATGGTGATCGTTGTGGATCATACTGTTGATCCGGATGATATTTATATGGTGGCCTGGCAGATACTGGGCAATACCGATCCTGTAAGAGACCATTTCATGATATCCCGGGATACTTTATTATTGGATGGTACTATCAAGTTTTACCGCTCAGGCGGATTTCCGCGCAGGTGGCCCGAGATTGTTTGTTCCGATACAAAAACTATTGAGAAAATCGATAAAAAATGGGAACTGCTGGGCTTAGGGGAATTTATTTCTTCACCCTCATTGAAGAATATAAGGCTTGTTCGCAGCGATACAGATGAGATCACTCATTGACGTCAGCAAGGTCATAAAAGGTAACTATATTACCATCTTTATTTTTTCAATAAGCACAACTGGCAGGAAGGGCTTACTGATATATTCATCTATACCTGCCGACAGGCATTTCTCCCTGTCACCTATCATCGCATCGGCAGTTATGGCAATTATCGGGATATGAGTATCTGAACCTGCTTCAAGCTCCCGGATCTTTTCGGCGGCAATTATTCCATTCATGACAGGCATTTGTATGTCGAGCAGGATCAGATCGTAATCTGATGTTCCCAGTTTCTCAATCGCTTCCTTGCCGTTTGTTGCCGTATCAATCCTGTTTACCAGCGGTTTAAGTGAAAGAAGGGTGATCTTCTGGCTGATAAGATTATCTTCAACAAGCAGGACATTAATGTCTTTCAGCTCTTTATGGATTTTTATACCTGCTGTGACAGATCCGGTATCCGGTGCAGGCGGCTGTTTTATTTCAGTGAAGGGATATTCAAACGGCAGGCTGATGTTCAGGACAGTGTAATTATCACCTGATTCCTGGCTGAAACTTCCGTTGCCCGATTTTATCAGCCTTGAGGCAAGATGCCCTTCTGTACCAGATTCATTGATCAATACCAGTTTTTTGTCAGTCTGGATTCTGAAACCTATAATTCTCTCATGGTCCGACTCCCTCTCTTTCCTAAGGTTTATCGTTACTTTGGTTGTACGTTCGGAATCCTGGGCTTCGATGGTATGGAAAAGGTCGAGAAATATCTGTTTTAGAATTATTGGATCGCCCTGACATTCATATTCGTGATAGTCTTTCTTATTAAGGATAAAATCGAGGTTTGGTTTATCCTTGAGGCTGTAAAGCTCAATCGTATTCTGGACAGTAGAAAGAATATTGTACCTGATATGTTTTCTGGCCTCATAGCTGAAACTGCCAGCTGACTGCATTGTTAGTTCATTAACAGTGGTAACCATATTTTTCGTTGAGGCAACGAAAGTCTCTATCAGGTCTTTTTGTTTTTTCTGAAGACCGGCATCCATCAGAAGATCAGCAATAACCACCAGATTGTTAAGAGGCTCCCTGATCCTGTGAGAGAAGTCGGATATCACATCGTCTTTCTTTTCGTTTGAGGAAGTTGCATCCAGGAAGGAATCCTTAACAGTTTTGAACAATCTTGAGGTATTCCTGGTTATCATAAGAAACAATGCAGCGCCCGAAATGACCAGAAATCCTGCAATCAGCCTGAGATTAAATGAAATGAAGATTACTGCGAGGACCAGACACAGCATGGCGACAATTGAATAAGTCTCGATAAGATTCTTTTTTTTATTTAAGATCTCATCAGAATACTGATTCTCAAACTTCCTGTGAATATGATCGTTTGATTCCATTATGATCTGAACTGAATGATTGCAGGAATGTAAAATTAACAAAATAGATGATAAATATACACAGGTTGAAATTATCATCCTTAAAAGGAAAAGCTTATTTTTGTTCCTGTGGTACAATTTTTGAGCCGGAAATAAAAAGAATATACCATTATGAAGACACTATTCAGGATTATTACTGATAATTGCAATTGTTGGTTCCGGGCGAGCTTTGATCGGGCTTAACGCGCAGGAAAACGAGGGAATGGTAAAATATACTCCTGACTTCAGATTCACTGATGGCATCTATCTCAACTTCGACCAGGTGAAGATGAACAGCCCTATACCAAAAGCCAAGATCCTTACATCAACGGATTATAACGACAAGGATTTCTTTAAGAACCTGATGTCAGGTGAAAAGATCTATTTTTACGACGGCATGGGGATGAGGCAGGAAGTCGAAAAAAGCTCCATCTGGGGTTTTTCGAGGAATGGAGTCCTGTATGTTCAGATCCAGGGGAATTTTAACAGGATCACTTTTATCGGGAATATCTGTCATTTTGTTGCAGATGTTACATCATACGATAACCGCTATTACAACTCTCCGTATGGTTTTTATGATCCTTACTATTCTCCGTATTATTCACCATACTATTCACCTTATTATAATCCTTATTCTTATTCATATAATCGTTATTCACCTTATGGTAATTATTACTCTCCTTACCGTCAGAATCCCGGACGGAATGAACTAAGGCAATATCTGATTGATTTTGACAGCGGAAAGATTCTGGAGTATGATATTGAAAATACGGAGCTTCTCCTTATGAGGGACAGCGAGTTGCATGAGGAGTATGTCCGTCTCCCCAACAAGAAGAAAAAAGACCTGATGTTTGTTTACATCAGGAAATTCAATGAAAAAAATCCATTATATCTTCCTTCAAATCAGGCTTTCTAAATGAAGAAATTACCAGCTCTCATTTTACTTTTTGCCACATCTGTTCTTACTGTCCGGGCAGGCACCTTTTCCCACGGGAAATGAAATAAAACAATTTATTGCCTCCAGGACCTGTGTCGTACTGGAAGATGGCAATCCCGTCTATAACACTTATATCACCAGGGCAATGGAGGAGTACTGGAAAATTACACCTTTCGAATTTATAAAAACATCCGATTTCAATACAAGAAGGTCCGATCCTTCATATTCTTTTATAATTCTTACTGAAACAAATTTTGAAAATGACAAATCGAATTCGGTTTTTAACTTTCTAAACCTGCTGCAGGGCAAAGATGTTGATGAGTTGGGCCAGATGCCGGAGATCTGTGCAGTCCCGCTTTCATTTGCAGGAGAAGATGATATGGAGTATGGTTATAAGCTTGGAGCAATACTGGCTTTTATTCAGAAACATGCAGGCATGATAAATGAAAATCCTTCCTTAACGGGGAGGCGATACCTGAGGTACTATAATAAAAATATTCCTGAAGTGATGGGAAGAAGTATTCTGGTAAAACAGGAGGATCTGGCTCCTGCTATCGGAACAATTGAGAAAATCAGGGCTGTTTACAGGCACAGGATTGAAATTGTCCCTGAAGAGGTTATCGTGAAAGCAATTCAGAACAAAACCCCTAATACTTTGATCCTCCACAAAGTGGGCCCTGTGGGTGAAAGATACTCCGGTTATTGTTTTAAGATGCTTATCGGAACCGACGACAACAATATGTATTATTATAATCAACACACTATTGATAAGACTAATCCTAACGGGTTGTTGCCGGCCGATCTGAAACGTCTGGACAGGTTCTGATAATGCAGCAATTTAAAAGGAAAGACGTCTTTAGTTAAAAACCGGAATGTCATGAAAGAGATCAGAGAATTATCAGAATCGGAAAGGAACTGGGCGATGTTTTGCCACCTTTCAGCCTTTGCAGGATTTTTCTTCCCTTTTGGAGGAATTATTGGTCCGCTGATCTGCTGGTTATCCAGAAAGGATGAGTCGCAGATGGGTAGATCAGAATGGGAAGGCATCACTTAATTTCCAGATCTCAATTTTGTTGTATATGGTGCTGGCAGTTCCGTTATGTATTATAATAGTAGGTATCCCTATAGTGATCTTTCTGGTATTTCTTAAAGTCATTTGTATTATAATAGCGAGTGTAAAAGCGTCTAAAGGAGAAGAATTCAAATACCCGGTTACCATTCCGTTTATTCAGTAACATTTTCCTGCAGTAAATTTCCTGGTCAGATCAGAAATTTGTATATTTCTAATCTGATTAATTATTTCTGCAATGAAGAAGAATCCCCAAAACAAAATCAAAAAGGTGGAAGTTTTTGAGAAAAAGAATCTTTACCACGATGTTAAAGCCGAAAAGCAGAAGAGATTAGGGAATAAAGAATATGAAAAAAAGCTGATGAAGCTGGCAGTCGAGCTGGTCAAGCTTCAGGAGTGGGTAAAAGCAAATAAGCTAAGGGTTGTCGTTATTTTTGAAGGACGCGATGCTGCCGGTAAAGGAGGCGTGATCAAAACAATTGCAGGGTGCCTCAATCCCAGAATATGCCGTATCGTTGCCCTTGGAATCCCGACTGAAAAGGAAAAGATCACAATGGTATTTTCAGCGGTATGTTTCAGAACTTCCATCAGGAGGGGAGATTGTTCTTTTTGACAGAAGCTGGTACAACAGGGCTGGAGTCGAAAAAGTTATGGGTTACTGTACCAATGAAGATTATGAGGAATTTTTAAGGTCATGTCCCGAATTTGAAAGAATGCTGATCAGATCGGGTATCATACTTATAAAATACTGGTTCTCAATAAGCGACAGTGAGCAGGAGAACCGCTTCCAGGACAGGATCAAAGATCCCACCAAACGATGGAAGATAAGTCAGATGGATATTGTGTCGCGCGATAAATGGGTGGAATACTCTATGGCCAAGGATAAGATGTTTTCATATACCGATACCAAACAATCACCATGGTATGTGGTTCCGGCCGACGATAAGCGAAGGGCAAGGCTTAACTGCATCGATCATTTTCTTTCACTGATACCATATAATGACCTGACCCAAAAGCCAATAAAGCTGCCCCCGTTAAAGTACGACGTAGCCTATGTCAGGCCTCCGATAACCGACCAGACGTTTGTTCCTGAAAAGTACTGAACCCCTCAAGCCCCCCAAATGGGGGGCTTAATATAGCGGCATTACTATCACCTTTGGCCTTTCTCCTTTTTTCTTTTTACTTTTGTCTTTTTACTTTTGTCTTTTATCTTTTAATTAAGGAATGAAGCCATCAATACCGAAAGGGACCCGCGATTTTTCGCCTGAAGAAATGATGAAGCGTGATTTCATCTTCGACACTATCAGAAAAGTTTTCAGACTTTATGGCTATCAGCCAATTGAAACACCGGCAATGGAAAACCTGTCAACTCTTCTTGGAAAATACGGTGAAGAAGGCGACAAACTTCTCTTCCGGATTCTTAATTCCGGTGATTTCCTCTCGGCAGTCACTGATAAGGATATCCTCGGTATGGAACCGGCAAAACTCTCTTCCATAATATGCGAACGGGGATTGAGGTATGACCTGACAGTACCCTTCGCACGTTATGTTGTTCAGCATCGTGATGAGATCACTTTCCCGTTTAAAAGATATCAGATCCAGCCTGTCTGGCGTGCCGACCGCCCGCAGAAAGGCAGGTACCGCGAGTTTTTTCAATGCGATGTTGATGTTATCGGCAGTGATTCGTTGTTGAACGAATATGAGCTTAATCAGGATAATTGACGACATTTTCAGCAGGCTGAAGACAGCCATTGTCATAAAAATAAATAACCGGAAAATACTTTCAGGAATTGCTGAAATGATAAACGAATCAGCAAGGATCACAGATATCACTGTTGCCATTGATAAGCTCGAGAAGATAGGCATTGAAGGAGTCAATGAAGAGCTCAGGAGCAAGGGCATAGCACCCCGGGCTATCGAAAAGTTAAAACCTGTTGTTCTGTTAAAAGGCAGTGCAATCGAGAAACTGGCAGGGCTTGAAGAGATACTTTCAGGTTCCGGGACAGGGATGAGAGGCATTGATGAACTGCGGACCCTGCTTTCGTACGTTGACAGTAGTCAGCTTTCAGGCGAGACTGAACTTGATTTGATGCTGGCCCGGGGTCTGAATTATTATACCGGGACTATAATTGAAGTCAAGTCGAAGGATGTAAGCATCGGGAGTATTTGCGGCGGAGGCAGGTATGATAACCTCACAGGTGTGTTCGGGATGGAAGGTGTCTCGGGTGTCGGAGTCTCATTTGGAGCCGACAGGATATATGACGTTCTGAGCCAGTTAAATCTGTTTGACCGGCAGGTCGTACCTGCAACTCAGGTTCTGATCCTGAACTTCGGAAATGAAGAAGCCCGGTTTGCATTGAGGATCCGCGATCAGCTAACAGACCTTAATATCAGTGCAGAAATTTATCCTGACGCTGTTAAGCTTAAGAAGCAGATGTCATATGCTGATGCCCGTAAGATCCCGTACATAGTTATAGCAGGTGAAGATGAGATCAGGAATAATCAGGTCACTTTAAAAATAATGTCTTCGGGAGAACAGAGAAAAATGACCATTGATGATCTGTTAATGTCATTTCTGAAATCTGAGATTAAACCTGAATGCCCTTGAGTGCTCAGAAAGAAACTATTGTTTTTTACCGGTTGAATCCTAACGCTGTCGGAGTCGACTTCTATTGCTGCCTTATATTCTGATTGTTTCTTTCTTCCCTTCTTTCCTGCAATTCTTTCAATAGCTGAAGCCTGTATTGATTTTCAGCCTGGTAAAGCCTCAGTATTTTCGCAGGTGTCAGAACTGTTTTTATTTTATTATGGAATTCCTGTGCGAGGGCAGCTTCGCGGACCTCTAAGCCAATAAGCCTGTCTCCTGCTTCGGTCATTTCCCTGTCGTTCATGTTAAGTCCGTTCTGATTGAAATTCCTGTTAAGTTCCTGTCGTTCAAGCTGGATCCTTGTTTTCGTTTCCTGGTACTCATTATATAAAGGCCAGAATTTCTCGGCTTCTCCCGGAGTAAGATTCAAACGTTTTGTGAAAAAGGCTATTTTATAAGCTTCGAGCCTTTCACGGTTGGCATTCTGTGCAGAAATATTCACGGTACAGAATATTGCAAGTATGGCAAAAACACTGATTTTCCTTTTCATGACTGAGAATTTATAATTGATCATGTATTTCATTAATATCTATGTTTTCAAGCATCAGATATTCAATGATATCCTTCTTATCTACAAATTGATTCTCCTGATCCCGCGGCAATCCGGGGAGAGCTGCAATCTCTTCCAGCGTCAGAAGGTCAATATCATTTAACAGGGTCTCTGAATACTCTTCGACTGAAATTCCCGAAAGCGAAAGAGATTCATTCCGGGGCGGGAAAAGCTTTATCCCTGTATAGCTTAATATTGCGAGAACGGCGACAGATGCAGCAACTGCAAGGTAAGGTCTCAGTTTCAGGTAAAGACCCGGCTTTTTGATCTCACGCTGGTTTTCAACAGTTGACGAGATTATTTTTCTGTTTACCTCCTCAAAGTAATTTCCAGGTACTTTAAATGGATTTCCTGCCGGTATTTTGTCATTGTTTTTCATCACTTTCTTGGATGATTAAAAGTACTAATGGTTTAAACGCCTGTTAATATATTTTCAATCTTTTTTACTGCGTGGTGATATGATGCCTTTAATGCACCGACCGATGTATTAAGTACGATGCTCATCTCCTCATAGGTCATTTCATCAAAATATCTGAGATTAAAGACAATCCGCTGTTTTTCGGGCAGTTTAAGAATAGCATTCTGCAGTTTTAACTGTGCTTCATCACCGTCGAACCATGTACTGCCTTCAGTTGAATTTGCAAACCAGCTCCCCAGATCATCGAGCGATACTGCTGAATTCCTGGTTCTTTTATTGATCAGGGCAAGAGCCTCATTTGTTGCAATTGCGTACAGCCAGGTGTAGAGCGAACTCTCTCTCCTGAAATTTGATATGTTGCGCCAGGCATTTATAAAAGTGTTCTGGAGGGCATCGTCAGCGTCTTCGTGGAGGATCACAAGCCGACGGATATGCCAGTACAGCCTGGTGCTGTATTTCCCGACAACAAGCCTGAAACCCTGGTCAATATTTGTTTCCAGCAGTTTCTGAATATCACTGTCAGATCTTTGATCGCTCAACGCAGTTGAGATTTTATCCTTTGATTGATAAAACGTTCAAAGGTTTAAAGATATTTCTATTATCAACGTATTAAAAAACGTATTAAAAAACGTATCTTAATACGTTGATAAAATTATTTGCCATGACACGCAGAAAAACAGAAGAAAATTACATCAGGAGCCTGACAAAAGTATCGGGCGGCACCAGCTATGCAATTACAATTCCGATGGAGTATATAAAGAAACTGAAATGGAAAGGAAAGCAAAAGCTTGAGGTTAAGCTTTTCAAGGACAGGATCATTGTCCGTGACTGGCAACCATAGTATTTTTTTCAGGTTGAATAAACCCGGAATATCGTTAAATTTGCATAAATAATATAACAGGGAGATCTGATGGCTCTTCAGTGCGGAATCATAGGAATAACCAATGTCGGTAAAACGACTATTTTCAATTGTATCTCCAATACAAGGGGTGAAACAAATGCATTTGCATTCAGTGCCACAAAATCAAATATTGGAGTGATTCAGGTACCTGATACACGCTTGTATGAGCTTGAAAGACATCAGGTTACAGAAAAAATAGTCCATACAACGGTCGAAATCGTAGATATTCCCGGACTTACCAGGGGCTCAAACAAGGGTGAAGGAGTCGGTAATAAATTCCTCGGAGATATCCGCAATACCGATGCACTAATCCATGTGTTGAGATGCTTTGACAATGAATCCCTCCCTCATATTGATGGATCTGTCGATCCGGTGAGGGATATGGAGACTATCGACTTTGAATTGCAGGTAAAGGATATGGAATCGGTGGAGAAGAAATTGCAACGGCTTGAGAAGCTGGCAAAGACAGGAGACAAAGATGCAGTTCATGGATGTGATGTGCTGAAAAGATACAGGGAGCATATCGGAGATTTTAACAATGCACGCACCCTCGGAATAAAGGATGAGGAGAAAAAATATGTTGATGATCTCTTTCTGCTTACAATGAAACCTGTTATGTATGTCTGCAATGTTGATGAGAGATCGGCTGTTTCGGGAAATAAATATGTTGATAAGGTGAAAGAGGCGCTTAAAGGCAGGAATGTTGAGATAATTGTAATTGCCGGTGCTGTTGAAGCTGATATTGCCGAGCTTGAAAGCAGGGAGGACAGGCTTGCATTTCTCAAAGATGCGGGTCTTGATGAACCAGGCGTGGATAAAATGGTAAGGGCAGCATATAAGATGCTAAATCTTCAGACATTTTTTACTGTCGGGCCAAAGGAAATAAGAGCCTGGACCATTAAAAAGGGAATGACAGCACCACAGGCTTCAGGTGTGATTCACAGCGACCTTGAAAGAGGATTTATCAGGGCTGAGGTGATGAAGTACAGCGATTTTGTCACCCTGGGATCTGAACATGCCTGTAAGGAGGCCGGCAAGTTCTACATTGAAGGAAAAAACTATCTGGTCGAAGACGGAGATATCCTTCATATCAGGTTCAATGTTTAAACTCGTGCATGATAAAGAATTTGCTGATACTGTTCTTTGTATTTTCATCTCTGGCTCAATTGCACTTTTCTCAGAATGGATCTGATGATGAGAGACTCCGCAGTATTGTATCGGAGAAAGGTCAGGCTGAGGTGGTAATCCCTTATCCCGGCAGCCGCGAAATTGACAGAATTACACGGATCGCTTCAATAAGTTCAGTTAAAGGCAGGGAAGTTCGTATATTCCTGTCGCCTCTCACGGTTGAATGGTTCATATCAGAAGGCTTCGATTATCAGATCATTGAAAGGACTGCCAGTAAAGGCATTATCAGTTCAGCGAGCCTGTCGCAGGCAATGGAGTGGGAAAGCTACCCGTCATATACGCAGTATGACTCAATAATGAGATATTTTGCTGCCACCTATCCTTTGTTGTGCATTCTTGATACAATAGGTACCAGCATAAACGGCCGGCTTATCCTTTGTCTGAAAATCTCAGATAACAGTGGTGTGGACGAGCCTGAACCCGAAGTCTTTTATTCATCCGCCATTCATGGTAATGAGACAGCCGGATTTATCCTTATGTTAAGGCTTGCTGATTATCTTCTTGAGAATTACACATCAGACCTCAGGGTAAAAGATCTTGTCGATAATCTTGAAATCTGGATCAATCCGCTGGCAAATCCTGACGGAACCTATAACAGCGGTAATTTCATTATCTCCCCGGTAAGGAATAATGCCAATGGTTATGATCTGAACCGGAATTTCCCCGATCCTGAGATTCCGGATGCCATCAGACAGAAAGAGACTCTTGAAATGATGAGCTTTCTGGCGGATCACAGGTTTGTTCTTTCCGCAAATTTCCATTCGGGCGCAGAGGTTGTGAATTATCCCTGGGACCGATGGCCAACTCCACATCCTGATTATGAATGGTTTTACAGCATAAGCAGGGCCTGGGCCGATACAGTTCATTTATATTCAGAGCCAGGTTACATGGATTATCTGGACAATGGCGTTACACAGGGGTATGACTGGTATCCTGTTTACGGGGGCAGACAGGATTATGTTACCTATACCCTGTCGGGACGCGAAATTACTGTCGAACTTGACGAAGACTTCATCACACCCACTTCCGGACTGGCTGATATCTGGTATTATAACTACCGTTCATTGCTTGGTTTTCTTCAAAATGCGTTGTATGGCATACACGGGCAAATCACAGATGCATTTACCGGGGATCCGGTTTCTGCAAAAATCTTTATAGAAAGGCATGACAAAGACAGTTCGCATGTTTATTCCGACACCCTGACAGGTAATTTTACCAGGCTTCTGGCACCTGGTTCATATGACATCACTTTTACTGCCGATGGCTATTGGGACCTGGCTATAAAGGACATAACTGTATTGAAAGGGGAACAAACAAAACTGTTTGTGAAAATCAATCCAATGTTAAATCCTGCAGATACTACAAATCCGGCTCATCCTTTTTTCTATCCCAATCCGGCCGGATCTTATATAAATGCTGTTTTGCCTGAAAGCATAAGAGGTGCAGTCAATATAAGAATTTATAACATTGCAGGAATAAAGGTTTCAGATTTTGATACAGAAGCTTCTGACAGGTACCCGGTCCGGCTTGATATCAGCCGCCTGCCTGCCGGCAGCTATTTTGCAGTGTTCACGGGCATTGCAACCAACCTGTCATACACCGGAAGGTTCATAATTTTCAGATAATTCTGAAAACTCACCGGAAAAAGATTATTGCTACTCATGGGGAAAAGATTACTTTTGTGCCTTTATTTTCTGTTATAACATATTGTGATTAACGTGTGAAACGTTTATATAATGTTGAGAAAGAACAATGATCAGAAAAAGAATTTTTACAGCATTTCTGCTTTTAGCAGTTTTTCAAGGTATGTCAGGCCAGGGAGCTTATCTGCCTCCTGACAAGCCTGCCCTCATTATCGGGATAGTGGTTGAGCAGTTAAGGTTTGATCAGGTTGAACGATTCAGGGACAAACTTTCTGAGAACGGACTTAAGAAAATGATAAATGAAGGAACCTTTTTCCGTAACGCTTCCTTCGATTATATGCTTACTCAGTCGGCTCCGGGGTTTTCGACTATTTCCACCGGGACCGAGCCATCTTATCATGGGATCACCTCAGACAGCTGGTATCTTCCGCTGAAGAATGAATTTATTTATTGTACCAAGGATGTTTCGGTTAATCCTGTGGGAGGGAGCTATGAGTCGGGACTCCATTCACCTGTCAATCTCAATGCCTCGACGTTTGCAGATGAGCTTAAGATTGCAACTGGCAGAAGATCAAAAGTATATGCGGTTGGCGTCAAAGAGTATTCTGCGATTTTTTCAGCGGGGCATGCAGCTGACGGAGTATTCTGGTATGATAACACATCAGGAACCTGGATGTCATCCACTTATTATATGGAGGCTCTTCCTTCGTGGGTAAATGATTTCAATGCAATGAATTATTCAGAAACTTATCTGAACACTACCTGGAACCTTTTAAGGCAGGCATCTGATTATGCCACATGCCTTCCGGATTCAAACAAGTTTGAAACCGGATTTAACGGTCTGAATTATTTTCCTTACGACATTAACAAAATGAGCAAACCGGAAGGAAGAAAATCAGTACGCAATTTTGCATTTCTGAGGGAGACTCCGTTTAGTGATGCTTTTACAAGCGATTTTGCCATAAGATTAATCGAAAATGAAGGTTTGGGGAAGGATGATATAACCGATTTTCTATCAATATGTTATTCATCGACTGATTATATCGGTCACAGGTTCGGACCCTCATCGGTGGAGACAGGAGATGCTATACTGCGTCTGGATAAAAACATTGAAACTCTTCTTACCTATCTTAATAACACTCTGGGAAAGAAAAATATTCTTATCTACTTTACCTCGGCTCATGGCGTCTCGGAAATTCCTTCAGTTATGGAGGATACCAGGATCCCTGCAGGTTATTTCAGACAAAATCAGGCACTTCAGTTGCTCAGAAGTTATCTCAATGCTGTTTACGGGGAGGGAGACTGGGTAAAAGGATTTTCTGAAAGGCAGATCTTTCTTAACAGGACACTTATTGAAGATGCGAGGATAGCGCTTGAAGAGATCCAGAAGAAAACAGCAAGATTTCTTATCCAGTTTACAGGTGTGGCTTCGGCTTATCCGTACTATGCTTTTGAAGCAAATGATTTCGGCAACGGGCATCTCCGCAGGATAGTAAATAATTTCAGCCCGCAAAGATCAGGAGATGTGATAGTTACTTTGAATCCGGGTTGGGTTGACAGGGAAGGGGATCAGCTGACCAATCACAATTCACCTTATGAATATGATTCTCATGTTCCTCTGATCTGGTATGGCTGGACAGTAAACAGATCGACTGTAATGAGGAAGGTGAATATGACAGATGTTGCTGCGACGCTTTCTTCGTTATGCAGGGTGCCATACCCTAATGCCTGTACAGGTGAACCTATGTCGGAGCTTTTCAGGTAGTCAGTGTATTTCTCATCTGATCCCGGATTGAGCAGGCTTCAGCCAGTAACCCGGGATTCTTTTCACAGCCATTGCCCAGAATAACAAGGTTGGCACCTGCCCGGTAAGCCTCTGTAATCTCTTTACCGCTTTTTAATCCTCCTCCGACGGCAACAGGTACCGATATATTTTCTTTTACAGCACTGATTATACCGGGTGGGACAGGATTATCAGCCCCGCTGCCTGCTTCAAGATAAATCATATGAAAGCCCAGCATTTCTCCGGCCAGTGCAGTAGCAACCACCAGATCGGATTTATCGGCCGGGATTGCTTCTGTCTGGCTAATATACTCGACCGATGTTTTCCTCCCGCAGCCGACCAGGATATAACCGACTGAGATAAGCTTTTCCCTGACACTTCTCAGGTAAGGAGCAGCAATTACGTGGTTCCCGATAAGAAGCTCAGGATTTCTCCCTGAAATAAGTGAAAGTAGCAATATTGCATCAGCTTTGCGGCTTAGCTGAAGGAGGTTCCCGGGAAAAAGAATTATAGGTATCGAACACAGGTTCCTGATTGCATCAATCAGGTTATCGATACTGTTAAATGTAATACTGCCGCCTGCCAGGATATAGTCAGTTTTACATTCAGCAGCTATTTTCAGAATGTTATCGAGTCCTTCCGCAGTAGTCTTATCAGGATCGAGCAGAAGTGCAATACTCGTTTTTCGCGGAAACTTATACCTTTGTCATAGTTTTTCTTCGTCCAGACTATTGCGTAGTTATCATACCTTGTATAGAAAAGGTCAAATGAATCATTTATTTTATCAGTACTGACTTTACCGTTTACCCTCCCTGACTCCTTAACCTCGAATGGTTCAATTGTGATATTCCTTTTTATGCTGATGCCTTCCTTGTCACAGATCTTGTACAGGGCTTCTTTTGCGCACCAGTGAAGATAAAGATGGTACCGGCGGGATTCTGCTGATCTTGTAATTTTTTCTTTCCTGTTGATAAACTTAAAAGCGATCTTCCCGATGTTGGTACTCATATATTCAAGATCAATGCCAACTTTTTCGTTGGTACTCAGCAGTATGGCTGTAAGTTTATGTGAATGGGATATACTAATGAATCTGGAACCGTCTTTGAGAAAAGGTTTATTGTTTTTGTTGTATACGATCCTGGCTTCCTTCCCGAGGAGCTCGATAAGAAGGGCTCTGACACTAAGGAATTCAAGCTTTCTTGAAGTGCTGGCAAAAACTTTGTATTTCTTTTTGTCGTCGTTATCGAGTGCAGCTAATTCCATCAGTGTTTTCAGGTCTTCCTCAATCTTCCAGACACCCAGAATTGTGAATTCGTTTAGATAATGTTTTGAAATACAGCCCATTAATCTCTCAAATAGTTACTTTTCCTTCCATTTCAGCGTTTCAATAATATGGATAATATCTTCCCTGAAGAAATCAATTACAGGTGCAAGTGAGTCTGCATTTGGTTCTGATTCAAAATATAAAGATCCTCTAAGGTAGTGATTGGTGCTGTCAGTTACATAAAACTGTACTGATGTGGCCGTATTTCCTTTCAGATCATAAAGTATCCCAAATACACTGCTCTCTTTATCGTTAATAACCAGTTCATTAATTGCATCTGCTTTATTTATGTGATTTTTTACATTCATGGTATATGTCTGCTCGATAAGGTCAGCAAGATCACCGGTGACATTTATATAGGTAAAATAGATCCTTGCCCTGAATCGGGGGAATTCAATATTGAACCAGCCTGGTTCTGAAGGATTATCACTCTTATCAGAGATAGTACCATATACAGGGTATTCAAATTCCAGGGGAAGATCATTTAGCTGTCCGGTTTCATTAAATGGCATATAGCTTTTTGAAGGAAGGCTTATCCGGAAATAACCTTTTGGTTTTGGCACAGACACTTCCCTGCAGCTGCACAGTATGCACATCGTAAACAGCACAAGAAGTGCAGGTATCTTACTCTTCCTTATGTTTTTCATATCCATCAGCTAATTCTACGCGGATCTCCTTGATTCTTCTCCTGTCGGCAGATTCAATCCTGAAATTAAAATTCCCGTATTTGATTACCTGGCCTTTCTGGGGGATCTCCCCGGTCATCTCAAGCATAAGTCCTGCAAGTGTTTCGGATTCTCCCCTTACAGCTTCGAACGGGTCATCTTCGGTTTCGATTATTTTGAAGAAATCATTCAGAAGGATTTTCCCTTCAAAAATGTATGTTTTGTCATTAATCTTCCGGTACATTGTTTCATCCTCGTCGCTTTCGTCGGTTATTTCACCGACTATTTCCTCCAGGACATCTTCGAGAGTGATTATGCCGGATGTTCCCCCATACTCATCAATAACGACTGCCATATGTATCTTCCTGATCTGGAACTCTTTGAGCAATTCATTGATTTTCTTTGTCTCAGGAACAAAGTGGGGTGGGCGTGTCAGAGCCTGCCATTTGAAATTATCAGGATTATTCGTGTAGGGCAGAATATCCTTTGCATATAGTATTCCTTTTACCGAATCAAATGATCCGGCATATACAGGGATTCGTGAAAATCCTGATTCAATTATGATGGATTTTACTTTGTTGAATCCAAGTTTAATATCAATTGCAGTCACATCAATCCTTGGGCACATTATCTCACTGACGTTAATGTTGCCGAAATTTACTATCCCCTTAAGGATCTTTTCATCCTCGTTAATATTGTCTGATGCAAGTTCGAGGGCATCTGACAGATCATCCATGCTGATGTTTGAATGTCCTGCCCTGCTCCTCTTCTTTACAAATGAGGTTGACAGTATAAGGAGGGATGTGACCGGTTTAAACAATGTTTCAAGAAACGACATCGGATATGCCATAAAAAGTGCCAATGGCACCTGATTCCTGGTGGCGTAGACTTTTGGCATTATCTCGCCGAAAAAAAGCAGGATAAATATAATGCCGACAGCTTCGATTATGAAACCCATAACCGGACTTGCGCTGAAATCGAATGTCCTGGCGCTCAGGAAAGCAGCCAGCAGTACAATTGCAATATTAACTGTATTGTTTGCCACCAATATAGTGCTCAGAAGCTTATCGGGCATATCGTGAAGTTTCAGAACCATGGCTGCCTTTTTGGACTTGCTGCCTTTCAGTTTCTCAATATCTTCGGGTCGGAGGGAAAAGAAAGCTACCTCTGAACCTGACATAAGAGCTGAAACAAAAAGCAATAAGATGAGGACGATCAATCCGATTATCAGCTTGAAATCGGGAGAATTGGCAATTATTTCCGGGACAGGAGCAACAAAGTAAAATAAATATCCTGGTTCCAATTGGATTGTTTTTAGTGAAACCTTTCAGAAGGGCAGATCATCTTCGCTGGCAGGCTGATATGCTGCCGGTGGCTCATTCAGATCCTGACCGAATTGTTCTTTTTCGGGAATATTGTTTTTATTCGGATCTGCAGGTGGAGTTGCAGAACCTGAGACTTGTTTCTTGTCGAGGACTAAGAATGTATCTGCAAGGATCTCCGTAATGTATTTATTATTGCCGTCCTTATCAACATATGATCTGGTCTTGATTTTTCCCACAATATATAGCTGAGATCCTTTTTTGACAGTTTTCTCAGCCACCTCGGCCATAGCCCTCCAGAGGACAATATTGTGCCATTCGGTTGTAGTAATTGTTTCACCCTGCTGATTGGTGTATGATTCACTTGTAGCCAGAGGGAAAGTTACTTTAGCGACACCCTTGTCGAAGTAACGGATCACAGGATCTTTCCCGACGTTACCGACAAGTATAACCTTATTGATAGACATATAGTTAAGTATTTAATTTCCAGATTTAGTCTGACCGTAAAGTTAATAAAAAATAAGCTTACTGCAATTTCCCCTTGTATTATAAAGTGAATATCCATATTTTCAATATATTACAGAGAAAAGAGTCTATTCTGCCAAACCTGACACGATCTTCCCGTTTTTGAGCAAGATTGTCAGAATGCTTTTATCTATTTCATTGTATTTAAGGCAATAATATTATTTTTTTTAATAAAAATTATTCTTTGAGTGTTTCAATATAAACAAATAATATTTTTATATTTGCAAGGTTGAAAAAAACGAATACTCAAAATAATTTGTTGAATTTTAAACTTCACGAAAATGACTAAAGCAGACATTGTTAATGAAATTGCCAAAAACACTGGTATTGAAAAGGTAACAGTTCAGAAAACTGTTGAAGCCTTAATGGAAACCATAAAGCATTCTATGGTTACTGGTAATAACGTTTACCTGAGAGGTTTCGGAAGCTTTATTGTTAAAAAAAGAGCTAAAAAAACTGCAAGGAATATTTCCAAGAATACAACCATAATAATTCCTGCTCATAATATTCCTTCATTCAAGCCGGCAAAATCGTTTATCACCAAAGTTAAATCGCACGTTAAGAAGTAATCCTCCATGCCTAGCGGTAAGAAAAGAAAACGACATAAGATGGCTACCCACAAGCGCAAAAAGCGTTTGCGGAAGAACAGACATAAGAAGAAGTAGAAACTACGGGGTAGTCACAATTTGAAAAATACTAGACCTAAAGATCCTACGATCTTTAGGTTTATTGTATCAGGATGTTGGATGGTGGTGGTATTATATTAGCTGTGATTAATATAGTGACGTGGCAAATAAGGATTTAATTATTGATGTTGGTGTTTCTGAGGTGTCTCTGGCATTACTTGAAGACAAGCAATTAATAGAGTTAAATAAGGAAAAGAGAAGTGTAAAATTCTCTGTTGGCGACATTTATCTGGGCAAAGTAAAAAAGATTATGCCCGGGCTTAACGCTGCTTTTGTCAATGTAGGTTACGAACGGGATGCATTTCTCCATTATCTCGACCTGGGGGCACAATTCCGCACTCTGCATAAATACTATTCCACTGCAGTTCAGAGACAGGGCCGCATAATGCCTCTTCACAAAATCAAACCTGAAGAGGACATTGATAAGGAAGGAAAGATCACAGATGTCCTTTCGACCGGGCAGACAGTACTGGTACAGATAACAAAAGAACCGATATCAACCAAAGGACCGAGACTGGCATCAGAGATTTCCCTTGCCGGCAGGAACCTGGTCCTGATACCTTTTTCCGACAAAGTATCCATCTCGTCTAAAATCGATAGCGCTGAAGAAAAAAACCGTCTTAAGACTCTGGTCCAGAGTATTAAGCCAAAAAATTACGGTGTTATAGTCAGAACTGTTGCCGAAGGTAAAAAAGTTGCCTTGCTTGATGCTGAACTGAGGGAGCTGGTTAAGAGATGGGAGTCGGCATTCAGTTCGATCAGGAAGGAAACCAAAACACCCAGGCTTTTCATCGGGGAGATGAACAGGACATCCACGATTCTCCGCGACATGCTTAATGTTACTTTTAACAGCATTCATATTAACGATCATGTACTGGCGGAGGATGTCAGAAATTATATCCGGGAGATAGCTCCGGAAAAAGAAAAGATTGTAAAGGTTTATCACGGCACCCTTCCGATCTTTGATCATTTCGGGATCAATAAGCAGATCAAGGCGCTGTTCGGGAAAACAGTTTCTTTCAAACATGGAGCTTACCTTATAATAGAGCATACTGAAGCTCTTCATGTTATTGATGTCAACAGCGGGAACAGGTCACGGTCAGGTAATGACCAGGAGTCTAATGCCCTTGAGGTCAATATGGAAGCCGCGACAGAAATTGCCAGGCAATTACGGTTGAGAGATATGGGTGGAATCATTGTGGTTGATTTTATTGATATGCAGACGTCCGAAAATAAACAGCTCCTTTATGACAAAGTGAAGGAAATAATGGGGAATGACAGGACAAAGCACAATATTCTTCCTCTTTCTAAATTCGGACTCATGCAAATCACCCGGCAAAGGGTAAGGCCTGAGATGAACATTGTGACTGACGAAAAATGTCCTTCGTGCCAGGGAACAGGTCAGACACGGCCCACAATTCTTTTCGTCGATGAACTGGAAAGAGACCTGTTATTTATTGTAGACAAAATTAAAACGCGTAATATTATTCTGAACGTTCACCCCTTCGTTGCCGCGTACCTTAAAAAAGGAATTATCCCCCTATACAGGAAATGGAACATAAAATACAGAATCCTGCTGAAAGTTCAGGCGGTCACCTCTTATCACATGCTTGAATACCATTTCTATGACAGGTTTGATAATGAAATTGATCTGGCATAATTTACAGCAGGTTCCAAACAATTTCCCGCATAAAATCCACCCCCCAACCCCCCAAGGGGGGCTTTATAAACATCAGTAAATCAATAAGTCCCCCTTGAGATCCCGCCATAGCTATCGGGAGCTATCGGGACAGGTGTAAAAGACCTTGAGAAATACTTTTTCAATACCCCCTATTTGGGGGGTTGGGGGGTTGCAAAGTTTTACTATTTTTACAAAGTATTTAATACCAGTTTTATGCTTAAAAGAGCGATATTTTGTGCGGTAGCATGGTTGCTCCCTGCATTCAGTGCCAATGCACAGATTTATGATCCGGTAACGTGGGATTTTAATTATGAGAAGAAAAGCGAGAACAATTATGAGCTGGTTTTCACTGCTGTAATTGAAAAAGGCTCTCATATTTATGCTATGGAAATTCCTGAGGGAGGACCTATCCCGACCTCCTTTGTTTTTAATGCCCCGGCCGGTTTTACCCTTGACGGGAAAACCTATGAAGTAACAAAACCGGAAGAGCTATTTGATGAGGCATTCGGATTCAAGATAAAGTCGTTCAGTGACAAGGCAGAATTCAGGCAGAAAATCACTTCAACAATCACCTCTTTTGCCGTTTCCGGGATGGTCAATTTCATGTCGTGCAACAATACAACCTGCTCCCCTCCGAAAGATGTTGAGTTTACCATTAAGATCGGTGATCAGGACAAGAGAGTCCCGACAGTGTCAGTAGATAATCAGATCCTGCCCTCAGAACCGGTTAATTCACAAAGCGGATTGCTGAAATTTTTCCTTCTTTCTTTGTTGGCAGGTTTTGCAGGAGTACTTACTCCCTGTGTTTTTCCGATGATCCCGATGACGGTGGCATTTTTCTCGCAGGGATCTGAAAACAGAGCTAAATCGATTATTAAAGCAATAATTTTCGGAATTTCAATTGTAGTTATTTATTCTTTGCTTGGAATAATTGTTTCACTTACCAGTGCAGGAGCAGGTTTTGCCAATACTTTAAGCACTCACTGGATTCCCAACCTGTTGTTCTTTGCCTTGTTTGTCCTGTTTGCCATTTCATTTTTTGGTGCATTTGAGATAGTATTGCCGAATAAATGGGTTTCAGGGGCTGATTCAAGGGTTGATAAAGGAGGGTTGATTTCTGCATTTTTCATGGGACTGACCACGGTTATTGTTTCATTTTCGTGTACCGGGCCGATCGTAGGAGCTCTTCTTGTTGAAGCGGCTTCGGGTGATGTCCTGCGTCCCACTCTTGGCATGCTGGGTTTCGGTCTCGCATTTGCATTGCCATTTACGATTTTCGCCCTTTTCCCTTCAGTGATGAGCAAAATGCCAAAATCGGGCGGATGGCTTAATTCGGTCAAAGTGGTCCTGGGGTTTCTAATGCTTGCATTCAGTCTGAAATTCCTGATGACAATCGACAGTGTCTATTCATTTAAAATCCTGTCGCGGGATATTTACCTGGCGATCTGGATCGTAATATTCACATTGATGGGTTTGTATCTGATGGGTAAAATTAAGTTCCGCCACGACAGTGACCTTCCTTATTTAGGCACCTTCAGGCTGTTCCTTATTATTGCTGTATTCTCATTTGTTGTATATCTTATACCCGGATTATTCGGAGCACCACTAAAAGGATTATCAGCCTTGCTGCCATCTCCTGAAACATCAAAATTCAGCATGTCAGAAATAGCAACGGAGAATATGACAGTAAACCCGTCTGCTATGTCTTCAGCCTTTTCAAGTGAACTGTGCTCAACTCCCCTGTATGATGATATTTTTGAAATGCCCCACGGATTAAAAGGTTATTATGACTACAAGCAGGGGCTGGAATGCGCAAAAGAGTACGGGAAGCCGGTCTTTCTCGACTTTAAAGGGCATGCCTGTGCTAATTGCAAGCTCATGGAAGCAAAAGTGTGGTCCGATCCGGAAGTGTTGAAGAGACTCAGGGAAAAATTTACGATAGTATCACTTTATGTCGATGACAGAACATTATTACCAGAAAGTCAATGGATAACATCTTCAGTCGACGGGAAATTGAAGAAGACAATCGGGAAGATCAATGAAGATCTTGAGATCTCCAGATTCAAGACAAATGCGCTTCCGCTGTATGTTATTACCGATCATGAAGGAAATCCTCTCAATAAGCCAATGCCCACAAATATGAATGTGGAGGAGTACAAGAAATGGCTTGATGAGGGCGTGAAACTTTTTAATGTGAAATAAAGACTATTTCAGGTAGATATTTCCCCTTGTGGCATCAATTTCTACTTCCCTTGAACCAGGATTGTTTCCATACGTGCCGGTAATCAGGTATTCTTTTTTATCCTTATTGATTACCTCTTTTTCAGATTTTATGTTATTATCCGGAATGACCACGAATGCATTTAAGTGCCTGATTTCAAATCTGTAGGATACAGAGGGATCAAAATCCATCGTGATATCACAATAAGCAGCATCGAGGCTGATCTTTTCAAAACGGTCATCAATACTTTCCGCATCAAAGCTTCCGTATTTCAGAGTAAGATCAGTATTCCCGGTAAAGTGTTCAATCTTATAATCGGTGAAATATGAAATTCCGCTCATTCCGGCAATATCTCCTATGAAGAACTTATCCCTGCGGGATTCAATATTGATTTTTCCTGCTTTCACAAGTTCAAACCTTGATGATGTAGAATTGATTGACAGGTCGTCGCTTTCGCTGATCACAAACTTAGAGAATGTTGTGTTGATCTTACCTGATCTGACAGATCCTATTTCAACATCACCAAAGTCGAGGGAGAATTCTGAGATCCTGTTGAGCGAATTAGCTTTAAAATCACCATTGGAAAGGTCAACGGAAATGACTCCGGTATTGTTTTCCATACTAATATCTCCAAACTGGTTTTCGATATCAATGTCTGCATAATCGGGGATATTTATATAATAGTTGATCTGTACTCTGGATTCGTATTTTATGATTTTTTCAGTTAATTCCTTGAGACTCTCAAGCAGCACAGTAATTTCCTTTCCAAATTCAGTTTCTGCCTTCACCAGGGGTCCGGTACCGGTTATATTTATTTCAATTCCTTCAAGCATCTTTTCGAGCTTTGAATGATTTGGGGCAAAAGCTTCAACATCGGCCAGAATATAAACTGAATCCTTGTTCCAGGATGTAATTTGAATATTGCCATACTTGTTTATTATTTCCAGCTTCGTATCCTTTGCAACAGGGATTGATCTCATGAAGCTTCTTTTTTCGGATACTGACTGGGCTGACAGCGGATTGAGCATTAAAGACATCAGTCCGGCAAGAATTAAATTTTTATGTTTCATAATTTTAAATATAACCAGGTCAAACTACAGAATAAAGACGGAGACAGATCATGAATGTTACACCCTGATGTTAACTATTTTATCAGCTGGATGTCTGAAGAAAAAGGTCACAATTATTGTCAGTATGCTTACCGGGCATGCAATATACATAAGGAGATCGCCATATCTGACGTAAGGAGTTATCCGGCTTTCGTAGTTGAAAGTACCTTTTATTACAGCAGGTACCCACCAATCAGTCTCCTGCAGGATCTTTCCCCTTATATCAATTAAGCATGAGATGCCGGTATTTGCTGATCGTATAACCGGCCGGCGGGTTTCAACAGCCCTTAAAGAGGCATAGGAGAGATGTTGTTTATACCCTTTGGTGTTTTTCCACCACCCGTCATTGGTAATAATAAAAATAGCGCCGGCTCCCTTTTTTATATATTCTGTAACATATTCCCCAAAAACCGATTCATAGCAAATGACAGGAGCGATTTTCCCCGATTTATCTGAGTTTCCAAAACAGGTTCTCATACCCTGGGTGGCATAACCCCGGTTATTGCCACCAAGTTCAGGAAGTAGCCTGCTTACCAATCCGGCCAATCCTTTTGAAGGGATAAATTCGAATCCGGGAACAAGCTTTGATTTGTGGTATATTTCAACAACATCACCGGTGTCAATTTTTAATGCTGAATTATAATAGCTGTTAAGGTTCCCGGATGAACCGGTGCCTGTCGTGCCTGAAGATGAACCAAAAGTGACCATACCGGTTACAATACTGACCGATGGCTGTTTTTCAGCAAAGTTCCTGATCATTTTAATATATATGTTATCATTGAGCATGTTTTCATCGGCCGGGTCATCAATTGTTGTTTCGGGTGTTACCAGCCAGTCGGTATTTGATGACACAACCGGCTCAGCCATGACGATTACTTTTCCGAGTTGTTTTTCAAAAGGGATTTTAAACTTTTCTTCATACGGATCGAAATTTGGCTGAACAATTACTACTTCGTGCTTCATTTCCTGATGAGGTTTTTATTGTACTGTACCTTATCACGGAAATGGCAGAGGGAGCTATCAGGATTACAAACCATAGTGAAAGGTACAGAAGTCTTTTCCTGTTTTTGGCAATCAGGCTTGCCAGCGTCAGAGACAGGAATAAATTTGAAAGTAATATCCAGAGGGTTCCTCCTGCAGTACCGGTTACTTCATACCATTGAATGAACAAAATGTCCTTTGATAATCCGTTCCCAAGGTTAATCCAGGGGGAGAGGACCTGAATTCTGAGACATAGAAATTCGAGCGTGAGCCAGAAAGCAATAAGCGACATGAAGCCCTGAACGGTTCCCGTCTTTAATCTGACCCTGTGTGCCAGCCACAGTATGAATGCCAGAAGCAATGCCGCAGTTAATATCACGCAGATGGCTGCAGTCATGCTTATCACTCTTATCCATCCGAGTGTCATTATTGAAAAAATAACAAATCCGGGCAGAAAGTACGTAAAGCAGGCGTTTGGGGAATATCTCCTTCTGATTCTCAAACAAATAGTTCCCGATAAGAAAAAAAGGAACAAATGAGCATAAAAGGATAAGACCCGGGCACCAGTCGGTCCATGCCAGTCCGGATAAAGCTCCGCCGCAGACTGAAAGTGCCGAGAGAGTATATTTATTCATTCAAGGTAATAAGAGCCAGAGTGATAATGCTGACTGTAGCAGTCAGGAAAAACATTGCCACAAAAATACGTCACTCTTTTGGACCTGCAGATAAAATTGAACGCGATTTTATTGTTTTTTGTAAAATATTTTTGTAGATTTGGGAGTTATTTAACCTGAAACAACAGATAACTGATTAATTTCGGAACGAAGAAAAGAAGTATAATCAAGGATATTAAAGTGTAACACTTTAGAAAGAAGCTTTTACTGTCCAAAAGCAATTTTTCCATTCTTTTCATGGCTGCCCCGACCTTCAAAGTCGGGGCTTTTTTTACAGGTATTTGTATACATTTGATTCAGATTATCCTTATTTGATCCGGTATCATTCTGATCTCTTAAATTTCGAAATTTAAGATTCCGGTTTGCAATTATTTACTAATTTAAGGGTGCAAAAGAATTATTTAAACTCTATGAAATATTCGCTGATAACCTTGATATCATTAGCAGTTTTACTTTTTGCCGGCTGTTCACCAATCGGATCAATAGCAAGGCATGAGCTCAATTCAGGGTATTATAAACTGAATTCAGAGAAGATTTCAAATACGAAAGTGTATGCTGATGTCTATGAAGATTCTATAGTAATTTTCCATTTGAAAGAAGCAGTTTCAGGAAAACCTGACCCATCTTCCGGTGTTGGTTCAAAAATCAGCAGCATTGGACCTGATGATGATCTTTATGATAGCAGATTTGTTAAAAAATCAATTGAGGTTGATCTCTCAACAATACTTGCTAAACTCCGTCCTGCCACTTCCGGTGTGCCCGCACAGTTGAATTCTAACTTAAATGCACTTATATATCTGGGGGCAAGAAATGATATTTATAAAATTAAAACTTACAATTCTGTTTTAAATAAGCGCAATTCATCAGTTAAGCATTTTGGTTATGACGCCGGCATTTTTGCAGGAATTGGTATAGTACCAGTAAATCCAACTGTAACTAATGATAATACCAGTCTTGAATATGATGGTATAGTTTTTCAGAAGGGGATCGGTGTGTTTATTACAATAGATAATGCTTCAGTTGGCTTAACGCTGGGATTTGATAATCTAATTGGCAGCAATTCAATAAATTGGATATACAACAATAAGCCATACCTCGGTCTTACAATTGGAATTGCTAACTTCTGATAACATGTAGATCTAGGTTATTATTTCTTAATTGTTTATGTTACTAACTGACAGCAAATTTTCCATTCTTTTCATGGCTGCCCCTGACCTTTACAGTCAGGGGCTTTTTGTATAGTTAAATTGTGTTAAATGCAGGAAATCAGGCTTTTTGATCTCCCATTTTATTTATCTTGCGGAATAAAACAACCCAGACAGGAATGAAGAAAATCGCATTTTTATCCCTTCTTATTTTACTTTTGCCAGGCTGCAAGGATAATGATAAACAACTGATTAGCCTGGCAGAAAAGATCCATGACAAGACCCTTACTGTGGACACACATTGTGATACACCAATGGATATGGTCAGGTCAGATTTTGACCTGGGAGAGCTTCACACCGACGGTTGTGTTGATTTTCCGAGAATGATCAAAGGGGGTCTTGATGCTGAGTTTTTTGCTGTATTTACCAGTCAGGGACCAAGAAATGACAGTGCATATAATAAAATATTCAGGTATGCACTTGAAATTCTGGACACTCTTCACAGAAATGTGGAAGAGAATTCAGATCTGGCAGAAATTGCCTGTACTGTTGACGATGCATACAGGTTGAAAAGGGCTGGTAAAATTGCTGCCTTTATCGGTATTGAAAATGGGTATCCGATAGGGAAGGATCTATCGAGAATAGAGGAACTCTATAACCGGGGCGCGAGATACATTACTCTTGCTCATACGCGTAATAATGACATATGTGATTCATCGACTGATCCCAATGGTCCGGAGCATAATGGTCTTTCGCCTTTTGGCCGGGAAGTGATCAGGGAAATGAACCGTCTTGGAATGATGATCGACGTTTCGCATATCTCCGATAAGGCATTTCATGATGTTCTTGAATTATCAGAAACCCCGATAATAGCATCACATTCGTCGTGCAGGGCATTATGCGAAAGTCCAAGAAATCTTTCCGATGATATGCTTCTTTCGCTTAAGGAAAATGGAGGAGTAATTCAGATTTGCATCCTGAGTGAATATATCAGGACGCCTGATCCAAATCCTGAAATGGAGGCAAAGCTTTCAGAGCTAAAAGAGAAATATGGTGATTACAGGGCTCTTACGGAGGATGAGAAGAAACTGTTTCGAACTGAATTCAGGGCAATCCAGCAAAAATATGAAAAGCTGGCAACCGTAAAGGATGTGGTTGACCATATTGACCATGTCGTTCAGGTTATTGGGGTTGATTACGCCGGGATAGGCACTGATTTTGACGGAGGAGGCGGAGTGGATGGATGCAAAACGGTCGCGGAAATGAAAAACATCACCATCGAATTATTGCAGCGTGGTTATTCGAAAGCTGATATTGCCAAGATATGGGGCGGAAATGTGATGCGGGTGTTAAAAGAAGTTGAAAAGAAAAAGGGCAAGGTTACATAGCACCATTTCCGGAAGTTGCTCCTTCCTGAATGATCAGGGTCTTTTTACTTTTGAAAATCTAAGTGCTTTCAGAATCCAGGAAGGCAAGGGCTTATATGAATTTCTTTTCCTGAGGTCAAGGTTCCAGCCAAGTTTTTTCACTACCGGCAATTTATGTGACTCAACGAATTCGATCAGAATACCGTCAGGATCCTCTATATATGCAAAATGGCCCGCTGCATCACCCATATCAAAGCTATTTCCCTGATGGCTGTGTTTACTGTCGACAACAAATGGAAATCCGATGCTGCTGCAATATTCCCTGAGCTCATCAATGCCCCATATGTCATAGCATAAATGAATGAAGCCAGGATCGCCCCAGAACCGGTCTTTAAATATCCTTTTGCCCGGATTACCGACTGAACTTATAAGTTCAATTACACTCTGTCCGAAGATTCTGCTGAAAGATCCTGAGAACGGATTTGATCTTTTAAGAAGAATTCTCCGGAATTCATTTTTCCCGCCTGGCAGATTTGCCAGATCAGGAAAAGTTCCTGTTTGATCGTATACTGTTTCATCATATCCCAGAATATCTGAATAGATCACTTTTGACCTTTCAATATCCGAAACTCCAATTATTGCCCCGCATGAACCGCCACCCGCTTTGTTTTCGTCCAGGAACCAGTCAGATGCTTCAACAACCTGAAAAATATTACCGAACGGATCTTTCAGAAAAAAGGTCTTCAACCCTGAAGGATCCTTTACCGGAGCACTGATAAGATCAACGTTTTCCTGACTGAAGAAAGAATAAGCTGCCTCAATATTTTTGACTTTCATTTTACAGATAAGGATACCGAGATCACCGATTCTGATCTCTTCATCGGGCATTACCGGTTCTCTTCCTTTGTATTGCCAAACCTCGAAACCTCCGCCGCTCTGAAGATTTAGAGCCAGAACAGCATGTCTGCTCTGAGGTTTCCCCCCGGTATATGGAAGCATAAGCTTTGCTACTGTCTCGTCTTCAAAAATCCTGCAATCCATGCCAAAAATCCTTATGTACCAGTTCCATGCTTCTTCCAGGTTTTTAACCCCTATTCCGATCTGCTGAATTCCACCTAATTGATATCCTTTCATTTTAATTATGTTGTTTGATTATGTTGAATTTATTTTATCTGCAATCCTGAAAAAGAGCCAGGGAAAGAACCGCCTGATATACAACATTATCAGCTCGCTTCTTCCGACAAGTATCTCACGTTTGTTTTTGATTATCCCTCTGATAATGATTTTTGCTGCTTTTTCGGGAGGTAATCCGTTTGCCTGTCCATCATCCATTTTTCCATATTCTTTCCCTTTGTTGTCGAGGGCATGTAAGGAAATCTGCGTTCTTACCCTGCCGGGGATGATGACAGATGATCTTATATTATTCTCCTTATTCTCAAGGTAAAGTGTTTCGAAAAAGCCATGAATTGCCTGTTTTGAGGCAGAATAAGCTGATCTTAACGGAAATCCGAATCTTCCTGATATACTGCTGGTTGCAAGGATATGACCTGACTTTTTGCTTATCATGTATGGGAGAACTGCCTTTGTAAGGGCAATTGTCCCGAAATAATTTATCTCGAAGATTTTCCTGTCGAGCCAGAGGGGTGTTTCATCTATTTTTGATCTCTGGCTGATTCCGCCAATATTTAACAGGTAATCGATTTTTCCAAATGAATCAATCTGTTTTCTGACAAGCTTTTCAATTTCTGACGTTTCGGAAAGATCGAATGGGGCGCAGGCTATCATCCCTGAAGTTTTACCGCAGGCTTTCTTAACTCTTTCCAGTCCGGGAAGATCATTCGAGGAAATAATGACTTTTGCCCCGCGTTCTGCAAATTCATAAACAAGAGCCTCCCCGATGCCTGAAGATGCTCCGGTTATCCAGACTACTTTTCCGGAGAACATATCATCTTTCTTCATCTTTCAGGGTTGAAACCAGTTCAATCAATTTATCATAGTTCTTTCTGAGGTCAGAATAATCGGTATTATTTTCACTGATATACTTTCGTAATCTGAAACCTCCGATTATCCGTCGGAACACAATATTATAATTCCAGGCAAATATCCCTGATACCGGAATTGTTAAAAAGATCAGGAGAGCCAGCCACCAGGGAGAAAAGACTACCAGGGAGATAATAAGATAGACGGGCAAAAAGACAAATGCCAGGGCAAGGGATATCCCGAACCGGAGGGTAGAGTGAAATTGAAGATCTTTCGTTTTCCGGATTTGTAATTCAGGTAATGAAAGGAAGGTCAAAGTGAAAATGTTACCGACCAGCCAGACGGGAAAAGTCAGAAAAAGTCCAGCCAATCCGGCAATCAGCCAGCCCAGCGGGTGTTTTTTCTTTTCAAGCAGTCTGTAGCTTATATTAAGATCTTTAGCCTTCTTCATAACCTGGAGGCTAAGTGAGCAAATATTCCTGTATTTTTCAGGATCAGGTATTTTTAGCCGGTTCAGCTTGTCAATCAGGTTCCGGTCGCGGTAAAGTTTGGGGTACTTAATGCTGTCGCTGAATCTGCCGTTAATTATACTTCTCAGCTCATCAATTGCCTCGTAATCATCTTCCGATTCAATGTGAACCATTAATTTCTTGATTTCTGCCGAAAGCCTGCTTCTGAGTTCGTTAAGGGCTTTTTCAGGAGCTTCCCTGTAAAGCTGATGATACTCCGAAACCTCAACCGGCTTTCCATACACAACAGTGAGAACCTGTCTGAACCTTGTGTAATTTGAGTATTCGATTCCAACAGGTATAATTTTTATTTTCAGATTAAAACCAGTTGCTTCATCGGCCTGAAAAGCAACACGGCATATCCCTTTCTTGAGCTGCCGGAGTCTTCTGAAACCTACGTGATCACCTTCCGGAAGGATAACAAGACCATTCTTGTTCTTCAGGACATCGATTGTCTTCTGGAATATTTCATCATTGGACTTCAGTGCGCTGAATCCGTCCCTTATCCTGTAAACAGGAAGTATCTTAATAAAATATAAAAAAGCAGCAATTGGTTTTCTGCGGAAAATATCTGCCCTGGCCAGGAATACAGGTTGTCCCTTATGTGTAAATAAAACTGCAAGAGCATCCATCAGGGCATTCTGATGATTTGGAGCAAAAATCAGATGTTCATCCGGATTAATATTCTCAGCACCCTTGACGATTATTTTCCTGTAGAAGACATTATCATGCCAGAATGCAACAGCCTGTTTAAAAAGTGCATAGCGTGTCGAATATTTTTCGATGTTATCCTTGCCCATCTAAAGACAGTAATATATCAGCTTTCAGCCGGTCGGTTTAGTATAGGAATAGTAATAATTAGATTACTGCAAGTTAAAAAAAATGAATTGCAGTTTTAAATATCCCGGGCAAATTAGTGATTTTATCAGTCAATAATAAGTCTTTTTACCACCCCTAAAGGAGGTCAAAATCGTCAATGAACCTGTCGAGATTTCTTCTTTCTTTTTTAGTAGGCCTTCCACTGCCTTTTTCTCTGTAACCTGTCATTCCGGAATGCCTGATATCCAGTTTTTTCTTTTCTTCTTCAGGTGTCAGGTCTTCAATATAATTGCTAACCAGTTTGGCGGAAACCCGATTTTCTACAGGCTGGATAATCCGGTAAGTATATATTAAAGGTAGCTTCCTTACAGTGATTATTTCATCTTTAAATACAGATCTTGAGGGTTTTACGGAGATATTGTTTATTATTATTCTACCTTTTCTGCACGCTTCTGTAGCTATGCTCCTGGTTTTGTAAATTCTTACTGACCAGAGGAATTTATCAATCCTGACTGGCTTGATTTCTGGCATATCCGGATATTGATTTATTCTATTTGAGCTTTTTATCCCTGCCGGTTCCTTCCTTGCTCTCAGGCGGTAATTTTGCCAGTCTGTTAAAAGCTGTCATTGTAAGTTCTGTACCTGCCGTTCCGAATGATTTGATCATTTCAATAACAACCGAAATTCTCTCATCAATGAATTTCTTTTCTTCAGGACTCCATTTCCCCAGAACAAAATTTACCTGGGAGCCTTTCCTGAAGCCATTTCCTATACCTACCCTGATCCTTGCATAGTCAGAAGTAGAAAGTATTGCATTAATGTGAGCAAGTCCGTTATGACCACCATCGCTTCCCTTTGGTTTCATCCTTATACTTCCCATCGGCAAGGCGATGTCGTCAACTATCACCAGAAGATTTTCGACAGGGATCTTTTCTTTTTTTAACCAGTAGCGAACAGCATTGCCGCTAAGGTTCATATAGGTTGAAGGTTTAAGCAGGATAAAGGCTCTCCCCTTATACTTTATTTCACAAACGGCACCATACCGCCTGTCGGTAAAAACTGTGCCTGATGCAGCTGCATAAGTATCTAAAATAGTAAAGCCAATATTGTGCCGGGTATCAACGTACTCATCACCAATATTCCCCAGGCCAACTATCAGATATTTCATTGTGCCTGATTATTGAAATAAATTCCGGATTATTTATTTTTTCCCTCAGCATGGGTTTTTCCCTCAGCATGGATTTTCCCTTCACCAGGGGTTTTTCCCTCGGCAGGAGCGGCGGCCGGAGCAGAGCCCTCAGCAACCTCACCTGCAGGTTTTTCAGCACCTTCAACGCCTTCACCCTCCTCTTTCTGAACTACACGCGAAGTGGCCACTGAAAGGACTGTAGTGATCTTTGGATCAATTAATTCAATTTTGTCATAAGAGAGATCGCCTACTTTTACTGAATGGTGTATCTTGACATCGGTGATATCGATAAGCAGAAATTCAGGGATATCATCTGCAAAGCCTCTTACCTTGATGTGTCTCTTTTTTATCCTGAGTTTACCGCCGGCTTTCACTCCGACTGAATCTCCGGTTATTTTGATCGGGATGCTCATCACAATCGGCTTATCATCAAAGATCTCCACAAAGTCAACATGTAAAATTTTATCAGTTACGGGATGGAACTGGACATCCTGCATTACTACCTTATGCTCTGTACCATCGAGGTTCAAGTTTAACAATATGGGCATCGGGAGTATAGATCAGATTTTTGAAACTGTTTTCGTGCACCTGAAAATGGATGTTTTGCTCTTTCCCATAAATCACACAGGGAACATTTCCTTCTTTCCTTATTTTTTTTGAGCTTTTCTTTCCAAGTTCTTTTCTGAGGGATCCTTTGATTTCGAGTGTCTTCATTTGATATAAGTTATTGTGCTACTCAGAGTTATCGCTTTAATAACTCCCCATTACACGTTTGACATAAAAAACGGACTGCAAATATATTACAAAGGATTCAGAATACAAAATTTGTGCTTATAGACTGATTGAGATTTACAGCCTGGATGGTATTGGCAAAAATCTCGGCAATTGACAGCACTTTAATTTTGTCAGACTTATTTAATAAAGGTACAGAATCGGTTACAACAAGTTCAGAAATAGGAGACTCATCTATTCTTTGCACGGCATTTCCTGAAAGGATGGGATGTGTGGCAAATGCCCTGATGCTTTTTGCCCCTTTCTCTTTCATCTTCTGGGCAGCAAGAACAAGTGTTCCGGCAGTATCTACCATATCATCGATGATTACCACATTTCGATCTTTAACATCACCGAGGACCGACATTTCCTCAATGACATTCGGTTTCTTGCGGAGTTTATAGCATAACACCATCTCCGACTGAAGATGTCTTGAATAGGCATTGGCTCTTTTTGAGCCGCCCATATCAGGTGCCGAGACAGCAAAGCTTTTTAAGCTTAAGCTTTTCAATGTAAGGTGCGAAAATTGCCGAACCATAGAGATGGTCAACCGGAACATTAAAGAAACCCTGAATCTGATCGGCATGCAGATCCATAGTAATAATCCTGTCTACCCCGGCCGTGCCGAGCAGATCAGCTGATAGTTTTGAGCCGATGGATACGCGTGGTCTGTCTTTCCGGTCCTGCCGGGCAAAACCATAGTAAGGTATGACCGCAATAACTTTGTAAGCTGAGGCTCTTTTGGCAGCATCAATCATCAGCAGAAGTTCGAACAGGTTATCAGCCGGAGGATTTGTCGATTGTATAATAAAAACCATATCACCTCTGACGGATTCATCAAAACATGGTTGAAATTCACCATCGTTGAATTCAGTGACAGAGCTTTTTCCAAGCTGAACTCCCAGTTCACCGGTAATTCTTTCTGCGAGATGCCTTGAGGCCCTGCAGGAAAAAATCTTCATTGGTGCCTTACCGTACATTATCCTGTGATTTTGCTGGTTATTATTACTGGATCTACAATTTACAAAATTATAAATTCTGCAGGATATCAGACCGTGTTTGAAAAATTGTTGATAGTTTCTTCAATGAAGTGAAGGATCTCTTCCCTTCCCGTTTTGTTCACAACCGAAGAAACAAAAGTTGAAGGGAGCGATTCCCATGCTTTAAACATCTCACTGTCATAATTCTGGATTGATTGTTCAAGAGCTGCTGACGAAAGCTTGTCACTTTTAGTAAAGACTCTTGCAAACGGGATATAGTTCATTCCCAGAAACTCCATAAATAGCAAATCGGATTTCTGGGGTTTAAGTCTTGAATCGAGAAGAACGAACAGACAAACCAGGTTTTCCCTTTTGAGAATATATTCTTCGACTGCCTTAGTCCATCTTTCCCTCGCACTTTTTGGTGCCCTGGCAAAACCATAACCCGGAAGATCGACCAGGTACCAGGTCTCATTAATCAAAAAATGATTAATTGTCTTTGTTTTTCCGGGATTACCTGAGATTTTAGCCAGCCGTGGAGTTGCCGGTAAGCAGATTGATCAGCGAAGATTTCCCGACATTTGAACGTCCTATAAATCCGAACTCAGGCTTCACCGGATCGGGGCACTGCTTTAAAGAAGGACTGCTCCCCGTAAATGAAGCTGAACGAATTATCATGACATTTATCCTTATTTGAGGTCTTTATAAGGTAGTTCTATCTTTTTATAAGCCAGGTAATTGTTCCCGAAATCAGTAAGGAATGACGCAATGATGCCTAAATAATCTGCCTCAGGTGATCCTGCTCTTTTTCAGATCGATGTAAGTCTTTCCGCCAGCACTTTTTATCCTCTCGCATTTCAAAGTATCAAATACTCCACCGGTGAATTCGCCGCGGAAAAATTTCACTTTTTTGGATTTGTCTGACAATTCCAGGTTGATCCTTACTCTTCCTGTTGTACTATAATTGTCATTTATGCTGAAAACAATCTCAGGATAGCCCATAACAAGCTTTCCGTTCTGGGTGTATTCCTCGATCAGAGGAGAACGTAATCCCTTGATATAACCTATTTTAGCTTTAACACGGCCATTCCGGTAATATTGTTTCTGTATCCCGTCAATTGTATCATGTTTCATCGGGGTTGACCTGAACACCTGGCCTTCAAGATAATACCACCTTGCAGAGTCTTCACGGAGCCCGTCTCTGTACCAGTATGTCTGATAGAGCTGACCCCCCTGATAATATGTTTTCGTTTCACCCTGCCTGACACCATTCTTGAAAGTGACCTCCTTTAAGAGCAGATTTCCGCTGTAATACTTCTTGATACCTGTGTAACCTGTGTCGGGTACAGTCAGAGTATCTGTTCCGGCAACGGATTCATTCTTTGATGATCCCTTTCCTGCACAGCCGGCAGCCAAAATAGATACAAGCAATATCCCGATTAAATAGTTGACATTTCTCATGACATCTTTTGCTGAATCCTAATTAAGACCTTTATCATTAATATATATTTCAAGTACTGTTGCTTCAGGTTCCGGTATAAGAACGATATCTCTCAGCATTGCCGGAATAAGTACTGTTTCTCCTTTTGTGACCGGTTCTGATTTGTTTTCCCATCGGACCAGGAACCTTCCATCTGTACAAATGTACACAACAAAAGAATCAATCGGGTTGTAATCCCTCAAAATATGATTATCAAACTGTATTATATTTGTGTTGAAAAACCTGCAGCTTATCAGGTTTTCTGCGCTGTTTTTTTGAAGTTCCTTTTTTAGTTTGTTTTTACCTGAAGCATTAAAATCGATAGCCTCTAAAGCCAGATCGGTATGAAGTTCCCGGGATTCTCCCTTATTGTCCTTTCTGCCCCAGTCGTAAATCCGGTATGTTATATCGGATGTCTGTTGTATTTCAGCCAGGACAATGCCGGCCCCTATGGCGTGAATTCTGCCAGCAGGAGTAAAAAATGTATCCCCCGCTTCGGCAATTTCAACATTAAGAAGATCTGTTACCGTATTGTTATTAACGGCATAAATGTAAGAATCGCGGGTAACAGGCTTTGAGAAGCCTGTATAAATCCTGGCATTTTTTTCACTCTGAAGTATATACCACATTTCTGTCTTTCCATAAGCTTTATGCCGTTTTTTTGCCAGCTCATTGCCGGGATGAACCTGTACCGAAAGATCCTCCCTGGCTTCGATAAGCTTGATGAGCAGGGGGAACTCGTTACCGAATTTTTCAAATACCGATTCTCCGGTAATATCACCCATATATACTTCGATTATTTCCTCAATATTATTGCCTGCCAGAAATCCATTGCTGACAACGGACAGATTATCCGAGACTGCTGACAGTTCCCAGCTTTCCCCGATATTTTTCAGACTGCCGGCTCTTTTACCATAATATCTGGCCAGAGAACTGCCTCCCCAGATCTTTTCCTTCAATATGGGTTCAAATTTTAATGGATATAATTCTGACATCAGATAAAGTAGTATTAATGCTAAAAAAAGTGCCTTGAATGCCTAAAGTGTCTAGAGTAATTAGAGTTAAAATTAATTGTTTACTTTAGTCACTCCAAACTTTAATTCACTTTCGGCACTTCTTCATTTCAAATTACTATTTTTGATAAATGTATATGTTACAAAAATAACAATTAATGCTTATTGTCGGAATAGCAGGAGGGACAGGATCAGGGAAAACTACCGTTGTCAAAAAGGTAATGAACAGGTTCCCAAACGAGGAAGTTATTGTGATACCACAGGATGCCTATTACAAGGACAACGGTCACATACCGCTTGAAGAGCGGCAGAAAATAAATTTTGATCATCCTGATTCGCTTGAATTCAGTCTGCTTATTGAACATCTGAAAAGACTCAAAACAGGACAAAGTATTGAGATGCCGATATATTCTTATCTTACCTGCCTGAGGTCGAAGGAGACAATTACAGTTAAACCTGCAAGAGTGGTCCTGGTTGAAGGTATATTAATCCTGGCTGACAGCGGTCTGAGAGATATCCTGGATATAAAGGTATTTGTTGATGCCGATGCTGATGACCGGCTGGGACGGGTTATTCAGAGAGATATTGTTGAAAGGGGCCGCTCGGTACTTATGGTTCTGGACAGATATCACGACACGGTGAAACCGTCTCATCTTCAGTTCATAGAACCTTCAAAGCGGTATGCCGATATCATTATACCCGGTGGCGGGGAGAACCAGGTGGGAATTGAAGTTCTTATTTCAATAATCGAAAAACACTTATAAAAAAATATAATTCATGCTGGCAAATGTAAGACCTGAGGATATTTTATTTCTCGATATTGAAACTGTACCGGCAGTCTCTTCGTACAGCAAACTCGATCAGGCATTTCAGGTGCACTGGGATAAGAAATCGAAACAATTCAGAGATGAGGAGCAAACGGCAGATAAAGTCTATGACAGGGCCGGTATTTATGCTGAATTCGGGAAAATAATCTGCATTTCTGTAGGGCTGATAAAGGAGAAGAATCCCTTCTCATTCCGGCTAAAATCATTTTACGGGCATGATGAAAAATCACTGCTTTCTGAATTTTCTGCCATGCTTATAAAATTCTCAAAGAACAAGGAAGCTTTGCTGTGTGCACATAACGGAAAGGAATTTGATTATCCGTATATAGCCCGGAGAATGATAATAAACGGAATTACGGTTCCTGATATTGCTTGATAATGCAGGGAAGAAACCCTGGGAAATCAAATTGCTCGATACTCTTGATTTATGGAAATTTGGTGATTACAAAAGCTATACATCACTTGATCTGCTGACAGCCATACTTAATATCCCCTCTCCCAAAAACGATATTGACGGAAGCATGGTAGCACGAATTTACCACGACGAACATGATATCCCGAGAATTGTAAAGTATTGCGAAAAAGACGTGCTGGCTGTTGCCCGGGTACTTCTGAGATTGATGAATCTTCCGGGAATTGAGGAAGATAGAATAGAAACTGTTACTACATTCTGATCAGGAGTTTTCGAGGAATTTCAGAAGACATTTTTTGACCGTTTCCGGATTATCGGAATGGATCCAGTGTCCGGCACCTGGTATAACAATAAATTCTGCACCAGGAAAAATCTTCCTGATATTTGGGAAATCCTTCTCAGGAAGATATTCCGAGTATTCACCCTTCAGAAAAAAAACAGGAAATCCTGTAATCTCGTTACTTATCGTTGTCGTCAGATCCAATCCCTTCCATTATCCTGTCGAGGTTTTCCAGGAGGGCAGGTGCATTTATTTTCCAGGAGAAAGAATTATCAGGTTCCCTTTTAAGGTTTTTCAGGATCAGATCTCTTACTTTTTCGGAACTTATTCGGGGGATTAAAAGTGATTCAATTTCAGCACGCGAAGTTAATACTGAAATGTCTGCAGAGATCATGAAATCCAATATCCGGAGATGCTGATAATGCTCCTCGGTTTTTCTGTCTTCCTGAGCCAGCGGCGAAATATCGGCAACAAGCAGGCCATGTAATCTTTCAGGCCAGCTCAGGGCAAAGAACACGGCAGTTTTACCGCCCATACTGTGGCCTGCAAGGAAGAATTTATCCAGTCCCAGTTCATTTGCTAAATAATACAGATCTTCCTTAAGGGAATCATAGTTATGGATGGAACTGTGAGGGGATTGTCCGTGATTCCTCAGGTCGGGCAGAAATACAGTGAATCTGTCGCTCAGGCTTTTTGCAATTGACACCCAGTTATCTGAAGATCCGAAAAGACCATGAAGTATAATTAAAGGAGGACCAGAGCCGTATTTCCTGTAAAACAGTTTCATGGGCAATCCTAATCTGCCAGCTGCCTTTTGTACATCTGGATAGCATTTTCGAGGCCGAGATAGAGAGCATCCGAGATCAGTGCATGCCCAATGGAGACTTCATCGATCCATGGTATATTCTGATGCAGATACCTGAGGTTGTCAAGATTAAGATCGTGTCCGGCATTAATTCCCAGCCTGGCGTCGCGTGCGATCCTGGCTGCATTCACAAATGGTTCGACAGCGCCGGGAGCATTAACATTGAAGCCGGAGGCATAGGGTTCGGTATACAGCTCTACCCTGTCCGTTCCTGTTAAAGCCGCATGTTCTATATTTTCAGGATTGGTGTCGACAAATATTGATGTCCTGATCCCCTCTTTCCTGAATGTTGATATTACATCAGTAAGAAAAAGCCTGAATCTTACAATATCCCAGCCTGCATTGGAGGTTATGGCATCATGTGCATCAGGAACAAGTGTCACCTGATCGGGTTTTACTGAAAGGACAAGATCTATAAAGCTGTCGGACGGATAACCTTCTATATTGAACTCTGTTGTTATTATTGGCCTGATTTCCAGAACATCTTTATACCTTATATGACGTTCATCGGGACGTGGATGGACCGTTATTCCATCAGCACCGAAGAGTTCACAATTGATAGCCGCTGTTTTAACATTTGGGATATTACCACCCCTTGCGTTTCGTAAAGTTGCAATCTTATTAATATTTACACTGAGCTTTGTCATAATAAAAATGATGATTATCCGTACTGTATTGTGATGTAAAAATACAATAACTGACTTTTTTTTTCTTATTTTAGTTGAAATTTTAACAGAGAGTCGCAATTTATGGTTGCAAAAGACTTGATTTCAGAAGTGGTGCCATCCCTTAAGACATCCGATTCAGGACAGACAGCGCTGAACTGGATGGAGATTTTCAGGATATCCCACCTTCCGATCGTGAACAACCTGGATTTTCTCGGTCTGATATCTGATGCAGATATTTATGATATGAATCAGCCTGAAGAACCAATTGGTAATCATGCACTTACGTTACTCAAGCCTTATGTAACGACGGAACAGCATCTTTTTGAAGTAATAGGATTGGCATCACGGCTTAAGCTGACTGTCATACCTGTGCTTGACGATAAATCCCATTACAAAGGGGTCATTACAACGACCGATCTGGTCAGGTATCTGGCAGGGATCTCTTCAATGGACCAGCAGGGGGGCATACTTGTTCTTGAAATAGTCGAAAGAGATTATTCACTTTCACAGATCGCCCAGATTGTTGAAAGTAACAATGTCAGGGTGCTGAGCATGTACATTACATCTCCACCCGATTCAACCCGGCTTGAAGTAACCATAAAAGTAAACACAAATGACCTTGCTTCAGTGATAAGAACCTTCGAAAGGTACAATTATGATGTTAAAACCTGGGTTACATCGGATGATTCGATGGACAGGTTCTATTCAGAACGTTTTGACCTTCTTATGAAATATTTGAATATCTGATTAATATGCTGAAAACAGTTGCCATTTACAGCAAGGAGAACAAACCAAAGACCAATGATGGAGTTATCAGGCTGATAAAGGAATTTGGAAGAAGAGGTATTAATATGAAGATCTATCAGAAAAATGCCGAACTTGTCTCATATCCCGACGGAGAACTGATAGAAAAATTCAATGACCTTAATAACCTGAAAGAACTGCCTGACCTTGTGTTGAGTGTTGGAGGCGATGGCACTTTCCTTGAGACAATGCTTAAAGTGAGGGATTTTGGAATTCCGATAGCAGGAGTCAATACCGGAAGAATGGGATTCCTGGCAAATATTTCTGAAGATGAAATAAGTCACTCAATTGATCTTTTATGCGGGGGCGAATACAAGGTTGTGGAAAGATCATTGATTGAAATAAAGGATCCTCGCGGGATATTTGACAAGGGAGCATCTACTGCGCTGAATGAGGTAACTATTCAGAAAGCTGATCCAAGTATGATCACCATTAATGTATATGTCGACGGTGCATATCTGAATACTTATTGGGCTGATGGACTGATTGTCTCCACAGCGACAGGATCCACCGCTTATAACCTGAGTGTCGGAGGGCCTATATTATCTCCTGAGGATGAGAGTATTATAATATCTCCAATTTCACCTCATAACCTTACTATCCGCCCTATTATAATTTCAGGAGAGAGCAACCTGAGGATGATAGTGGAGGGCCGCAGCAAAGAATACATTGCAACATGTGATTTCAGGTCAAAGAGACTTCCCTTCAGCGAAGGAATAAGTATTTCAAGGTCGCGGGAGAAGCTGAAGACAGTGATGCTGAAGGGTATGGATTTTTACAGTACGCTCAGGAATAAGCTAATGTGGGGAGCAGACAGAAGGAACTAAATTAGTCGTTATTAAGCATATTGTTTGATTATAGATTAGTATATTTGTATCTGCAAAAATAATTCATACTGAAATGAAACGATCCTTTTTAATCTTTATAATATTGTGTTTTGCAGTTCAGTTATCGGATGCCCAGCTCTGGAGAATGAAGAGGTGGGAGGCAGTGCTTGGGGTAGGTCCGTCGTTTTCATTCCCTGATATCGGAGGTTTTTCAATTGGAAAAAATATATTGGGTTTTAAGGATTTAAGTTACAGACAAACAAGATTTGACATTAACGGCACCCTGAAATATCGTCTCTCAAGAACTGTAAATACAAGGTTAAGCCTGACTTATGCAATGCTCCATTCAACTGACGACAGGGGATCGAATGAAGGCCGGGAGTATGAAGCAACCACGAATTTGTTTGAACCAGCCTTTATTTTTGAATATTATTTTATAAAAAACAAGTATGAAAGCAGTTACCTTTTTCTGAAAGGAAAAAGTCTGTGGGCAATGCTGTCTTCTCTGGACTTTTATGGTTTTGCAGGGATAGGAGGGGCCAGTTTCAGTGTTAATGGAAATGATGCCCTTGTTGAAAGGGGTTTGACGAAAAATGGATTCACTGCAGTAATTCCGGGCGGTATTGGAGCGACATTAATCTTCACCCCCAACATTAATTTTGGTCTTGAGTTAGGCGGCAGATATACTTTTACAGATTATCTTGACGGTTATACGTCACAATTTTCAAAAGCCAGGGACGTTTATTATCTATTGAACTTTAGTTTTACTTATAAACTGAAAACAGGTCCAAAGGGACTGCCCTCTTTCAGGTGATAATAAGCTGGGTCAGGTTGGATGAAAAAATTACTCTGTTGTCTTCTGTTAGCACTGGTATCATTATCAGTATTCGGGCAACGAAGTGCTGATTATGGTATTTTTGGTGGTGTATCTTCCTACCTGGGAGACATAAACACCAATCGTTTGTTTTATTCTCCGCTCCCTGCCGGAGGCTTGTTTTACCGTTATAATTTTAATCCAAGGCAGGCAATAAGGACAGATATTACTGTTGGCAGCCTTCAAGGCAGTGACCTTGATTTCAGCAATAATTTCCAGAGAGAAAGAAAAGATTATTTCTCAGGTAATCTTGCAGAATGGTCAGTTCAGTTCGAATTTAATTTTTTGCCATACAGTACTCAGGGTAAGAGATGGAATTATACACCCTATATTGCTGCGGGAGCCGGCATTACAATTCTGGATATGACATCTTCAATCTGGAATCCTTCAAGCAGCAGCTATAATCCTCCGGTAAACGATTTCACCTATAAGCCAGTTATCCCTTTCACCCTGGGATTTAAATTAAATATCTATAAAAACCTCGGAATTGAAGCCGAATATGGTTTTCGTAAGACTTTTTATGATAAATTTGACGGCTTGGAAGATAATGTTAATCCGGATCACAAAGCATGGCTCCACAACAACGACTGGTATTCTTTTGCAGGTATAGCAATTACCTGGAAGATCTACAATAAACTGGCAGGTTGCCCGGCTTTTAAGGATGTGGATGAATCAAGAAGACGCTGAATTATGTCCTTTTTAAAACAGATTAATACTGACAAACTCCCGTCACATATCGCAATTATTATGGATGGCAACGGAAGATGGGCCAGGCAGAGAGGTATGGACAGGATTTTTGGTCATCAGCAGGGAGTAAATGCGCTAAGGGAAATAATTGAGGCTGCCGCTGAATTAAAAATCAGATATCTTACCCTCTATGCGTTTTCCACCGAAAACTGGGGCAGACCAGGTGACGAGGTTTCCGCATTGATGGAAATTATGGTGCAATCGCTGAACAACGAGACTGATACACTGATAAAAAATAATATCAGACTTATAGCTATCGGCGATACAAAACGTCTGGCAGATGATGTCAGGGGAAGGCTGATGGAGACTATCCATCTCACATCAGAAGCTACAGGCCTTAATCTTATTGTGGCCATGAGTTACAGCTCAAGATGGGAGATCACGGAAGCCGCTAAAAAACTATCGGCAGAGATCATCAGCGGAGTGGTCGATCGCGATTCTGTGAATGAAAGCAACTTTGAAAAATACCTTACCACTTACGGAATTCCTGATCCCGAATTATTGATCAGGACAAGCGGTGAGATACGGATAAGCAACTTCCTGTTATGGCAGATCGCTTATACAGAATTGTACTTTACTGAAACACTTTGGCCCGATTTTAGTAAGGAAGAATTTTACAAAGCGATAATCGACTTCCAGAAGAGAGAGAGAAGATTTGGAAAAACAAGCGAACAGGTTTCGGATAAATGATGATATAATGGCGGTTAAACAATTGAAATGGACTCTTTGTGGCAGTATCCCTGATTCTGACAAATCTTGTTATGTATTCACAGGAAAGAGCGGAGATAATCGATTATTCAGATTCTTACGATTATATAATAGGAGGGGTCTCTGTATCAGGCGTCAGATTTCTCGACACCAACGCACTGATCGGAATATCAGGATTGAGAGTAGGTCAGGAAGTATCGGTGCCGGGGGATGCTGTGACAAATGCCGTTAAGAAGTTATGGCAGCAGGGACTATTTTCTGATGTAAGAATAAGTATAACCAAAACTGTTTTTGATACTGTTTATCTTGACATAGCCCTGCAGGAAAGACCCAGAATATCATCGGTCAGATATGTTGGTTTGAAAAACACTGAAACACAGGATCTTGTAGAAAAGATAAATATGCCCGTAGGATCCCAGCTTACCACTTACCAGTTAAATAATACAAGAAAGATCATTACAGATCACTTTATTGAGAAGGGATTCCTTAATACCACTGTTGAATTTGTTCAGAAGGATGACCCTGCCCAGCCTAACAATATTGTTCTTACTGTTGATGTCGATAAAAAGGAAAAGGTGAAAATAGATGAGATATCATTCGCCGGGAATGAAAATTTCACCACCAAACAGCTTCGGCACAAGATGAAAAATACCAAAAAGAAGAACATGAACTTCTTTAAGCCATCAAAATTTATCTCTGAAAAATATGATGAAGATAAAGAGAAGCTCTATACATTTTATAATGACAACGGATATAAGGATTTTAAAATAATAACCGACTCTCTTTATCCTGTCTCTGAAGATCGCGTGGGACTAATGATTAAGGTTGACGAAGGAAAACAATACTTTTTAAGGAACATAACCTGGGTTGGAAACAGTGTGTACAGAAAAGAAGACCTTGAAAAATGGCTGAACATAAAAAAAGGATCCGTTTATAACCAGTCCAACATTGCTGACAGGATAAATGGCTCTGTCAGGAGCACAGGATGCTGTAAGCAGTGCATACCAGGATAACGGTTACCTTTTTTCCCGGCTGACTCCTGTTGAAGCCAATATAGAAAATGATTCCGTTGATCTTGAGATCAGAATTTATGAAGGAGATCAGGCCTACCTTAACAATATTATTATTTCAGGCAACACCAGGACTAACGAACATATTGCCAGACGCGAGCTGTATACACTGCCCGGCGATCTTTTCAGCAAGGATAAGATTATCAGATCAATTCGTCAGCTCGGAGTAATAGGTCATTTTGAACCGGAAAAGATTGAACCCAATGTGGTCCCCGATCCTGCAAACGGGACAGTCGATCTGCTATATAAGCTTGAAGAGAGGGCAAATGACCAGTTTGAGATTTCAGGTGGCTGGGGTGCAGGCATGCTTGTCGGTACTGTTGGAGTAAGGTTCAACAATTTTGCCATGAGAAACTTCTTCAAACTGAATGAGTGGAGACCTTACCCCTCAGGTGACGGGCAGTCGCTTAGTATCAGAGCCCAGTCAAATGGTCGCCTGTACCAGTCATACAACCTGTCATTCGTTGAACCCTGGCTGGGCGGCAAAAAACCGAATTCCTTCTCAGTATCATTCTACAGATCATTAATGACCAACGGGAGGAAGAAAAGTGATAGCAATTACCAGTCAATGACAACCGACGGAGCCTCACTCGGACTTGGAACAAGGCTGGAATGGCCCGATGACTTTTTTTCTCTTTATGGGGAATTAAGCTATCAGCGATATAATCTTAACGATTTCACATATTACCATTTCCTTTTTTCGGACGGGACATCCAATATGCTGACGTTAACGACAAAACTTACCAGGTTTTCGACAGGTCCCAACCTGATTTTCCCGACAAGTGGATCAACATTTACCCTTTCGTTGCAGGCAACGCCTCCATGGTCCCTTATCAGCGGAGCAAATATGGTTGGTGTGTCAGACAAGGTGAAATATAATTGGATCGAGTTTCACAAGTGGTTATTCAAGGCAGATTATTTCTACCCTCTTTCAGAGAACGATAAACTGATATTGAATGCCAGATTTGCATTCGGTTATCTCGGTCATTATAACAAGGATATCGGTCCGTCTCCCTTTGAGAATTTTTATCTGGGGGGAAGCGGAATGACCGGGTACAGTCTCTGTACGGTCGTGAAATAATTGCCCTGAGAGGATATACTGACGGATCAGTGACTCCGACAGATCCGCAATCCGGATCTCCCACGGGTAACGTATATTCGAAGTTTACTCTCGAACTGAGGTACCCTATCTCGCTTAACCAGCAGGCTACAATTTATGCGCTCGCTTTCCTTGAAGCAGGGAAAGCCTGGTATAAGCTCAATCAGTATAATCCGTTCAGGATGAACCGGGCAGCAGGTATAGGCATCAGGGCTAATCTCCCGATGTTCGGCCTTCTGGGCGTTGACTGGGGTTACGGTTTTGATCCGGTCGATGATCCGGTCGCTTTCCCCGACGCAAATAAAGGACAGTTTAGTTTTACAATAGGTCAGCAGTTTTAATTATTTAAATTTTAAAATCAATGTTATGAAAAGAATAGGTGTTATAATAATTTTTGCAGTAATGACTTCGGTTCTTGCCACAGCCCAGAAATATGGATTTGTGGATTCCGAATATATCAGGAAAAATATTCCTGCTTTTAACAAAGCACAGGAACAGCTTGATAATCTGTCAAAGCAATGGGAAAAAGAAGTTGCCGACGGATATGCTGTCGTGGAACAGATGTACAAATCCTATCAGAATGATGTTGTGCTCCTTTCACAGGATATGAAAACCAAAAGGGAAGAAGCAATTATCAGCAAGGAAAAAGAGATGAAAGACCTTCAGAACAAATACTTTGGAGTTGAAGGTGAACTTTTTAAGAAGAGGGAGGAACTTGTAAAACCAATACAGGATGAGATCCTGAAAGCTATTAAGACCATTGCTGCTGAAGGCAGCTACGCGGCTGTTTTTGACACAGCTTCAGGCGGAAATATCCTGTTCGCAAATCCAAAATTTGATATCAGCGATCAGGTACTCGAAAAATTAGGTTATAAGAATTAATTAACTACTTTTGCACAATCAATAAAATTTTACTCAGAATGAAAAGATTTTTAGGAATAGCAGTTCTTGTTATCATGGTCATATTTACGGGACAGGATGTTATGGCACAGAATTTAAAATTCGGACATGTTAACAGAACCGAGTTGATACAGTCAATGCCTGAATTTGACTCAGCCAGGGTGAAACTCGAAAAGCTGAGCACTGAGCTGACAAATACAGCAGAACTGTTACAGGTTGAATTAAATAATAAATACGAAACCTATCTTAAAGAAGGAAAGAATTTGACTGATCTGGTCCGTCAAACCAAGGAACAGGAACTTAATGACGCGCAGAAAAGGTTGACCGATTTCCAGACAAATGCTCAGAATACACTTCAGGAAAAACAGGTGGAATTGTTTACCCCTATTACTGAAAAAGCTGATAAAGCTATCAAAGATGTGGGAAAAGAGAACGGATTTATCTATATTTTTGATCTGTCCGGTGGACAGGTGGTATATTTTGATGAGGTCAAAAGCACAAATGTGATGCCCCTTGCCAAAGCAAAACTTGGCTTAAAATAAGGAACATTTTATAATCCGGTGACCATCCGCCAACCGGCAGATGGTCATTTTTTTAATATAGTACCACAATGAAAGACCGGCCAATTGGAATTTTTGATTCAGGAGTCGGGGGACTGACAGTTGCTCATGCAATAAAACAGATCCTTCCCGGGGAAACACTTGTTTATTTCGGAGATACGGCACACCTCCCTTACGGGGATAAATCAGCCGAATCGATCAGGTACTATTCACGAAAGATTACCGAATTTCTCCTGGATCATAAGTCCAAAGTTGTTCTGGTTGCATGTAACTCAGCTTCAGCCTCGGCATTTGACTCGTTAAAGCAGGATTTTCACGACAGGACGATCCTGATCGATGTTATAGATCCGGTTGTGAATTACCTGAGTACCAGAAATTTCAGGAAAATTGGAGTAATCGGGACAAAAAGGACAATCAGTTCAGGCACTTATGATCAAAAGCTTCACGAAAAATCTCCTGAAACAACTGTAGTTTCAATGGCAACACCTTTGCTTGTACCTATGATTGAGGAGGGTTTCATTTTCGATGATATCAGCAATGCAATAATCCGCACTTACCTTTCAAATGAGACGCTGGGAGGAATTGAGGCATTAATTCTTGGGTGCACACATTATCCTATCATAAGGAACCAGATAAGCAAGTTTTTCAATTTTAATATTGAAGTGATCGATTCAGCCAGAATTGTTTCTTTAATCCTTCGGGAGACACTTGAGAAGAACAATCTGCTTAATGACACGGGGAGGATACATGACCAGTTTTTTGTATCTGATTACACTTCATTCTTTGAGAAGATTGCCAGAATGTTTTTTGAAGGTGAAATAAACCTGAAGAAAGCTGATATCTGGAGTTGATCCGGAATATGATCAAAATCATGCAGTCTAAATAATAATTAAATGATTTTTCGATCATTAAATAACTTATTTTTGTGCGAAATAAACAGTTAATATATTGCAAAATACGATTCACTTTTAATAATATACTTAGGCAGTATGGGTACAAAATCAAAGGTTATTGAAAGAGAAGAGGTAGTCATCAGGTTTTCGGGGGACTCCGGAGACGGTATGCAGCTCACCGGGTCTCTCTTTTCTGATACGGCGGCATTATATGGTAATGATCTTACAACATTCCCTGATTATCCTGCCGAAATACGTGCACCTCAGGGTTCCGTGGGAGGTGTCTCAGGATTTCAGGTTCATCTGGGTCATTCCGAGATATACACTCCGGGTGATAATGCTGATGTTCTTGTTGCAATGAATCCGGCTGCTATTAAGGCTAACATTAACTGGACAAAACCAGGCGGCACAATAATATATGACAAGGATAATTTCACCGAAAAGAATATAGAGAAAGCCGGATATTTAAAAGATCCTGTTGTTGAGGATAACCTCGATAGATTTAATGTTATCGCGGCTCCTATCTCGTCAATGGTCAGGGAAGCGCTCAAGAATCTGGGACTTGATCCCAAAACGGTTCTTCGTACGAAAAATATGTTTGCACTGGGAATGGTTTACTGGCTCTTCGACCGTAAGTTGAAATATACCGAACAGTATTTTGAAAAAAAATTCAGCCAGAGACCTGAAATAATTGAGGCAAACAAAATTGCTCTTCATGCAGGTTACTATTATGCTGAAACAATTGAAGCCCTCGCTCCGGTCATCAGGGTTAGTCCGGCCCCAATTGCAAAAGGAAAGTACAGAAGTATATGCGGGAATGTAGCCACTGCCTGGGGACTGATAGCTGCTGCGGAAAGAGCAAAGCTTCAGCTTTTTATCGGTTCTTATCCGATAACCCCCGCCTCAGGGATACTTGAAGAACTGGCTGCACGCAAAGATCTTGGCGTTAAAAGTTTCCAGGCAGAAGATGAGATAGCAGGTATCTGTACTGCCCTGGGAGCAAGTTTTGCCGGCCACCTGGCTGTGACATCCACATCGGGTCCCGGACTTGCCTTAAAGTCGGAAGCTATCGGACTTGCTGTAATGGCTGAATTGCCTATTGTCATTATTGATGTCCAGCGGGGAGGTCCTTCAACAGGCCTTCCGACTAAAACAGAACAGGCTGATCTTATGCAAGCCCTTTTTGGCAGGAATGGAGAGTGCCCTGTCGTTGTGCTGGCAGCAAGTACACCTTCCAACTGTTTCCATTTTGCATTTGAGGCGGCGAGGATTGCACTCGAACATATGACCCCTGTAATTCTTCTGACCGACGGATTTCTTGCAAATGGAACCGAACCGTGGAAAATACCTGCCATGGCGGATCTTCCGGAAATCAGGCCGCCTTTTGCCAGTCAAAAGGAGCTTCCTTATCTGCCATACAAAAGGGACACTGCGAAACTCGCAAGATTCTGGGCTATTCCTGGCACACCGGGTCTGGAACATCGTATCGGAGGACTTGAAAAGACAGTGAAGGGTACAGTCTCATATACTCCTGAGAACCATGAACTGATGGTACATCTAAGGGATGAGAAAGTCGCCCGTGTTGTGGAAAAAGTTCCTGATCTGGAAGTTATTGGGGAAAGTTCCGGCGAACTCCTGGCAGTCGGCTGGGGCGGTTCATCCGGATATCGCTTTATTGCTGTTCGTGAATTGCAGAATGAAGGATATAAGATCAGCAATGTCACTTTCAATTATATCAACCCTCTGCCCCGGAATGTACGGGAGGTTTTCAGCAGGTTCAGGAAGATAGTGGTATGTGAACTCAATATGGGACAGTTCGCAAACTATCTTCGGATGAAGTTCCCGGAATTCCATTATGAACAGATCAACAAAATTCAGGGACTTCCCTTTACAATCAAAGAGATTAAGGAGAAATGTATAGAAATACTTGAAGGATAAAGCTATGACCGAAATTACATCAAATCAGGTAACCCCCAGGGATTTTAAGAGCGATCAGGAAGTAAGATGGTGCCCCGGGTGCGGCGATCACGCCGTACTGAATGCGGTTCAGAAAGCACTATCAGAACTGGGCATCCCCAGAGAAAAATTTGCCTTTATTTCAGGTATTGGCTGCTCATCCAGATTCCCTTATTATATGAATACTTACGGATTTCACGGGATCCATGGCCGCGCTTCGGCTATTGCCAGCGGTGTAAAAATTGCAAATCCGGAACTTTCGGTATGGCAGATAACAGGTGATGGTGATGCACTTGCCATTGGAGGTAATCATTTCATCCATGTTGTACGCCGGAATATTGATATAAATATCATTCTCTTCAATAATGAAATCTATGGCCTTACAAAAGGTCAGTACTCCCCGACATCCGAAAAGGGTATTATCACAAAAACCTCCCCGTATGGAACGGTAGAAGAACCATTTTCGGTCGGCGAACTTGTAATTGGTGCTAAAGGCAAGTTCTTTGCACGAACTATCGATTCTAACGTTTCGCTTTCAACCCGGATATATGCTGAAGCTGCAAAACATAAGGGAACCTCAGTCGTTGAAGTGCTCCAGAACTGCGTAATTTTCAACGATGGAATTCATGAAACAGTGACAGGAAGGGATGTCAGGGATGACAGGACACTGATCCTTAAGCATGGTGAGCCCATGATTTTTGGAAAAGAGAATGAGAAAGGACTTATACTTGACGGAATGAAGCTCAGGGTAGTTAAACTTGGGGAAAATGGAATCAGTGAAAAGAATATTCTCGTTCATGATGCTTTCGAACCCAATCCCGGTATCCAGTATATGCTTGCAAACATGAGGTATCCCGCATATCCGTTAGCTCTCGGTGTCATAAGGGCAGGTCCCTGGTCCGACATATGAAAATGATGTTGTTTCCCAGATAAATGAGATTAAGAATTCTTCTAAGATCAAATGCATGGATGATCTGCTGAACAGCGGATCGGTATGGAAAGTAGAATAAACTGCCGGAAAACCAGCCATCAGGGCTGGTAAGAATGGTTCCGGAGAGCTTCCATCATCATTTATTAATACGGATAACAGAATTTTAGTAATTTCGAATTCTTATCCTTTATATTTCTGTATGATGGATACCAGTAACCATATAACACCTGAATTCAGCCGTCTTTTACATGAGCAACGGGAAAGGGTAAAGGAACTATCCTGCATAAACCAGACTACATATATTCTTAAGGAGGGTAAGCCAATAGAGGAGACGCTCCAGCAAATTGTGCTGCTTTTACCGGCAGCCTGGCAATATCCTGAATATACTGTTGCGAGGATATCCTTTATGCTGAATAAATTTGAATCTCTCGAATTTCAGGAAACCAGATGGAAAATGGTTCAGGAATTCAACACAATTGATGATGAAACAGGATCTATTGAAATTTTCTATACAAAAGAGTTCAGAGAAGAAAATGAAGGTCCTTTCCTGAAGGAAGAAAGAGATCTTATTCAGAATATTGCCAGTCTCATAACCGGATATATTAACAGTTACAAAGCCAGGGATATTATTCGTACAACAGCTGTTCCCAGGAAAGAGGAGGATGATTTTACAAATATTCCAAGTAAAAAGCTTTTGCAGAAATTCCTTGACCGGCATAACGCAGAAAGGGATGTCTTCCATGACCTCCAGCCTTTTAAGGTAAAAGAGATCCTTCTTGTTGCAAACCTTTATGACGCTTATTCGATTGAAGGTGAAGGACGGTTTGCTGATCATATTCTTGGAGAGTATTACCAGATGAGCCTTACCTCAATTCCAAGGGTTACAGGGGTTTCGAGTGAGGAAGAAGCTTTTAACAGGCTGAAAGCCAGGCATTATGATATGGTCATTATTATGATCGGAGTGGATAAGGAGAGCCCTTTGGACATGTGCAGGAAAATAAAATACAAATATCCTTATCTTCCTACTTACCTTCTTCTTAATAATCCATCTGATATGGCTTTTGTAAAGAAGCAGAAAGCCATGAAAGTGCCTTTTGATAACTACTTTGTATGGACAGGTGAATCCAAGGTGTTTTTTGCAATGGTTTCCCTTCTTGAGGACAGGGTGAATGTTGAAAATGATACAATGAAGGGACTGACAGGAGTTATTCTGCTTGTTGAAGATTCGGCTGATTATTATTCAAGCTATCTTCCCATGCTTTACAACCTGGTCATGGACCAGACAAAGAGCCTGATTGAGGATGTTTCAACAGATGAGCTCTATAAAGTGTTGAAACTCAGGGCAAGACCGAAAATTCTACTTGCCTCAGACTGGGAAAGTGCTATAAATATCTTTAATAATTACAGGAACAACCTGTTATGTGTCATTTCCGATATGAGGTTTCCACGAAATGGAGAAATGAACGAAAAAGCAGGCTTTGAACTTATCCAGTTCATTAAAACAGACCTGCCAAATCTTCCGACTGTGCTACAGTCATCTGATCGTGAGAACGCTAAATATGCCTTTACCCTGAAGTCAAATTTTATAAACAAAAATTCTGAAAGCCTGCTTCAGGATCTGAAATCCTTCATCAACTATTATCTCGGATTTGGTCATTTTGTGTACAGGGATAACCATGGACGGCAGATAGCTGTGGCAAAATCAATGAAGGAGTTTGAAGCCTACCTTGAGACTGTGCCTGAGGATTCCCTTTCTTATCATGCCATGAGAAATCATTTCTCGCAATGGCTTATGGCAAGAGGAGAAGTAAAGATCGCCAAACTTATCAATCCTATTAAAGTATCAGATTTTAACAGTCTTAAGGAACTAAGAGAATTCTTACTCAGTATAATACGCAGACGAAGACAGGAACTGAACAAAGGCAGGGTGATCAATTTTGAAGAATCGACAGTGATCGATGAAACCAATGTAGTGAGTCTTTCTGCCGGATCGCTTGGTGGAAAAGGAAGAGGACTCGCATTCATCAATACCCTGATCTACAGTTTCGAGCTTGGCAGACTGATCCCCGGAATAAATATCAATACGCCGGTTACTGCAATTATAGGGACAGATGAATTTGATATGTTCATGGAAAGGAATCATCTGTGGAATTTTGTAAAAGAGGAGAAGAATGTAAATGTGATTCAGAAAGCTTTTATAGAAGGAAGCCTGACTTATACCCTGGAAAAGAAGTTGCGGATCTTTCTTGAAAAAATCACCAGACCACTGGCTATCAGGTCATCAAGTCTTTTCGAAGATTCATTGAGTCAGCCATTTTCAGGCATTTTCGGAACATACCTTGTCCCTAATAACAATCCCGATACAGATGTCAGGCTGAAACAGTTGTCTGAAGCAATAAAACTTGTGTTTGCATCTATTTATTCAAAAAACGCACGGGCTTATTTTGAGGCTATTAATTATAAAATAGAGCTCGAGAAAATGGCAGTCGTGATCCAGGAAGTTGTCGGGAACAGGTATGATGATACTTTTTATCCGCATATAAGCGGATCTGCGCAATCATTCAATTTCTATCCTGTTTCCCATATGACGCCGAAAGAAGGATTTGCCGTGGCAGCAGTAGGACTTGGCCAGTATGTCATGGAAGGTAATCTGACATACAGGTTTTCTCCTGCATATCCTGCTCTGGAGATCATCTCTCAAAAAGATCTTTACAAAAACTCACAGGTCAGGTTCTATGCCATCGATATGGCAAAGAAAGACCTCAACCTTCTGGAGGGAGAGAACGCCGGCCTTAAAATGCTGGATATCAGCTTTGCGGAAGATCACGGGACATTGAATCACATTGCATCGGTTCTTAATCCCGACAATGACACGATTACTCCTGGTCTCGATGCTCAGGGTCCACGGGTAATTAATTTCGCTGATATACTTAAATATAACTATATTCCGCTTGCACCAACTCTTAAAACTGTGCTGGATGTAGTTACTGAAGCCTGCGGAACTCCGGTTGAAATAGAATTCGCGGCTGACCTTACAAAAGATGAAAACGGAAATGCTTCATTTTATCTTCTTCAGATAAAACCATTGCTGGGAACCGGAGCGGGCTATAATATTGATCGTGATACAATAAATGAAAAAGAACTGATCCTTTTAACAGGGAAAAGCATGGGCAACGGGATATTGGATTATATCACGGATATAATATATCTGGAACCTGAAAAATTTGATAATAAGCTGACAGTTGAAATGGCAGCTGAGATTGCGGTTATGAATGAAAAAATGGTCAGGGATGGCCGCAAGTTTATACTGATCGGCCCGGGTCGATGGGGCACACGCGACAGGTTTCTTGGCATCCCGGTAGCCTGGCCGCAGATATCCGGAGCAAAAGTTATTGTTGAGGTCTCTTTGCCTGATTTTCACCCTGATGCTTCTCTTGGCTCCCACTTTTTTCATAATGTGACATCGATGAATGTCGGTTATTTTTCAATCAATCAGGATTCTGATCAGGACAGGATCTGCTGGGAAAATATAAGTAGCCAGCAGGTGGTGGAGAAAGGTGAATTCTTCAAACATGTCAGGTTTGAAGAACCATTGCTTGTCCGGATGGATGGGAAAAAAGGAATGGCTGTAATCTCAATGAATCAAAAAAAGCTGTGACATATGACGATCATTGAAGGGATACTCGATCTGCAGAAGTACGATTTCACTGATACATCCTTTGACCTTCTGATGCAGAAGAGGATTCATCGTGTACTGTTAATATGCAGTAATTATGACAATTACATGCTCGAAGAAGACGGGAGAATTGATGAGCAGATATTCAATGAGTATGTCTCTCTTAATCTGAGGCACCCGCCTTCCTTTATCCAGACAGATAACGCCGAGGATGCATTCAGAATATTGCAGGAAGGGAATATCGATCTGGTAATTTCTATGCTCAGCCTTAGAGGAACTGATGTATTTGCCTTTGCCAAGATGATCAAGGCCAGGTACGAGCATATACCAATAGTTGTTCTTACATACTTTTCACGGGAAGTTTCGCTCAGGCTCGAGGGAGAGGATCTCAGTGCAATTGACTATGTTTTTTGCTGGCTTGGGGATGCGTCACTGATTCTTGCCATCATAAAACTGATTGAGGATAAGATGAATGCCGAATTTGATATTGAAAATATTGGAGTACAGGCAATCATTCTTGTCGAAAACTCAATCAGGTATATCTCATCATATCTTCCTAATATCTACAGGATCGTTCTTTTGCAATCGCTCGATTTCCAGCGCGAAGCTCTTAATGAACATCAAAGGATGCTGAAAAGGAGGGGCCGGCCGAAGATTCTTCTGGCTAATAACTACAATGATGCTCTCGATCTTTACAAAAAGTATAAATACAATGTACTTGGTGTAATATCCGATATCAGCTATAAGAAAGACAATGTAAGTGATGAAAATGCCGGGATCGAGTTGTGTAAAGCTATAATGGCCGATGATGACAAGGTGCCTTTTCTGATACAATCCTCAAGCTCGGTGCATAAAAAAATTGCTGAGGAACTTGGCGCAGGCTTTATTAACAAATATTCGAAATCACTGTCACTTGAGCTGAGGAACTTTATAATCCAGAACCTTGCTTTCGGCCCTTTTGTTTTCAAGAATCCCGATACCATGGAGCCAATCGCAATCGCCACCGATCTGCAAAGTTTGCAGCAGAAGCTCCTTACCATACCCGATAAGACCCTTGAATTTCATGCGACCAGAAACCATTTCTCCAAATGGCTGAATGCAAGGGCTCTTTTTCCTGTAGCCCAGATGTTCAAGTATATCCGGAAGGAAGACTTTGAGACTATGGATGAGATGAGGCGGTTCCTCTATGTTGCAATTTCGAGCTTCAGGTTGGGTAAAGGACGGGGCGTCATCGCCAAATTTGATAAGAGCAGCTATGATGAATACCAGGTATTTTCACGGATCGGGGATGCGTCAATCGGAGGCAAAGCACGCGGACTCGCATTTATTAACAGGATAATTAAAATCCATAAGCTTTTCAATAAATTTCCTGATGTTCTGATCACCATACCGAGGACAGTCGTCCTGAGCACCGATATCTTTGATGAGTTCATGGATCATAATAATCTCTACTCGGTTGCTCTATCCGATGTTCCGGACGAAGAAATACTTAACAGATTTCTTAATGCTGAACTTCCGGGCAGGGTTTACCAGGATTTTTACTCTATTCTTGCTGTCTCAAGAAGTCATCCGATTGCAGTGAGATCATCAAGTAAACTTGAGGATTCACATTATCAGCCTTTTGCAGGTATTTACTCAACATATATGATTCCCCGGCATCCTGATAACAAGATGATGGTGAAAATGATTTCAGATGCCATAAAAGAAGTATATGCCTCAGTCTATTATAAGGGAAGTAAAGCATATATGACTGCAACAGCAAACGTTATCGACGAGGAGAAGATGGGTATTATTCTGCAGGAAATATGCGGGAACAGGCATGGCGACATGTTTTATCCGACTTTATCAGGAGTTGCCCAGTCGATCAATTATTATCCGATAGGATCCGAAAAAGCTGAAGATGGCATTGCAAACATTGCTTTTGGACTCGGTAAACTGATCGTGGAAGGAGGACTGTCACTCAGGTTTTCACCGAGGCACTACAAAAAGATTCTTCAGCTCTCCTCAATTGAAGCAGCTCTCAGGGATACTCAGAAAGAATTTCGTGCTCTTGACCTTAAGATAGACAGTTTTGTTCCTTCAACCGACGACGGAGTCAATATTCTCAGGTTAGGAATAAATGATGTCACCAATGAGGGTGCAATGAAGTATGTTGCGTCAACATACGATTACAACAATAATATTCTCAGGGATGGAATAAATTATCCCGGTAAAAGGATTATAACTTTCGCCAACGTGCTTCAGCACCGGCTCTTCCCTCTCGCTGAAATTTTAAGCACCCTGCTCGATCTCGGGCAGAAGGAGATGAATAATCCTATTGAAATAGAATTTGCGGCCAATCTCGAAACACCTCCGGGTGCCCCCAAAATATTCAACTTTCTCCAGATAAGGCCGGTCGTCCATACTGATGAGACCTCGATTATCAGTCTGGGGAACATTAAGCCTCAGGAGACAATAATCTACTCAGAATCGGCGCTTGGAAATGGGATGTTCAAAGGTATATGCGACCTTGTGTATGTGAAGCCTGAATCGTTTAATCCGGCAAAAAACAAGGATATTGCTCTTGATATTGAACGGATTAACAGTGAATTCGTAAAGCATGGTGCAGGTTATGTACTTATTGGTCCCGGCCGGTGGGGATCAGCTGATCCATGGCTTGGAATTCCCGTAAGATGGCCCCAGATATCAGCGGCCAGGATAATCATTGAATCAGGTCTGAAAAATTACAGGATCGATCCCAGCCAGGGAACACATTTCTTTCAAAACCTTACCTCGTTCCGTATAGGTTATTTTACCATTAATCCTTACATCAACGAAGGTTTCTATGATGTGGATCTGCTGAATAGTATGCATGTCACATATGAAGATGAGCACCTGCGACATATCAGGTTCGAAAAGCCGCTGGAGATCATGGTTGACGGCAAAACACACAAGGGAGTGATCATGAAACCAGTAAGAAGTGCTTAGATTGCCTGAAGTGAAACTCCATCTGCCGCCACATTCTTGTCAATTTTTTTAATAAGGCCCTGAAGAACCTTGCCCGGGCCGACTTCAGTAAATGAAGTTGCTCCGTCTGAAATCATATTCCTGATTGTCTGGGTCCATCTGACCGGTGAAGTCAACTGAGCGACAAGATTAGTCCTGATCTCATCAGGATCTGTCGATGGTGAGGCATTAACATTTTGATATACAGGACAGAGTGGCTGATGAAAGTATGTATTTTTGATTGCTGCTTCAAGTTCAATACGCGCGGATTCCATCAGGGGTGAATGGAAAGCACCGCCCACTGCCAGCTTAACAGTCATTTTGGCCCCTTTTGCCTTAAGCATTTCAACTGCTCTTTCTATTCCTTCGTTCGAACCTGATATAACTATCTGCCCCGGACAGTTATAATTTGCCGGGATTACTATCTCGTTGATGCTTGAGCAGGCCTCTTCAACCACCGTATCGTCCAATCCTATAATTGCCGCCATGGCGGAAGGTGATATTTCGCAGGCTTTCTGCATTGCATCCGCTCTTTTTGAAACAAGGATAAGTCCGTCTTCGAAAGAGAGTGTCCTGTTGGCAACAAGGGCTGAAAATTCTCCAAGTGAATGTCCTGCGACCATTTCAGGTTTAAAGGACTCTCCCATGACAGCAGCAAAAATTGTTGAGTGAAGAAAAATTGCAGGCTGAGTTGTTTTTGTCTGCTTCAGGTCCTCATCAGTCCCGGTGAACATCCGGTCGGTGATTCTGAATCCCAGTATTGAGTTTGCTGTTTCAAACATCTCCTTAGCCAGGAGGGAGTTATTATACAGATCTTTACCCATTCCGGAGTATTGCGCCCCCTGACCGGGGAAAACATAAGCTTTCATAAAACAATATTTTTTTCCCGCAGCTAACGCTGATCTGCGCAGATTTAATCAGAGATCAACGAAAATCTGCGGGATCTGCGGGGAAAATTTTTAATGAAGTTTTGATCCTATAAGATGCACAAATTCTTCGCGCGTGTTCAGATTATCAAGAAAAATACCTGTGAAGGCTGACGTTGTGGTAACTGAATTCTGCTTCTGTATTCCTCTGATCTGCATGCACATATGCTGGGCTTCGATAACAACGGCCACTCCCATGGGATCAAGACAATCCTGAAGGCAATCTCTTATCTGCATGGTGAGCCTTTCCTGAACCTGAAGCCGGCGGGCAAAAGCCTCAACCACTCTGGCAATCTTGCTCAAACCTGTAATATGGCCATTTGGTATATAGGCAACATGAGCTTTGCCGAAAAATGGAAGCATATGGTGTTCGCACATTGAGTAGAGTTCAATATCCTTAACAATTATCATCTCGCTGTATTCTTCCCTGAATTTCGCCGAATTAATTATTTCACAGGGATTCTGGCCGTATCCCAAAGTCATGAAATTAAGGGCTTTGGCAACCCTGACAGGAGTCCTTTTCAAACCCTCACGGTCAGGATCTTCACCAATAAGCTTAAGGACTTTGTAATAGATAGATGATAATTCACTTATTGTTTCAGCATCCCACGATTCTATTTTGTTATAACCATTTGAGAATATCCCGCTGCCGTTATTTATTGATTCTATTTTCTTACCCATAATATTCTATCGAATTATTTTCAGTTTCTGCGATTTTTACACAATGAAGAACACCTCCTTCTTTCTCAATAGCCGGTTTAAGTTCATTCCATATTGCTATAGCCAGATTCTCGGTTGTGGCAATTTTGCCACGCATGAAGCTTACGTCAAGATTCAGATTCTTATGATCTACCTTGTCAATGATCTTATCTTTAATTATCTGTTTCAGAGTGGTTATATTCATGAAAAAACCAAATTCTTCAGGGACTATACCTTTAACAGTTACCTGTAATACATAATCATGTCCGTGCCAGTTGGGATTGGAGCATTTCCCGAAAACTCTCAGGTTTTCTTCATCCGTCCAATCATTCCTGTACATCCTGTGAGCCGCGCTAAATCTTTCTCTGCGTGTAATGTAGATCATTGGATCAGGCTATTAAAGTTGCAATATTAACCAATAATGTTGATCTTTTTCAATCTTAAAACAATATATTTATGTGGTTAATTGCTAAACGGATCGTTTCTGACAGACATGCCTTTAAGAATCGTTATTGTAACAGCTACTCAGGCCGAGGCAGATACTCTGCTGAGCATTCCGGGGATCAAAACTTTTCCGGAAGGATTGCTGCTCGGGAATATTGAATTAATGCTGCTTGTAACAGGTGTCGGATCAGTTGCAACAGCCTGGGCAATGACAAAATGGATCTCGGCCGGCTCAAAACCTGATCTGGCTGTTAATATTGGCATAGCCGGAAGCTACAGGGATGATCTGGTGACCGGTGAGGTTGTTGTACCTGTGTCGGACTGTTTTGCTGATGCCGGAGTTGAAACAAATGATGGCTTTCTTACACTTGCTGAGGCAGGGCTGGAAGATCCTGACAGATTCCCTTTCATGGGGGGCTGGATAAATGCTGAAAACGGATTTGTAGCAAAAGCAGTTGAAGTGCTCCGGCCGGTAAGGGCTGTTACTGTCAATACTGCCACAGGATCGCAAAATAATATCAAAATGATATCAAAAAGATATCATCCTGACATTGAAACGATGGAGGGTGCATCTTTTTTCTACATTTGCAGCAGGGAGAATATCCCTTTTCTTGCTCTCAGGGCTGTTTCAAACAGGGTGGAACCCCGCAATAAGGAGAAATGGAATATCCCGCTTGCTCTTAACAATCTGTCGGCCACGCTTAAAGAAGTTTTATTATTGTTTGAATAAATCGATGAAATTAACGCTGGGTTTTTCACCATGTCCCAATGATACATTCATTTTTGATGCACTGGTGAATGGCAGGATCGATACTGAAGGTCTTAAGTTCGAATACTTTCTTGCAGATGTTGAGGAGCTGAACAGAAAAGCATTTACCTCCCGGGTCGATATTACTAAAATAAGCAGTCATGCTTATGCTTATACAGCACAAAATTATACAATCCTCGATTCAGGGAGTGCACTTGGATATGGTAATGGTCCCCTTCTTATAAGTAAACGTTTTATTGACCCTGAAACACTTAATGAAGCCAGGATCGCAATTCCCGGAAAATACACGACTGCAAATCTGCTGTTCAGTATCTCCTGGCCTCATGCTCTGAACAGGAAAGAGTATCTTTTTTCGGATATTGAGGAGGTCCTGTTGAGAGATGAGGCCGATGCCGGACTTATAATTCATGAGACCAGGTTTACCTATCAGATGAAGGGACTTCAGAAGATCGCTGATATGGGTGAATTATGGGAAGGGCTTACAGGACTTCCAATACCTCTTGGTATTATAGTAATTAACAGGAAGATCCCTGAAGACATTGCATTAAAATTTAACAGGGTTCTTCGCAGAAGTATCGAATTTGCCATCGGGAATTCTGAGGCTTCTCATGACTTTGTTTCTTCAAATGCTCAGGAGATGGATAGTTTAGTGATGAAGAAACATATCAAGCTCTTTGTAAATGACTTTTCCCTTCATCTTGGAATTGACGGAAGGAAGGCACTTAACGAGCTTTACAGGATTGCCCATGAAAAAGGCATAACTCCTGCTGTCCCTGATAATATTTTTCTTACCTGAGTCGAATTATAATAAAGGTCAAAATGACTATTTTTGATAACCTGCTTCTTTAAAGCGTTTATTAATTCTTATTTGAAACATGAAAAAGACATCTCTCGTTTTAACCGCTCTAATGCTGATTTACGTTGAAATCTCAGCACAGCAGAACAAAGACGCATTCCTGACCTGGGAAGGTTTCAACGGTCACCCGCTGCGCAAGGATTGGCACGAACCCTATTACAACGAAGAAGTCAAGCCTTTCAAGGACCGCTGGCCGAATGCCAGCCAGCGTCCGGCCGAAGAACGGACACCTTACAAGGACAACCTCAAATTTCCGCCCGGTTTCAATCCGGAGGGCTGGCTTCAGCAGGACGATGAAGCGCTGTATGAGGCGCTCAAGCGTGAAGCCCCGGAAGGGAAGGACCTGGCAACCGACCGTATTATCGTCAACCTGGGGCCGCAGCATCCCTCGACGCATGGTGTTTTCCGCATGGCGGCCATGCTGGAGGGTGAACAGATCGTCAGCCTCAAACCGGTGATGGGTTATTTACACCGCAACCATGAGAAGATCGGGGAACGCAACTCGTGGATCATGAACATTCCCTTCACCGACCGGCTGGACTACATCACCTCGATGAGTAACAACTTCGGCTACGTCACCAGCGTGGAGAAGCTGACGGGCGTGAGTGTGCCGGAACGGGCTGAGTACCTGAGGGTAATGATGGCCGAGCTGACGCGTATCGCATCGCATCTGATCAGTATCGGTTTCCTGCTCAATGACCTGGGTGCCTTCTACACCCCGTCCCTTTATGCTCTGAAAGAACGCGAGCTGATCCTGGATATATTTGAGCGGGTAGCCGGTTCGCGCATGATGTGCAATTATTTCCGCTTCGGCGGGGTGGCAGCCGATCTGCCGCCGGGTGAGCTGGAGCGCATCCGTGGGCTGGTTTTCGAACGGCTGCCGGAGAGCATCGACGAGATTGACCGCTACCTGACCACCAACGAGATCATCCGTGCCCGCTGTGAGGGCATTGGCATCCTTCCTCCGGAAACCGCCCTGGCGCAATCGATCACCGGTCCCTTGCTGCGCGCCTCGGGCGTCCCGTACGACATCCGCCGCGCAGATCCTTACAGCATCTACGACCGGCTGGAGTTCGATGTGGTCGTTGGGCGGCATGGTGATGTTTACGATCGCTACCTGGTGCGCCTGGAGGAGATCCGCCAGAGTATCCGGATTTTACAACAGGTGGTGGACGGCATCCCCGAGGGCCCCATCCTGGCGGGCAAGCCGGCCTGGACCACCAAGGTGCCGGCCGGTGAAGCCTATGGACACGTGGAAGGTCCGAAGGGCGAATTGGGTTTCTACCTGGTCTCGGATGGCAAACCCAATCCCTACCGCTACCACGTGCGCGCACCCTGCTTTATCAACCTGACGAGCCTGGCGGGCATGTGCCGCGGGCACAAGATCGCCGACGTGGTGGTCATCCTGGGATCGATCGACATCACGCTGGGGGAGGTTGACCGCTGATGCCATCCATGACCGGTCTGGGTATGCTCAAGGGTTTATGGGTGACCTTCCGCCGCATGGTCGATACTTACCTGGTAGACCTGCGCTGGCACGGCAGGCGCTACCGGACGAAGGAAGGCATACAGGACCGCCTGTCTTATAAAACACGCGGCATATTCACCATCCAATATCCCGAGGAGAAGCTGCCCTCGCCGGAGAACTTCCGCTTCATCCCCTTCCTGGTATATGACACGCTGGAAGGTGGGGAGAAAAAGATACGCTGCACGGCCTGTGGCATGTGTGCGAGGGTCTGTCCGCCGCAGTGCATCTGGATCACACGCGCGGTCGACCCCGAAACGAATAAACCGCTCACCCAGCCGGCCGAGTTTGTGATCGAGGCGGATGTGTGCATGAACTGCGGCCTGTGCGCCGAGTTTTGCCCGTTCGATGCGATCCAGATGGATCACGTGTATGAAATTGCCACGCACTCCCGCCGGGTGGACCTGCGTTATGACCTCAAAAAACTCATGAAACCTGCTGCTTATCATGCGGCCATCCACCCGTTGCGCGACCAGCAGGAAACCCTCGAACGCGCAGGGAAAAAGGGAGAAGGAGAGGTTTGAGATGACCGCCTGGGTGTATATCGGAGTCTTCCTGGTGATTGCGCTGGCCTTGCCGGCCGCCGCCATCTTCATCTCCTGGCTGCTGGGTCCCAAGAAACCGGATGCGATCAAGCGCTCCGTGTACGAATGCGGTATCGAAACCGTCGGTGATACCTGGGTGCAGTTCAAAGCCCAGTATTATATTTTTGGCCTGGTGTTCCTGGTATTCGACGTCGAGATCGTTTTCCTTTACCCGTGGGCAGCGGCCTATAATCAGTTGACACTGTTCATGGTGTTCGAAGCTGTTTTATTCATCCTGATCCTGGTGGCCGGGCTGTTGTATGCCTGGCGCAAGGGTGCGCTGGAATGGGTATAACGGAGCCATAAGTGGATTTCTGGACTGATCCCTATCTCTTCCTCGTGAACTGGCTGCAATCAGTTCTGATCGGCTGGGGTTTGCCGGTTGCGACAGCTGATTTCCTGCTGTTGCTGGCGGGCGCCTTCATTTTGGCCATGGGATCCATGCTGTTCGTACTGGTCTTGATCTGGTTCGAGCGCAAGATCATTGGGCGTTTCCAGGATCGCTTTGGTCCCAACCGGGTCGGCCCATGGGGCATCATCCAGCCCCTGACGGATATGATCAAGATCTTTATCAAGGAGCACATCACCCCGGCCGGGGTCGATCTCGTGCCCTATAACCTGGGCCCGATCCTGGCGGTGGCTGCCGTGCTGGGAGTGTGGGCGGTGCTGCCGTTTACCATCAGCCTGGTGGGTGCCGACCTGGATGTGAGCGTCCTGTACGTGGTGGCCATCGGCGGGCTGGGCGAGATCGCGGTGGTGCTGTCAGGCTGGGGTTCCAACAATAAATATGCCCTGCTGGCCGCCTTTCGTTCGGTGGCGCAGCTTTTATCCTACGAGGTGCCGCTGGTGATCGCATTGCTGGTGCCGGTCATGCTGTCGGGCTCACTCAGCCTGAACCAGATCGTGCGCGGCCAGGTCATACCCTACGTGATCATCGCACCGGTGTCGGCTTTCATTTTCTTCCTGGCGAGCATCGCCGAGGTCGGGCGTTCACCCTTCGACCTGACCGAGGCGGAGTCGGAACTGGTAGCCGGCTTTAATATCGAATATTCCGGCTTGAAATTTGGCATGTTCTACGTGGCGGATTTCCTGCATGCCTTTACCATCTCGCTCCTGTTCGCCGTCCTGTTCCTGGGCGGCTGGCACGGACCGTATGCCGAACGATACCCGCTCCTGGGTCTGGTTTATTTCATGCTCAAGGCCGGCATCGTGTACTTCATTGGCATCTGGATGCGGGCTTCCTTCCCGCGCTTCCGCATCGACCAGATGATGGCCATCAGCTGGAAATTACTTACCCCGCTGGCCATTGCCGCGGTCATCCTGACGGCTGTGATCGACAAGCTGCCGGTATTCGCGGCCGGCGGTGGTTTGTGCGGGTTGGCGCCCTGCTGGCTGCCAACCTGGGGCTGGTGGTCATCGCCATCCTCCTGCTCAACCTGCGGAAAGGCAGGCAGCCTTTGAAGAAGTACCCGCTGG